>NZ_KB889965.1:1617691-2322586 GCF_000372865.1 Methylosarcina fibrata AML-C10 | reverse complement strand
GCATTGCAAAACTATGCCCAAAGCCCGGGCCTGCAAGCCCAACGCGGCTACTGGCAGGCGCAAGGCGAAGACCAAAGCCAAACCGACACAAGCCTTTGCAACTGGCCCTGCGACCACCCGCAAGGCCGGGCCGAAGCCCGCGACCGCGTCAGCCAGACCCTGACCCTGAGCGCCGAGCGCAGCCGCCAGCTCCTGCACGACGCCAATCCGGCCTACCGCACCCGCATTCAGGAACTGCTGCTGGCGGCCCTGGCGCAGACCCTGTGCGAATGGACCCGGCAAACCGACATTGCCGTCGCTCTGGAAGGCCACGGCCGCGAAGCCGAGCTCATGCCGAGCGATAATCCGCAAGCCGCTCTCGACCTGAGCCGCACGGTCGGCTGGTTCACCAGCCTGTACCCGGTCAAACTCAGTCCGCAAACGAGCGAGGTCGACACCGTCAAAACCGTCAAGGAACAACTGCGCCGAGTGCCGGATCGCGGCTTGGGCTACGGCGTATTGCATTACCTGAGCCCGACCAACCAACACCCAGCGGACGCGCGGCACGAAGCCTCCGTCAACCCAGCCAGGCCCAGAGTCTTGTTCAACTACCTCGGCCAACTCGACAGCAGCTTCAGCGACGACGCCCTGTTGCAACCGGCCGCCGAAGACAGCGGCGACGAACGCGACCCGCAGACGCCCTTGGCCTACGAACTGGAAATCAACGGCGAAATCTACCAGGGCCAATTGCGCCTGCACTGGAGCTACAGCCGCGAGCGCTACCAAGCCGACACGATCAAAACCCTGCTCGAACGCTACCAGCTGCACTTAAACCGATTGCTCGACCATTGCCTGCAAGCGGAACCGACATTAACCCCGAGCGACGTGCCGCTGGCCAACCTCAGCCAAGCCCAGCTCGACGCGCTGCCGATCCCGCACGCCCAGATCGAAGATGTCTACCCGCTCTCGCCCATGCAGCAGGGGATACTGTTTCATGCGCTACGCGAACCGGAAGCCAATCTCTATGTCACTCAGTTGGTGCTGAATTTGACGGGTTTGGATGTGCCACGTTTTATTCAAGCCTGGCGAGAGGTGTCCAACCGGCACGAGATTCTGCGTAGCGGATTTTTCTGGCAGGGCGATGCGTCGTTACAAGTCGTATGGCGTGAGGCGAAGATACCGGTTTCTTGTCTCGATTGGGGGAGGGGGGCATTTATCGAAGACGAGTTGACCGCGTTGGCGCAAGCCGATTACACGCACGGCTTCGATCTGGCTCGTCCGCCGCTGCAGCGTTTAACGTTGGTCAGTTTGCCCGAACGGCGGACGCATCTGATTTGGACCAACCATCATTTGTTGCTGGACGGATGGAGCAACTCGCTATTTTTTGCCGAAGTCATGACAGTATACGAAGGAAAGTCAGCAACTCGGGTAAAAACAGGCCGTTACCGCGATTACATCGCCTGGCTGGCAGCCAGAGACAGGAAAGCTGGAGAAGCCTTTTGGCGGGAAAATTTACGCGAAGTTCGTGAACCGTGCCTGTTGGCGAATTGTTTGGCTGCGCCGGGACAACATGGCAACGCTTATGTTGAATGCAAGCTGTCGGATGCCGAAACCGAGGGCTTGCAGGCCTTTGTACAACGGCAGCATTTGACCTTGAATACCTTGGTGCAAGGTGCCTTGGCACTATTGTTGGCGCATTACACCGGTCTCCGAACCCCTGTGTTCGGCACCACCGTGGCCGGACGACCCGGCGATTTGCCTGGCGCGGAAAATATTTTAGGTTTGTTCATCAACACCTTGCCGGTTGCAGTCCGCATCGAGCCGGACAAGCCGGTGGCGGATTGGCTGCGCGAATTGCAAATCGCCAATTTGCAGATGCGCGAGCACGAATATTTGCCGTTGTACGACGTGCAACGTTGGTCCGGAACCGGTAGCGGCGAGTTATTCGATACGTTGGTGGTATTCGAGAATTACCCGGTCGATGCGGCCTTGCGCCAGACCAACGACGACCTGCGTATCGGCAATCTGAGTCAGCGCGACGTGACCAATTATGCGTTGACGCTGGACGTGACCGTCGGCAAGCGCTTGGAAATCGGCTTCGATTATGCCTGTGCGTATTTCGGCGCAGACGATATGCGACGGATGGCGAACGGTTTGCGTCATTTGCTGCTGGAAATGACTAAGCAGCCGGATATTTGTATCGGCGCGCTTGGCTTGGGAGAGGCCGCGTTTATCGATACGTTATCTGTTGCGCAATTTTATCCCGGAAAATTGTTGCCATCGTTAATCCGCCGCCAGGCCCAAACCCGGCCCGCTGCGGTTGCGCTGATAGCCGACGCGGAGCGGACGAGTTACGCCGAGCTGCACAGTCAGGCCAATCGTTTGTCGCATTATTTATTGGATCAAGGCCTGCGTCCCGGCGCGGTGGCGGCTTTGAGCCTGCCGCGTTCGGTGGAGATGCTGGTTGCCTGTCTGGCGGTGTGGCAATGCGGCGCGGCGTTTCTGGCCCTGGACCCCGAGTATCCGGGTGAGCGTTTGCGCTACATGCTGGACGATGCCGGCGCCGAATGGCTGATCGGTTGTGAGGCGACGATCGGCAGGGTGGATGCGGTCAATGCAGTCAAACGGATAGACCTCGCCCAACTCGACTTGTCCGCCTATCCCGATATGCCGCCCGACGTGGCGTTACACCCGGAAACGCCAGCCTATCTGATCTACACCTCCGGTTCCACCGGCCAGCCCAAGGGCGTCGTTGTCGCTCACGGCCCGCTGGCCATGCATTGCGAAGCGATGGCGGAGCTGTATGCCTTGCAGGCGCAAGAAACCTGTCTTCACTTTGCCTCGTTCAGCTTCGATGCCGCCATTGAACAATGGGCGGTGCCGCTGTTGCGTGGCGCCACGCTGGTCATGGGCGATCCGGCACAGTGGAGCGTCGACCGGACCCTGCAAGCCATTCGGGATCATGCGATTAGTCGTATCGACGTATCGCCGGCCTATCTGGCCGAACTGGCCCGCCAGCTCGAAAACCCGGAACAAGCACCCACATTGACCGGTTGCACTGTCGGCGGCGAAGCCCTGCCACAGAACAGCCTGGCCTTGATTCAAAGCCGCTTGCGCCCCGAGCGTTTATTCAACGCCTATGGTCCCACCGAATGTGTCATAACTCCACTGGCTTGGCAAGCCGACATCGAATGCAGCGGTATCTACGCCTCGATCGGTCAGTGCATCGGGGCCCGCACCGCTTACGTGCTGGATGCCGACCTGAATCCATTACCGGTTGGCGTGGCCGGCGAACTGTACATCGGCGGCCTGGGCTTGGCGCAGGGCTATTGGCACCGGCCGGGACAAACCGGTGAACGCTTCTTGCCCGACCCGTTCGTTGGCGACGGCCAGCGCATGTACCGCACCGGTGACCGGGTGCGGCAGCGCGCCGATGGCAGCATCGACTACCTGGGTCGAGTCGATGAGCAAATCAAACTGCGCGGCTTTCGGATCGAACTGGGCGAAATCGAGAATGCCTTGCTGGCCAAGCCCGGCGTGCGCGAAGCGGCGGCTAAAGTCGGCGCCGGCGGGCGATTGTTGGGTTACGCGGTGGGAGATCAAGGACAAATCGACGGCGACGAACTGCGCAGCGCCCTGAGCCGGCAGTTGCCGGGCTACATGGTTCCGGCGCAGATCGTCGTGCTGCCCGAGTTACCCAAACTGCCCAACGGCAAACTGGACCGCAAGGCGCTGCCGGAGCCGGAGCGGATCGGCCAAAGCCGCATCGAACCGCGCAACGACACCGAGCGGCAACTGGTACAAATCTGGCAAGAAGTGCTCGGCCTGGAAACGGTCGGCATCGAGGATAATTTCTTCGAACTGGGCGGGCATTCTTTGCTGGCTTTGCGTTTGCTATCGACGATCAACCGCGAGCTGGGATGGGATTTGCCGCTCAGCCGTTTGTTGCAGCAGCCGACCATCGCTGCTCTGGCGGCGCAAAATAAGTCAACATCCTTGTCGCCGCTGGTGGCTCTGAACCATGCCGCCGGTCCGTTGCCGCCGCTGTTTTGTTTGCATCCTGCCGGCGGCGCGGTATTCGGCTATTACCCGCTGGCCCGCGCGCTGGCCGGACAGCGGCCGGTGGTCGGCCTGTTGTGCCGCAGCTTTCTGGATGCGAATTGGCGCGACGCTTCGCTGGAAAACATGGCACGCGATTATGCCGATGCGATTGCGCAAAGCCAGCCGCAAGGTCCGATTCATTTGCTGGGCTGGTCGCTGGGCGGCGCATTGGCTTTGAGCATTGCGCGCACCTTGGAACAGGCCGGCCGCGAGATCGGATTCTTAGGCTTGGCCGATTGCTTTGTGCCCGGTTTCGAAAATGATGAAGAAGCAGAGGACGATGGCGACAATCTGCGGGAACTATTGCGCGACATGGCGCCGGAGCTGGCGGACGTGGAGCCGGATTCGCTGGCAAAACTGCCGGAATCCATCGGTGCTACGCATCCGGCGGGAGAGTGGGTAAAATTGCTGGATTTGCAAAATGGCCTGGCGATCATGCAACACCTGACCGAGTTGAGCGAGCATTACCGTATCGAGCCCGTCCGCGCCGGCATGTATTGCTGGTGGTCGCGCGCGGCCGGCGATGCGGCGGAGTTGGCGCAAGCCATTCTGGAGCAGGCCTGCGACAACCGCGTGCTGGGTTCGGCGCGGGTCGACAGTGATCATGCCGGCATCGTGCGCGATGCGGATTTCATCGCCGATATTGTTGCGCTATTGCAAGGGAAGGCAAATGCTCAGAGATGAGCGTAATAAAAATTCGATGAGTATTGGAAGGCTTTGGTTCGGTTTGGTTTGGAGTTTGCCCATCCTACTGACCGCCGCCTGCGTCGAAGTCCCGGAACGCGATCCGGTCAAGGACGCCGTGGGGTTGCCATCGGCCTGGATGGCACGCCCCGCCGATGGCTATCGGGCCGAAGTGTCGGCCTGGCTTGCGAGCTTTAACTATGACGACCTCAAAGTCCTTGTCGCGGCGGCGCTGGACGGCAATAACGACTTGAAGGCCACTGCCGCGCGCATTCCGCAAGCCCGCGCGTTGGCGCGCATCGAAGGTGCTGCGGCTAAGCCGCAAGTCGATCTGGCGCCGGAATTTCAGCACGCCGACGCCGGCCGCCACGCGCGGGCCTATTTAGCTGACGGCAATCTCTGGGCCGTGCCTTTCAATTTCAGTTGGGAATTGGACGTCTGGGGCCGCATCGGCGATGCTCGTCGAGCCGCCGAGTTGACCGCCGATGCCGCCGAGACCGATTGGCGCGGGGCGGCCTTGTCGCTGGCGGCGCGCACCGCGCAGACTTGCTTCGAACTGGCCGAAGCCCGCCAGCGGGTGACCGTCGTGCAGTCTTCCATCGACGACCGGGGCGCCTTGGTTGAATTACTGCAAGGCCGCTTCAATTTGGGCTTGGCGCAAGGTCTGGATTTGAGCCTGGCGCTGACCGATCTCAGCGATGCCCGTGCCGAGCTAGACGATGCGACCAACCAAGTTCAGCTTGCGCAGCGGCGGCTGGAAGTGTTGCTGGGGCAATATCCGGCCGGGAGCGTCGAGCGTTGCGGCCAACTGCCCGAATTGCCGGCGGCGATGCCGGCCGGCTTGCCTGCCGAATTATTGAGCCGCCGACCGGATATCGTGGCCGCATTCGCCCGCTTGCGCGCCCAGGACCAGCGCTTGAGCAGCGCCCGCAAGGCATTGTTGCCGCGCGTGACCCTGGCGGCCTCGGGCGGCAGCCTGGGCAACACATTGGCCGATTTGAGCGATCCGCGCTCGGCGGCCTGGAACTTGGCCTTGGGGTTGACCCAACCTTTGTACGCCGGCGACAGGCTGCAAGCCGACATCGACCTGCGGGCGGCGCAAAGCGACGAGGCTCTTCACTCTTACCGTGAAACCGTGTTGCAGGCCTTGCGTGAGGTCGAGCAAAGTCTGGCCGCCGAGACTTGGCTGCGCGGCCGTGAACAGGCATTGGCCACTACCGTCAAACAAACCGAAACCAGCCGCGCGCTGGCGATTTATTCCTACCGAAACGGCACCGTGGATATTTTGACTTTACTGGATAGCTACCGCAGCACTCTGATCGCGCAAACCGCGCTGCTGGACGCTCGGCTTAAATTGTTGAATAACCGGCTGGACTTGTATTTGGCTCTGGGCGGCGGCGTATGACGGCGGCACGATGGCGTGTCGTCTTGCCGGTTTTGGTCGTGCTGGCGGCTGGTATCTGCGCTTGGTTGTTGGCTGAGGGATCGGCGCCGGAATCGACGCATCGGGACGAAGCCGTGCCTGTCGTCAAAGTGTTGAGCGCGCAAGCGCGGCGCCTGCGCGTGCCGGTTCGCAGCCAGGGCGTGTTGCAGCCGGTGCGGGAGATCGATTTGACCGCCGAGGTGCGGGGTAGGGTGGAGGCCTTGCACGACAGTTTCGTGGTCGGAGGGCGCTTCAAGGCCGGCGAGGTGCTGGCCAAAGTGGCGGCACACGAATACCAATTGGCCGTGGTGCGCGCCGAGACGCAACTGGCCGAAGCCAAGCGTAAACTGGCGGAAGAACAGGCGGCGGCGCAACAGGCGCAACGGGAATGGAAGGTGCTGGGGCAAGGCGCGCCGACGCCGCTGTCGCTGCACGAACCGCAGGTGCAGGAAGCCAAGGCCAGACTGAAACAGGCGGAAGCCGAACTGGCCGACGCCAAACTGCATCTGAGCCGCTGCGAGATCCGCGCGCCGTTCAACGGCCGGATCAAGGAGAAATCGACCGGCGTCGGGCAACTGGCCGAAATGGGCAAGGTGTTGGGTCGAATTTACGCCGACGATGCCGCCGAGGTGCGCTTACCGTTGAGCCAGGCGCAGATCGGCTACTTGCTGGAACCCAACGCAAGCAAGGCGAATCGCCCCAAGGTGGTATTGACCGCCGAACGCGGCTTGGAAACCGTGCGGCGCGAGGCGGTGATCGTGCGCCGCGAGGGCATCATCGATCAGGCCACGGGACTGGAATATTGGGTCGCGCGTCTGGATGCTCCGGAACGCACGCCGGCCTTGTTGCCCGGCACCTTTTTGACGGCGGAAATCGAAGGCAAGGAGTTGGACGGCGTGATCGAATTGCCGCGCGGCGCGTTGAATGCGGCCCAGGAGGCGGTGCTGGTCGATGCCGATGGCAAACTGGAAGTTCGCCGTTTGCAGGTGCTGCGTAGCGATGCGGACCGGGTTTGGGTCGGCGGCGGCTTGCAGGCCGGCGAACGGGTGGTGGTGTCCGGTATCGAAACGCCGGTTTCCGGGCAGAAGGTCGTCGTCGAAGCGGCCGACGCCTTGCTGTAGGGGAGGCACCATGAAATTGCCAGTTTTTCGTTCGCGCTCGCCTTTGGCCTGGTTCGCCACCAATCCGGTCGCGGCCAATCTTTTGATGCTGTTGATCTGGCTCGGCGGTCTGAGCGGTTTGTTGACGCTTGAACGCGATGTTTATCCGCGCTTCAGCCCCGGCCGCTTCGAAATCGTCGCGATCTATCCCGGCGCCGGGCCGGAGAACGTGGAAGCCGCATTATGTATCCCGCTGGAAGAGGCGATACACGATGTGCCCGGCATCGAGCATCTGGATACCGGCGTGTTCGAGGGCGAATGCCAGATCAATGTCAGCGTCTTGCCGGGCCACGAACGCGATGGGGTGATGAGCGCGGCGCGCGGCCGTATCGACGCCTTGACCCGTTTGCCGGCGGCGGTGGAAAAAATCGACGTGCGCGCGGCGCAGCGCGACGGCGACGACGGGGTGATCTGGGTGGCTTTGTACGGCGATGTCGATCCGTTGCGCCTCAAAGACCTGGGCGAACGGATCCGCGCCGAATTGTCGGCCCTGCCCGGCGTGACGCAGGCGGTCGATTACGGCCGCATGCAGTACGAAATCGGCGTGGAGGTGCGCGCCGAGCGTTTGCGGCAATACGGCCTGACGCTGGAACAAGTGGCGGCGGCTATCCGGCGGGCTTCGCCGGTATTGGCCGCAGGCCCGGTCAAGACGCCGACCGGCGATTTGCTATTGCACGTGCGGGCGGGGGCGGTTAGCGGCGACACGGTGACCGCATTGCCGTTACTCAATTTGGCCGACGGCGGCACGGTGACGGTCGGCGACGTGGCGACGGTCAACGACGGCCTGGGCGAAAAAGTGTTGCAATGGCGCCACGACGGTCTGCCGGCACAGGGTTGGGAGATTCACGCCGAAGCCGGCGGCATCGCCGTCGCTCAGGCCGTGCGGGAATACGTGGCGCACGCGCAATCGACGTTGCCGCCGGGTTTGCGCTTGAAAACCTGGTGGGACGATTCCATCGCCTTCGATCAGCGCGTCGATACTCTGCTGGAAGACGGCTTGAGCGGTTTCATTCTGGTCTGGCTGGTGTTGACGCTGTTTTTGCGCGCTCGGGTGGCCTGGTGGGCTGGAATGGGGATTTTGACCTCGGTGCTCGGCACCTTGTGGTGGATGCCGCTGCTGGGATTATCGTTGAACATGTTGTCGCTGTTCGGCTTTTTGCTGGCGATGGGCATTCTGGTGGACGACGCCATCATCATCGGCGAAAGCGTGCACAGCGAACAACAAAAGCCGGGCGCCGATCCGCTACGCGCCGCCGCGATTGGCGCCGGCAAGGTGGCGCTGCCGGTGTTGCTGTCGATTGCGATTGCGGTGGCGGCGTTCCTGCCCGGCTTGTTTCTGCCGGGCTGGAGCGGGGCGATGATGCGGCCCATCGTCTGGGTGATGATTTTGACTTTGGTGTTTTCGTTGGCGGAAGCACTTTTGATTTTGCCGTCACATCTGGCGGTACCGGCGGCGGATTCCGTGGACAACGCGAAATTGGCGCGCTGGCGCGAGCGTATGAATCGGTCGTTGGAAAGCTGGGTCGCTGGCCGTTACCGGCCGCTGCTGGAAAAAGCCCTGGACTGGCGCTACCTGGTATTATCGCTGTTCGTGGCCTTGTTGCTGTTGACTGGAGGGTTCTACGCCGGCGGCCACGTGCGCAAGGCGATGAATCCGGACATCAGCAAGGATGCGTTCTGGGCTCGCTTGACCGTGCCGCCCGGCACCGCGCCGGCGCAAACCAAGCGCCTGGCGGAACGGGTGGAAAAGGCCTTGCTGGATTACCGCGACGAGCTGGAGCGGGCCGACCCTGGTTTTAATTTGCTGATAGGGCAGGAGACTCTGATTTGGGAGCAGGAAGCCGGGCTGTGGCTGGAATTGTCCAACGCGGCCAGGCAACGCATCAAAGTCGACGATTTCGTGCGTGAATGGCGGCGGCGCATCGGCGAGCTTGGTGTGGCGCGGCTTGACTTCATCGTCCGCGAAGGTGATGTGCCGTATGACATCGTGTTGAATTTGTCCGCCGACGATTCGCGGGTGCTACGCGCGGCCGGCGCGGCGTTGAAGCAGCGATTGGCGGCCTATCCCGGCGTTTACGACGTACTGGATTCCAATATCGCCGGCAAGCCGCAACTGCGTTTGCAATTGACCGCGGCCGGCGAGGCGATGGGCCTGAAAACGGCCGACCTGGCCGAACAGGTGCGCCATGCTTATTACGGTGTCGAAGCGCAGCGTTTTCAGCGCGGTCGCAGCGAGGTCAAAGTCATGGTGCGCTTGCCGCTCGTGCAGCGTCGCGCGTTGGGTGATTTGTATACCTTGCCGGTGGCGTTGCCGGACGGCAAAAACACCGCGTTGTCGCAGGTGGCCAAGCTGGAATTCGAGCCGGGCGTGGCGCAAATGACCCGGCGCGACCGGCAACGGGTTTTGGAGGTCGCGGCGCGGGTCGATCCGGCCCAAGCCGATTTGAATCGGATTTATACCGACCTGGAGCAGCGAGTGTTGCCGGACCTGCAAAGCCGGTTCAGCGGCCTGAACGCCGATCTGGGCCGCGAACGCCTGGAACAGCAACAAACCTTGAGGGCTCTGGGCCGCAATACCGCGATTGCCTTGTGCGTGATTTATGCTATTATCGCAGTGGCGTTCCGTTCCTATGCGCTGCCTTTGGTGTTTTTGCTGGCGGCGCCGATGGCCTGGTGCGGCGCGGTGCTGGCGCATGCCGCGCTGGGCATGCCGTTGTCGATGGAGTCTCTGGTCGGCATGATCGCGGCCAGCGGCGTCGTGGTCAACGACAGCATGGTGTTGCTGGATTACATACACGAACACGAAAGGCGTGTGGTTAATCGCTTGACGCTGATCGCCGATGCCTGTTCGGCGCGTTTCCGGCCGATCTTTTTGGCCTTCCTCACCAACTTTGCCGGTTTCCTGCCGACGCTGCTGGAAACAAGCGAGCAGGCGCAATTCCTGGTGCCGATGACATTGTCATTGGCGTCCGGCTTGCTGTTCGGCATGTTCGCCAGCCTGTTGCTGACCCCGGTTTGTTATGCGGTGTTGCAGGATTTTCAACGGCGGGGTGATGATGCTGGTGGCCGGTAAACCGTTTCTGACGGTGGACGAAACCGACGTTTGGTTCGAGTCTTTGCAGGCCGAAGAAGCCGAATACCGACAGTATTGGAGTTGGCTGTCGGAGTCGGAACGGCAAACCGCGCAGCGTTTCGTTCGCGAGTTGCACCGGCGCCGTTACGCGGTTTGCCACGGAAAGGTACGCTTGCTGCTGGGCCATTATCTCGGTATTGCGCCGCAAGCGGTATGCTTCGGCCGTCAGACTTTGGGCAAGCCGTTTCTGCTGGATGCGAGCGGCGGCCCCCATGCCTTGCGTTTCAATCTGTCGCATTCCGGCGACTGGATGTTGCTGGCGGCGGGTCCGCGCGAGCTGGGCGTGGATATCGAGGTGTGGGATCCACGCCACGACCCGGAAAGTTTGGCCGGGGAAATCCTGGCGCCGAATGAATTGGAATATTGGCTGACTCTGTCGCCCGCAGAGCGTGCTGCGGCGTTTTACCGTTTTTGGACGCGCAAGGAAAGCTTGGCCAAGGCGGTTGGTTCAGGCATCGGTATCGGCGTTGCATCGATCGAGACAACCCCGGGCAGTCTAGCGAAATTTCTGGGTTTGCCGAAGGATTGCGGAAAGCCATCCGATTGGCATTTGATAGACCTCGATTTCGGCGCGGGAATCAGTGGGGCGATGAGCCGCAGGCGAAGGTTGCAGAGCACCGTAACCGAGAGCGCGTGATTCATGGCGGAGTCGACAAGTGTTGTGCTCGGCACTTCGTGGCGCTGGAGTTGCACAAAGTCATGGCTCTACTCGCTGCCGGCATTTATACTGATTAACTCAACGGCCTGCTTTTTTTATGTACCCACAACCAGGATCAGAGGTGCAACATGAAATCTAATAAAATTATTTTGGCTTCTGCGTTGGCGGTGGCCATTTCAGCCGTATTGACGACTACGCCGGCATTGGCCGAGATGCAGCCGACGACCAACAGCTTCTGGTGGCCGGAACAACTGGATCTGAAACCACTGCGACAGAACTCGGCCGAGTCCAACCCGCTGGGCAAGGCGTTCAACTATGCCGAACAATTCAAAACCCTGGACCTGAAAGCGGTAAAAAAAGACATCGCGGGCGTCTTGCATACCTCCCAGTCCTGGTGGCCGGCGGACTACGGCAATTACGGGCCGTTTTTCATTCGTATGGCCTGGCACAGTGCCGGCGTATACCGCATCTTCGACGGACGCGGCGGTGCCTCGGGCGGGCAGCAACGCTTCGAGCCGCTCAATAGCTGGCCGGATAACGTCAACCTGGATAAAGCTCGGCGTTTGTTGTGGCCAGTCAAACAAAAATACGGCGCCAAGCTGTCCTGGGCCGATTTGATGGTATTGGCCGGCAATGTGGCCTTGGAAGACATGGGTTTTAAAACCATCGGCTTTGCCGGCGGTCGGGCTGACGACTGGGAAGCCGAGGCCGTCAATTGGGGCTCGGAAAAGAAATTTCTCGGCGACGAGCGCCACGATGAAAAAGGGGGGCTGGCCAAGCCCTTGGCCGCGGTACAAATGGGGCTGATCTACGTCAACCCGGAAGGGCCGGGCGGCAACCCCGACCCGTTGGCGGCGGCCAAGCATATCCGCGAAGCCTTCGGCCGCATGGCGATGAACGACGAGGAAACAGTGGCGTTGATCGCCGGCGGCCACACCTTCGGCAAGGCCCACGGCGCGCATAAGCCGGGCGAATGCGTCGGCAAGGAACCGGCCGCCGCCGGCATTGAAGAGCAAGGCTTGGGCTGGGCCAACAAATGCGGCAGCGGCCATGGCGTGGATACGGTCAGTAGTGGCCTGGAGGGGGCATGGACGACCAATCCGGCCCGCTGGACCCATGAATATCTGACCTGGTTGTATGCGTTCGACTGGGAAACCACCAAGAGCCCGGCCGGCGCGACGCAATGGATTCCCAAAAACGGCCAAGGCGCAAACTTCGTCCCGGATGCGCACGACCCCAATAAGCGCCATGTGCCGATCATGTTTACGACCGATATCGCTTTGAAAATGGATCCCGAGTATCAAAAAATCTCCAAGCGCTTTCTCGATAATCCCAAGGAATTCGAGCTGGCGTTTGCCAAGGCGTGGTTCAAGTTGACCCACCGCGATATGGGACCCAAAGCTCGCTACGTCGGCGCCGAAGTGCCGGCCGAAGACTTTATCTGGCAGGATCCGGTTCCCAAGGCTGACCACAAGCTGATTGACGCCAAGGATGTCGTCAAGCTAAAGTCGGCCATTTTGGCCTCGGGTTTGACAATACCTGAATTGGTCAGAACCGCCTGGGCTTCCGCAGCGACCTTCCGTGGTACCGATATGCGCGGCGGTGCTAACGGCGCGCGGATTCGCCTGGCTCCGCAAAAAGATTGGGAGGTCAACGATCCCGCCGAACTGTCCAAAGTGCTGGCTCGTCTAGAATCCATCCGGAACGACTTTAACCGCTCATTGAAAGGCGGCAAGAAAGTATCGCTCGCCGACGTGATCGTGCTGGGCGGTTCCGCCGCAGTGGAAGAAGCTGCCAAGAAGGCTGGCGTCAAGGTACAGGTGCCGTTCAAGCCGGGGCGGATGGATGCCTCGCAGGAACAAACCGATGCCAAGTCTTTCGAGGTTTTGGAACCCAAAGCCGACGGTTTCCGCAATTATTTCGTCAAGGGTAATGCTCACTCGCCTGCGGAAATGCTGGTCGAGCGGGCGGATTTCCTGACCTTGAGCGTGCCCGAAATGACGGTGTTGGTCGGTGGCATGCGGGCGCTGGATGCGAACGCCGGCCATTCGAAACACGGCGTATTCACCAGCCAGCCTGGCACTTTAACCAATGACTTCTTTGCGAACCTACTCGATATGTCGACACAATGGACCAAGTCGGCAACCGAAGGCATTTACGAAGGCCGAGACCGCGCTACCGACCAGCTCAAATGGACGGCGACGCCGGTCGACCTGATCTTCGGCTCGAATTCCGAGTTGCGTGCGGTGGCGGAAGTCTATGCCTCGGACGACGCCAAAGACAAGTTCGTGCAGGACTTTGCCGATGCTTGGGCCAAAGTGATGGATTTGGATCGCTTTGACACACGCTGACCTCAGTTAGGGTGCAGTCCAACCATATATTGATCCGGCCCTTAAAAGTTTGAAGCCGTTCGCCTTGAGCCTGTCGAAAGGCCAGTCATTCGGGAGCTTCGACAAGCTTAGCCCGAACGGAGTTGAGACTTCATGGGGCCGGATCAATAATGTAAAAGGAAAAAGCTAAAGAGGCCACCGGTGAAATCCTTTAAGGTTATTTCTGTTTGATCGATCCTCATCCAGGCCCAAATTGTTGAGCTCCTCCTATCTGCTGAATGATACCGATCTCAAAAATTGGATATGAAGCTATTTTTTCCAAAAAAACATTTTATTGCTATCTATACATGACAATAATGTCGTAAAAATGCTAATATCTGCGGATGAAGGTATCAAAAGAAGAGCTGATTGCGGTATTGGCCCAATTCAACCCTTGGTGGCGCGGTGAGTCTATAGCCGATTTGCCGGGATGGCAGCGTGCGGCTTGGCGGCAGTTAAACCGTTGGGTGGCCAGCCCGCCAGTACATCGCGCCATCCTGTTGTCCGGGGCACGCCAAGTCGGTAAAACGACATTGCTGCAACAACAAATCGACGCGCTACTGAAACAAGGCATCGCTGCCGCCAATATTCTCTACGCTACCTTCGATCACCCCGTACTGAAGCTCGCCGGCATTGAAGCGGTGCTGGAGGCCTGGCGTGAGCGTGAGCCGCGTGTCGATGGACCTGAATATCTGTTTCTCGACGAAGCCCAGTTTATCCGAGATTGGGGCACTTGGGTTAAACATCAGATCGATTTCAACAAACAGCGCCGCATTGTCTTTACCGGTTCGGCGATGCCTTTGGTCGAAGCGGATCAGGAGTCCGGCGTCGGCCGTTGGCATACTATCCGGCTGACCACGCTATCGTTTTACGAATACCTGCAAATCAAACAGGTCCAACTGCCGGCATTGCCTCCGTTAAAAAGCCTGACAGAGCTGTTCGACTGGACGCCGCCGCAATTTTACCGGGCGCAAGAAATCGCCGCGCCCTATGTCGGTCATTTCCACGAGTATCTGATTCGCGGCGGTTTCCCGCAAACCGCGCAAGTAGAAAGCATCACCCAGGCCCAGCGCCTGCTGCGCGAAGACATCATCGACAAGGCGCTCAAACGCGATATGACCGCGCTGTTTGGGGTGCGCCGGGTTCTCGACCTCGAGCATACCTTCCTCTACCTCTGCATGCACGACGGCGGTTTGCTGAATATCACCGACCTGTCAAAAAACCTGGAGGTCAAGCGCCCCACCGCCCAGCATTTCATCGAATTGCTGGAAGCCTGCCATCTGATTTACCGGCTACCCCCATTCGGTTACGGCAAGGATGTGCTCAAAGGGCGTTTCAAAATTTACCTGGCCGATGCAGCGATCGCGCCCGCCGTATTGCTCAAAGGCAAAAGCATCATCGACGATCCTTCCGCGCTGGGTGTGGCGACCGAAACGGCCGTGTTCAAACACCTGTTCGCGCGTTATTATGCCCAGAATGTACGTTTTACCTACTGGCGAGGCAAACAAGAGCGCGAGGTTGACTTGGTTGCCGAAATCGGCGGGCAATTTATTCCTTTCGAAGTCAAATACCGCGCCCAGCACACCGGTGCGCGGGAATTGAAAGGCTTGCTCGAACTATGCGAGCAAAAGAAAATTGCCCGAGGTTATGTCGTGACTAAATCGCTTGACGACTTCGGTTTGATGACCGGCTTGCCGCAGACCGGCGAAACAGTGACCCAAATCATGCGCTTGCCTGCACCGTTGCTGTGCTACTGGATGGGAGCGTCGGAATTGAATCAACCTGAACTGAACGACTGATCAGGTAAACACCTCGGAACAACAATTATATGGATCAAAGCCAACTCAAATGGATTGCGGACTTCATCTGGAATATCGCCGATGACCGTCTGCGCGATGTGTACGTGCGCGGCAAATACCGCGATGTGATACTGCCGTTCACCGTGCTGCGTCGTCTCGATGCCGTGCTGGAATCCAGCAAAGACGTCGTATTGGAACGCAAAAAATTCCTCGATCAGCACGGCGTGGTCGATCAGGAAGGCGCGCTACGCATGGCCGCCGGCCAGGCGTTTTACAACACCTCGGAATTTACCCTGTCCCGTCTGGCGGCCAGCGGCCAAGGCCAACGATTGCGCGACAACTTCATCGATTATCTCGATGGCTTCTCGTACAACGTCCTGGAAATTCTGGCCAAATTCAAATTCCGCGACCAGATTCAGACCCTGGTCGATGCCAATGTCCTGGGTTACCTGATCGAGGACTTTCTCAATCCCGATGTGAATCTGTCGCCGCAGCCGGTGCTCGATGGCGACGGCCGCATCAAACTGCCGGGACTGGACAATCACGGCATGGGCACCGCTTTCGAGGAATTGATTCGCCGTTTTAACGAAGACAACAACGAAGAAGCCGGCGAACACTGGACGCCGCGCGATGTGGTCAAACTGATGGCCAAATTATTGTTCGTGCCGATCGCCGACCGGATCGAATCCGGCACCTATACCTTGTATGACGGCGCTTGCGGTACCGGCGGCATGCTGACTGTGGCCGAGGAAACGCTGCTGGAACTGGCCGCCAGCCACGGTAAGGAAGTGTCGATTCATTTATTCGGCCAGGAAATCAACCCGGAAACCTACGCCATCTGCAAAGCCGATTTGCTGCTCAAGGGCGAAGGCGAAGAAGCCGAGAACATCGTCGGCGGTGCTGATAAATCCACTTTGTCGGCCGACCAGTTTCCGGCGCGCGAATTCGACTTCATGCTATCCAATCCGCCGTACGGCAAAAGCTGGAAAACCGACCTGGAACGCATGGGCGGCAAAGCCGGCTTTAGCGACCCGCGCTTCATGGTCACCCACGACGGCGACCCGGAATACAAACTCATCACCCGTTCCAGCGACGGCCAATTGATGTTCCTGGTCAACAAGCTGCAGAAGATGAAGCACAACACCCCGCTGGGTAGCCGCATCGCCTTGGTGCACAACGGCTCGGCGCTGTTCACCGGCGACGCCGGCCAAGGCGAAAGCAACATCCGCCGCTGGGCCATCGAAAACGACTGGCTGGAAGCCATCATCGCCTTGCCGCTGAACATCTTTTACAACACCGGCATCGCCACCTACATCTGGGTGCTGACCAACCGCAAGGCCGAACACCGCAAGGGTAAAGTGCAACTGATCGATGCCAGCCAATGGTTTCAGCCGTTGCGCCGCAACCTGGGCAAGAAAAACTGCGCTCTTGGTGAAACCGACATCGAACGCATTCTGGAGCAATACCTGCAACTGCCGCCGGCTGACGAAGAGTCGGCAAAGACCAGTCCGGAATCCAAGTGGTTTAACAACGCCGATTTCGGTTACTGGAAAATCACCGTCGACCGGCCGTTACGTCTAAAGAGCCAGCTCAAACGCAGTGCCATCGAGACGCTACGCTTTGCCTCCGGCGATGAAGCCTTGCGCAGCGAAATTTACGGCCGCTGGGGCGATGCGCTCTACGATCGGTTCGCCAAACTGCGGCCCGAGATTGAAGCCTGGCTGAAAGGCGACGATAGCGACGACGATGCGGATGAAGGGGATGACGGCGACAGCAAGCCTGCCAAGAAAGCCGTGCCGGACAAATCCGTCGGGAACGGATTTGGATCGCATGGCGACCCCGAAGGGGGACGATACAGGAACGTATCGTCTCAAAAACGCAAGAAACTGCTCGACCCAGCCACCTGGCTGCGCGACAAAGCCCTGGTCGAACTGGCACGTTTGGCGCAACAGGAGTTGGGTGATGGCATCTTTGACGATCATAATCAGTTCCGCGCCCGCTTCGATGCGGCGATGAAACAGCTCGACAAGAAGCCCAGCGCTTCCGATAAAAAAATCATCTACAAAGCCGTGAGCTGGCGTGATGAAACCGCGCCACCAGTGATCACCAAGCGCACAAAGCTCAAGGCCGGCGAATATTTCGAGCCGGGATACGACGGTGCCTATCTGGAGCAAGACGGCAAAGACCGCTACATGATCGAATACGAACCCGACAGCGATTTGCGCGACACCGAACAGGTGCCGCTGACCGAACCGGGCGGCATCGAAGCGTTTTTTGCGCGCGAAGTGTTGCCGCATGCCTCCGACGCTTGGATCGCGATGGACGCCACCAAAATTGGCTATGAAATCTCGTTTGCCCGTTATTTCTACCGGCCCGCGCCGCTACGGACCTTGGCGGAAATCCGCGCCGATATTCTGGCTTTGGAACAGCAGACCGAGGGTTTGCTGCATAAAATTGTGGGGGCTTCATGAACAGTTTTGTCTACGCACTGAGTAGACAATTAGCTTATAGCCCTTGCGAAGTCGCAGGAGAAGATTGATGGATTCCACCCGCTACTCAGGATATAGAAAACCCAAAATGCCTTGGCTTCCCAATATTCCAGAGCATTGGGACGAACAGCGCGCCAAAGTGTTTTTTCGTGAAGTGGATGACCGTTCGCGCACGGGTGACGAGGAGTTGCTTTCTGTGTCGCATCTGACAGGCGTTACACCTCGCAGCCAGAAAAACGTCACCATGTTCAAGGCGGAAAGCTACGCTGGGCACAAGCTTTGCCGTCCCGGCGATATTGTCGTCAATACGTTATGGGCTTGGATGGCGGCGTTAGGAGCAGCTCGTCACACAGGATTGGTTAGTCCGGCTTATGGTGTTTACAGGCCTCACAACCCAGAGGATTTCAGCCCGGCTTATCTGGATTATTTGCTGCGTATTCGCGCCTACGTGTCTGAATACAATTGCCGTTCGACAGGTATCCGAGCGTCCCGGCTTCGGCTTTATCCAAACCAGTTTCTTGATATTCCACTGATTCAACCGCCGCGTGCCGAGCAGGATCAGATCGTCGACTATTTGCGGGTGCAAGATGCCCATATCGCCCGCTTCATCAAGGCCAAGCGCGATCTCATCAGGCTGCTTACCGAGCAGAAGCTGCGCATCATCGATCACGCCGTGACGCGCGGGCTTGATGCGTCAGTTGCGTTGAAATCTTCTGGTATTGAGTGGCTGGGGGATATCCCCGAGCATTGGAAGCTTCAGCGACTGAAAAATGTTGCCAACGTGATTCTGGGCAAGATGCTGATCACCGAGGCCAAAGATAGTGACGGTGAATTCAAGCCCTACCTGCGTTCCACGAATGTGCAATGGGTAAAGCCGGACGTGCATGACGTAAAGGAAATGTGGATTGCCAGTTCAGAGATGGCACAGCTCCGCGTTCGCAAGGGTGATCTGCTTGTCAGTGAAGGCGGCGAAGTCGGTCGTGCTTGCATGTGGAACGATGAACTGCCGGAGTGTTACATCCAAAACTCCGTACACCGGGTAGCGGCCAAGACCATGATGCTGCCGGAATTCCTGTTTCATCAGTTCTTCTCCTACGGCAAGCGCGGACGTTTCAACGCCATCGTGAACCGAGTTAGCATCGCGCATCTGACACGTGAAAAGCTTGTGACCGTTCCGTTCACTGTACCACCCGTCGAAGAGCAAAAGGCAATCTGCAAGTGGATCGCCGACGAGTGTAAACCGCTCGAAGAAGCCATCCAACGTGCCGAAGAAGAAATCAAGCTGATCCGCGAATACCGCGACCGCCTGATTACCGACGTCGTCACCGGCCAAATCGATGTTCGCGATTGGGTGCCGGGGCCGGATGACGTGGTGGCCGAGGAAGACTTGGCGGCTCTGGGCGGCGGCGAAGACATCGAAGCCGATGGGGAGGACGAGGATGGCGAAGAATAAGCCCGCCGCACCCAAACCGGCCGATGCCCTGCTGCTGGAGTTGCGCGGCCTGATCGATTCCGCCCGTCAGCACATCGCGCAGACCGCCAACGCCACGCTGACGATGCTGTATTGGCGCATCGGCCACCGGATCGGCGTGGAATTGCTGCAGAAGGAGCGAGCGCCCTACGGGCAGGAGATTGTCTCCGCAGTGAGTAGAGAATTGACCCAGGCCTACGGCAGAGGCTTCGCCGACCGCAATCTGTGGCACATGAAGCGATTTGCCGAGGCTTTTCCGGACGAAAAGATTGTCTCCGCGCTGAGTACAGTTTTGTCGTGGACGCATTTTCGCCAGATCATCTATCTGGAGCGACCCTTGCAGCGCGAGTTCTATGCCGAGATGTGCCGCATCGAACGCTGGAGTACGCGCACGCTGGAAAAGAAGATTGGCGGGATGCTCTACGAGCGCACCGCCATCTCCAAAAAGCCCGAGGCTGTGGTGGAAATGGAAATCGCCAAGCTGCGCGAGCGAGACCAGATCAGCACCGATCTGGTGTTCCGCGATCCTTACCTGCTGGATTTTCTGGGCCTGCAAGGCGTTTACAGCGAGCGCGACCTGGAGTCGGCCATTCTGGCCGACATGGAGCGTTTTCTGCTGGAAATGGGTGATGGCTTCTGCTTTGTCGCCCGGCAGAAGCGTCTGATTATCGGGGCGGACGATTTTTATCTCGACCTGCTGTTCTATCACCGCAAGTTGCAACGCTTGGTGGCGGTGGAGCTGAAGTTGGAGAAGTTTCAAGCGGCGCACAAGGGGCAGATGGAGCTGTACTTGCGTTGGCTCGATCGCTACGAGCGGCAACCCGGCGAAGAAGCGCCCATCGGCCTGATTCTGTGCGCTAGCATCAACCGGGAAGAAATTGAAGTGCTACAACTGGATGGCTCTAGCATCCGCGTGGCCGAGTATCTGACCGAACTGCCGGAACGCGAGGCGCTGCGTTCCCGCTTGCATCACGCCATCGCAGTGGCGCGTGAACGGGCTGCAGCGGCGACCTTGTCGCCGCAGAGCGCAATGGCCAAACCTACGAATGCAGTGCCAAAACCCCGGCGCAAGAAAAAGGGAGACAACGCATGAAACCCACCGACACCAGCGAAAAAGGTCTGGAAGCCCTGATCGTTAATCATCTCACCGGTCAACCGACACCGGACGTTGCCGCGGATAACGCGGTTCAATCCAGCGTGGGTTATTACAGCGTCGGCGGCTATCAGCAAGGCCTGCCCGCCGATTACAACCGCGACGTGGCGCTGGATGTCGTCAAGTTGCTGGCCTTTTTGCAGGCCACCCAGCCCAAGACTGTCGAAACCTTGGAGTTGGCGCAGGACGGCATCAAACGCAGCCAGTTTCTGCATCGCATTCAGGGCGAGATCGCCAAGCGCGGCGTGGTGGATGTGTTGCGCAAAGGCGTTAGCCACGGTCCGGCGCATGTCGATTTGTACAAATTTCTGCCGACGCCGGGCAATGATCTTGCCAAAATTTCACAGACACTCTGTTAAGAGAGTAATCTCTATGCATGAGGAGTCTTATGAAAAACAATGATCAAGCAGCATCTGCTACGACGCAACCAAAACGCAACAAATATTCGCCCCAGTTTAAAGAGCAGGCTTTGGAGCGGGCAAAGCAAGACGGCGTTCCAAAGGCAGCCAAAGACTTGGGGATTGCTCAAGCCATGCTGTATTGCTGGCAAGCCAAAAGCCACCAAACCGGTCAGCCCTTTGAAGAGCAAAAACTGCAACAAGCAGAAATTGCGCGGCTTAAACGGGAAAATGCTCGCCTGGAAGAGGAAGTCGCTTTTTTAAAAAAGGCGGCAGCGTACTTTGCCAAGCAACCACGGTGAGGTACGCTATGATGCAATCCCTTGAATCTGAATTTTCAGCCACGCTGATGTGCCGCTGTCTTAAAGTTTCGCGCAGCGGCTATTATCAATGGAAAAAACGCCCGCCCTCGCCAAGAGCGCAATCGCAAGAAGCTATGGCCAATGAGATCAAGCGGGTATTCGACGATGAAAAGGCACGCGCCGGTTCGCCACGAATAACCAAGCGTCTCAATGATGAAGGCCATCGTATCAGCCGCCATACCGTGGCCAAGATCATGAGATCTAAGGGTTGGCGGGCCAAGGCCGCGCGAAAATACAAAGCCACGACCAACAGCAATCACAACTTGCCCGTAGCGCCCAACCACTTGGCTCAAGATTTTGAAGCGACGGTGCCCGATCAGAAATGGGTCTCCGACATTACCTACATCTGGACGGATGAGGGCTGGCTTTATCTGGCCGTCGTCTTGGAGTTGTATTCGCGCAAGGTCATCGGCTGGGCCATGGCGGAGCGCATGACCGCCAGCCTGGTTTACGATGCATTAACCATGGCATTATGGCGGCGAAAGCGCCCAAAAAACGTCATCGTTCATTCGGATCGGGGCAGCCAGTATTGTTCGGCAGCCTATCAAGCCCTGCTCAAACAGCATCAATTGATTTGTAGCATGAGCAAGAAAGGCGACTGCTACGATAACGCCGCCATGGAAAGCTGGAACCACAGCTTCAAGGTTGAAGCCATTCACGGTGAGCGGCTACAAACGCGAGCCGATGCAAAGCAACATGTCTTCGAATACATCGAAGTGTATTACAATCGCAAACGGCTTCATTCCAAGTTGGGTTATCTATCCCCAGAAGCCTTTGAACTTAAACAAGTCTCTTAGCTATCTGTCTGTAAAATTCAAGCAAGATCAGTCGATGCTTGGATTAAAAAGATGGATTGCAAAGGAAGGAAGGCTTTGGGTCTTTAGCCCAATCGTTTGGCAAGATCCGACGAAGCAATGTGTGTATAACGCTGAAGCATTGTCAGTGATTTGTGCCCGGTTATGCTGGCAACCTCCATAATAGAAAAACCACGCTCGAATAGTCGACTAGTTGCTTCATGACGTAAGTCATGAAATCTCATTCCAGTCACCCCCGCTGAATCGCAGGCAGCTTTGAATCGGTGAGTCATGTCGTCTATGTAAATACCAAATACGCGACCGTCCTCTCTGCGGGGGAGGGTGTCTAGGGCTTTCCTTGCTGCTGACGATAGTGGGACATGTCGTACTGCTCCGTTCTTGGTTTCCTTGAGAGTAATCACATGGCCTCGAATCATATCCCATCGAAGAGACGCTATCTCGCTACGACGCATGGCAGTTTCGATAGCGATTGTTACGATGGCGTTCATTTCGGGATTGAGATGTTCTCGAATGGCTTCTTCTTCGCCATAGTTAAAGCGACGATCGCGTGCGTTATTTACTTTGGGAGAGCGAACAGACATTACCGGGTTTGTGAGATATTCCATACCCCATTCTTTTCGGCAGATAGTGTATAAATGACTAATGGCCGCCATTTCGACTTGCACTGTTCTGGGTGAAACTTCTTTAAGCCTGCTGTCACGATATGCTGCTATATCAATACCGCGAAGAGATGCTAAAAAACGATTGCCGAGCGAGCTTTTTTGGAGCAGCATAATGCGAGAGCGCTCGCGCTTGGCACCTTTCTTAGTGGGGGTTATTTCTCTTAGATAACGATCCCAAGCCTCAGCCAAGGTCGTTTGTTCGGCTTCCTTCTTGCAGATAAAGGAACCGCGAAGCATTGTGGATTCAATTTCGGCCGCCCAAAGTTCGGCCTCTGGTCGGGTTGGGAAGGCCTGTGATTGCTCAGGATAGCCAGTTCGACGAATACGAACAAACCATTTTCCATTTGGAAGCTTACGAAAAGCAGCCATTTATTACCTAAACTTTTTAGAATTGGTAATAAAATGGTAATGGATTTTTTTAATCCGTCAAGACGCTATTTGTAACTTACTGATATTTATGGTGCCTCGGGCCGGAGTCGAACCGGCACGGTGTTACCACCGAGGGATTTTAAGTCCCTTGCGTCTACCAATTTCGCCACCGAGGCATCGAATATTTGGGTGAGCTGCGTATTATATAGCAACAAAAAAAATAAGCCAGATATGATCTTTATTTTTCCATTCCTCAGTTTTGCAAAAGATATAAAGAGACCGATACCCTATCAATCATGGAAATATGCCTTAAAGTCGGAAGGTTGCCGTCCTTGCCGAATGTTGATTGTTTCCGGAACTCCCGGCTCCGGAGCTCTGCCGCTCGTCCCTCGAAAGGAGACAGCTTGCAAGTCGGATAATCCATTTGCCTATATCAGCCGAATTGGAGTTAAATATGCCTTATCCGATAACGATGCGGAAGAAGAAACCGAATCGGCGGTAGGGCATTCGTTAATGAAACTCACAAAATGTCCAGAGGGAGAATTCATGTCGAAATCGATCTTTTTAGGGTTGTTGCTGGTATTTTGTGCGGGTTCCGTCACTGCCGGGGCTCAGAGCGATGCGATCGGATTTGTTAAAACGGTTCATGGTGAAGCGACGGTGTCAACCTCTCAACACATGCAAAAAGCGGTACCGGGCATTCCGTTTTATCTGGGCAGTGTGCTCAAAACCGGCAGGGAAGGCAGCATGGGAGTAACGTTCAGAGACAATACGGTGATGTCGCTTGGAGCCGATACCGAAGTGACTGTGGACGACTATCTGTATAAACCGGCCAAAGGTGATCTGAAGCTGGTTGCCAGCATGATCCGGGGCACCTTGCACTATCTTTCCGGCGTCATCGCCAGGCTTAAACCCGAGGCCGTCGCTTTAAAAACGCCGACGGGAATCATTGGCGTCAGGGGTACGCGTTTTCTGGTCAAAGTGGAGGAATGAACAGGATGGCCAAGAACAGCATGAAGGATAATCCGTCCCGTTGCCAGCGGCGAGTATGTTCGGTAATTCTCGTGCTGGGACTCTCGGCTTGCTCGCAGTCGTATGTCGTGCTTCTTGATGAAGACGGCCGCGTGGGCAAGGTGCAGGTGGCGACCGCAGAGGGCACGACCGTCCTGGAAAAATCGCGCGAAGGCGCTGCCATCGGAGGCGAAGCGGGAAAAACGTTTACGGTCAGCGAGGAGCAAATCAATCGGGATTTTGGCCAGGCTTTGGCGGCAAGCCCTAAAAAACCGGTCTCTTTCTATTTGTATTTCGAAGGCGGCGGCGCAACGTTAACCCGGGCGTCGGCCGCCGATCTTCCCAAAATCCTCAAGGAAATCAGTCTCCGCCCGGCGCCCGACGTTTCAGTGATCGGCCACACCGACACCGTAGGTGATTCTCGTGACAATGAACAATTAAGCCTGGCCAGGGCGAAGTCGATTGCATCCTTGCTGAAGGAAGCCAAGCTCGATGCCGACAAGATCGTCGTTGAGTCGCACGGGGAAAAGAATCTTCTGGTACCGACGCCCGATAATACCGACGAGCCGCGCAACCGCCGGGTGGAAGTTACAGTCAGATAACGAGGACGCGGCGCGCTCCTTGCCTGCTTCGGTTTCGCATAAAGAGCGTCTTTAAACCGTACGGCCGAAGATGGATTGTTAGACCGCGTCCGGTCTTGATGCCACCGGCGCAAGCATCGCAAGGTCAGTGGCGGCGGATGTTTCGCCTCGGGTTTCCGGAAGAGTTGATTTATGATTGAAAAAAAACCATGATCTTTTATATTAATCACCGGCATGGGTTTTTTTGTTAGGATGTTATTGTTCAACTTACTGGAATCGTACCGATGCTTCGGCCGGTATTTTCAATGAAAGCAGACGGCCCGATTTTTCCCGACGTGGCCCGGTGAAGCGCAATCTCAATAGTGGCCTCTGCCAACTTCGTCTATTTCTCTCATTCGCGACCCAGGTATTCTATGAGCTCAGATCCAGGCCAAGTGGAATCTCTCTCTGAAAAAAACTTCCTGCTGATTTGCACTGATCCGATTCATGGCAAGATCTACCAAAAATCGCTAAAGAAAGCAGCCGGGAATTGGGGAGTGCGTCTGCTCGACGATCCGCTGATGCTCATGCCGGCTTTGTCGAATGCGGCCTATGATCTGATTCTGCTTGATGTCGATAAGGCGGATCTTGACGGCAACGAGGTGGTCCGAGGCATAAGAGAGCATTTTTCCGCGCTCGAAATGCCGGTATTGATTATCCACGGCGCCCGGACGATAGACAAGCGTAATTCAGCGTTGGCGGCAGGGGCGAACGATTGGCTGACCAAACCGTTCGAGGCCGACAAACATCTCTTCAGGATCAACAGCTATTTGATGCTCGGCCGTTTTTACAAAGCCAACCGGGCCATTCTCGCCAACTTGGAAAACGAGATCAGAACCCGAACCGCAAAACTCGACATGCTGATCGACAGCGGTCTGATGATGTCGGTGGAAAGAAGCCGAGCCAAATTATTGAAACATATCCTGATGGAGGGCCGTCGTTTGCTGAACTGCGACGGCGGCACCATGTATTTGGTCACTCCGCAGAATACCCTCCGTTTTACCGAGCGCACCCGCGACGATCATTTGCCTTATGAAGAAATTCCCTTGTATGACGAAATCTCGGGCCAGCCCAACGAAAACTACGCTTCCACTTTTGCCGCTCTTCACAAAACGACGGTTTTAATCGACGACGTCTATCGGGAAACGGCGTTCGATTGCAGCGGCACCCGGGATTTCGATGCCCGCAGCGGTTACCGGACCGTGTCCTTACTGACGGCACCGATGGCTCCCAGAAACGGCAAAGTGATCGGCATTTTGCAGTTCTTTAATGCCAAAGATCCCGATACCGGCGCCATCGTTCCTTTTCCGCCCGATATTGTCGTCCTGGTGGAAGCCCTGGCGGCGCAAGCCGCGGTTGCCCTGGACAATCTGCAACTGGTGGAAGGGCAGAAGGCCACGACCGAAAACATCATTCACACCATCGCCGCGGCCGTGGACAGCAAAAGCCCGCATACCGGCCATCACTGCGTGCGGGTGCCGGAGTTGGCGATCATGCTGGCCGAAGCCGCCTGCCGCGAGACCGAGGGACCTTTGGCCGATTTCAAATTTCAAACCGAAGACGAATGGTTCGAGTTTCGCGTCGGCGCCTGGCTGCACGACTGCGGCAAAGTCACCACGCCGGAATATGTGATTGAAAAGGCCACCAAACTGGATGCGATTTACAATCGGATCCACGAAGTCCGCATGCGCTTCGAAGTCTTGTTGCGGGATGCTGAAATCGAATGCCTTAAAAGCCGGCTGCGCGGGATGGACGAACAGTCGGCGAATGAGCGTTATGAACAACAAAAAAACCGGCTTCTGGACGATTTCGGCTTTATTGCGGAATGCAATCTCGGCAGAGAAACCATGGACCCCGAACATCTTGCCCGCATCCGGAGCATTGCTCAAAAAACCTGGCGGCGCCATTTCGACGACAAGCTCGGCCTTTCCTGGGAAGATATGAACCGGCGTCGGGATGAATCGGTCACGCCTTTGCCGGCCGAAGAATTTCTATTGAGCGACAAGCCTTACCATGTCATTCCACGCAATATCCAGCAAAATCCGGATCCCGCCCTCGGCATCAAAATGACGATTCCGGAGAATCTTTACAATTACGGAGAGATTTATAACCTGAGCATACTCAGGGGGACGTTGACTAGCGAGGATCGTTATAAAATCAACGAACATATCATCGAAACCATCAAAATGCTGGAACAGATGACGTATCCGGACTATCTGAAGCGCGTGCCCGAATACGCCACGACGCATCATGAAACGCTGGACGGACGGGGCTATCCCCGGAAACTGAGCGCGGCCGAACTGTCCATACCCGCCCGAATCATGGCGATTGCCGACGTTTTCGAGGCGCTGACCTCCGCCGACCGCCCTTATAAAGGGCCTTATAAACTGTCCAAGTCCTTGAAAATTCTGTTCGGCATGAAGAAAAACCGGCAAATCGATCCCGATTTGTTCGATCTGTTTTTAACCTCGGGCGTCTATCGGAGATTTGCCGAACAATATCTCGATCCCGAACAAATCGATGAAGTCGACATCAGCGATTTTCTGGGGCCCGTGCCGTCCATAGGGAGAGCATCGTCTTGAACGCATGGCGGAGCGCCGTTCCGGACATTCCGAAGTTTTCGGCGGCCGATCGGCGGCCTTCGGCCATGGTCAGCTTGAAAAGGCACGGATGAACCGGCCGGGCGGTATGCCGATCGCTTACCCCAATGTGCGCTTCGGACTTTGGCTTTTGTTGGCGATGTTGGTGGCCT
The DNA here is from genome assembly GCF_000372865.1 of Methylosarcina fibrata AML-C10. Taxonomy (NCBI): domain Bacteria; kingdom Pseudomonadati; phylum Pseudomonadota; class Gammaproteobacteria; order Methylococcales; family Methylococcaceae; genus Methylosarcina; species Methylosarcina fibrata. Next base: position 2,295,178 of record NZ_KB889965.1, on the reverse strand, counting down.
GCTTCTTTCTGTTTCTGTGGTATCCGGTTCCCCTCCAGTACCTGCGCAACGCTGCCTTCGACCAATTTCAACGGTGGCAGCCCCGTACCGGCCGGGACGGATCGGTCGTCGTCATCGACATCGACGATGAAAGCCTGGCGCGCCTCGGCCAATGGCCCTGGCCCCGCAGCCGCCTCGCCGAATTGGTGTCGAAATTGCAGAGTGCAAAACCCGCGGTGATCGCTCTCGACGTTATTTTTGCGGAAGCCGACCGCACGTCGCCGAAATCGATGCTGGAGCTTTGGCCGCTGTCTCCGGAAAACCGACGTTTGCTGAGCCTTTTGCCCGATCATGACGACATGCTGGCCGATGTGATCGGCCGCGGCAAAGTCGTGCTGGGCTTTGCGCTGAGCCATTCGGTCGCTCCCAAAGAGCGTAATCCGGCCATCAAGGCGCGCTTTATCAGCCTGGGCAACTCTCCTGCATCCTGCCTTGCCCGTTTTGACGGCGTGGTAGCCTCGCTGCCGCAGTTCGAGAAGAAGGCTCAGGGCAACGGCGCGTTGAATTTTATGGCCGATGCCGACGGCATCATCCGAAAAGTCCCTATTTTGCTGAGTTACCGGAGTGCCGTCGTTCCTTCGCTGGCCGCTGAAGTGTTGAGAGTCTCTCAAAACGCCGGCAATTATACGATCCGTTCGGCTTCCGAACCGGGATGCGGAATCGGCGAAATCCGTATAGGCCGGATTGCCGTGCCGACCGCGCCGAACGGAGAAATCTGGATTCATTACGCCAAACCGGACAGGACTCGTTATATTTCCGCCTGGAAAATCCTGTCCGGACGGGTGGATCCGGCCGGCCTGCAGGGGCGCATTCTGTTGGTCGGGGCTTCGGCGCAAGGCATCCTGGACATGCGCTTCAGTCCGTTGGGCGACGTCGTTCCCGGTATCGAAATTCATGCCCAGGCTTTGGAGCAAATGTTGAGCGGCACGCCCTTGCTTCGGCCCGGCTGGACCGAAACAGCGGAGTTGCTGACCGTCATTCTAGCCGGCTCGGGCATCGGACTGCTCGCTTTGAATGCCGGAGCTCTGCTTTCTTTTAGCGTCTTTTGGCTGGTATTGGTTTTTTTGTGGGCCGGCGCCTGGGAAGCCTTTTCCGGCTATCGTCTGCTGCTCGACCCGATGGCGGCGACGGTGCTGCTGGCCTTGGTCTATCTGATGTCCAGCATTTTCCGGCATGTTTACAGCGAGCGCCGGCAGCGCTGGGTTAAACAGGCTTTTGCCCGCTATATCTCGCCCAATCTGGTCGATCATCTGATCGCCTGCCCCGACGCTTTGGAACTGGGCGGGCGCCGTCAGAAATGCAGCTTCGTTTTCAGTGACCTGACCGATTTTACCGGCTTGATGGAAAGCATGGATCCCGGCGAAGCGGTAGCCGTACTGAACGGCTATCTGGACCGAATGATTGCCATTGCTTTTGCTCATCAGGGCACCCTGGACCGTATCGTGGGCGATGCCGTAGCCATCCTGTTTTCCGCGCCTATCCGGCAACCGGATCATGAGTGCCGGGCGCTTCGATGCGCTTTGGCCATGCATCGCTTTGCCGAAGAATATGCCGCGAAGTTGAACGCCAGAGGCATACTCTTCGGCAAAACGCGGATCGGCGTCCATACCGGTGAAGTGATTGTGGGCAATTTCGGCGGCAGAACTTTTTTTGATTACCGGGCTTTGGGCGATCCCGTCAATACCGCCTCGCGTCTGGAACACGCCAACAAATACCTGGGGACGTCGGTGTGCCTGTCCGAGGCCACGCTGGCCGGTTGTGCCGATTTTCCGGTGCGGCCCATCGGGCGGTTGCGGTTGAAAGGCAAGGCGCAGCCGTTGTTGGTGTTCGAGTTGCTCGATCCCGGCTTGACCGATGAGACGGAGTTAAACGACTATCTGGCAGCCTACCGCCTTATGTGCGAAGCCGATCCTACCGCCGTCGAAGCCTTTCGAAACCTGCTTGCCCGGCATCCTTCGGACGGTCTTGCCGCCTTCCATTTGAAGCGTCTGGCCGAAAACCATAGTGGGGATTTGATCGAATTGACGGAAAAATAAGAAGGCAATGTTCCCTGCCGTTTTTCCGGTACGGATAGGGAGAATTCACCACACCCGGAATACGACCAGAGCGAATTGTTCGATGGCCCAGGCTATCAGAAGAGTCAGCGAGGTCATCGCGGCTGCGGCAAACAGTAATGGGGAGCTTTTATAAAAGGGTGAGATAATGTTTTTGTTCATGGCTGATACCTCCGATCGATGAATGCAGCATGAACGATGCATATTAAAGTTTAAAGTCCGAACGATTACAATTCGATGACGATTGCCGAATTCACGCATAAGTTGAAAAGTCTGATAAAAGGATTTACGCTTGACGGCGGACGCCAGGCTCGTCGGCGTTTTTTCGAGCGGCATGTTTAAAAAACGTCGTTCATGAATGGACTCCGGCGGGCCGAAAAAGGCTCGGCGCCATCAACGAATAAGCCAAGGCGGGGAATGATTACTCGGCGCCGGCCTCTCTTATTACGGCGATCTATTTTTCAGCAGCGATTGAAGTTCATGCACGAGACATTGTCCTTTCTGAAACCGAGCGATTTTCCGGCGATTACCCGGAATGCCCTCGAAATAGTTCAGGTCAATCTGGGTTACCGGTGCAACCTGAGCTGTACGCATTGCCACGTCAATGCCGGCCCTAAACGCAAGGAATCCATGGAAAAAGAGACCGTCGATCGGGTACTGGAGTTTATCCGGAAGGAAAACGTTCGCATCCTGGATTTGACCGGCGGCGCTCCGGAAATGAATCCCTATTTTAAATATCTTGTAGCCGAAGCCAGGAAACTGGAAGTGACCGTCATCGACCGCTGCAATCTGGTGATCCTCGAAGAGCCCGGTTATGAAGACCTGGCCGAATTTCTCGCGGAAAACCGGGTTGAGATCACCGCTTCGTTGCCCTGTTATCTTGAAGACAACGTCGACCGGCAGAGAGGGAAAGGCACGTTCAGTTCCAGCCTGGCCGCGCTGAAAAAATTGAATGATTTGGGCTACGGGCAGGCCGGCAGCGGGCTGATGCTGAATCTGGTGTTTAATCCGCAAGGCGCGTCGCTGCCGCCGGATCAGCAGGGGCTGGAACTGGCTTATAAGAATTATCTGTTCGACCATTACGGCATCGTTTTTAACCGCCTGTTCGCTCTGGCGAATCTGCCCGTCCAGCGCTTCGGCAGCCTGTTGATCAGCAAGGGGCTCTTTAACGACTACATGCGCCTGCTGAAGGACAGCCATCGTCCGGAAAACCTGAACGGCGTGATGTGCCGGAACACGCTGAGCATCGATTGGCAAGGGTACGTCTATGACTGCGATTTCAATCAGATGCTGCAACTCCCTTTGGGCTCGGGGGGCGGCGAAAAGATTCACTTGAACCGGCTCAATGCGCGTTCCCTGCCGGGATCACGCATCGCCGTAGCCGATCATTGCTACGGTTGCACCGCAGGGCAGGGCAGCAGTTGCGGCGGCGCGCTGGGCGTGGCCAAAGCACCATAAAATCATTCGGACCGAGGAGACAACATGACCGTAGAAACAGGGGTTTTAGAGCGTTATTCGGCGGGGGCCGCGGAGAGGCAGGCCGATCTTTGTTGTCCGGTCGACTACGACCGGGAATTGCTGGCCGTCCTGCCGCAGGAAATCATCGAAAAAGATTACGGCTGCGGCGATCCTTCGCGCCATGTCCGGAAAGGGGACGTCGTGCTCGATCTGGGCTCGGGCTCCGGTAAAATCTGTTACATGGCCGCGCAACTAGTCGGCGAGGAAGGTCGGGTGATCGGGGTCGACATGAACGACGACATGCTGGCGCTGGCCCGGAAATATCAGGCGGAAATGGCCGAAAAACTGGGTTCCGACCGGGTCGAGTTCAAGAAAGGGCAAATCCAGGATCTGGCCCTGGATCTGGCGGCCGTGAATCGTCATCTGGCCGATCGCCCGGTATGCAACGCAGAAGATCTGATCGCCCTGCGGGCCTGGCAGGAAAACCAGCGCAAAGTATCGCCGTTGATTGCCGACAACTCGGTCGATCTGGTGGTCTCCAATTGCGTGTTGAATCTGGTCCACGACAGCGACAAGGAGCAACTGGTCCGGGAGATTTTCCGGGTGGTCAAGCCGGGAGGGCGAGTGGCGATTTCCGATATCGTCTCCGACGAGCCGGTGCCCGAGCCTTTGAAACAGGATAGGCAATTATGGAGCGGCTGTCTGTCCGGAGCCCTTCAGGAATACGATTTTTTGCAGTCGTTCGTTCAGGCCGGCTTTATTGCGGTCTGCCTCGATCATTGGGAAACTGCGCCGTGGCGCGTCGTGGAAGGCGTGGAGTTCCGTTCGGTCACGATTACCGCGGTCAAACCTCACAGCGAACCCTGTCTCGATAAAGGCCATGCCGTCATTTACCGAGGTCCCTATGCCGAAGTGCAGGACGACGAAGGCCACGTCTATTACCGCGGCCGACGCATGGCGGTCTGTGAACGCAGTTACCAACTGTTGACGGGACCGGCTTACGGCAGCGACTTTATCGGCATCGCTCCCCGGCAGGAAGTCCCGGGCATTCCGTGGTGCGCGCCGGCCGGCACTCTTCGGCCGGTAGCCGAAACCAAAGGAGCGCAGCACGAAAATAAATGCAATCCCGGCGGCGGTTGCTGTTGATTGGGCGAGGATCCTCCATTCTAAAGCCGGAGGCTATGGACAGGATGTGTATCCGGCCAGGCGCTCTCATCGTCAGCTCGAGACGCCGAGACGCTATCCGGAAACCTCGGTTCGTGACCGGCCTTAGCAGGGGAAAGCCCGGCAATCTATGACTCCGGCGGAGAGACGTCCGGAGCCGGCTTGCACGGAATGAATGTGCCGGAGGTTGACTCCGGGTGGCTTATCGGTACTTCTTTTCCAGATCCTGCTGGCGGGCGATCAGACCGGCCAAATCCTTCAACTGCTCGGCAATCAGGTCGATCAGGTCGTCCAACGTGACGATTCCGACCAATGCTCCGGCCTGATCCACCACCGGCAGACGGCGGATGCCTTTGTGCCGCATGATTTTTATCGTTTCGTCAACGTCGTCTTCTTCCTTTGCCAAAACGATGTCCTGGCACATGACATCGCCGACGGTGACCGAATGAATATCCACCTCCTTGGCGATCAATTCGATGACGATGTCCCTGTCGGTCACGATGCCGACCGGAAACCGGAGTCCGTCGCGTTCTTCGACAATCACCACGTCGCCGGCATGATGTTCGCGCATTAACCGGGCGGCTTCCGGGACGGTATCGTTTTTGCCGACAATCAGCACTTCACGATTACAGATGGTTTTTAGCGTCATTTTTCTCTACCTTTGCTTAATAAAAAATCGCCGGGTTTACCGCAGCAGTCTGCCGCTCCCAAAAATTGACAGTATTTTAACCCAGTAATTCCCATAAAGTTAGACTGGTCATTGTGGCGTCTTCTCGAAAAAGTTCGGCTTGGGCGCCTTATGAATTGGGCCGGCACAGGATACCGTCGCCTGTAACATCATCTTGTGAAGATCGTCACAAAATCGTCAAGTGGACGGCTGGATTCGAAAACAAAACACGATGCTTCGATGCTTATCAGCTTAATTTTGTAACTTGATGGAATATAAAAATAATTTTTGATCAAAAAATAAAGGGAGAGATCGGGCGAGTCGGTCGCTACTGGAAAGCCGATGGGAATAAAAATCGGACTTCGCCCTTGAATTCTAACTGAGTAGCCTGGTTTTGCCGTCTGGACGGATCCTTTTCGCGAATGAGTCTCAGGCTTTGACATAAACCCGATGTCTGCTAGTTTTGGATTTGGAAAATTTGACTCAATTGCTGGGTTTTTCCGGGAGGCTGTTCGTTGTACCGAACGGATTGCGCATTCTCGAAGATGCTTGAAGCAACGTGTGGACAGGCTCGGGACAAGATGGGTCGGCCGAATCGAAAAGCTGTTGCTGCATAGCTTTGCCGTCAGGCCATAGTTCATCGGGTATCGGTGACACATGCCGCATGTTAAACAAAATCAAGCGGCAAAAGGACCCACCCGGAATGCCGGTTTAACAAGAACAATAAGCTGAAAAAGGCACAAAATCAGAGGAGATAATCAATGCAGGATCTATTTCGACGCCTGGTGGGAAGAATGCTGGAGCAATATGCGACCGTACTCTTCGTGCTGACCGGCGTAGCCACCATCACCTATTTCATTTTAATCACCGATATCCGCAGTCAGGAAGGCAATGCGCTGCTGGTGAAAATGAGCACCGAGCAGAGCAGGATCGTACAGGACATCAACCTGCTGCTGAGCCAGAAAATTCTTGCCTCAGGCAGCGACGAAGTGCGCAAGCTGGACGGGAAAATTCTGGTCGGCATGAACGAACTGGAACAGACGCATCTCACCTTACGAGACGGCGACCGTTATGTCAGGGAAGGCGAACGCCTGATGCGCGTTTCCGGGAGTCTGTCGGACGATCTGAGATTCATCTATTTCGACAAAAACAAGCCGCTCGACAATCTGGTCAGGGATTATCTCTCCCTAGTGCGTAAAATTCAAAGAATTCCAGTGAACAATTTGCAGGCGGACAATCCGGATCTTAAGAAATTGTTTTCGCTGTCGCCGATGCTGTTGGAAGACATGGGCAAAGTCAGCACCATTCATCAACGCAAGTCCGAATTTATGATTACCAGCACGGCAACCAAACAGCACATGATGTTTGCCGTCTCGCTCGCTTCTCTGGCTCTGGTCGGCGTGCTGCTGTTGCAGCCTTTAGTGCAGCGTCTGAAGGAAAGCGCGGTCAGAATGCAGCAGGAAAAGGCGTTCGCCGACAACGTGATTCATACGACCCAGGCGTTGATCATCGGTCTGGATGCGGACGGCAAAATCGTTTTGTTCAACCATCACGCCGAGGAAAATACCGGCTGGCCGGAAACCGAGCTGAAAGGCAAGGACTTTTTCGCCCAATTCATCCCGGCCGCCGAACAAGGCGAACTGCGCACGCTGTTTTCCGGCATGATGTCGGGCGCGGTCGAATTTGCCGAGGCCACCGAAACGCGCATGCAGATCAGTACCGGCGATTGTCTTCACGTCGTCTGGAATCCCACGGTGATCAAGAATTCCGCAGGCGGTGCGCCGATCATGTTTCTGATGACCGGCATCGACATTACCGAACGCAAGGAAGCCGAGAACAAGGTTCAAAAAGCTCACGCCGATCTGGCGCGGCTGAGCGCGCGTCTGCAGGGCGAAGTCAATCTGGCCGCCGCTTTGCAGCGTTCGATACTGCCGCAGCCGAGCATTGAACTGCCCGGTATGCAGGGGCTTGCGAACATGCTGACGTCGAGCGAAGTCGGCGGCGATTATTACGATTATTACAAAGTGGGCGGGCATCACAGCATTCTCATGATCGGCGACGTCAGTGGCCACGGCGTTGCCGCCGGCACCATGGTGAGCGCCGCGAAGGCGGGCGTGTATCCTTTGATCCACGAAGGGGTAACCAGCCCGGGCGAGATCCTCAATTCGTTGAACGACACGATGCGCGCGACGGCGCACGAGTCGCTGCTGATGACGATGGCCTGCCTGAGCCTGGATGCACGCACCGGCAAGCTGGTGTTCGCCAATGCCGGCCATGTGTTGCCGTATCTGTTGAAACGCAACGCCAAACAATGGCAGATGCTGGAAGCTTCCGGCCTGCCTTTGGGAAAAAGCGCCGACTCGGATTATCAAAGCTCCGCGCTCGAACTGACTCTGGAAGTCGGCGATCGTTTGTTCCTCTATACCGACGGCTTGGTCGAAGAAGAATCGCCCGGCGGCGAGCCTTTCGGCTACGACCGCCTGGAAGCGATTCTGAACGCCAATACCGAAGCCGAACAGGGAGAACAGTTGCGAGAGCAAATCCTGGACGCATTGCGGCGGCACTGCCGGAGCACGATGTATTCGGACGACGTGACAATGGTGATCGTGACGCACAGCGACCGCGTGGCCCAGACCGCCGCCAGCAACGAGGTCAGCGACATCATCCGCATCTCGGAAAACTTTTACCGTCAGGGCGAGCATCCGATACCGCGAATTTCAAAGGAATATGTCGTGTTTCTCGCCGAGCAGGGTTATTCCGACCTGTTGCCTCGCTTCAGCCAGGACGGCATCTGCAGGATTTTGCCGAGGCACGACGATTTTTGCAAAAAATTGGGCTGGAATCATTTGTTGAGCCAGCACAACGAATCGCCCGACGACGATTTGTACGCGTTGATGCCCGGCAAGGCGGAATATCGCCATTTTCAATTGACGCATACCGACGACAAGCCGTTTATCGTGGAGGAGATTCATTCCTGGCTGAAGGATCAGGGGCATATTCCGCAAGACCAACTGGACTCCTTGATGATGGTGCTGGACGAGATGACCGAAAACAGCCTCTATGCCGCGCCTCGGGACGGCAAGGGCGTGGCCTACTACGTCAAAGGCGAATCCCGGGAGCTGTCGTCCCAGGAAGAAGTGCGCATCGATATTGCCGTCAGCGGCGATACCCTGGGGCTGATGATTACCGATAACTGGGGCACCCTGATGCCCGGCGTATTTCTGAAAAGTCTGGCGCGCGCGATGGCGGAAGGCGTCGAACCCGGCGTCGGCGGCGTAGGCCTGTACATGATGTGGCGGATGTCGGATTATCTGCAAATCCGCGTGCATCCGCAGAAACGCACCCAGGTCACTACCTTGTGGGATCTGCACGGCAGCGTCGACATGGGCGTCGATTCCGGTCTTCAGTTCCTGTACCACAGCGAGTATGAATCCGCTTATCAAATGAGGGCATCGATATGAGCAGCATGATCAGCAGTTTTTCCATCCAGCCCGTTTCCGAGCTGGACAACAGCTATTGTTACAATTTCATCGGTTCGATCGATGCGCACGCCAATCCGGTCCTGGAGTCGTTGGCGGCAATACCTTCCCAGGCGCACGTGCTGCTCGATTTCAGCCAGGTCGAACGGGTCAATTCGATGGGCTTGTCGCTGCTTTTGAAATTGTTCGAGGAATGGGAGCGGAAAAAAATCCGAGTGGAAGTGCAAAGGCTGGACCGGATGGTCAGCATGCTGTTCAAAATTACCGGCCTTGGCCGCTTCGTCAAGTCCGACGGTAATGCCGCTGCCCAGGACAGTTTTTTCGCGACCGCCGTTCCCGAACCGCGCCACGCCGAGATCAGGCAGAAAAGTGCGGATGCTGCGCACGACAAGTTGAATTTCGTCGCCAGCCTTCAGTCGGGGCAGCAATTGACCGGCTGGTATTTGCTGAATACCTATCTGCAGCGCCGTATGAAAAAAGCAATTCACTTCGAACAGTCAATGGAACATCCTAACGGCGATACCACCGATCTGTTGTTTGCCAGACCGTTTGAAGCCTGCGCGATGATCAAGCGCTACGGTTTTCTTCCGGCGATGCGGCCGGTCGCCGAGGTCGACGAGGTCGTGTTGCTGACCCGGGCGGACGACCGGAGAAGCCTGTCCGAGTATCAGGGCGTATGCGTCGGCACGGCGACGAAAGACAGCTTTGTTTATCTGCTGGGACGGTTTTTATGCGACGAAAGCGGGCTTGATTCGACGAAGTTTACCTACGATGTCGCCGGAAATGAAATCAAGGCACTGCAATCGTTGATCCGAAAAAAATGCGATCTGGTGTTCATGTTGAAAAAATCGTACGAAGGCCTTTCCTCGTTCAGCCGCAACAACGTCCGTAAACTTGACGAAAGCGAAACCCATTTCGCCTGCCACCTGTTTTGCGTGGCGCCGCATCTGCAAGAGGAAGGCGATCTGTTGGCCGGGATTTTGCAAGACATGACCAACGACGAGCAGGGAAAAACGATTCTGCGCGACATTCAAATCGACGGCTGGAGCAAACCGGAGCCGGGCGAAATCCGGATGCTACAAATGGTCTATGACCGCTATGTAAGTTGAACTCGTCGGGAGAACAGGCCGGCTCGCGTAGCGGGAAGTAGACACTACATCTCCCTCCAACCTTCGTTACTCATTCGGGCCTGGTCAGTTTTTGCACGACCAGGCTGCCGATCATGTCGCCTTCGACGTTGACCATGGTGCGGACGGCATCCAGCAGGCGGTCGATCGGTAACAGAATGGCGATCGCTTCCGCCGGCAAACCGACCGATTGCAGTACCATGATCATGGTCACCATGCCCGCGCTGGGGATGCCGGGAGCGCCGATGGCGGCGAGCATGGCGGTGATGAACACGATGAGCTGCTGCAACAGGTTGAGTTCCACGCCGGTCAGGTGGGCGACAAACAAGGCCGCCGCCGCTTCGTACAGCGCCGTGCCGTCCATGTTGATGGTTGCTCCGATCGAAACGACAAAGCCGGCAATTTTTTTATCGACGTGTAAATGATGTTCGGCGCAGCGCAACGTGACGGGCAGCGTCGCGGAACTGGAACTGGTCGCAAAGGCCGTAATCAACGATTCTCTCGCTCCTCTGAAAAAGAAAGCCGGCGATACGCCGGTAAGAACAAACAGAATCAAAGGCAGCACGACAAGCCCATGAAGCAGTGTCGTGCCGATGATGACCGCAATGAATTGGACGAGGGTAGCCAGCAATTCCAAGCTCTGACCGGCGATCAGACGGGTCAGTAAAGCCAGTATGCCCAACGGGGCAATTTTCATGATCCAGCCGACGATCAGCATCGTAATTGCCAGGACTTCCTCGAGAAAATTGAGGCAAAGCGGCGTTTTTTCCTCCAGCACGATCAGCGCAATGCCGATGAATAGCGCGAAGACGACCACGGCGAGAATGTCACCGTTGGCCATCGCGGCGAAGGGGTTGATAAACAAGCCATGGAAGAATTTGACGATAAAATCCGGCAGCGTCATTTGCCGGGCTTGAAAATGCGCCATGTCGGCATCGAATAAATGAATGTCCAGCCCTTTGCCGACCTGGAACAGGTTGGCCGCGCCAAGTCCGAGCAGAACCGCCAGCGATGACGTGAACAGAAAGAAGATCAGCGTCGTTTTCCAGACCCGGTGCTTGTTGCCGTGGCTGCGCAAATGCGCCACGCCGACCGCAATCGAAGAAAAGATCAACGGAATCAGGATCATCTTCAGCAAATCGACAAAAGTGTTGCCGATAATCTCGCAGGCGAACATGAAATTCTTATAAAACGCTGCGTTGGGGTCCATTTGCTGCAAGGCGATTCCCAGGATGAAGCTGGCAATTACGGCGAACAGAATTTGCAGATTGAGTGAAAATTTCATAAGGATTTGCGTTTGAAAAAAGAGGGTACTCAAGCAAATGGCATGAGCTCGGGGTTATCAATTGAAGTTAAAACCGGCCTTAGAATATTCGTCATGGCGAAGGTCTGCAAGATGCTGGAGGCGATTGTCTTAAACGCGCTTTCGAGAATACTGGGGATTGGATTGAGTGAAAATTTCATAAGGATTTGCGTTTGAAAAAAGAGGGTCCTAAAATGGCATGAGCTCGGGGTTATCAATTGAAGTTAAAACCGGCCTTAGAATATTCGTCATGGCGAAGGTCTGCAAGATGCTGGAGGGGGATTGTCTTAAACGCGCTTTCGAGAATACTGGGGATTGGATGGTGGAAATGTGAACCGGTTAACGAAAAAGCCCAAAAAAGCGGAGCTTATACGCTAATCTGAAAAAGTCATTTTAACTGTTAGGGAAGAGCGCCGATGGATACGGGATTGAATTCCAGAATGGGCAAGAAAGGGTGGAAGCTATTCAAAACATGGCAACTGATTCTATTGAATAGATTTTATCGGATCTTGCCGATGCTGATGATGATCCTGTCTTTTCCGGTTACCGGGGACGAGGTCGGCGTGTTCGGTCCGGTCCAGTTGATTCGCGGTTCGGGTTCGCCGGTGGCCGAAACGCACACCGTAACCGTCACCAACCCGGCCGCCGCCTACCGTCTGCTGATTGTTAACGGCGGCCCAGGAGGCCCGGTCCGTTCCGGAGCGATCGCCTGGAACGGACAAGAGGTGGCCGGCCCGTCTCAATTCAAGAAGAACCTCGCCTCGCTGTCGATTCCGGTCGAGGCCTTATTGGTCAATACCTTGTCGGTAACGCTCCAGGGCAAGCCCGGAAGCGGACTCACCGTCGCGCTGGTGCGAGGCAACCAGTCGCCCGTTGCCGAGGCCGGATTCGATCAGACGCTGGCCGTCGGCGCTCTGGCCCGACTGGACGGCAGCGCGTCGACCGACGCCGACGGCGATGCCTTGAGCTACCGGTGGCGTCTTCTGGAAACGCCGGCAAACAGCGCGGCGCAATTCAGCGACGGCTTTGCCGACAGCGCACCGGACCGGGTCGTCATCGATACCCGAAATTCGGCGCCGGTCGCGCATGCCGGCGAAGATCAGAGCGCTTTCGTCGGCGCTTCCGTCCGACTGGACGGCAGCGGGTCCGACGATGCCGACGGCGATGCCTTGAGCTACCAATGGCATCTGGATGAAAAACCCGCGTCAAGCAATGCCGTTCTGGACGATGACAGGCAGCCACTCGCCCGCCTGGACATCGACCAGCCCGGCCATTACGTGGCCCGGCTGACGGTCAACGATGGGCAGGGGGACAGCGCGCCCGACTTCATCGCGATCGATACCCTCAACTCGGCCCCGGTCGCCGACGCCGGCGAGGACCGAACCGTGGACGCCGGCACTTTAGTGCGTCTGGACGGCCGTCTGTCGCACGACGTCGACGGCGATGCGATCGATTATGTCTGGTCGCTGCTGTCCAAGCCCGAAGGCAGCGAAACCGATCTGCAAAATGCCGATTCGGTCGAACCCTTGCTGACACCGGACGTTCCGGGCTTGTATGTCTCGCAGTTAAAAGTCACCGATCCGGATCAGGCCAGCTCGACGGACACCCAGGTGGTTACCGCCTTGGCGCCGCCAATTAATCATTCTCCGGTAATCGACTCGGAACCCGTAACGAGTGCGGTCGCAGGCCAATCTTACCGTTATAGCGTTCATGCCACGGATCCCGACGGAGATCCCTTAAGCTACCGATTAAACGGCGCACCGGAAGGGATGACTATCAATGCGGCCGGCGTGATGGACTGGATGCCGTCTGCTGCCGGACTTTATCCGGTGATCGTGAGCGTAATCGACGGCCGAGGCGGCGACACGAGTCAAAGCTTTACCGTCGACGTTATCGAACCGCAGGATCCAAGTCTTCCACCGGATCCGGAAAAAGTCGCGACGAAGCCGGACCCGACCCGGATTGAGACTCTCGCCGAGCGCAATGCCTTTCTCTACAGCGGTGATCACCCCGTTCAGACCGGGGTCGACCCGAAAACGATCGAATCCAGGCGTATCGCCATTGTGCGTGGTTCCGTGTTCGATAACGAAGACCGACCCTTACCGGGCGTTCGCATCACTATAAAAGATCACCCGGAATTCGGCCATACCCTGACCCGATCCGACGGCGTCTTCGATCTAGCCGTCAACGGTGGCGGCCAATTGACCCTCGACTACAGTAGGGAAGGCTATTTGCCGCTGCAACGAACCGTATCGACTCCCTGGCAGGATTACGTCCATGCCGACGACGTCGTGATGATTCCGCTGGACGTCAACGCCACCGTTATCGACCTTAACAATACGTCGGAATTGTATCAGGTCGCTCAAGGCAGTATGGAAGCCGACAGCGATGGCCAGCGGCGGGCCGCCGTGCTGTTTCCGCAGGGAACCGCGGCCAATATGATTTTGCCGGACGGCTCATCGCAGCCTCTGACGAGTCTGACCGTACGCGCGACCGAATACACCGTCGGCGAAAACGGTCCCAAACGCATGCCCGGCCCGTTGCCTCCGACATCGGGTTATACCTATGCGGTCGAACTCAGCGTGGATGAGGCGATGGCGCAGGGAGCAGTCCAGGTGAATTTCAGTAAGCCGTTGCCGGTGTATGTCGACAATTTTCTCAATTTTCCGGTAGGACAAGCCGTGCCGGCCGGCTGGTATGACCGCAGCAAAGCGGCCTGGATCGCCTCCGATAACGGCCGTGTCATCGGCATACTGGCTATCGAAAACGAAGCAGCCACCCTCGATGTTGACGGCGACAATCTGGCCGATACCGGAAGCAAACTGGAGGACTTGGGTATTTCCGAAGACGAGCAAAGGCAATTGGCAAAACTTTATCCTTCGGGAAAAAACCTCTGGCGCGTTCCGGTCACCCACTTCACCTCGTGGGATTTTAATTGGCCGTTCGGCCCGCCGTTCGGCGCAATTTACCCGCCGGCGCAGGATAAAAGCCAGGAATCCCCAGCCGATCAACATTGCGATACTTGCCCAGGCAGCCAAATCAATCCGCAAGCACGTACTGTCGGCGAAGCGGTTGCGATTTCCGGCACGCCTTATGCCTTGCATTATCAAAGCCGCCGCAGTCCGGGTTACCAACCGGCACGAGCGCTGGATATTCCAATTACCGGGAGTAACGTGCCGGCCTCTATAGGCAGCATTGACTTGACCATCGACATTGCCGGTCGCCGTTTCAGCCAAAGCTTCAACGCTTCGCCTAACCAAACCTACCGTTTTGTCTGGAACGGTCTGGACGCTTACAACCGGGAAGTAGTTGGCAGCGTGCCGGCGACAGTTACGCTCGCCTACCGCTATCAGGCGGTTTATTACGGCATTCGTTCCGACTTTCAACAAAGTTTTGGACAACCCGGTAGAACCGACAGCCCCATGGTTTCTGCTAACCGCAGAGCGGGGACTATCGCATTTAGCCGTACCTGGCAAAAGATGCTCTCCGGCAACCCACCGGGAGCTGGATCGCTCGGCGGCTGGAGCCTAAGCCATCATCACAATTACGATATGTCGGCGCGCGTGCTGGAATTGGGAAACGGCGAACGGATGGCGGCCGACAACCAGGGCTTAACGATTAAGCGCGTTGCGGGCGGGGCCGGCGACAGCCGCGAAGGCGTACCCGCAGTGACGGCATGGCTGAGGTACTGTAGTGGAATCGATATTGCCGCCGACGGCAGTGTTTTTATTACGGAAGAAGAAAATAATTATCGAGTTAGGAAAGTTAATCCCGATGGGGTGATTAATACCGTAGCCGGCAATGGAATTGAAGGTTTCGGAGGAGATGGAGGGCCGGCAACAAAGGCTAATGTATCTTGGCCAAAGGATGTCGCCGTTGCTCCGGACGGCAGTTTCTATATCGCAGATTATTTAAATAACCGCATTCGTAAAGTCGACCGGAACGGCATCATCAGCACAGTAGCCGGTAACGGATTAAATGGCTATGCCGGTGACGGCGGCCCAGCTGTACAGGCTCAATTGTTTCGTCCTTCGGGTCTTGCTCTAGCGCCTGATGGCAGTCTTTATATCGCTGACACGGCTAACAACCGTATCCGAAAATTAGACGGGAACGGCATCATCAGCACCGTCGCCGGTAGCGGTCTGGCCGGCTATGGCGGCGATGGCGGTATGGCGAATCAGGCCAAGCTCAGCAACCCTAATAAAATAGCCTTAGGGCCGGATGGCAGTCTATATGTTGCCGATTCCAACAATCAACGCATCCGCAAGGTTGGCAACGACGGCGTCATCACGACCGTGGCAGGCAACGGTCAGGCCGGCTATGAAGGCGACGGCGGGCCGGCAACTCTGGCCAAACTCAATTCTCCGTCCGCATTAACGGTAGGAGTTGACGGCAGTCTATACATTGCCGACAGAAGTAACTTCCGCATACGCAAAGTCGGCCCGGATCAAGTTATAACAACCATTGCCGGCAACGGCCAACGAGGCTCATCAGGCGACGGCGGCCCGACGGTTCAGGCGCAATTATATAATCCCAGCGATGTTGCATTAGGTCCCGACGGCGCTCTTTTTATCGCCAATATTCGTACTACCACACCTGATCCGCTTAATAACACCATTCGTAAACTGACGTCTCCTTTTCCAGGACTCGGTTTGGGCGACCTCCTCATCCCCTCTGCCGACGCCAGCCAGGTCTATCACTTTGACCCGCACGGCAAGCACCTGCGTACACTGGATGCCGTTACCCGCGCCGTGCTCTTCCGTTTCGGCTACGATGCCGAAGGGCGCCTGAGCACAATTACCGATATCGACAACGATGTCACCCGTATCGAACGCGACGCCAACGGCACCGTCACGGCTATCGTTGCGCCCGACGGGCAGCGCACCGAACTTACCGTCAAGCCGGACGGTACTCTCGGCGCTGTTACAGGCCCGGACGGGCATCGACATGAAATGACTTACTTGCCGAAAGGCTTGCTTGAATCTTTTAGCGACCCAAACCAGCATGCCAGCATTTTCAGTTACGACAGCCAGGGCCGCCTTGAAAAAGACATGGATGCGGCCGGCGGAGGCTGGACAGTCGACGGCTCAACTCGCAGCGCCGGCTATGACAGCATCATGAGCACCGGCGAAAACCGGATTCTCCGCTTTGCAGTAGACTATTTGTCGACTGGTGAGCGACTGCAGGTCAATACCGCTGCCGACGGCACTGCCCAAAGTCGATTGTTTAATCCACAAGACTATCTTGAAACCGGCACTGCCGCGAACGGCACTGTCACCACCGCGCAGCAAGGCCCCGACCCGCGTTTCGGCATGCAGGCCCCTCTGGGTGTTTCCAGCACCGTAAAAACGCCGTCCGGCCTGAGCGCCACGGTCACCCAACAGCGTACGGTGTCCTTGGCCGATGCCAACGACCCGTTCAGCTTGACTTCGTTGACCGACACGATCAGTATCAACGGCAAGGCGTCCGTATTAAATTACCACGCTCAGACTAAAACCTGGACGGCGACCAGCGCCGAAAATCGCATCGCCTCCGTCCAAATCGACGGACAAGGAAGGCCACTGCGGTCGACTCTGGCCGATATCGAACCGGTGGCCTATGACTACGACGACAGAGGCCGGTTGAGTGCCGTCCGCCAGGGCCAAGGCGAGGCACAGCGCAAGACGGCATATAGCTACTACGATCATACCGATGCCGCCTCCGGCGCCCTGACAGGCTATCTCGAAAGCCGTACCGACGCTCTAGGCCGGAGCGAGCATTTTACTTACGACGCCGCAGGACGTATTGTCAGCCAAATACTGCCGGACCATCGCGTCCTTCAATATCACTACGACGCCAACGGCAACCTGACCGGCATCCGTCCTCCCGAGCGCGACGAACATCTTTTCAATCACAATGCCGTCAATCTGGTTGAACGCTACACCCCGCCCGATGCGCCCGGCATCGCCCAAACGTACACGGAGTATTTTTACAACAAAGACAAACAGCCGACCCGGATTCAGCGTCCCGATAGCCAGACGATCGATTTCGTTTATCAGCTGCAAAGCGGAAAGCTAGACGCGGTTCATACCCAAGACGGCGATATCCAGTACCACTATCTGTCCGCCAGTGGACAACTGGACAGCCTCACCTTACCGGACGGCGACAGCCTGGCCTACCGCTACGACGGCAGCCTCGTCACCGGGCAAATCTGGACTGGCACTATCAACGGGCAAGTCGATTTCGGTTACAGCTCGGATTTTCGCATCAAAAGCATCAGCCTGAATCAAGCCGATTCCGTGGCTTACAGTTACGACAAGGACGGCTTGCTCACTCAAGCCGGGCTGCTTACTTTAACCCGCAAGCCTCAAAACGGTCTGCTCGCTGGAACCGTTCTGGGAGCCGTCAGTGACAGCATCAGCTATAACGGCTTTGGCGAAACTTCCGATTATCAGGCAATAATCAATGACGCTCCTTTGATACGTTGGATCTACCAGCGCGACAAGCTGGGCCGGATTACTCGGAAAACCGAAACCGTAGGTTCCTTGTCGCACAGTCTCGGCTACCGCTACGACGACCGCGGACGCCTGGAACAAATCACGGACAACGATGCAGTCGTCGCCGTCTACGGCTACGACTCTAACGGCAACAGGACTCAGCTCAATGGCCAAACCGTTGCGGTTTACGACAGCCAGGACCGCCTGACCGATTTCAACGGGAAACATTACGTCTACACCGATAACGGCGAGCTTCAAAGCAAAACCGAACACGGCCAAACGACGAGCTACGGCTACGATGTCTTCGGCAACCTTCGGCACGTGGATTTATCCGACGGCACACGGATCGATTACGTCGTCGACGGCCAAAACCGCAGGATCGGCAAGAAAGTCAACGGCCAACTGGTGCAGGCCTGGCTCTATCAAAGCCAACTGAATCCAGTCGCCGAACTCGACGGCGACGGCCAGGTAATCACACGCTTCATCTATGGCGATAAAGGCAATGTGCCTTCGTATTTGGTCAAAACCGATCCCGCCACGCAGGCGAAAACCATTTACCGCCTGGTTTCGGATCATCTGGGCAGCCCGAGGTTCGTTGTCGACACCGTCACCGGCGCCGTTGTACAGGAGCTCGACTACGACGTCTGGGGCAACCTTATCCGCGATTCCAACCCCGGCTTTCAACCGTTCGGCTTCGCCGGCGGACTGTACGATCCCCATACCAAACTTGTCCGGTTCGGCGCGCGTGACTATGATGCGGAAACAGGACGATGGACCGCCAAGGATCCTATACTATTTGCCGGCGGCGACACGAACCTGTATGGGTATGTGTTGAATGATCCGGTGAATATTATTGATATTTCAGGTAATTGCCCATGGTGTTACGCAGTAGCCGCAATGGCTTTAGAATTATATGAACTGCAAGAAGTAGCAAATGAGGGCATACCAGGAGGCGGCTTTTGTAAAATTGCAAAGACTCCAGAAAAAATCTATCACTATACATCGAGTAAATATGCAAATAGCATTGTTGAAAATGGTTTAAAGCCAGGTATCTCGTCAAATAAGATATTTACCACCCCAGACGGGACAATGAGCGGAATGCAAGCTCAAATTAATTTGGCTCTACCTTCGAACCGAGGTGTCCCTGATGCCCTCTTAGAGATTGATACACGAGTACTCAAACAGATGGGGATTGATATTCCCAATCCAACTCAAGTTTATAGGGATTTCAATATGCCTGGAGGCGGACAGGAAGTCATATTTAATTCTTTGATTCCCCCTGAGGCAATTACGAGGATCAGATAAATGACAAATGCTCTTCTCCAGCTTCTTGATGCGGAAGTGGCAGGGTTTCCTGTCCGCGCATCTGGAGAACAAGGTTACGAATATATTAACAATATTGTTGCTCGTTATATGATTTCTGAGAGAGAGGAATTAGTTGCCGCGCTTAAGGAATGGCTTCTTTTACGATCGGAGTCTAAAACGATGCTAGCGGTAGATATTGCTGGTAAACAGCATCTGAGAGAATTGCGGCCAGAACTGCAACGGCTTTTAGCCGATGTTGAGCAAGGAAAAGTCTTTAAGCCGTTTTATGCTCGACCTATAAAAAAAGCACTTTCGTTGATTGAATCTCTATAATATAAAAAAACATACAAGCTTGATTATACATTTCCTTCATGACTTCGAAATATAGAGTCAACTAAACGGCTCCCAGCGCCAACTAATTTTGCTAATACTCGTAGCTGTTCTCTGCAAGGTAGATTACCTGATGGTTCTGGATAGTTTAGGGCGTGGTCAACTTCGCCCCAAATCTCTTCAAAAAGCGTGCGTATTTGGACTTCGCAACATATTGGCGAATCTACTCTGGGTCGAATTAAATAATGTACGCTTGTATAAAAGCTTTCTTTAATCGAGACATTAATGCCTTTATCGCCAAAAAAACGCTGCGATTCTGGGTCCCAAGTATAAGCACGTGGGACTTCGGGTAAATACCAATCTTTTAAACCATTAACTTTCCGTAATATTTCCTCATGAATCTTTGGAAATTGGTCTTGATATACATGTAAGACACGAACTCCAGCAAGATCAGTCACCCTTTCAAATAAATTATCTGGAGTAATCGGATCATCATCTTTCCACTTACGCTCCAGTTTTGCTTTAAGGTGGTCAGGGTCCTTTAATCGCATTTTTACAGAATGAACTATCGGTAACTCCATTCCAGTAAATTTTGGATTAGTTAGAAACCATCTTGCAATGCCTTCCATGAAAAGCGATAGCTCATGTTTTTTATCGTTATATGCCGAAAGGGCATGCTCAATTGAATTAGTCTTGTCCATGTAAATCAGTCTAAAGAAGTCATCCTAGTTAACAGATCATTTGCAAATTCTATGTATTTGCCTTTCGTTGCCTCGTAGATTGCCCTATTTCCCATAACTGTATTTCGGTCGCCGGGGTCTAACTGACTGAAGTGTGGGACTTCCCACATTGGAAGATGATATCTCTGAGCCATGGCGGGGAGAGTATTATGTGTGTGCATAATAGCTTTAGCTCCAATTGGCTTCGCCATAACAGAACTTTCAATATGATTACGAATTTCTGGTTTAATGAAACGCTCAATCGCGTCAGGTATTTGGAGCGCGTAGTTATAGTGCGCGGTGGCTAGATCCCAAGTGTCTGAATTAGAATATTTTTTTGCGTTATATATAGTGAAACCTAAAAGTCGAACATAATTTGTGGGAAAAGATTTTCTTTTCTCATCCGATAATAAGTGAAATATTGTATCGAATTGTTTTTTCCATACGGATAATGCATTTCCAATATTTCGAACTCCATAAAGAGAGAACATATCTGGCATACAAGGAATTACAAAGCCATCTGTGGTTGAAATTATTACCTTATTCAGTGTGCCTAGACTCGGAGAAGTATCCATTATCACGAATTGATATCCATGCTGTCGTGCATAATTTTCAGCCAATTCCCGTGGTTTTGTAATTGTCCTGACGGCAAGGGGGTCTCCCTGATACACATAGCTCCACCGACTAGCGATTTTTTCTTCATACAAATGCATGGTTAACCTGCCAGGAATAAGGTCCAGATTTGTAGACAAAGGGTAGGGGGGGGGTAGACGGCCGATTTCGGCAACTCCATCTTCTGTTGGTTTCAGATGGAAATGAATTGATCTAGGGGCAGATACTAAATTTTCAAAATCGTTCGGCGCTAATTTGTTTCGTGAATTTTGGAAATCTTCAATAAAATCATCTTCTTCCAGCCATATCTGGTGTAAATCCTCTTCATCCATACCAAGGATTGTTAGGTTGCACTGAGGATCAAAATCAATAATTAGCGTTCGATGCCCAATTGCAGCGAGTGCATGTGCAAGATGAAAAGTAAGGGTCGTCTTACCAACGCCACCTTTATTATTAAATATTGAAATAGCTTTCATTATGAGCCTTTAATCGTTTTTCTGTTCCATGTCTCTTAGCTTTACCGCTTTACCATCCGCAAATCGTCCGCAGGATAGTGTTGCCTGGGCAGCTAAGGCTGCTTCGGAGGCGGTAAAGTCCTATGGATGGATGATAAGAGCCTGAAAAGCTGAGCTTAGTCTATATTTATTATCTGTCTTTTCCAATGTGTTCTGTACTAAATGACTAACTGGCAACCATTACGGCAGGTTTTTTATAAACAATTCACTTTTATTCCTTACTTATAATTTCAGAAGAGCTGGTCTTTTACTTAACCAGTTTTCAATTTTTAGAGACCGGTCTCTTTTGGTTATAGCTTTCCATGTAAAAATGAAATATAAAAAAATCATCCAAATCAGCCTCCTAGCACCTTGTATGATCCCCGCTCCGGGTATAGTATTAACGGTCGAGTCCGCGAGTTTTTCTGCCGCCCGTTCGAACTCAATCTCCGGAGATGACAAGAAGCTCCAGTATTTGCTGCCTGGATTGTCGCCAATAATAAAAATCAATTCGATGATAAGGAGTTGTTATGTTCCATGCGCGAATCTTATTTCTTGCGTTTATCCTGCTGTTGGTGCCTTTGGCAGGCCGGGCTTCGGATCATGCCGATCCGATGAACCTGGATCCGAAAACGCAGGAGCCCAATATCACCGGGCTGTTTTTTTATCCGGAAGGCGACAACATGATCGTCGTGTTCAACGTCCGGCGCTCGCTGACGGCGGCGCCTCCTTACAATTTCGAGCCTTACGAGTACGCGGTCCACTTCGATTTTCACAGCAAGCTGAGTTTCGATAACGCCGAAGACCGCGCCCGCTACGGCGGCACCATCGTCAATCCGGAAGGCATAGCGGACGATGCCATCATCACCATCCATCTGAACAACGATGCCACGCTCAAGGATAAAAACATTATCGGCTTGAAGAATCCCGAGAATGTCAGGCTGTATACGGGCGTTCGTGACGATCCTTTCATTTTTCCCCGGTTTTTTAACGTCAACGTGGTGACGATGGTGATGAGCATTCCCAAATCCTCGTTCCCTGCCGGTCAACAGACCTGGCTGCTCTGGGGCACCTCCAAGGATGCCAAAACCGGGGATCAGATCGATCACGTCGGACGCTCCAACCGGACCCAGCTCGGACGTTTCGACATACTGAATACCGTGCATCCCAGCAAGCACGTGGCCCTGATCGATGAAAAGGCGGAATCCCGGAAAAAACTTCAGGACTTTTTGCTGGCCTGCCTGCCGCCGATTGCGCAATTGAATCAGCTTAGCGGTTTGCTGATTCGCCATTACGACCGGGTGCCCGACGTGATGATTTACACCAGTCAGTTCGCGCCGGGATTTCCGAACGGACGCCGTTTGACCGACGACGTGGCCTTGCTGACCTGCAACCAGGGCGATTGCCCGCTTCAGGAAAACGCCTTTATCGACACGGAACAATGGCCGAGAGCCACGGTCAACGACAAGCCGTTCCTGAACGAATTTCCGTATCTGGCCGAGCCCTGGCCGGCGCGGCCGCAAACGCCGCCGCCCGATTGCTGGCCGTATCTGATGAAGTATGTCCTGATCCCCGGCTTGATCGTCCTGGCCGTCATCGTCGGCCTGGGCATCTGGCTGAGCCGCCGCTGCTGCCGCAGGCACGAACCGGTCTAAATCCCGTGAGCAGGATTCAGCGGGCCGAGTACGCTGAATCCTGCCTTCTTTTATCCTTTTATATTTTTTAACCGGTCCGCCAGCCGTTTGAGCTGGGCATGCTCCATGCCGGTTTGCCGCAGTAGCTCGAGTACCGGCTCCGCCGCGTTCGGCTCATTGGCCGCGATCGACGCTTCCAGCAGAATACGGGCGTCCTTCGGTTCTTTCTGCAACCGCCAGTTAGCCTGCGCAAGCTTCAGGGCTTTATCCGGCTGCTTCAACAAGTGCAGCGCAAAGCGCGCTTCATCGCCCTGGTGCAGGTTTTCCTGCCGCAGCCGGCCGGCGGCGAAACGGGCTTGCAGCGTATTGATCAGTTCGGGTAAATCGCCGGCAGCCAGTTGCTGTTTGGCCAGCGCCAGGCGGAGCAACAACGCGTCGATGCGGATATGCCCCGCCAGCAGTTCCACAACCTCTTCGGCGCGGTTGCGGTCGAGCAGAAAGTCGGCGTAAGCGCCCAGCAAATACGCGGTCGGACGGCGTATGTGGAGCGCTTCGATAAAATATCGATCCGCTTCTTCGTTTTTATCGAGCCGGGCGGCCATTTCTGCAAGCACCGTCAACGTCCATTGGCGCTGCTCCGGAGAGATTGCCTTGGCCTCGTGCAGGCTTTCAGTCAGGAACCGGTAGCTTTCAAGACCGTGGCCCATCAGGCTGCCGACTTGGCTCAGACAGGTGGCCGCAAGCAAGGTATCGTCGAAGTTGATCAGCGCCGCACAGCTTTGCTGGGCTTCGGGGTACCGGGCCTGGACCAGCAGAATCACTGCGCGCGCCAGCCAGGCTTCGCTGCGGTCCGGTTGCCGTTGCAGCAGCTTGTCCAGGTCTTGAAGCGCGCCGTCGAACTCGTGCCGATTCTGTAGAATCAGCGCGCGCAGCAGCAGTACGTCCGAAGGCGGATCCTTGCTCTGCCACCACGGTTGCAGCAAGCCTTGGGCATAGCCGTAATAACGCGGATCGGCCTCGGCTTTGCCGAGTTCGACATATTCCCTGGCCAGCTTGACGGCCGGACCGGGCTGTTTGGGATCGGCGGCCAGGGCCGCCCGCAAGTTCCTTAAATCGGGGCGAAGCGATGCAACGGTTTGAGGCAGGGTTTCCAGCACCTGATCGTCGCTCGCCGGAACGTAGGGCACGGCGAAAACGGCGGAAGCCAGACAATAAAGCGCAAGAAAACAGGTGAATGGCTTTCGTTCGGGAGTCGTGTTGCAATGCGACGGCATGAGTCCTAAATGCTGAATAATTTGAAATCGATCGAGCGTTCGAGCAGCCAGACCAGGGCGATCGCGGCGATGGCCAGCGACCCTGCGGTCACTACCCATTTGCGGTACCATGCGGACTCCTTGAGCCCGTAGGCGACCGGCAGAAAGCCTCCGACCAGGGTCAACTGGCCGATTTCCACGCCCAGGTTGAACGCCAAAAGAGCCGGCACCAGCGTGTTTTGAGGCAGCCCCAAGTCTTTCAGCACATTGGCGAAGCCCAGGCCGTGCACCAGCCCGAACAGAAAGGCGACCAGCCAGAGCGTCTTGTCGACCACGGGAAACACGTTGTTCAAGGCGGCCAGGATCACCGAGGCGGCGATGGCCGACTCGACCCAGCGCGAGGGCAGGGCGATCACGTCCAGCACGGCGAGGCTCAAGGTGATCGAATGTGCCACGGTAAAGGCGGTGACGATTTTCACCACGTCGATCAAAACGGGACGGAACGGGGCTCTGGGCTGCCATCGCCCGTTTTCGCGCAGAAGTACCGCAGGCAGCAGCAGACTCAGCAGAAACAAAATATGGTCGTAACCGGCCCAGATGTGCCGGATGCCTTCGACAAGATATTGCCGGAACGCGGCGCCGGGACTGACATGGCTCAGTTCGAAGGACTGCTTGCGGTTGGCCGGGCTTAAGACCGCCGTGGAGGACGTGTTTTCGTAATCGATGCGCAAGAGGCCGCGGTGCTGGGGATCGAGGTCGAACAGCAGCGAATAACCGATGCCGAGGGACTGAAGTTTCTTGCCGCAGTCCACGCTAAACTGCAAAACAGAATAGGCGCCGTCGCTATGGGCGTCGACCCGATAGCCGTGCGGACGGATCGGACAGGGCGAACGGCCGTCGTCGATGACGAGGCGGCTGAACGCGTAAGCCGTGACCGCATCGCGTTTACTGCGCAACTCGCCCCAGGTAATTTTACTGTCGCCGTTGACGTCCAGACCGAGGGCGTAATCCAGATCGCGCAAGGCGACGTCCCACTGGCCTTCGATCCGGTGGGGCGATACACTCAGGATCAGATAGCTGTCGCTGGCCTTGTGGGCAAAGCCGCTCCGGCAACAGGCGAAAAGCCATAAAATCAGGAGCGCCCGCCGCAGCAGGCCGCGCTCAGGCGGATTTTTTTCGTGCAACGACGACTCCGTCCCGGGTCGGATTGATGAAAGCATCGAAATCGGGATCGTTGAAGATCAGCCGGTTGTGCTCCAGAATCGCTTCGGTCCAGCCGGGAACCACGTCGACGCAGTCGGTCACCGCCACGCGGCCGTGCCAGAGCACGTTGTCGGCAATGTAAAGCCCGCCGGGGCGGATGCGGTCTCTGGCCATGCGCCAGACCTCGGGATAATCGCCCTTGTCGACGTCGTTGTAGCAGATGTCGAACAGGCCGCCGGTCCGCTCGAAGACGTCCTGAGCCAGACCGGTGTGAAATTCGATGCGATCCCATAGCCCGGCGGAGCCGAGATAGCCTTGCGCCAGTTCCTGATTGCGGGGATCGCCGTCGGTGCAGACGATTCGGCCTTCGGGTCCGGCCGCTTTGGCGAACCAGTACGCCGAATAGCCGTAGCCGCTGCCGAATTCGAAGATGCGGCGGGCATTGATCGTTTTTGCCATCGTCTCAAGGAAAACCCCGACCAGCCGGCCGACGATGGGAAAGCCGTTTTCCTGAGCCCGCGTTTCCATCTCGGCTAACGCCGGATGATCGGTGCGGCCGAGCAGGCTGCGCTGATACGCCTCAATCGCGGGATCGACCGGAATCAGCACCGCGGGGCTTTGAATGGGTGGCGATTGAATTCTGGACATTGGCTGTACCTCATGGTGGGTTAAGGACGTTCGGCCTTTTCCATGTGCTTACCTTGTTCCTTGTTATTTTGTCCATGCCTGGCGCCGAAAAATTCGTTATAATACAAAGTTTTTTCAGCTATCCGCAAGTCACAGGCATGTCAGAACCACTTTCAGAACTCAGGCGCCGGCGCACCTTCGCCATCATATCACACCCCGACGCAGGAAAAACCACGCTGACCGAAAAGCTTCTCCTGTTTGGCGGCGCGATTCAGCTCGCAGGTTCGGTCAAAGGCCGAAAAGCCGCGCGCCATGCCACCTCCGACTGGATGGAAATGGAAAAGGAGCGGGGCATTTCGGTGACGACCTCGGTGATGCAGTTCGAGCACGACAACGCCATCATCAACCTGCTCGACACGCCCGGCCACGAAGACTTTTCCGAAGACACCTACCGGACGCTGACCGCGGTCGACTCGGCGCTGATGGTCATCGACGTCGCCAAGGGCGTCGAGGAACGGACGATCAATCTGATGGAGGTCTGCCGTCTGCGCACGACGCCGATCATCACCTTCATCAACAAGCTGGACCGGGAAGGGCGGGAACCCATCGAGCTGATGGACGAAGTGGAAACGGTGCTGAAGATCAAATGCGCGCCGATGACCTGGCCGATCGGCATGGGCAAGCGCTTCAAGGGCGTTTATCATCTGTACAAGGACGAAATCCATCTGTTCAGCCCGCAGCACGGCGGCCGCATCGCCGAAGCCGAAATCATCAAAGGCCTGAACAACCCCAAGTTGGACGAATTGCTGATGTACCAGGCCGAGGAACTGCGCGACGAGATCGACCTGGTCAAAGGCGCCAGCCACGAGTTCGATCTGGACCAGTATCTCGCAGGCGAGCTGACGCCGGTGTTTTTCGGCTCGGCGATCAACAATTTCGGCATTCTGGAGTTGCTTGACGCTTTCGCCGAGCTGGCGCCGCCGCCGCGTCCCAGAGAAGCCGAGCAGCGCACCGTGTTGCCGGAAGAGGACAAATTCACCGGTTTCGTGTTCAAGATTCAGGCGAATATGGATCCGGCGCACCGGGACCGGGTCGCGTTCCTGCGGGTCTGCTCCGGCAAATTCGACAAGGGCATGAAGATCCACCATGTTCGTCTCGGCAAAAGCATTCAGGTGGGCAACGCGATCACGTTCCAGGCCGACACCCGGAAAAACGTCGAAGAAGCCTATCCCGGCGACATCATCGGCCTGCACAACCACGGCACGATCCAGGTCGGCGACACCTTCACCCAGGGCGAAACGCTGAAATACGGCGGCATTCCGTATTTTGCGCCCGAATTGTTCCGGCGCGTGGTGTTAAAGGATCCGCTTAGAAGCAAAGCGCTGCAAAAAGGCCTGGTGCAGTTGACCGAGGAAGGCGCGACCCAGCTTTTCAAACCGTTGAAAAACAACGATCTGATCCTGGGCGCGGTCGGCGTCCTGCAGTTCGACGTGACCGCCTATCGTCTCAAAAGCGAATACAACGTCGAATGCGTTTACGATGCCGTGTCGATCTCCACGGTGCGCTGGGTCAGTTCCGACAAGCCCGCCAAGCTGGAGGAATTCAAGAAGAAAGCGTTCGATAACCTGGCCGAAGACGGCGGCGGTTTTCTGGTTTATCTGGCGAGTAGCCGGGTCAATTTGCAATTGACCGAGGAAAGGTGGCCGGATATCCGGTTTAGTGCGACGAGGGAGCTTTGAAATGATCTGTTTTAATTTTTAAATTGATCAGCAAGTGACCCGGATGGAGCTTTGTGGAATCTAGGATAATCGGGGAGGCTTCGATTATCCCGGGTTTCACTGCGTTTTATCCGGGCTACTTGCACAAATGTTGGGTTACAAAAAAAAGCGCAACCCAACCTGTGCGAGTTTATAATTTTATTTTTTGAGATAGTCAAGCTTGAAAAAAGCAATCTTATCCCCATTGTATTTGGGCTCAATCAGGAAAAGGAGGTTGTTTTGACCAAACTTTTGAGCGACCCGGAATTCACCTTAAAGCGTTAGGTGGCACGGCCTCCGGGTAAAACAGCGAGATAGGCGTTAAAAGGCGTAAAGACTTAGGTCTCGTGTAACGATTTGTTCGGTGCGTGGCCCCCCTGCCTAATGGGTGAGCTTAAACTATGGAATACAGTCATGGACGATGAGCCGTACGGACAGACCTTCCTATTCGGGCTGAGCCGTATGACAAAGCCCAGGCTATTACAGCTTGGGCTTTTCTTTTTTCTATAATGCCGCTCTCACCAGCACGTATATTATATAAATGTATAAATGCGTAGAGTTTGAGCCTCCTTTTTTATAAGGGAGCATTGGAGCGAGAAGACCGAGAGTTCTATCAGTCTTGAATATCAAAGAATTTATGTGACTGAAAAAACCGTCCGAATGCTGGGTGGAATTCCCACTAACAATGAACACCATAATGTACCCATAGCACTTCAAACCAAGGAGGTTACTATGAATAAATTCAACTTAAAATTCATAGCAAGTTGGGCTGTAGTACTGTCGGTTTTTATTGGCGCTGGAGGGGCACAGTACATCTGTGCTCGATCCAATGCTTCTTTGCCATTTGCCCGTATATCATACTTGGCTTAAAGTCGCGAAGGTATATAGAAATCTTGTAATTATTAATTGGGCAATAATGATATGAAGAATGAAGCCAGGTAGGGTACGCATTGCGTACCATTTTTAAATCTTGCCAATGAATCAAACACCAAAAAGGTACGCAGTGCGTACCCTACTTGGCTCAAAATGTTGTTGCTTGAAAATGGGAAATGTACCTGTTCTTAAACCTCGCGAAATTGTCGCTTTGTTTGAAATGCCGGGATTTACAAAAGTCCGGCAGAGGGCACATAAACAATTTCATCTTCCTGACGGTAGATGCACAACAGTATCGTTTCATGCAGGGCCTGATATTTCACCAATTTTTACTTCGGCAAATCGCTAAAGATATTGGTTTAACAGTGGAGGAATTGCTTAAATTTCCATTCTAACTCAACACTCCAGCGGACTCCGCTAATGCTCCGCCGATGATCTTTACGTTAGCGGCTATACCATACAGACTGTATAGGGTATAAAATTCAACCGTTGCCATCACGAGAGAAATGACCATGTCAATCACATTTGCCGAAGTTGAACAGCAAGCCCGGATGTTATCGCCAGACGAGCGAGCCCGGCTCGCCGAGGTGCTATTGGAATCGCTGCGTGAAACACCCTTGTCGGAAATTGAGGCCGCCTGGAATCTTGAGATCGAGGAGAGGGTTGCAGCCTATGACCGTGAGGAAGCCCAGACCTATTCGGCTGAGGATGTATTTACTGAGGCCAGGCGCATTGCCCGGTGAAACGGGTTCGCTTCATCGCCGCCGCACGCCACGAGCTTCTTGCCGAGGTGGCTTATTATAGTGAAGCCCAACCGGGTTTGGGAGAGCGTTTCGCTGCGGCGGTCGAAGAAGCGACTGCGAGGGCGCTCGCGTTTCCCCAAGCGGGTTCGCCATCGGCGTCCAGTACGCGTCATGTGTTCGTCAAAGGATTTCCGTTCTCCGTCATCTACCGGCCCGAGCAAGACGGCATTGTGGTCTTTGCTCTGGCACATCACGCGCGGTTGCCGGGTTACTGGCGTTCGCGAGTACGCCACGAATGACGGGCTTCCTTCGTTAGCCCTATAGCCCTATTTACGGACGCCGAACCGTTTGGTAACCTCCTCCGCAGGAGAAAGTTGCACCAGCTACTCCGGTGCAAGAAAATAACAAATCCGTACCATCCATTGGCAGTCATTCTAAAACCGGAAGAGGAGAATCCTATGCAAGACGAAGAAAAACTCAAGTTTTTGAAAATCGCTCTTTACGTTATCGGCGGCGTTTTTGTCGTGGGGGTTCCGTTGCTGATGATGTGGCTGTGGCCGTCGGGCTGGAGCTGGACGCCACCCCAGCCCGAATACGAACACATGATCATGGGCGTTTACGCGACGCTGGGCGTGTTTTTGATTAAAGCTGCGTCCGATCCTCTGGCCAACCGCAGCCTGATCGGGTTTACGGTCTGGTCGAGCATCGTGCACGGCGGCATCATGCTGATTCACGCGCTGATGGACGAGACGGACCGGGCGAATCTCGTGGGCGACGTGCCGGGGTTGTTTCTGATAGCGTTTGTTCTGTGGTATCTGATGCCCAAAAAAGTGCCGGCATAAGTTAGTAGGTCTGGTTGCGCATCGTTCGTAACCCGGCATTGAATGGGCTTCGTGTCGGGTTGGCTATCGCCGACCGCAACCTACAACAATCGAACACTCGGTCTATGCATCATGGGCGATCAATATTCGCTTTTACCCTGCCTGTTTTGAGGATCATTGCCGACTTTAAGGCTGGGGCGGAAAAACGATCAACGCCAGGCCTGAATCGGCACCGCCGTCACGCTGTTTTTCGGCGAGCCTTTCAGGACCCGGTCGCTGTACACCAGATACACCAGCGCGTTGTGCGCTTTATCGTAGAACCGGACGACCTGCATCGATTTGAATATCAAGGACGTGCGTTTTTTAAAGACGTTGTCGCCGTCGCTTTTGCCGGACTTGATCTTGTCCGAAAGCGTGACCGCTCCGGTTTGATAACAGGCCAACGACGCATCGGAAGTGTCTTCGGCCACGCCGACCGCTCCCGAGATACCGCCGGTTACGGCGCGGCTGATGTAGCAGGTGATTCCGGCCACATCCGGATCGTCGAAATACTCGATGACGATTTTGCTGTCGGGGCCGAGCCATTTGAATTCGGTATCGACGGAGCCGACCTTTTCGGCCAGGGCGGGAGCACTGAAGCACAGGAACAAAAGACAGGGAATGAAATTGTTTTTCATTGGAAAACCTAATGAGTTGAAACAGAGACGGTCCATTATATAAGGCCAGCCGGTAAAAATGTCAGGCATTTTTAGAGCGGTTAACCGTTAGGACAAGGCCGGGCTTTACCTGTTTGTTCGCAGTCAGCCAAAGTATTCCGGGCGAGATGCCTTAAAGGGCATGAATCAGGCTGATTACCGTAAATCAAGAGAGCAACAACCATGAAAAAACTCCAATTCTGCGTCGAGAAAGAACTGCAACACACCGGCATCTGCGACGCCTCCGGGGCCGTCGCTGTCGATGAACGGCATTTCGTTGTGGCCAACGACGAGGACAACATCCTGAAAGTCTACCGTTCGGATTTATCGGGAGAGCCGGTTTTCGGGATATCCGGCCGGGATCTCAACGATTGTTTCGACAACAACCCCAAAAAGAAAGAAGTCGATATCGAAGGGGCGTCTCAAATTGGCGGAGTGATCTACTGGATTACTTCGCACGGAAGAAATAAAAAAGGCGAATCGAGGCCGGAACGGCATCAGTTTTTTGCCAATAAGCTCACTCGTGACAATGACGCGAAATGCTTCAAGCAGGTAGGACATGCCTATACCCGGCTGGTCGAGGACATGCTGGAAGATCCGCGGCTTGAGCCCTATCGGCTTGCTGCCGCGGAAAAATTGCCTCCCAAGGAACAGGGAGGATTGAACATCGAAGGATTGACCGCAACGCCCGATCAAAAACTATTGATCGGTTTTCGAAATCCCATTCCCGAAGGCAAAGCCCTGCTTTTGCTGCTGACCAATCCGAAAGAATTGGTCGAGAAGAAAAACGCCCGCGCCGTGTTCGGCGAGCCGATCGAACTGGATTTAAACGGCCTCGGCATCCGGAGCATTGAGTATTGGAAGAAGCAAAATCGCTTTCTCCTGATTGCCGGCGCTTACGACGGAAGCGGTCATTTTTCTCTTTATCAATGGTCCGGGCGGAAAAACGACTCTCCGGAGCTCATTGAAATAGCCGGATGGCCGTCGGATTTTCGTCCGGAAAGCGTTTTGTTTTATCCGGAGCGGGACAGCCGGTTTCAACTTCTCAGCGACGACGGGACGATTGAGAGAATGAAAGGCATCCCCTGCAAGGACATTAAAGATAAAGACCATCCTCAGAAATATTTCAGGAGCCTGTGGATTCGAGCGGATGAAGTTTAGCCTTTTCGCTTGAAAAACGGATTCGGTTTTTCGGTGAAACGATTCGTTGCCGTTTATAAAATACGCCGATCCTCGATCCGGGCGCGCAGGATCCTTTGATACGATCGGTTGATCGGAAACTGCCACAGCAACGGAAACGCCAGCAACATGATCAATCCCGGCAGCCAGCCGTAAATGAACAGCAGCGCCGTGATCGATTCCGGGCTATGCCTTGTTTCGGCAGGCAGAAAGCCGAACAGGGCCGGCAAGCCGGTGCCCATCATCACGCCCAGCGCCAGGGCCAGTTTGATGGCCATGCCCCACAAGGCGAAAAACAGCCCCGTCCGTTGCCGGCCGCTCTCCAGCGTGTCCTGGTCGACGACGTCGGCGGCGATCGAATTCGACAGGAAAAATATCGCGGCCAGGCCGCTGCCGCGCAGCACGATGAAAAGGCTATACCAAAGCCTATCGCCGGCTCCGAGCAAGGGGAACGGCAGGCTCCAGAAACCGATCGAAAGCGCGGCGATCGTTACCGCCCGGTGCTTGCCGATGCGGTCGGAAAGGCGAACCCACAGCGGCATCGCGGACAGCGAAGCGAGCGTTTCTCCCAACAGCAGCGGCGCGAACCATTCGGGCCGTCCGAATACATGAGTCAGCACCAGTTTGTGCAGCGTCACCTGAATCATCAATGCCGAACCGAATAATACAATCGCCCCGACGGTTCTGAGGAAGGCCCGATTTTTGAACAGCAGAGTCAGGGAAGACCAGCCCATCACCACTGGCCCGGTCAGTTTATCGGCCGTCCTTTCCGGTACCTTGACCAGCGTGATTGCGGTCAGAACGGGAAGGCCGACGAGCGCCATCAGCGCGAGCGCCCGCAGTTGCTCGCGGTCGCCGTGAAGGTGGGTCTTTTCCATAACCATCAATAGGACCAGAAATAGAATCTGGCCTGTCGTTTTGAACCCCTCGCGCCAGGCCGTGACTCGGGAGCGTTCGGCATAGTCGGTCGACAGCTCCGCGCCCCAGGATTTATAGGGCAGATCGAACATCGAATAGCCGATCGACAAAAGGCAGGCCCAGATCATCAGGTAAGGGAGCGATACGTTATCTCCGGGTATCAGCAGCCTCCAGGTCGCCAGCAGAATGAGCGGCGTGCCGGCGGCCAGCCACGGCTTGCGCCGTCCCCAGCGCGTCGGCAAACGGTCGCTGGCGAAGCCGATGAGTGGGTCCGCAATCAGATCGACAATTCGGGAAACGGCAATCATCGCGCCGACGCCGGCCAAAGGCAGTCCCAACTCTCCGGCATAAAACGCCGGGATAAAAAGCGCCATCGGCAGGGTCATGACCGCATCGGTCAAATGGGGTAGGGCGTACAGGATCATCGTTTTTCTGGTTAAACGAGAGTCCGTGACGGCAGTACTGAAGTCTGGATCGGTCATAGCATCGTTCCGGGCTTGAGAGCGGGTCTGTTCGCCGGCGATTCCGGCACGGCCCGGAGTGTATTCGAAACCAGCCAAGCCGAAGAAAACTCATCCTGGAAGTCGGGCCGCCCGCAGGGAGAGCCGACCCGGTAGCCGATAGACATCGGTGTCGGTTGAAAAATTCGCCCTGAAGACGGCAATCTCCAGGGCGAGTTGTTCCGTCAGCCTTTCAAGGCTTTCAGCACGGCCTGCAGCATGACGTTGGCGTCGCCGAACAGCATGCGCGTGTTTTCCAGCACGAACAAAGGATTGCCGACGCCGGCGTAACCCGAGGCCATGCTCCGCTTCATCGCGACGGTGGTGCCGCCTTTCCAGCATTCCAGAACCGGCATGCCGGCGATTGGGCTGTTGGGATCGTCCAGCGCCGACGGGTTGACGATGTCGTTGGCGCCGATCACCATGGTGACGTCGACGTGAGGGAAATCCTCGTTGATTTCGTCCATTTCGAAAACGATGTCGTACGGCACCTTGGCTTCGGCCAGCAGCACGTTCATATGTCCCGGCATGCGCCCGGCCACCGGGTGGATGCCGAACCGCACCTTTTTGCCTTTTTCCCGCAGCAGCTTGGTGATTTCGTTGACGGTATGTTGAGCCTGAGCCACCGCCATGCCGTAGCCGGGAATGATCATGATGTTTTTCGACGCCAGCAGCAGTTGCGCGGTTTCTTCCGCGTCGATCGGGGTGACTTCTCCTTCGACCACGGCCGCCTCGCCGCCCGTGCCGGTGCCGAAGCCGCCGGCGATGACGCTGATGAAATTGCGGTTCATCGCCCGGCACATGATGTAGCTCAGAATCGCCCCGCTGCTGCCGACCAGCGCGCCGGTGACGATCAGCAGATCGTTACTGAGCATGAAGCCGGTGGCCGCGGCCGCCCATCCGGAATAGCTGTTCAGCATTGAGACGACGACCGGCATGTCGGCGCCGCCGATGGCCATGACCATGTGCACGCCGAAAGCCAGGGCAATGGCGGTCATGATCAGCAAGGGCAGGGTGCCGCCGCCGGTTTCGGCCTGCTGCAGAAACAGCCGGCCCAGGAAGATGACCGCGATCAGCAGGCCCAGATTCAGCCAGTGACGGGCCGGCAACAGCACCGGCTTGCCGTCGATCTTGCCGCTGAGCTTGCCGAAGGCGATGACCGATCCGGAAAAGGTGACAGCGCCGATCAGGATGCCGACGTAAATTTCGGTTTCGTGGATCGTTTTTTCAACGCCGGACAAGGGGCTGGACGTGTCCATGAAATTGGCGAAACCGACCAGAACCGCGGCCATGCCGACCAGGCTGTGCATGATCGCGACCAGCTCGGGCATTTGCGTCATTTCCACTTTGATCGCGGCCCTGGCTCCGATGGCGCCGCCGATGAGCAGAGCGACGAGCAGAATGGTGTAGGAAGTGACCGCCGGGCTCAACACGGTGGCCAGAATGGCGATGCTCATTCCCAGCATGCCGTAATAATTGCCCCTGCGGGCGGTTTCCTGGTTGCTTAATCCACTCAGGCTCAAAATGAACAGAACGGTAGCGGCAATGTAGGACATTGTGACTAAACTTTGCGACATCATTTTCTCCCTGATTATTTTCTGAACATTTCAAGCATGCGGCGAGTGACGAGAAAGCCGCCGGCGATGTTGATGGAAGCGATCAGGATGGCCAATCCCGCCAGGATGCTGATTACCGGTCCGGGCGCCGAAACCTGGATCAGGGCGCCGATGACGATGATGCCGCTGATGGCGTTGGTGACGCTCATCAAGGGCGTGTGCAGCGCCGGAGTGACGTTCCAGATGACCTGATAGCCGACGAAGCAGGCCAGAACGAAGACGGTAAAATGAGACATGAACGAGGTGGGAGCCACCGAGCCGATGCCGAACAGGGCAAGCGCACCGAGGGCCAACGGGATGAACGGTTTGACGGTTGCCGGAACGATGGATTTCGAGGGCTCGGCAGCAACGCCTTTGACCGCCGGCGCTTCGGTTTGAGGCGCGGGCGCGGCGGACAGTTTGGGCGGAGGCGGCGGCCAGGTGATTTTGCCGTCGTGGATGACGGTGGCGCCGCGAATGACTTCGTCGTCCATGTTGACGTGGATGATGCCGTTCTTTTCGGGGCAGAGTTCGGTCAGCAGGTGCCGGAGGTTGGTCGCGTAAAGCTGGCTGGACTGATTGGCCAGACGGCTGGGCAGATTGGTGTAGCCGATGAGGGTGACCCCATGTTTGACGACGACTTTGTTTTTTTCGGTCAAGGCGCAGTTGCCGCCCTGTTCGGCCGCCAGATCGACGATGACGCTGCCCGGTTTCATCGATTCCACCATGCCTTTGGTGATCAATTGCGGGGCGGGTTTGCCGGGAATCAGCGCGGTCGTGACGATGATGTCCACTTCCATCGCCTGACGGGCGAAAAGAGCCATTTCCGCCTCGATGAACTCCTTGGACATGGTTTTGGCGTAGCCGCCGGCGCCGCTGCCGTCTTCCTCGAAATCCAGCATCAGGAATTCGGCGTCCATGCTTTCGATCTGTTCTTTCACTTCGGGACGGGTATCGAAAGCCCGGACGATCGCGCCCATGCCCTTGGCGGCTCCGATCGCCGCGAGACCCGCGACGCCGGCGCCGATCACCAGCACTTTGGCGGGAGGAATCTTGCCGGCCGCGGTAATCTGTCCGGTAAAAAAGCGGCCGAAGTGCTGGGCGGCTTCGATCACGGCCCGGTATCCGGCGATATTGGCCATGGAACTCAAGGCGTCCATTTTTTGGGCCCTGGACATCCGGGGCACGCTGTCCATCGCCAGCACCGTGGCTTGTTTTGCGGCCAGTTTCTGCATCAGTGCTTCGTTTTGCGCCGGCCAGATAAAACTGATCAGACGGCCGCCGTAGGGCAGAAGCTCGGCTTCATCGATGCCTAATTCGGGATGAACTTCCGGCGCGCGAACTTTCATGACGATATCGGATTCGGTCCATACCGTTTTTGCATCCTTGACGATTTCAGCGCCCGCTTCCTGATAAGCTTCGTCGGAGATGTCGGCCGCGGCGCCGGCGCCTGCTTCGACCGCCACGGTAAAACCCAGCTTAATCAGTTGTTCGGTGGCTTCCGGGGTCGTGGCTACGCGTTTTTCACCTGGATGGATTTCTTTGGGTACACCAATCTTCATAGAGTCTCCTCTGCAGTTATGTGGATTTTACTTATTAGGCGGGCTGCTACGGGTAGGATAGAGGATAAGCTGGGGCTTTTCAATCGAAAAGGGCCAAGTGGCAGGGACCTCCGACAAGGTCAACCCGATGAAAACAGTCGTTGAAAGAAGATGGACAGGAATGGATCCCAAGACGTGCCGGCAGAAATTCAGAAACTTTATGGAAAGCTGCTCATAAGAAAGGTGATTCGTCTGAACTCTGCCGGACCGAAGTGCTCTGTTAATGAATAAACAAGACTTTGTCGGCCTATTTTCCGGATCGACGGGTAATGTCCTCAAACTTGGCAGTTTTTTAGTAATTGTGTGTAAAATTGGTTGCGATTTCGGTGAGATTACTGCTGAAGGAAAGGATCGAAAGCCGGTAGTTTAAAAGAGCTGGAAACTACCCGTTAGTTTATTATACAATGCTCGGTTATTTAAATGCTTGATAGGTGCGGTTTATGCAAATAATACAGGAAGCGCTCACATTCGACGACGTTTTATTGGTGCCCGCGCACTCATCCGTACTGCCACGCGACGTGGAACTGAAGACGCGGTTAACGCGGGACATCACTCTTAACATTCCCCTGGTTTCGGCCGCGATGGACACCGTGACCGAAGCGCGCCTGGCCATTGCCATGGCTCAGGAAGGCGGCATCGGCATCATTCACAAGAACATGACGGCCGAGCAGCAGGCGCGGGAAGTTCATCACGTGAAGAAATACGAGAGCGGCGTCATCAAGGATCCGATCATCGTGGGCCCGGACGTCAGCATCCGCGACGTCATCAAACTGACCCGCTCGAAGAATATTTCCGGCGTCCCCGTGGTGGACGGCGACGAACTGGTCGGGATCGTGACCAGCCGGGATTTGCGGTTTGAAACCTGCTTTGACGAGCCCGTATCGAAAGTGATGACTCCGAAGGAGCGTCTGGTTACGGTAAGCGAAAATGCCGATCGCAAGGAAGTGATTGCGCTGCTGCATAAACACCGCATCGAAAAAGTCCTGGTGGTCAACGGCAATTTTCATTTGCGCGGCATGATCACCGTCAAGGACATCCAGAAAGCCAAGGATTATCCGCAGGCCTGCAAGGACGAACAGGAGCGGCTGCGCGTAGGCGCCGCCGTAGGAACAAGCTACGGTACCGAAGAGCGGGTGGAGGCTCTGGTGGCGGCCGGCGTCGACGTGATCATCGTCGATACCGCCCACGGCCATTCGCAAGGGGTTCTGGACCGGGTGCGCTGGATTAAAAAGCATTATCCCGCCGTGCAGGTCGTCGGCGGCAACATCGCAACCGCCGATGCGGCGCTGGCTTTGGTCGAAGCGGGCGCCGACGGCGTCAAGGTCGGCATCGGCCCCGGCTCCATCTGCACCACGCGCATCGTCGCCGGCGTCGGCGTGCCGCAGATCACCGCGGTTAGCAATGTCGCCACGGCGTTGAAAGGCACGGGAGTACCGCTGATTTCCGACGGCGGCATCCGCTATTCCGGCGACGTTGCCAAGGCGCTGGCGGCGGGTGCTTATTCGGTGATGATGGGTGGGCTGTTTGCCGGTACCGAAGAAGCGCCCGGAGAGACGGAACTGTTCCAGGGTCGTTCCTATAAGTCCTATCGGGGCATGGGCTCGCTGGGCGCGATGTCGCAGCAGCAAGGCTCCAGTGACCGTTATTTTCAGGAAGATGCCGATTCGGCCGAAAAGCTGGTGCCGGAAGGCATCGAAGGGCGGGTGCCATACAAAGGCAGCCTGCTGGCCGTGATTCATCAATTGCTGGGCGGCATTCGCGCCAGCATGGGCTATACGGGCAGCCAGACGATCGCGGCGCTTCATGAAAAGGCCCAGTTCGTGCGCGTCACCAGCGCGGGCATGAGGGAAAGCCACGTGCATGACGTGACCATTACCAAGGAAGCGCCGAACTACCGTCTGGATTGACAGCCGCGGCGCGGTTGAGGCTCCGGGAAGAGCTTCCCGAAGAAACGACAACGCCGCTGTTCCGGCGGACGCAAACAAAGGGCTCCCACCGAGCCCTTTGTTTTTTATAGATCACAACCATCGAGCTTTGTCGACATGCAGCAACAATCCATCAATATTCATAGCGACCGGATTCTTATTCTGGACTTCGGTTCGCAATATACGCAACTGATCGCCCGACGCATTCGGGAAATCGGCGTTTATTGCGAAATTTTCTCGTGCGAGGACAGCGCCGAAGACATCATCAAATTTGCTCCCAAGGGCATCATTTTATCGGGCGGGCCGGAAACCGTAACCAGCGCCGAGACGCCCAGAGCTCCTCAGGCTGTTTTTGAAGCCGGCGTGCCCGTGCTCGGCATTTGCTACGGCCTGCAAACCATGGCCGAACAATTGGGCGGCAAGGTCGAATCGTCCGATCACCGGGAGTTCGGTTACGCCCAGATCCGTGCGCGCGGCCATTCGAAACTGCTGGCCGACATCGAAGACCATGTATCCCGGGAAGGCTACGGTCTTCTGGACGTCTGGATGAGCCACGGCGACCGCGTCGTGACGCTGCCGGAAGGATTCAAGCTGATCGCCAGTTCCGACGGCGCGCCGATTGCCGGCATTGCGCACGAAGAGAAAGGTTTCTACGGCCTGCAGTTTCATCCCGAAGTGACGCATACGAAGCAGGGCGGCCGGATTCTGGCCCGCTTCGTTCTGGACATCTGCGGCTGCGATGCCTTATGGAATCCCGGCAACATCGTCGAAGACAGCATCCATGCGGTCCGGGCCAAAGTCGGCAGCGACCGGGTGGTGCTGGGACTGTCCGGCGGCGTGGATTCGTCCGTGGTGGCCGCGCTGCTGCATAAGGCGATCGGCGATCAGTTGACCTGCGTCTTTGTCGATACGGGGCTGCTGCGTCTTAACGAAGGCGACCAGGTCATGGCCATGTTCGCCGAGCACATGGGGATCAAGGTCATCCGGGTCAATGCCGAATCGCGTTATCTCGAAGCGTTGAAGGGCGTGGCCGATCCCGAACGGAAACGCAAGATCATCGGCAGCCTGTTTGTCGAGATATTCGATGAGGAGGCGGCGAAACTGACCGATGCCCTTTGGCTGGCCCAGGGCACGATCTATCCGGATGTGATCGAGTCGGCCGGCGCCAAGAGCGGCAAGGCACATTTGATCAAATCGCATCACAACGTCGGCGGGCTGCCGGACAACATGACGCTGAAACTGGTCGAGCCGCTGCGCGAGCTGTTCAAGGACGAAGTCCGGAAGCTCGGACTGGAATTGGGCCTGCCGGCCGATATGATTTATCGTCATCCGTTTCCGGGGCCGGGACTGGGAGTCCGGATTCTCGGCGAAGTTCGAAAGGAATATGCGGATCTGTTGCGCCAGGCCGACGCCATTTTCATCGAGGAGCTGTACCGGCACGAGCTTTATCAGAAAGTCAGTCAGGCTTTCGCGGTGTTTCTACCGGTCAAATCGGTGGGCGTCATGGGCGACGGCAGGCGCTATGACTATGTCGTCGCGCTGAGGGCGGTCGAAACCATCGATTTCATGACGGCGCGCTGGGCGCATTTGCCGTATGATTTTCTTGATCTGGTTTCCCGGCGCATCATCAACGAAGTGCCGGGCATCTCCCGGGTGACTTACGATATTTCCGGCAAGCCGCCGGCGACGATTGAATGGGAATAACTCCGGCCGCCGATGAAGCCTGGATGCGCCATGCCATTCGTCTGGCGGAGAGGGCGGAGCAACAGGGAGAGGTTCCGGTCGGGGCGCTCGTGGTTAAAGAGGGTCGGTGCGTCGCCGAGGGCTGGAACAGCTCCATTACGACTTGCGATCCCACGGCCCATGCCGAAATCATGGCGCTGCGCAGCGCCGGATCGTCGATAGGAAATTACCGCTTGGTCGATGCGACTCTGTATGTGACTCTGGAGCCTTGCGTGATGTGTATGGGAGCCATCAGTCACGCGCGCATCAAGCGTCTGGTGTTCGGCGCTTTCGATCCCAAGCGCGGCGCCGTATGCCATGCGCTTAACCTGGTGGAGGCCGATTTTTTGAATCACCGAGTCGGCTGGGAAGGGGGCGTGTTGGAGGCGGAGTGTTCGAGCCTGCTGAAGGATTTTTTCAAGGCGAGGCGTTAACCTCGCTTTAGAGGATCATTAAACCCGAGGGGATTGAAAACGAAGTGAGCCGGCCTCAGGACTCGCGAAACTGTTTGTAGGCATTGATCAAGGCGTTGGTCGAGCAGTCGTGGCTGCTGATTTCGTCGTTGTTTTTCAGTTCCTTCAGGATGACCCGGGCCAGTACTTTACCCAGTTCCACGCCCATCTGGTCGAAAGAGTTGATGTCCCAGATTACGCCTTGAACGAAGATCTTGTGCTCGTAGAACGCGAGCAGGGAACCGAGCGTTTTCGGAGTCAGTTTTTTAAACAGGAAGGAGCTGGACGGCTTGTTGCCCTCGAAGACTTTGGAGGCCACCAGGACCGGGTTCGCTTGTTGTTCGGGCGTCAACTGCATTTTGACTTCGTCGGCGGTGATGCCGTTCATCAGGGCTTCCGGCTGGGCGAGAAAGTTGGAGACCAGGATGTCGTGATGCTCGGGAAGAGGGTAGTGGCTGTTGGCCGCCACCATGAAATCGCAGGGAATCAGTTTGGTGCCCTGATGGATCAATTGAAAAAACGCATGCTGGCCGTTGGTTCCGGGTTGCCCCCAGATGATGGGGCCGGTGCTGTAATCGACGCGCTCGCCTTTCAGCGTGACGCTTTTGCCGTTGCTTTCCATATCGAGCTGCTGCAGATAGTCGGACAAATGGATCATCGACTGATTGTAAGGGATGACCGCATGCGAGTCGGCTTCAAAGAAGTTGTTGTACCAGATGCCGAGCAGCGCCATGACGACCGGAATATTGTACTCGAAAGGCGTATTGCGGAAATGAAGATCGGCTTCGTGAGCGCCCTGCAGCAAGGCTTCGAAATTATCCATGCCGATGGACAGAGCGATCGATAAGCCGACCGCGGACCAGAGCGAATAGCGCCCGCCCACCCAGTCCCAGAATTCGAACATGTTTTCGGTATCGATGCCGAATTCGGCGACGTTGTCGGCGTGAGTCGAAATGGCGACAAAATGTTTGGCGATGGCTTGGGGGTCCTTCGCCCGGTCCAGGAACCAGTTTTTCGCCGATTTGGCGTTCATCATGGTTTCCTGAGTATTGAAAACCTTGGAGGCGATGATGAACAGAGTCGTTTCGGCCGATAAAGGCTGGAGCACCTCCACCAGGTTGGTCTGGTCGATATTGGAGACGAAATGGACTTTCAGAGAGCTGGAGCTGTACGGCGAGAGCGCCGTGGCTACCATTTTCGGTCCCAGGCCCGAGCCGCCGATGCCGATACTGACGATGTCGGTGATGGTTTTGCCCGAATAGCCCTTCCATTCGCCCGACCGAACCGATTCGGAAAAGGTTCGCATCTTAGCCAGCACCCGGTTGATGTCGGGCATGACGTCCCGGCCCTGGAAATAGACCGGATAATTGCTCCGGTTGCGTAAAGCGGTATGCAGAACGGCGCGGTGCTCGGTCGTGTTGATGATCTTGCCGGAAAACATGGCGTTGATTTTGGCGCCGAGCTCGCATTCGTTGACCAGGTCAATCAGCAAACGCAGTGTTTCGTCGGTGATTCGGTTTTTGGAGAAATCAAAAATAATGTCATTGAACTTGAGCGAGAACTTTTTATAGCGATCCTTGTCTTTGGAAAAAGCTTCCCGCATCGAGTGATCGCGGACCTGGTTGAAATGATTTTGTAATGCAGTCCAAGCTTTCGAGGTAGTCAAAGATGACATGTTTTGGGAGCTCCAGTGGCTGATATTTGGCTTAAGTCTACGAAATGGGCACAAGGATGGCAAGAGCGCAATCCGTGCATTAGTAGGTGCTGATTATTTTTCTAGCGGAGACGGCAGTAGTTCATCTATTCCTTTATTTGTCGGTTTTGATGTGCTAGAGTGGGTTTTCTGCTATTGACTATAGTCAATTTAAGGTTATTTTGAATTAGCCCAAGCATGATAGAGCTTTTTATTTATTTTTATAATAATAATTTTATCAAAACTGGAAGGTAATATGAACAAAGTGCAATTATTGACGAAGGGTCTTCTTGGACTGTCCGCCCTGCTTTTTTCCGCGACGCTTTGGGCGCATGGCGGCGCGGCCGGTACCGATACCGACCAATGCAAATTCGAGTTGGAGCCGTCGCACTGGATCCATTACACGGCCTATCAGCCTAAATCGTATCCGGCCGAAGAATTTTGCGGTAGTCTGCCCGGCGCTGCGACTCCGACCCAATTGGTGTTCGATTATCAGGATATGCGCTATAGAAACATGTCAATCGAATTCGAAGTGACCAAAGAGCCGGAAGGCCAGCGCGTGTTTTTCATGCCGGCGCAAAAACACAAATCCGGTACCGTGAACCTGGATTTGCCCAATGGCGTACCCGCGCCCGGCAAGTATCTGATTCATATTACTCTGGTTCCCGATCAAGGCGACCGTCTGGATGCTCACATGAGTTTTACTGCCGGTGCCGGCGAGAAGACCTCGACGACCAGTTATCTGTTGTATCTGTTGTTCGGCTTTGCCGGCCTGTACATGTTGTATTTGTCCAATGCCTCGTTTAAAAACAAAATCGACGGATTGCTGCGTAAAGCCAAAAGCTGAATGAAATGCCCGAGCTGAATGCATGGCGTCAGCTCGGGTTTCTTGCCCGCCGGGCAAGGCTTGGAGTTTATTAGGAAAGAAGGAATGTGCCTGAATGAGGGAGTCTGAAAGCTTGGCTTTTTCTATGTGTTTTAGGGATAAAAATACAGTTTGTGGTTTCTAATTTGCATTATTTGAAATTGCGAACATTCGATTCGCAAGTTCGATTGCTCATAGGTTTTATCGAAATACAGAGGAAAAAATGATGGTGAAGTTATTGTTGGTGGGCGTGCTGATCGCAGGATTTTCCGCTCCGCTGACGGCACAGGAATTGGAAGATCATGACGCGATGCTGATGGATCATGGCGAC
Organism: Methylosarcina fibrata AML-C10; assembly: GCF_000372865.1. Lineage (NCBI taxonomy): Bacteria > Pseudomonadati > Pseudomonadota > Gammaproteobacteria > Methylococcales > Methylococcaceae > Methylosarcina > Methylosarcina fibrata. The sequence continues at coordinate 2,251,564 of NZ_KB889965.1, read as the reverse complement.
GGGCACTTGATGGACATGGGGGGCGGCATGGTCATGGGTCAGAATCCGGACAAGCTCCCCGGCGGTTGCGACAGCATATCGGAAACCAAAGAGGTTACGGTTCACGCGGGTCATAAGTACGCCGAAAAATTTCCGGGCCGGATGTTTGCTTTCGATACCCAAGAATTTAATTTCAAGCCGTGCACGAAATTGACCGTTCATTTCGTCAACGAGGACCATATCCGCCATCAGTGGATGATGCACGGCTTGCCCAAATACCTGTATCCGAAAGGCATGTTCCATCTGGAAATTACAGGCCCGGCCAAAATCTCCGGCACGCTGATTCTGCCGCCGGGCGATCAAACCTACCTGGTGCATTGCGATATTGCCCAGCATATGGAAAAAGGCATGAAAGCGCAGCTCAAGGTGGGCAAGGGCGCGGGCGATCTGCCCAGTATTCCCGGCGTGACCGCTTATGTTCTGACCGACGATTATAAAGCCGATTTGAAAACGCTGGCGGCGAAGAAAGTGGAAGAACCGCTGCCCGTAGCGGCTCCGGCACCGTCGGCTCCCGCAGCCCAACCGCCCGCAGCACAGCCTCAGGCACCGGCGCAGGATTCCGGCATTTCCGGAGTTACCGTCATTGGGCTGGCGATCGGCTTGTTGCTGACGCCTTACCTGGCCAGAAAATTCAAGGGCATGAGCGCTTCGGAAGCCGTTGCTTATACATTTGAAATGTTGCGGAATCTGATTGAATTTGCAGTCAAGCAGATTTCACGATTGTTCAAGCGGATATTTTCCAATAAATCCAAGATGCTGCCGGGAAGCTGAATTTTTCCCGCCAATGAAAAAATCCCTTGTCTCTATATTTAAGAGCAAGGGATTTTTTTTGCATAAGCCCTCAAGCTGCCGGTCGGCCTCCAGTTTTTTTTACCGGCCGTAGACCGTATAATGATGGGTTCATGGGTTACGGAATAGCTCCTCTTTTATAAAGACATTATTGTGGTGCATGAGTTCTGGCCTGAAATGGGCGGCCTTTTTATCAGCTCGTTTATATCTTCCACCCTCGCCCCGGGCGGCTCCGAGGCCGTTTTAGCGTATATGGTGTCCGAAAGGTCCCAGCAAGCCGTGTCCCTGGTGCTCATCGCCACGCTGGGGAACACTCTCGGAGCCTTCACTACGTGGGGACTTGGGATCATGGCCGCTAAAAAAGCGCCGCTCCCGTCTTTGTTATCCGAAAAAAATCGGAAAGCGCTGGCAATCGTCAGGAGAAGAGGGGTCTGGGTCCTTTTATTTTCGTGGCTGCCGGTTATCGGCGATGCTTTTTGCTTCGCCGGCGGATGGCTCAGGATGCCGCTCGTCTCGGGCGGTCTGGCTATTTTTCTAGGCAAGCTGGGCAGATATGCGGCGATAGCCTGGCTGCTCGTTTGAGCCGGAAATAAAAAAGCGCCGCTAGAGCGCGATGTTGTTCAATTCTAATAAGATATAACCACCGAGGTCTTCGTGCTACGGCATTTTCCGCAAAAAAATGGTGATTTTTCTCATCGAAAACGCGATTACTTTATCGCGGCATTGACTTTTGTTTGCGTAGCCATCTGTTTGCTGAGCGACGCGAACGGAAGCATCGAAAAACAGAATGTCCTGGGCGTTTGCGCCTGGCTGTTCTTGCTGGGCTTGCTGCTCGGCGAAAACAGGGAAATAAGAATGCAGGTGGCCATTGCCGTCGCTTTCGCGACGATCGGCGAGCATTTCGCCTCTCCTTTCATGGGCGGTTACACTTATCGGTTTCATAATGTCCCGGCTTATGTGCCGCCGGGCCATGGCATGGTGTATTTGACCGCGGTCGCTCTGGCGCGCTCCGGCTTTTTTTTAACGCACGCCAGAGCCATTGCCGCCGTGGTCGTGGTCGTGTGCGGTGCGTGGTCGTTCTGGGGAATCAGCGGCTGGGCGGAACAGGGCGATTCGGTCGGCGCCCTGTTGTTTTGCGTCTTTCTGATTTATCTGTTCAAAGGCCGCTCGCCGATGGTTTATCTGGCGGCTTTTTTCATTACTACCTGGCTGGAGTTGATCGGCACTGCCGTCGGCACCTGGAAATGGGCCGCCATCGATCCCGTACTGAACCTGCCGCAAGGCAATCCACCGAGCGGCGTGGCGGCTTGGTATTGCCTGGTCGATGCCGTTGCCCTGGGCGGCGCGAGGCCTCTGTTGAACGGTATGACCGTCCTCCGGAGCAAACTGAAATGGAGCAAGGCAGGCAAAACGGCATTGGAAGGGGCGGGAAACGATCAGTGAGTCAATGGCTGCTCGTTTATTTCCGTTCGGGAAATACTCGCTTGACTCCGTTCGGATGCAGGTTGGGCCTTCGGGTTGTAAATTGAGAAGATAAACTTTGGAGAATGGTTGTGTGCTCGTCCAAGAAATCACCTTGCGTTTCTCTGCCGGAGCGTTTACCGAATGAGCCGCGCTGAAGGCCTACCGATTTCTCCGGACAGAGTTCTGATCATCGCGATGCGTTATCTGGGCGATGTGTTGCTGACGACGGCGCTGATTCGTTCCATTCGCCGCGCTTATCCGAAGGCCCGACTGGACGTCTTGGTCTACCGCAATACGGTCGCCATGCTGGAAGGGAATCCCGATATCGACAACGTCATCGCCACGCCCAACCGGCCAGAGAGGTCCGATTACCGGAACTTATTCCGGACTTTGTTTCGGCGTTATGACCTGGCTGTCGTTACTCAGACCGGAGACCGCCCGTTTTTGTATGGACTGATCGCGGCGCCGGCGAGAATCGGCGCGGTACCATCACGGCAGTCGGCCGGCTGGTGGAAGCGTTTGTTCATGGCGCGCTGGACCGAATTCGACGACTTCAATACTCATACCGTTCTGCAGCATTTGCGCTTGGCCGAATTGCTGGAGATACCGTGCTGCTTCGAGCTGGTGCCGCCTCAAACGGTAACCGGAAGAAAATTAACTGAAGGTTATGAGTCGATGCGACCGGCCGCGCCCTATGCCGTGCTCCATCCTTATCCGCAGTGGACCTATAAGCGCTGGACGGTCGACGGCTGGGTGGAAATCGGCCGTTATCTGAACAGCCGGGGGCTGACGGTGGTCTTGTCCGGAGGTCCCGCCGACGAGGAGCGCGAGTATGTTTCGGACATTGCCGACCGGCTGCCAACGGGCGCCGTCAATCTGGCGGGCCGGCTTTCTCTGGCGGAACTCGGCGGGCTTATCGCCGGCGCCCGATTGTTTATCGGCCCCGACACCGGCATCACTCATCTGGCCGCTGCGGTCGGCGTCCCGGTCATCGCTTTGTACGGGCCGACCAATCCCGTCAAATGGGCGCCCTGGCCGTACGGTTATCGGCAGCGCAGCAATCCTTTTCGGAAAAAGGGCAGCCAGCGGGTAAACAACATCCGCTTCATTCAGGGCGAAGCCGAATGCGTGCCTTGCCATCAGGAAGGATGCGACCGCCATCGAAACAGCCGAAGCCGTTGCCTGGACAATTTGCCGAGCGAAACGGTCAGGCAGGCAATCGCCGAAATTCTGGCCGTCGCCTGAGGCAACGAAGGATGGCGGCAAGCCGGTCCTGCCTTTTGGAGTCCGCTCTTGTAATAAATTGCCGCAACGAAGGCGGGATTAAGGTTAAAATGTCCGATTGAAGATCATTCCCTTCGAAATACCTCAATATGAATTTCATTGAACAACCGATTCAGCCTCTGCAACGACAATTCATGCCGATTGCGGCGGCCGGAGCGATGGCGTTATTTATCGGTGCAATCTATTTTTCCACCAGTCTGGCGATTATTCTATCGGCCGTGCTCGGCGCGCTCTGGCTGGCGACCGCTCAGTTCCTGGGGCTTCCGGCGCTGTTGAGGCGACAGCCCGTTGCGGCCTGGGCTCTGATATTATTCGGCTGTTTTTTGATCGGATTAGGCTACGGCAGCGCCACGGCCGATGAGGCCGTGTCGATGATAAAGAAATACCGGGAGTTGGTTTTTATGCCGGTGCTGTTGGCTTTTTTAACGACGCCCCGTTATCGCAGTTGGGCCTGGACAGCGTTCGTCATTGCTTCGGTCGTCACGCTGCTGGCTTCTTATTTGATCGACTGGGATGTTTTCGGCCTGAGTAGATTGGGCGAGCCCGCGGTCCCGGGCAAGCCCCGGGATCCGACGCTTAAAAGCCGGATTACTCACGGCATTGTGATTGCTTTTTTTTGTTTTTACTGTTTGCACAAATTTTACGACGGCGGCCGTTACGCGATACTTTATTTAATCGGAAGTTTGTTGTGTCTGTACAATCTGTTTTTTATGGTAGAAGGACGCACCGGGCAATTGATCGTGCTCGTATTGATCGCGTTGTTCGCCGTGCAGCGCTTGAACAAGCAGGGACGCTGGCTGGTCCTGCTTGCGCTGGTCGTTTTTCTTGGGCTTTTTCTCGGATTTTCCAAGAAGGCCGAAAGGATCAATGAAGGCTTCGCCAATACTCAGTCCTATTTGCAGAAACGGTCGGACCCAACCAGCACCTCCATGGGCCAGCGTTATACGTTCTGGAAACATTCCCTGAGGCTGATTGTCGAGAAGCCGTGGTTCGGTCACGGAACCGGCAGTTTTGCCGGGGAGTACCGCCGGGTGGCGGTCGGAGAAAAGGTGATGACTCAAAATCCGCATAACGAATTCATGATGATCGGAGTTCAGTTGGGTTTGTTCGGACTGATTCCGTATGCGGCTTTTTTTGCCGGTCAGTTTTATTGCTGGCGAGGCTTGCCCGAACAGGACAAGAGGCTGGCCCAGGGTCTTCTTGTTTCATTGTTGATCACCAGTCTGTTCAATACGCCCCTTTTCGACCATACCGAAGGCCATTGGTATATCGCGATGATCGCCTTGTGTTTCGCCGGTCTCGGCGCGGACGCAAGAGCTCGGGTGCCGCATGCTTAGCGTCATCCTCATCGTCAAGAATGAAGCGCTGCATATCGGTTCTTGCCTGGAATCGGTGGCCTGGGCCGATGAAATCATCGTACTCGACTCCGGCAGTGCCGATGAAACCGTCGCCGTTTGCTGGCAATATACTCCTCACGTCTACGAAACCGACTGGCCCGGATTCGGTGTCCAGAAACAGCGTGCCCTGGAAAAAGCCCGTGGCGATTGGGTGTTGTCGATCGATGCCGACGAGATCGTTACTCCGGAGTTGAGAGACGAAATCGAGCGGGCGATCCGGTCGGAGCGCTACAGCGGCTTCGAAATTCCCCGGTTGTCCCGCTATTGCGGCAAGCCCATGCATCACGGCGGCTGGTGGCCGGATTATGTGCTTCGCCTTTTTCGGCGCGAAAAAGGGCGCTTTACCGAGTCGGCGGTGCACGAACGCGTCCTGCTGCAAGGCGAAACCGGCCGGCTCAAGAATCCGTTGCTGCACAATGCGTTTGTTGATCTGGACGAGGTATTGCACAAGGTCAACAGCTACTCCTCGCTGGGGGCTCGGGTGCTGGCACAAAAAGGCGTCCGCTCTTCTTTGAGCAAAGCGGTGCTGAAGGCCGTCTGGACCTTTATTCGCACCTATTTCATCAAGGCTTCGGTGCTGGACGGACGCCATGGATTCATGCTGGCTGTTTCCAATGCCGAGGGCACTTATTATAAATACGTCAAACTGCTGGAATTACAGACTCGCAACCCCCTTCAGCGATGAATCCGATCTCCGTTATTGTCACTACCTATAACTGGCCCGAGGCGTTGACACTTTGCCTGGACAGCCTGTTTGCCCAGTCGGATCCGAATTTTGAAATCATTGTCGCCGATGATGGGTCGTCCGCAAACAATCTGGAAAAAACCCGGCGCTATGGTGAAAATGGAAAGATTCCGGTGCAGTACGTTCATCATGAGGACCAGGGCTTCCGGGCTGGAACGATCCGAAACAAGGCCGCTGCCAGAGCCAACGGCGATTATTTGCTGTTTGTCGACGGCGACTGTCTGATGCGCCCGGATTTTGTCGAGACCCACCGCCGCCTGGCGGAAGCCGGCTGTTTTGTTCCGGGCAACCGGATTCTGCTGAGCCGTGCTTTTACGGACCGGGTGCTCGGCGAAAGGCTGCCGCTTTATTCGAAACCGTGGCTTTATTTTCTGCCGTTGCGGCTTCTGGGTAAAATAAACCGGATCTCCGCCTTGATGAAATTGCCGCTGGGGCGGCTGCGGCATCTACAGCCCGCAAAATGGCAGAAGGCGATGACCTGCAATCTGGGCGTCTGGAAAAACGATTTTATCAAGGTGAACGGTTTCGACGAACTGTTCGAAGGCTGGGGTTATGAAGATTCGGATCTGGTGATCCGCCTGATCCATGCCGGCGTCAGGCGCAAGGAAGGGCGGTTTGCGGCGCCGGTCCTGCACTTATGGCATCCTCACCATGATAAAAGCCGACAGGACGTCAACTATCGGCGCTTGTTGGAACGCCTGGAGAAACAGGATCTGACAATGGCCGAGAAAGGCATCTCCCAGTATCTGTCTCCTTCTCTCATAAAATCCAAGGCTTTGGCCTAACGATGAAATCCAAAAAACAAAAGAACCACCAACCGGGCAGTGCACAGGTCTACAAACGGCTGCTGGCTTATGTCCGGCCGCACCGCGGGCTTTTTCTGATCAGTTTCATGGGCTTTCTGCTCTATTCAGGAACCCAGACTTTATTTGCGGCTCTGGTCAAACATATTATCGACACTCTGCAAACCGAAGCGAGGGAAGGCATGTATTATCTGCCGCTGCTGTTCAGCGGTTTGATCGTCGTTCACGGAATCGGCGCTTATCTGGGCAACTATTTTCTGGCCAAAGTGTCGACCAATGTGGTTCATGCGCTGCGCTGCCAGATTTTCGACAAGTATACCGAACTGCCTACCGCTTATTTCGATTCGAACAACAGCGGCTACATGATCGCCCGGATCACGAACAATGTCGGCGAAGTGACCAAGGCGACCACGGACGCGGTGCGCACGTTCGTGCGCGAAGGCTTGACCTCGGTGGGATTGATCATTTATCTGTTTTATACCAACTGGATGTTGTCGCTGGTGTTCGTCGGCATAACGCCGATTATCGTCGTGCTGGTGACCTACGTCAGCAGGCGGCTGCGCATGATCAGCAAGCGCATTCAGGAATCGATAGGCGACATGACCCACATCACTTCCGAATTGGTCGGCGGTCATCGCGTGGTGCGCAGTTACGGCGGTGAGACCTACGAACGCCGCCGTTTTCTGGAAAGCAGCCTGTATAACCGGCAGCAGTCGCTGAAACTGGCCACCACGCTGGCGATACACAACCCTTTGATGCAATTGATTATCGCGATCGCGCTGTCTTTTCTGATGTACATGGCGCTGTTTTTCATGCAGAAAGCCAGCGTCGGCGAATTTGTCGGCTATCTGACCGCGGCGTTTTTATTGCCAAGGCCGATCCGGCAACTGAGCGATGCGAACGGCGAAATTCAGAAAGGCATCGTGGCGGCCGAATCGCTGTTCGTCATCCTGGACGAAGCGGGCGAGGCGGATTCCGGCGACTACGAGGTCACAAGAAGCCAAGGGGCTCTGGAGTTTAAAAATCTGTCGTTCAAGTACGACGGCGCGAGCGATTGGGCTCTGAGGGACATCGACATTAAAATCGAGCCCGGCCAGACCGTCGCTTTGGTGGGGGCATCCGGAGGCGGCAAGAGTACTCTGGCCAATTTGATCCTGCGTTTCTATCCGCACGAGGCCGGCGAAATTTTGCTCGACGGGATCGAAATCAGCCGTTATAAACTGGCCAATCTGCGCCGGCAAATTGCGCTGGTAACCCAGCAGGTCATACTATTTAATGATACGATCGCCAATAACATTGCCTATGGCGCTTTGGCGGGCGCAGGCCGGGAGCAAATCGAAGCGGCCGCCCGCGATGCTTATGCGATGGAGTTTATAGATAAGCTGGATCAGGGGCTCGATACCGAAATCGGCGAAAACGGCGTCAAGCTGTCGGGGGGGCAACGGCAGCGTCTGGCATTGGCCAGGGCTTTGTTAAAGGATGCGCCGATACTGATTCTCGACGAAGCGACGTCGGCGCTCGATACCGAATCCGAACGCTATATTCAGGCGGCTTTGCACAAGGTAATGAGCAATCGCACGACGCTGGTGATCGCGCATCGGTTATCGACGATAGAAAACGCCGACATGATCCTGGTGATGGAGCATGGGCGCATCGCAGAGAGAGGCACGCATCAGCAATTGATTCAGCGCGGCGGTGTTTATGCCAGGTTGTATCAGATGCAGTTCAGCGAGCATTCCCGGCAGGACGAAAAGATTCTGATAGATGAAACGGATCCGCGTTAATTTTGAGAGGGCAATTTTTGAAAACATACCATTCAAAGCTTCGACCGCATCGAATTGGCGGCATTGATCGGGAAACAACGATCCGGAAGAAAGCTTGCGGGAGGCATTCGGTTTCATTATTGTATTCCAGGACTTTATCACAGGTATGTCCAGGAGGTGCCAAATGATCGCTAAGGCGCCTGATTTTGGCCGGGCTCGTATCATTGTCGTGGGCGACGTCATGCTGGACCGCTACTGGTCCGGGCACGCGGCGCGCATTTCTCCGGAAGCGCCGGTGCCGGTGGTGCGAGTCAAAAGCAGCGAAGAGCGAATCGGCGGGGCCGGCAATGTAGCGCTCAATATCGCCAAGCTCGGCGGCAAGGTGACGCTGCTCGGCGTCGTGGGCGACGATAAGGAAGGCGCTCTGCTGAAAGAAATGCTCGAGGCCGAAAACGTCCGCTGCGATTTTTTAACCATGGCAGCAACGCGCACGATATGCAAGCTGCGAATCATGGCTCAGCATCAGCAACTGATACGCCTTGATTTTGAAGATACGCCGATCGGCTTCGACTCCGGCGAATTGACGGCCAGGCTGCGTCGGCATTTGTCGGATCATGACGTGGTTGTTTTCTCCGATTACGCGAAAGGAACCCTGGCCGATGTTACAGCTTATATTGCCGCCGCCAAGCAGGCCGGGTTGAAAGTATTGGTCGATCCGAAAGGCGACGACTATCGGCGCTATGCCCGAGCGGACCTGATTACTCCGAACCTGGCTGAGTTTCTTGCTGTCGCCGGAACTTGCGCCGGCGAGCGGGACGTGCTGGAAAAAGGCCGGGATCTGCTGCGGCGGTGTCAATTGCAAGCCGTCTTGTTGACCCGGGGCGAAGCCGGCATGATGCTGATTCAGGAAACCGAGGAGCATTCTTTGCCTGCCCGGGCCAAAGACGTGTTCGACGTGACCGGCGCCGGAGATACGGTCATCGCCGTCATGTCGTTAGCCGTAGCCTTAAATCTGCCGTTGCCGGAAGCCATGTATCTGGCCAATCTGGCGGGCGGCATCGTCGTCGGCAAGCTGGGTACCTCGACGGTAACGCCGGAGGAGCTGACGCGCGCCATGCACGGCGACAAGGATTTGCTCTACGGCATCGTGTCCGAAGATGAACTGATGCATATCGTGGCCAGAGCAAAGGCCCATAACGAGCGGATCATCATGACCAACGGCTGTTTCGATCTTTTGCACGCGGGCCACGTCACCTATCTGGAGCAAGCCAAAGCTTTGGGAGACCGTTTGATCGTGGCGGTCAACTCGGATGCTTCGGTGAAAAAATTGAAAGGAGAATCGAGGCCGATCAATGGTTTGCAGGAGCGCATGATCGTGTTGTCGGCGCTGGCTTGTGTGGACTGGGTGGTGGCGTTCGAAGAAGAAACGCCTGAACGCTTGTATTGCCGCTTGTTGCCGGATGTCGTAGTCAAAGGCGGCGATTATACGCCCGATCAGGTGGCCGGAGCCGATTGCGTCGTCAAGGCGGGAGGCGAAGTCCGGATTTTGCAATTCGTCGACGGACAATCGACGACGGCGATGATTAACAAAGCGAGAGAAAATAGATGATCATAGTTACCGGTGGTGCGGGGTTTATCGGCAGTAATCTGGTGCGGGCGCTGAATGATCGCGGCGAAAAAGACATCGTGTTGGTCGATCATCTGGCTAACGGCCGGAAAATGCTTAATCTGGCCGATCTCGAAATTGCAGATTATTTCGATAAATCCGAATTCGTCCAAAAGTTTGAAACCCCTGGTTTTCTAAAGAACATAAAGGCTGTTTTTCACCAAGGGGCATGTTCTGCAACGACGGAATGGGACGGTCGTTTCGTGATGGAAAACAATTACGACTATTCAAAGCGCCTGCTCGATGGGTGCATCGCCAGGAATGCGCCGTTTCTTTATGCCTCGTCCGCTTCCGTTTACGGTAGCGGCCGTCACGGCTTTCGGGTGGATCGCCGGTGCGAACATCCGATCAATATGTATGCTTATTCGAAGTTTCAATTCGACCAATACGTGCGCAGGCTCCTCCCGGAAACTTCCATTCCGATCGTCGGCTTTCGTTATTTCAATGTCTACGGTCCACGGGAACAGCATAAAGGGGCGATGAGCAGCACTGCGTATCATTTCAATCGTCAGGTCATCGAACAAAAAAAAGCCCGGCTGTTCGAAGGCAGCGACGGCATGGCTGACGGCGAGCAAAGGCGCGATTTTATCCACGTCGGCGACGTGGTCGACGTGAACCTGTGGTTCTGGGATCATCCGGAACGCCGGGGCATCTATAATGTCGGCACCGGCAAAGCCGAAACCTTTAATGCCGTCGCGCAAGCGGTCATTGACTGGCATGGCGAAGGGGTCATTGAATACATTCCGTTCCCTGAGCATCTGAAAGGCGCTTATCAAAGTTATACTCAGGCCGATATTTCGGGCTTAAGAGAAGCCGGCTATGAAAAAGAATTTCTTACTGTAAAACAGGGGGTTGCGAAATATTTGGACTGGCTGAACGCGGATCTTGCGAATAAATTATAAGAAAAAAATTGATCTTTCTGTCGAGCTGCGTATAATGCGCATCTTTCTTTCAGTGGTGAGCTGGGAGGGGTCAGGGAGGCCGAAGAAAGAGGCAGGGAGGTCTTGACAGGGATTTTGGGTTGGTTATAATAGCCGGCTCGACAGGAGGTTGAAGGAATTGGAAGCCTTCAAGGAAGGCGAAAAAAGTCGACGGGGTGGTTGACAAAATGAAATGGCGGGTTATAATAGGCGGCTCGCTTCTCCTCTCCTGAAGAGGTTTTCGGAGAGAGGCGATAAATGAAAAAAGTCTTGACATATTGCAAAAGGTCTTTATAATAGTCGGACTCAACGGGGTGAAAACCTCACGCTCTTTAACAAAACGATCAAAATAATTTGTGTGGGTGCTTGTGATGAATGTCGGAGCAGTTGAAAAACATTCGACACAAGAACTTACGTTAATTCAAGTCATTTACGTTTGATTCTGACGTCGAGCCAAGATTGGTCACTGATCTTATTTAGTGGCAACAAAGATTGAACTGAAGAGTTTGATCATGGCTCAGATTGAACGCTGGCGGTATGCTTAACACATGCAAGTCGAACGGTAACAGGCCTTCGGGCGCTGACGAGTGGCGGACGGGTGCGTAACGCGTAGGAATCTGCCTGGTAGTGGGGGACAACTTGGGGAAACTCAAGCTAATACCGCATACGCCCTACGGGGGAAAGCGGGGGACCTTCGGGCCTCGCGCTATCAGATGAGCCTGCGTTGGATTAGCTAGTTGGTAGGGTAAAGGCCTACCAAGGCGACGATCCATAGCTGGTCTGAGAGGACGATCAGCCACACTGGGACTGAGACACGGCCCAGACTCCTACGGGAGGCAGCAGTGGGGAATATTGGACAATGGGCGCAAGCCTGATCCAGCAATACCGCGTGTGTGAAGAAGGCCTGAGGGTTGTAAAGCACTTTTAATCGGGAGGAAAACCTGTCGGCCAATACCCGGCAGCTTGACATTACCGATAGAAAAAGCACCGGCTAACTCCGTGCCAGCAGCCGCGGTAATACGGAGGGTGCAAGCGTTAATCGGAATTACTGGGCGTAAAGCGTGCGTAGGCGGCCGTTTAAGTCAGATGTGAAAGCCCCGGGCTTAACCTGGGAACTGCATTTGATACTGGAGGGCTAGAGTTTAATAGAGGGGAGTGGAATTTCCGGTGTAGCGGTGAAATGCGTAGAGATCGGAAGGAACACCAGTGGCGAAGGCGACTCCCTGGATTAAAACTGACGCTGAGGTACGAAAGCGTGGGTAGCAAACAGGATTAGATACCCTGGTAGTCCACGCCGTAAACGATGTCAACTAGCCGTTGGTCTTATTGATAAGATTAGTGGCGCAGCTAACGCATTAAGTTGACCGCCTGGGGAGTACGGCCGCAAGGTTAAAACTCAAATGAATTGACGGGGGCCCGCACAAGCGGTGGAGCATGTGGTTTAATTCGATGCAACGCGAAGAACCTTACCACCCCTTGACATCCAGAGAATCTGTGAGAGATCGTAGAGTGCCTTCGGGAGCTCTGAGACAGGTGCTGCATGGCTGTCGTCAGCTCGTGTCGTGAGATGTTGGGTTAAGTCCCGTAACGAGCGCAACCCTTATCCTTAGTTGCCAACAGTTCGGCTGGGAACTCTAGGGAGACTGCCGGTGATAAACCGGAGGAAGGTGGGGACGACGTCAAGTCATCATGGCCCTTATGGGGTGGGCTACACACGTGCTACAATGGCCGGTACAGAGGGCAGCCAGCTCGCGAGAGTCAGCAAATCCCACAAAGCCGGTCCTAGTCCGGATTGCAGTCTGCAACTCGACTGCATGAAGTCGGAATCGCTAGTAATCGCGAATCAGAATGTCGCGGTGAATACGTTCCCGGGCCTTGTACACACCGCCCGTCACACCATGGGAGTGGGTTGCAAAAGAAGTAGGTAGTCTAACCTTCGGGAGGGCGCTTACCACTTTGTGATTCATGACTGGGGTGAAGTCGTAACAAGGTAGCCCTAGGGGAACCTGGGGCTGGATCACCTCCTTACAAAGACGCCCGACGCGTCATGAGCATCCACAACAAATTATTTTGATCTAAGAGAAATGAGCCTGGGCCTGTAGCTCAGTTGGTTAGAGCGCACCCCTGATAAGGGTGAGGTCGGAGGTTCAAGTCCTCCTAGGCCCACCATCTTTGCATGAACGCAAGCAAGTGCATGTAAAGACCGGAAGACGGGCTAGGGAACCTGGAATACTGGGGCCATAGCTCAGCTGGGAGAGCGCCTGCCTTGCACGCAGGAGGTCAGGAGTTCGATCCTCCTTGGCTCCACCATCAATTCCATAAGGTTTTGCGAAGGGTAACTTCGGATAAAAGACTTTATCGAATTGATGCAGAAACGTATCGATAGCTCTTTAACAAAGTGGAAATCTGTAACAAAGTCATGACGCCGTATCACTGCGGTGAAGTGACTGACGAGTTCGAGTGAACGGATACGGGGAAGCGTGTGGGATTCGTAAGGAATCTCGGCATGGGGAAGCCGTAGAAGGGAATACGAACCCGTTCTCAAGCAGAACAAGCGAAAATGTCAGCTGACTGATAACTTCAGACTTATTGGGGTTATATGGTCAAGTGAATAAGCGCATACGGTGGATGCCTAGGCAGTAAGAGGCGATGAAGGACGTTGTAGCATGCGAAAAGCCGCGGGGAGTTTGCAAACACACCCTGATCCGCGGATGTCCGAATGGGGAAACCCGGCTTGCATCAGCAAGTCATCCTGCACTGAATACATAGGTGCTGGAAGCGAACCCGGAGAACTGAAACATCTAAGTACCCGGAGGAAAAGAAATCAACCGAGATTCCCTTAGTAGCGGCGAGCGAACGGGGAGTAGCCCTTAAGCGTCGATTCGATTAGTGGAATGGTCTGGAAAGTCCAGCGATACCGGGTGATAGCCCCGTACACGAAAATGGGTTCGATGTGAAAACGAGTAGGTCGGAGCACGTGAAACTTTGACTGAAGATGGGGGGACCATCCTCCAAGGCTAAATACTCCTTACTGACCGATAGTGAACCAGTACCGTGAGGGAAAGGCGAAAAGAACCGAGGAGATCGGAGTGAAATAGATCCTGAAACCGTATGCGTACAAGCAGTGGAAGCCCCTTTGTGGGGTGACTGCGTACCTTTTGTATAATGGGTCAGCGACTTAATCTCAGTGGCAAGCTTAACCGAATAGGGGAGGCGTAGCGAAAGCGAGTCTGAACAGGGCGTTCAGTCGCTGGGATTAGACCCGAAACCGGGCGATCTATCCATGGCCAGGCTGAAGGTGAGGTAATACTTACTGGAGGGCCGAACCCACATCTGTTGAAAAAGATGGGGATGAGCTGTGGATTGGAGTGAAAGGCTAATCAAGCTCGGAGATAGCTGGTTCTCCTCGAAAGCTATTTAGGTAGCGCCTCGTGTATCACTGTTGGGGGTAGAGCACTGTTTCGGCTAGGGGGTCATCTCGACTTACCAACCCGATGCAAACTCCGAATACCAACAAGTGCGAGCACGGGAGACACACGGCGGGTGATAAGGTCCGTCGTGAAAAGGGAAACAGCCCAGACCGTCAGCTAAGGTCCCAAAATCACTGCTCAGTGGGAAACGATGTGAGAAGGCCCAGACAGCCAGGAGGTTGGCTTAGAAGCAGCCACCCTTTAAAGAAAGCGTAATAGCTCACTGGTCGAGTCGGCTTGCGCGGAAGATTTACCGGGGCTAAGCAGTGTACCGAAGCTACGGGTGCATCGTAAGATGCGCGGTAGAGGAGCGTTCCGTACGCCTGCGAAGGTCGATTGAGAAGTCGGCTGGAGGTATCGGAAGTGCGAATGCTGACATGAGTAACGATAATCAGGGTGAAAAACCCTGACGCCGAAAACCCAAGGTTTCCTGCGCAACGCTAATCGACGCAGGGTTAGTCGGTACCTAAGGCGAGGCCGAAAGGCGTAGTCGATGGAAAACAGGTTAATATTCCTGTACCGGTCGTAACTGCGATGGGGTGACGGAGAAGGCTAGGTTGGCTGCCTGTTGGAATAGGTAGTTTAAGCTGGTAGGGAGAGTGCTTAGGCAAATCCGGGCGCTCAATCCTGAGAAGTGATGACGAGTTGCTCCTCGGAGCGACGAAGTAATTGATGCCCTGCTTCCAAGAAAAACCTCTAAGCTTCAGGTTACGAGTGGCCGTACTCGAAACCGACACAGGTGGGTGGGATGAAAATTCTAAGGCGCTTGAGAGAACTCGGCTGAAGGAACTAGGCAAAATGGTACCGTAACTTCGGGATAAGGTACGCCTTTGTTAGGTGAAGTGACTTGCTCATGGAGCCGAGAAAGGTAGCATAAAATTGGTGGCTGCGACTGTTTAGCAAAAACATAGCACTCTGCAAACACGAAAGTGGACGTATAGGGTGTGACGCCTGCCCGGTGCTGGAAGGTTAATTGATGGGGTTAGCGTAAGCGAAGCTCTTGATCGAAGCCCCAGTAAACGGCGGCCGTAACTATAACGGTCCTAAGGTAGCGAAATTCCTTGTCGGGTAAGTTCCGACCTGCACGAATGGCGTAACGATGGCCACACTGTCTCCAGCCGAGACTCAGTGAAATTGAAATTGCTGTGAAGATGCAGTATACCCGCGGCTAGACGGAAAGACCCCGTGAACCTTTACTATAGCTTGACACTGGACTTTGAATCGACTTGTGTAGGATAGGTGGGAGGCTGTGAAGCCGGAGCGCCAGCTCTGGTGGAGCCAACCTTGAAATACCACCCTGGTTTATTTGAAGTTCTAACCTGGCCCCCTGATCGGGGGTGGGGACAGTGTCTGGTGGGTAGTTTGACTGGGGCGGTCTCCTCCCAAAGAGTAACGGAGGAGCACGAAGGTACCCTCAGCATGGTCGGAAATCATGCAATGAGTGCAATGGCATAAGGGTGCTTGACTGCGAGACGGACAGGTCGAGCAGGTACGAAAGTAGGTCATAGTGATCCGGTGGTTCTGAATGGAAGGGCCATCGCTCAACGGATAAAAGGTACTCCGGGGATAACAGGCTGATACCGCCCAAGAGTTCATATCGACGGCGGTGTTTGGCACCTCGATGTCGGCTCATCACATCCTGGGGCTGAAGCAGGTCCCAAGGGTATGGCTGTTCGCCATTTAAAGTGGTACGCGAGCTGGGTTCAGAACGTCGTGAGACAGTTCGGTCCCTATCTGCCGTGGGCGTTTGAGATTTGAGGGAAGCTGCTCCTAGTACGAGAGGACCGGAGTGGACGTTCCTCTGGTGTTCCGGTTGTCACGCCAGTGGCATGGCCGGGTAGCTATGAACGGACAGGATAACCGCTGAAAGCATCTAAGCGGGAAGCCCCTCCCAAGATGAGATCTCACTGGGACTTGAAGTCCCCTAAAGGGCCCTGGGAGACCACCAGGTTGATAGGCACGGTGTGGAAGCCCAGTAATGGGTGCAGCTAACGTGTACTAATTGCCCGTGAGGCTTGACCATATAACACCCAATCGGTTTGGGTGGACTGAAGAAGACACCTTCAGGAACAGCTGACGCTTTGAAGCGAGAGAACCGACTGTTACAGATTTCCAAGGCCGGGCGAGAGCCCCGCCGAAGGTTGACCCGCATCGTCAACCGCACCCGTTTGCTTGGTGACCATAGCGAGCGTGAACCACCCGATCCCATCCCGAACTCGGAAGTGAAACCGCTTAGCGCCGATGATAGTGCGACAGGTTGTCGTGCGAAAGTAGGGAATCGCCAAGCGCTTAATCCCAAACCCAGAGAGCTCCCGCTCCCTGGGTTTTTTTTTCGCCTGAAAAAAAACCTTTAGGCGGCCCGGGTTCGGAACAAATTCTCCAAGCTTCGATATCAGGTTTTTCAGAAATACACTCAAGAATCGTGTAAATGAACAGCCAACCAAAAGGTCTCCCTGTCCGGAGGAGTCCATTCCACCCGATGCCGAGTGTGCGCGGGGATCAACAAATGATCGCCGGCAGTCAGCGTGATCATAGACATTGGCTGTTCATATTGCAGAACGGCCTCTCCCTGAAGCAATAACACCCATTCGTCCCAAGCTTGATCATACCATTGGCCTTCGGGTGTCTTGTGTCCCCTGGAAATAATTCTTTCTATATGGACATGGTCCCGCTTCAGGAGAATATCGAAAAATTCCTCGGACAGCCGATTTGGAATATCGGTAAAAATATTTTGGCATTCCTCGGCCATTTATACACCTTTTATTGTTACGAAACAGAGCAGAAGCCGGGACAGGTTATCGGCATCCTCATACTGCGACATCAAGCAAAAATAACACTTCTTGACGAGAGTTTGCAATAATGAGTCATTGATGAGAAGGCCGTTTGCATACGGGCTTTTCTCATACAAAGTACCACTCCGTACTTCAGATTCTGTCTCACGACTTGCAGATATTGGAACGTTTAAACATGCTGGGAGCCCTGGTCCGTTTTTCCATACGTTATTATGGTGTTGTTATCGCGCTTGCCGTACTGATTCTTGTTTATGGCGTATTTCGATTTACTTCGGCCGGTCTGGATATTTTTCCCGAATTTTCACCGAAGCAGGTGATTATTCAAACCGAAACTCCGGGATTTTCAGCGGAGCAGGTTGAAGTATTGGTCACTCGCCCCATCGAAATGTCCATCAGCGGCTTGATCGGCCTGGATACGGTGCGGTCGGAGTCCATTCAGGGATTATCCATTGTCACGGCCAACTTTGCCGAAAATACCGAGGTCTACCGCAATCGTCAATTAATCAGCGAGCGGCTGGCCGCCTTGACGGGACGCTTGCCGCCCGGCATCACGCCGATTGCGGTGCCGTTGTCGTCGTCTTCGGCCACCGTCCTAACCATCGGGTTGAATTCGGATAAAAAGGATCTCATGGCGCTGCGTAATCTGGTCGACGCAACGTTGGTTCCGCATTTATTGGCCGTTCCCGGCGTAGCGGACGTCAATGTATTCGGAGGAGCGGTCCAGCAATTGCAGATCCAGGTGGATCCTGTACAACTTTATCGGTTTAACCTTTCTCTGGATGAAATTATTCGGGCTGCGGCTCAGGCCGGCCACCTGCAGGGCGGCGGGTTTATTGAAAATCAGAATCAACGCTTTACTCTGCAGGTCACCGGGGCTCCCACGACTCCCGAGCTCTTCGGCAAGATTATCGTTAAATCCCATCAAGGCCGTACGGTTACCCTCGGAGAAATCGCCACGATAGCCTATGCTCCCGAACCGCCGATAAGTGCAGCACAAATTATAGGCAAACCGGGCGTCGTTCTGATGGTGATTGGGCAATACGGCGCCAATACGCTCTCGGTTTCCAGGCAGGTGGAAGCCGCGCTGGAGAAGTTTGACGGTCTGTTTCGTCGCCAGGGCATCACGTTTTATCCTCATCTGTTCCGGCCCGCCGATTATATTGAAAAGTCTTTTTCGAATTTATCCGGACATTTATTGATTGGCGGCTTGTTTGTACTGGTCGTGTTATATCTGTTTCTTTACAATTTTCGTACCGCTCTGATTTCCGCGTTAGCCATTCCGGTTTCTTTGGTAAGCGCCGTGATCGTACTGCTCGAAGCCGGCGTCAATTTGAATATCATGGTGCTGGGCGGGCTCGCCATCGCGCTGGGCGAAGTGGTCGATGACGCGATTATCGACACCGAAAACATTTTCCGCAGATTACGGGAAAATCGTCTTGCCGGCCAGCCGAGGCCGGTGCATGAAGTTGTGTATACTGCTTCCCTGGAAGTGCGAAATTCAATGGTCTATGCCACTTTTATCGTGGCTCTGGTGTTCGTGCCTTTATTGACCTTGCCCGGTGTCGCGGGCCGCTTGTTTGCGCCGCTCGGCTATTCCTACATTCTGGCGATTTTGGCTTCCCTGCTGGTCGCGCTGACGCTGACTCCGGCGCTCTGTCATGTACTGCTGGCCAAATCTTCCAAAGAGATGCGCGAACCGCCTTTGATTCGATATCTGCTGCCACGTTATCGTAAAGCGATTCATGCCGTGTATCGTCGCTTTTATTGGATCCTGGCCGGCTGTGCGATCGCTTGCGTCCTGGCGGTGTTCGGATTTACGACATTGAAGAGCCAGTTTTTGCCCGATCTTCGGGAAGGGCATTTTATTGTCCACACCAGCAGCCTTCCCGGCACCTCCTTGCAGGAATCGATCCGGATCGGGAAACAATTAACGACGCAGCTTTTGCAAATACCCGGCATCGAGTCGGTATCGCAATGGGCGGGCCGTGCCGAGCGGGGCGCCGATACTTACGGCAGCCATTACAGCGAGTACGAAGTGCGGCTGCAATCGTTGTCGGGCTCGGGGCAACAAGAAATTCTAGAGCGCATTCGAGCAATTCTGACCGATTTCCCCGGCATTTCTTTCGAGGCCAACACCTTTTTAACGGAACGGATCGATGAAACCATTTCAGGCTATACGGCCCCGGTCGTGGTGAATATTTATGGCAGTGATTTAAACGAGCTGGACCTGAAAGCCCGGCGGATTGCAAAACTGATGAGCGGCATCGACGGCGCTGCCGACGTGCAGGTACGTTCACCTCCCGCTACACCGATGCTCCAGGTGGCCATGAATCTGGATCGGCTCAGATTTTGGGGAGTCACGCCCAAAGCGGTGATCGATACCTTGCGGGCCGCTTATGAAACCGAGGTGGTCGGACGTAAATTCGAAGGCAATAGAGTGATCGATATCGCTGTGGCGCTTGCGCCGAAACTTAGGGAACAATCCGAATCGCTCGCGCAGTTGCCGATCAGGACCGAAGAAGGCAAATTGATAGCCATGCAGCAGATTGCGGATATTCACCCCATGCTGAGCCGGTACAATATTCTTCATCAAGGATCGCAGCGCCGGCAAACCGTGACTTGTAAAGTCATCGGTCAAGACCTCGATGCGTTCATGCAAACGTTGAAATCCCGCCTGTCAAGGGACGAGTCGATCGCCGGCGACAGCTACATGGAATTTACCGGAGCCGCTGTCGAACAGGCTCAGGCGCGCAGGGATCTGATCATTCATTCCCTGTTCGCCGGCATCGGCATTCTGATCATGATCTATCTGGCCATCGGCAGCGTTCGGCACGTTGCCCTGACTTTATGCAATTTGCCGTTTGCCCTGATCGGCGGCGTCGCTGCCGTCGTACTGACCCAGGCGACGTTGTCGGTGGGCTCCGTGGTCGGCTTCGTGACCTTGTTCGGCATTACCGTGCGCAACAGTATCATGCTGCTGTCGCATTACCGGCATTTAACCGAGGTCGAAGGGAAAAGCTGGAATCTGGCCACCGCCGTTCAGGGGGCTCAGGAGCGGCTTCCGTCCATTTTGATGACCGGCCTGGTGACGGCCCTGGCCATGTTTCCGATTGCCTTTAACAGCGACAATCCGGGCCGGGAAATAATGGGGCCGATGGCGACGATCATCATCGGCGGCCTGGTTTCGTCGACCGTTCTGAATTTATTGTTATTGCCGGGCATGTTAGTCAAATACGGTAAATTCGAACGGCGAGAAAATGCTTCTTCAAGAAGCTCAAACGGCATTCAATGAGACGAAAGATCATGAACAAGATGAATTCATCCACATCGGCCGCGGCAACGGTTTTTACCTACCACGAACGCAGCAAGCATCATACGGAGCGTTACGCGCCGGGGCCGGGGTATCTGGACTGGTCCGATCAACCGAACCCGTTCCGGCGTTTTACCGGTTGCGAAAAAGTACCGTTGCCGCGGCCCGGAGCGGAACTGACCGTGCCGTTCGCTCAACTGGATCATTCGGCAACTCTTCCCGGTCGACCGCTGGATCTGTCGAGCCTGGGATTGTTGCTGGAACTGTCCTTCGGGTTGTCGGCCTGGAAACAATACGGCTCCGACCGCTGGGCGCTGCGCTGCAATCCGTCGAGCGGCAATCTGCATCCTACCGAAGCTTACGTCATCCATACGGCAGACTCCTTCTTGCCGGCCGGCGTGTATCATTATGTAAGCCACGATCATGTACTGGAAAAACGTTGCGATCTTTCCCTAAATCTGCCGAGCGATGATTTTTTTATCGCCCTGACGTCGATCCATTGGCGGGAGGCATGGAAGTACGGCGAACGCGCCTACCGCTATTGTCAGCACGACATCGGCCATGCCCTGGGGGCTTTGCGCTATGCCGCCGCGGTGTTGGGCTGGTCTTTGGAGCTGATGGCCGAAAGCGGCGACGAGGAATTAAGCCGCTTGCTGGGACTGGACCGGCCCGGAGACTTTCACGAGCTGGAAGAAGAATCGCCCGATCTGATTTGCCGCCTTCGGATGGCCCAGGATACGGCCGAGGCTACGACGGTCGCGCACTTGCTGGAGAATGTCCGGCAGGCGGAATGGCATGGGCACGCCGACCGGCTCAGTGGGTTTCACCGCCATCGTTGGCCGGTGATCGACGAAGTCGCACAAGCGGCGCGCAAGCCGGGCACCAGGGAGCCGGATTATCGGCCGCCCACGCATTCTTTTACCCCAAGCTCCTGCACGAAGGCCGCTACCGGCATTCTACGTCAACGCCGCAGCGCGCAGCGTTTCGATGCCGTGACTTATCTGCCTCAGGCCGATTTCGAACGGATGCTGAGTGCGGTCGGTGCGGCGCGCCCGATTCCCTTTGACGTCTGGCGCTGGCCGCCGCGTGTCCACTTATTGTTGTTCGTGCACCGGGTGGAAAGTCTCGAGCCCGGTTTATATCTGCTGCCCCGTTCTCACGAAGCGGAGCCTGGCTTGCGCAAGGCCATTCAGGAAGAGTTCGAGTGGCTGGCCGTTACTTACGAGGAAGAGGCCCCGCCGCTCTACCGTTTGGTTTCGGCCGACTGTCGGCGAGCCGCCAAAATCCTATCTTGCCATCAGGATATTGCCGGCGACGGCGCGTTCAGCCTGGGCATGCTTGCGGAATTTCAGCGGCCGGTCAGCGAAGCGCCCTGGCGCTACCGCCATTTGTTCTGGGAAACCGGACTGATCGGCCAGGCGCTCTATCTGGAAGCGGAAGCCGCGGGCGTGCGCGGCACCGGCATCGGTTGCTTCTTCGACGACGGCGTGCACGGCCTTCTCGGGCTTCAGTACAATGCTTTCCAGAGTCTGTATCACTTCACCGTCGGCGGACCGGTCGAGGACCTGCGGTTGCAATCGCTGCCGCCTTACGCTCATCTGGAAACGCACGCAAGGGAGTGAGGAAGAAAATTTCCGGATAAGTTTCCGCAGTTTCATAAAGAGAAAAATCGAGCCGCCCGTTATTGATCCATGAAAGCTGGCCGGCGCGATTGTCCGGTTGTCGGCGGCTCAGCCGCTTCTGTTTTCAAAAACCACGACCGACTTCGCATTGACTTCATAGCGGTGCCTGGCGATCGGCTGTTGCTCTTCCTTGGGAACAATGTCCTGGGGCGAAGGCAACGAGGTGTTAATCGCCAGGCACCATACTTTCTCCTGGATATAAGGCAGTTCGATCAACTGGATACTGTCGGACATATTCATTACGACGTGAAGGTCGGGTTCGTCAACCTCGGTTCCGGCCAGAGTAAAGGCCAGTGTTCGGGTGTCCGGATCGTCCCAGTTGATGCCTTGCCAGGAGATGTCCGGCAAGTGATTGTCCTCGATCGGGTCGCCGGTGAGAAAATTACGGCGCATGAGGGAATTATGCCTTTTCCGGAACGCGATCATCTGCTGAACGAAACGCAGCATGTCGGCGTTTTGCCGGGCCATGTCCCAGTTCAACCAGGTAAGATCGTTATCCTGGCAATAACAGTTGTTGTTGCCGTGTTGGCTATGCAGAAACTCGTCGCCCGCCAGCAGCATCGGAACGCCCTGGCTGAGCAGCACGATGGCAAAGACGTTTTTTACCTGTTGCCTTCTAAGCTTCAATATTTCCGGTTTGTTAGTTTTGCCTTCCACGCCGCAATTGTCGCTCAGATTGTGATTGCAGCCGTCCCGGTTGTTTTCGCCGTTGGCCTCGTTATGCTTTTCGTTGTAACTGAACAAGTCGTACAAGGTAAAGCCGTCGTGACAGGTGACAAAATTGATGCCGCTGATCGGCAGGCGGCCCTGGTCTTCGTAGAGGTCGCTGCTGCCGCAGATTCGGGTCGCCACTTCCCGAATGACGCCCTTTTCCCCCCGGACAAACCGCCGGATCGAATCCCGATACCGGCCGTTCCATTCCGCCCAGCGATAACCGGGAAAGCTGCCCACCTGGTAGAGCCCGGCGGCATCCCAGGCTTCGGCGATCAGCTTGGTTTTGGCCAGTTGTTCCGATAATTCGATGCCCCAGAGCACCGGCGGATCGTGCAGCACCATTCCGCCTTCGCCGCGTGCCATGGCGCTGGCCAGATCGAAGCGGAAACCGTCCACGTGCATTTCTCTGACCCAGTATTCCAGGCAACTGATGATGAACCGGGCTACCAGCGGGTGATTGGCGTTTAAAGTGTTGCCGCAACCGGTGTAATCCAGAAAGATGGTTTTATCATGATAATCGAGATGATAAAAAATATTGCCGGCAATGCCCTTGAAGTTGATGACCGGTCCGTTGGGCCCGGATTCTGCGGTATGGTTGAAGACGACGTCCAAAATCACGCCGATGCCGGCTTTGTGCAGCGCCTTGACCAGATCCTTGAATTCTCTGACATGCGAACCCTGGTCGGGCGTAACGCAAAAACCGGGATGCGGACTGAAAAAACTGTGAGTGCTGTAGCCCCAATAGTTTTTTAGTCCCAGGGCGGCGGTTCCGGCAGGAACGTCTTGTTCGTCGAAGGCCATGACCGGCAACAGTTCGACATGGGTAATGCCCAGTTTTTGGAGATAAGGAATTTTTTCTATGAGTCCGGCAAAGGTGCCCGGGTTTTTAACGCCCGAGGAAGGATGCCGGGTAAAACCGCCCACGTGCAATTCATAAATGATGACTTTCTGGCTTCTCATCGCCAGACATTTGTCGCCTTCCCAATCGTAATGGTCGTCCACCACGACGGCGCGCATGGCCGCGAGGCTATTGTCCCCAGGCAGACAGGCCAGTCCCCGGTCCCAATGTTTGTCGCTGACCGCTTTTGCCCAGGGATCGACCAGAAGTTTCTGTTTGTCGAAGCGCAAGCCGCTTTCCCGGACGTGGTTGGGACCGTCCAGCCGCCAGGAATACCAGGTGCCGGGAGCGAGATCCTTGACGTATACGTGCCAGGAAAAAAAAGTCCGGTTTCTGTCCTTTTTCAGTTTGATCGTTTGAAAAGGCTGTTTACTGTCGACCGATTCGAAAAGTAAAAGCTCCACGGAAGTGGCATGGCGACTGAATATGGAAAAATTGACGCCGCCTCCGTTGGCTTTAGCCCCCGGAGGATAAGCATTTCCGTGCTTTACTTTATATTCTTTTTTCGTCATGTCCCGGCATTTATGCAATAAATTAAAAGGAATGGAAAAGTCTATTTTGTTAAACAGACTTGTCAATATTTTTTTGAGGCGCATTGCAGGCGACAAGCGGGGCATAGTCGATCACCAAAATGCCTTGCAAAAAAAATCATCAAAGGGTACAGTTTTTGCAACCGAGCGGATAATAACACGGATCTTCCATCTCTACACCGAGAAGTCCTCTATTCAAAACCAGCGTCGGAGACGGAGAGGCGGTCTCTGCTTTGGTAGGGAAACAGGAACAGTCCAGGTAATTAAGGTGATCTTCAAGGCTGGTAATGACATTTTCAGAGGCGAGACAGAAATCCCGAATTAAGCTTACTCCGGAAGAAATGCGTGAAATCAGTCAGGAAATCAATCTCAGGTTTGCGCCGAGCAAAGTCTCGCTCGTTGCGGAGGACATTTTTCTCGAGCGGGAGGATGTCAGAGCTTATTCCCGGAGATCTTCCGGGAATTTGACAGCAAGCCTTAAGGAGCCGTGGCAGGCGGCAAAGGGGCTGACCGCGAAAGAGTTGTACGAAATCAGCCGGGAAATCAGCCTGAGGTTTCCTCCCAAAGAAGAAATTGCCAAACCGGAGCTTTTTCTCTTACCGGTCGATCCCTATCATTTATACGCGTATTGGAACATTGGCCCGAACAATGGACAGACCCGCTCGCAGGCATCGGTCGGAAACGACCTGATCCTTCGCATTTACTGGCTACCGCACGGCAGTTCCGGGGACAGCCGTTCGAACGTCTGGTTCGACGTGCCGATTCGTGAACTGAATGCCCGTCAAAAAGTGCGGTTACCGCTCGACGATGCCGCTTATTCGGCGGCGCTCGGTAAATTGCTGCCCAATCACGGCTTCGATGTGTACGCTTGCTCGAACCCTATACGGGTGCCTCGAGGGCACTCGAAGATCATCTCCGTCCCTGATCAGGATGAAAGAAGCGGCCAAGAGGGAAACGCCATAAGATTACCGGCTGCCCGGAAAGGGAGTCTGCCTGTTCCGTCCCATACGAATGAAGAGAGCTTTGCAGCATCCGGATTAATGGATCTACTTCTCGCCACTCAGGAACCGGAACGGCAACCTATCGGCAAGGGGTGGTATGCCAAACTTCATTTTCTGCATCCGGTCGACAGGAACAGATATCCTTTAAAACTGATCGCTCGGTTTATCGACCTCATCAAGGAGCGGGACATCGGAATACAACTGATTCCGGAACCGGCTTTGGTCGAAGATACCCATTTTCCATGGAAAAATGCCTCCGGCCTCGGAATCAAGGAAAGCATTTAACTTCCATGGCAAAAGGATTTCTCGGCATTATTCTGCACGCCCACCTTCCTTATGTAAGGCATCCCGAGCACGACAGTTTTTTTGAAGAAAACTGGCTGTTCGAAGCCGTTACCGAGTGTTATATTCCTCTGCTCGCCGTGCTCGACCGACTCCGGCAGGACAAGGTCGACTATCGGCTGACGCTTTCGCTGTCGCCGACGCTGATTTCCATGCTGCGCGACGAATTATTGCAAAGCCGGTACGTGCGGCATTTGCACCGGTTGCTGGAGCTGGCCGAAAAAGAAATCATCAGAACGCGCCAGCAGCCGGAATTTCAGCAATTGGCGCGCCTATACCGCCGCGCCTTTCTCAAAACCTTGAGCGTTTATCAGGATCGCTATGGTTGCGATGTACTGTCGGCGTTTGACGAGCATCGACGATCAGGCCGTCTGGAATTGATCACGACCGCAGCCACGCACGGTTTTCTGCCCCTGCTCAGCATGAGTGAAACCGCGGTGCGGAATCAGATTCAGGTCGGCATCGACACGTTCAAGTCCAATCTGGGCTTTGCTCCTGCCGGCTTCTGGCTGCCGGAATGCGGTTATTATCCGGGCCTGGAAAACATCCTGAAGGATGCCGGGATCCGCTATTTTTTTGTCGACTCGCACAGTCTCACCAATGCCGGCGAGCCTCCGGAAAACGGGGTTTATGCGCCGTTGGACTGCGGTAACGGCGTGGCGGCTTTTGGCCGGGATCCCGAATCGTCGCAGCAGGTCTGGAGTTCCAGGCAGGGTTATCCCGGCGATTTCGACTACCGGGAATATTACCGGGACATCGGCTTCGATCTGGATCTGACTTATCTGGCGCCGTATCTGCTGGAAGGGAAGACCCGGATCAATACCGGCATCAAATACCACCGGGTAACGGGCGAGAGTCCGGCCAAGGAGATTTATCGGCCCCGGCAGGCCCTGGCCAAGGCCAGGCTGCATGCTCAGGATTTCATTGACAAAAGGCGGCAGCAAATCGAGGCCTTAAGCAGAGAAATGGATCGAACGCCGATAATCGTCGCTCCTTACGATGCCGAACTCTTCGGCCATTGGTGGTTCGAGGGTCCGCATTGGCTGGAGCACGTACTGAGACTGGTCGGCGACGCAAATAACGGAATCCGGACGGTCAGTTGCAGCAATTATTTGGATCAATCGGCGCCGCTGCAGACGGCGACGCCGTCGGCTTCAACCTGGGGCGATCAAGGGTATTACAGTTATTGGATCAATGAAAGCAACGACTGGATCTATCCCCATTTGCATAAAGCCGGCTCAATAATGGAAAATTTTGTCGCCGAATTGCGGGGAATCTCGGTCAGTCCTTTGCAGGAAAGGGCATTGAACCAGGCCGTCCGGTCGATATTGCTGGCGCAGGCTTCCGACTGGCCCTTCATCATGAAATCGGGAACCACCATCGACTACGCCAACAAACGGATTACCGACCATCTGGCGAGATTCCATTATCTTTACGACAGCCTCCGAAACGGCACTATCGACGAGCGTTACTTGACGGCGCTGGAAATCATGGACAACATTTTTCCGGACCTCGATTTCAGGAGTTATTGCCCGCAGGCAGCTTGTTGACGACAAAGGCGACAAGGCCCGTCAGAGTGAGGATAGGCGATATCGAAAGCAAAAGAAAACTTTTCATTAAACAGTCATATTTGTTCTATAGCATGGACAGTCGGCAATAAATCATGCCGATCCGAATGCCGGGAATTCCGACGGAAAGCAGCGGAATAACCGACGGATACGGATAGGGCAGGGTTGCTTCCATCCACTATCCGGCAGAAAACAATATGACATTGAGAATAGCCTTCATCAGCGATGCCTGGCATCCGCAAATCAATGGTGTCGTGACCACCATTAAAAACACCTGTACGCTTCTGGAACAATCGGGACATCTTGTCAAACTGGTGACTCCGGATCAATTTAAAACCATCCCTTGCCCTACTTATCCTTCCATTCGACTGGCCGTGGCCTGTTATGAAAAACTGGCCGGGGAACTGAACGAATTTAAACCTCAACGGATTCACATCGCCACCGAAGGGCCGCTAGGCGTGGCGGCGAGGCGCTACTGTCTCGCTAGAAAACTGGCGTTTACCACATCGTTCCATACCTTGTTTGCCGAATACGTGCATTTGCGTTTTAAAATTCCGATGGCCTGGGGGTATCGCTATTTGCGCTGGTTTCATGCGCCGGCGCAACAAGTCATGGTGGCCACGCCGTCGGTGGAAGCCAATTTGCAGAGCTGGGGATTCAAAAACAGGATGGTGCGCTGGTCGCGCGGCGTCGATGCCGATTTGTATCGTCCGCGGGATAAAGACTTTATTTCTCGGCCTCGCCCGATCTCCTTATTTGCCGGAAGAATAGCCGTTGAAAAAAATATTGAAGCCTTTTTGGAGCTGGATCTGCCCGGTACCAAGCTCGTAGTGGGCGACGGCCCTCAGTTGAAAGAATTTAAAAGCAAATTTCCCGATGCGGTGTTTGTCGGCTTTCAGACAGGAGAACCTTTGGCTCGATACATGGCCGCTGCCGATGTATTCGTATTCCCCAGCCGTACCGATACTTTCGGCATCGTCATGCTGGAGGCCCTGGCATCCGGCGTGCCGGTGGCGGCCTTTCCGGTCACCGGCCCCTTGGACGTCATCATCAACGACAAAGTCGGCAAGCTCGACGATAATTTGAAAAAAGCGGTTAACGAGGCGCTGCAATTGGATGCCGGGGATTGCCGAAATCATGCGCTGAACTATTCCTGGGCGAAGTGCACCGAGCAGTTTTTCAATAATCTGGTTTCCGTTTCTCAATAGATCGGTTCGTGGCATCAAGCCGCATCTCCTGCCTGAAAAGACCCGGTTTCCGTTCCGGGTTATTCTTTTACAGCAACCGCCGGACCTTCACTCTTGCATTGAACGCGCGCCTGGGTACAGGATTTGCCCAATCGCATGCGAGTCCTTTATAAAAAAATGTACAATACTTTATCGATTCGAAGGATTCGGGCAATGATTAGAAAATCGTAGAAATAGAATTGAGCCTTCCCGGTAAAACCGGGCCGATTTTTACCAACGATCAGATAAACTATACGATTTTTTGGCCAATCATATACTTAATCGAGTAAGAGAGGCTTCATTCCGATGACCTCTCGAGCGCACAAAGCCCGAAGACTTTTACGAATACCCTGACCTTACCGGAGGATTAGATTACACGTGGGAATGCAAGATAATTTCGAACAACTGCCGCTAAAGAATTTCGCCGAGAAAGCCTATCTCGATTATTCGATGTACGTAATTCTGGACCGGGCGCTGCCGAACATCGCCGACGGCTTGAAACCGGTGCAGCGGCGCATCGTTTACGCGATGTCGGAGCTGGGCCTGACGGCGCTGGCCAAATACAAGAAATCGGCCCGGACGGTCGGGGACGTGCTCGGCAAATACCATCCGCACGGCGATACTGCTTGTTATGAAGCGATGGTGCTCATGGCGCAGGATTTTTCCTACCGTTATCCGCTGATCGACGGCCAGGGCAACTGGGGCTCGCTCGACGACCCGAAATCGTTCGCCGCGATGCGCTATACCGAATCGCGCCTGACCGCTTATGCGCAGACCTTGTTGAGCGAATTGGGACAAGGCACGGTCGAATGGACCGACAATTTCGACGGCACTTTGAAAGAACCGGAGCTGCTGCCGGCCCGGCTGCCCAACGTGCTGCTGAACGGTACCACCGGCATCGCCGTCGGCATGGCGACCGACATCCCGCCGCATAATCTCAGGGAAGTCGCGGCCGCGTGCATCCAGCTTCTGGACGATCCCGACAGCTCGATCGAGCAGCTTTTCACTCATGTCAAAGGTCCCGATTTTCCGACCGATGCGGAAATCGTCAGCTCCGCCGACGACCTGCGGAAAATGTACATGAGCGGCGGCGGCTCCGTCAAAATGCGCGCCCGATACGAGCAGGAAGACGGCAACATCGTCATCACCGCGTTGCCCTATCAGGTGTCCGGAGCCAGACTGATGGAACAGATCGCGGCGCAAATGCTCGCGAAAAAACTGCCGATGATCGAGGACCTCCGGGACGAATCGGATCATGAAAATCCCACTCGCCTGGTCGTGATACCGAAATCGAAACGCATCGACGTCGATGCGGTCATGTCGCATTTGTTCGCGACCACCGACCTGGAAAAAAGTTACCGGGTCAATCTCAACATGATCGGCCTGGACGGCCGGCCGAAGGTCAAGGATCTTCGGGAGATTCTGGTCGAATGGCTGACCTTCCGCACCGAAACGGTCCGGCGACGGTTGCAGCACAGGCTGGACAAGGTACTGGCGCGCCTTCATATTCTGGAAGGTTTGTTGATCGCCTATCTCAACATCGACGAAGTCATCGCGATCATTCGCACCGAAGAGCACCCGAAACCGGTGCTGATGGCCCGCTTCGGCATTACCGACGTCCAGGCCGAAGCGATACTCGAGTTGAAGCTGCGTTATCTGGCCAAGCTGGAAGAAATGAAAATACGCGGCGAACAGGACGAACTGCAACAGGAGCGGGCCGCGCTCGAAAAGACGCTGGGTTCCCCCAGGCTGCTGAATAGGCTGATCCGGAAGGAACTGGAGCGCGACGCCGAGAAATATGGCGACGATCGCCGTTCGCCCATCGTCGAGAGAGAAGCGGCTCAGCCGATGGAAACGGCGGCGCTGATCAGCAACGAACCGCTGACGGTCGTCATGTCTCAAAAAGGCTGGATCCGGGCGGCGAAAGGGCACGATTTCGACGTCGACAGCCTGAACTACCGTTCCGGCGACGGTTTTCTCGACGCCGCCAGGTGCCGGACCACCCAGCCTGTCTATATTCTCGATTCTACCGGCCGTGCCTACAGCACGACCACGCACGATCTGCCCTCGGCCAGAACCCATGGCGAACCGTTGACCGGACGCCTCAATCCGCCGCCCCGATCGCTGTTCGTGCATCTTCTGGCCGGCAATCCCGAAGACTGGTATCTATTGTGCAGTAATTACGGCTACGGCTTCAGGGTTCAGTTGAAGGAGTTGTTCAGCAAGAACAAGGCGGGCAAACAATTGATCTCGCTGCCCGACGGCTCCAAAGTGGTCAAGCCCGCGCCGATGCGAAGCGAAACCGATCTGATTGCCGTCGCCACGCTGCAGGGGCGTCTTTTGATTTTCTCCGCTGCGGAAATCCCTGAACTGGCCAAAGGCAAGGGCAACAAGCTGATTCAGATTCCCTCGGCCGATCTGGCTTCCGGCAAGGATGCCGTCGTCGCAGCGGTAGCCATGCCTGCGCACGGGCAGTTGAAAGTCACTTCGGGCAAGCGCCAGTTGACGATGAAAGGGCAGGACATCGAGCATTATTCGGGCAGCCGGGCGCAGCGAGGCTCCGTTCTTCCGCGCGGATTCCAGCGGGTGGACGGGCTCGATTGGGAATAACCGTGGCGCCTTCGTTCAGCGATGGGACGGAGGCGCTCGTCCCTTTGTCAGTACTGTTATGAACCGGTTGCCGCAGAAAGTCCGGAGTGAAGCCGGCAAATGGATTTCGCCTGATGCAGACGGCCGTTTGACAGGCAATCGATCAATGCCGTGATCCGTTCCATGTAATGAGCCGTATCGCTGCCGAAGGCTTCCGGCAGGCGGCGTTTCTCCAGCGGCGACAAATGACCGTCGAACGCGGCGGCAATGCACAGCAAGTCCAGCAGGAACAGCCGCTCGTCGGGCGATACGTCGTGCAGCACCTGCAGAAAAACTTCCCAGTCGTCGAAATCGGCGCGGTCCCGGACGGCGAAACGCTCGCTGAACCGGTGCAGCAGAATCAGCATGTTCGGATGATGATTCTGGGTGAGCACCATCATCGTGGCGATGGCTCGAACCGCGCCTTCCTGCGCCTTCAGCGACAAGTGCGAGGAAACATCGGGCGTAATGGCTTCTTCGGTCAGGTATTCGGCGAGGCGGTAGCCGAACAAGCGAAGACGAGCTTCCCGCACGACCCGGTACATCACCACCGCATCCCAAACGGCGGTGACCGGAATCGCCACCCAGTTGAAACTGGCGCGCAAGCCGAATCGTCCCGCAAGGCGAGTCAGAATCACCCGGATCACGAAGCTGGAAAGGAAGACCTTGAGCTTATAAAGAAAGCCGATGAGCAGGAGCTTCGGCCTGGAAACGTACTTCATCGGGTCGATGCCGAGGTATTTGACCACGGGATCGGGCAATTCCAGCGCCGCGCGGGCCAGCAGGTTGGCGACGGTATCGTCCCAGGGCATCAGGCCGGAGTCTTCCAGTCGGTGGTGCCGGGTCAGACAGGCGACGCTGTGCACGGTTTTCAAGCCGAGCCAGAACAGCAGGACGAGTTCGATCAGCAGAAAGATCAGGCCGATGCCGGCTTGCAAGGCGAAGTAATGATAGGCCGAAAGGTGCCCGGCATAGCGCCACTCCAGCACGACCGCCGGAACGCTGCAAGCCGCCCCGATGCAGAAAGCAATGATCGCGGCGTAGTCGGTGATGATCTCGGCTAAAAAATGCAGGGCTTCGTCGCCGGAGTTATCTTCTTCGGGCTGCGTCTTTGTTCCGGTTTCGTCTCCGGCTTTGCCGGCGAGCCGGCGGTAATAACCGGCGCCGATGTGCTCGAGGAATCCCGTCCTGTTTTCACGGCGGTAGCGATTGGATTTATTCATGCTTGAAGAAAGCTGGATTCGTTAATCGACACTATTGTAAAAGCAGGGAGAATGAACGGCAAATACGGCCTGCTGGTCCAATGATTACGCTTGGACCCAAAAAAGGATTATTTTTGGGGCTCTTTTATATTTCTTTGGGTATTACGGAAAAAATTATTGAACGGCACGCCTCAAGTGAAAGAGCCGTTTCAGGATAAAAAGAACTATACTCCTGTTTTTCATTCTCTCGTGAGTTCGTTCGGAAGCAGTGCAGGATTTTTTCAGGAACATGAGGGAATGAAATAATGGCAGGGCGATAAGGTGTAATAGCAATAACAAAAATCTATTTGATATTAAGGAGAAACCGATGAAAAAATTACGTGTTTACACAATGGTTATTGTTGCCGTGATGGCGATCGGGATGTCGGCGGAAGCGAGCGCACATACGGCAGCGCAAAAATTCGGCCGGGGCCTGGCCGGAATGACCTGCGGATTTCTTGAGATTCCGGGCAACATCGTCAAGGAAACCCGGGCGCAAGGCGCGGTCGGCGTTCCGGTGGGCCTGGCCAAGGGGCTCGGCATGACTGTGGCCCGTGAACTGATCGGCGTTTACGAGTTTGTCTCGGCACCTTTTCCGGCGCCGGCAGGCTATCGTCCCATCCTAAGTCCGGAATATCCCTGGGATTATTTCTAACGGTCTTGGAGCGGGCAGGGTACAGTATCGCCCTGCCCGATTCAGGGCGGTGTGAAGGTTCTGTCGTAGGAGAGGCCATTGGGCGTATTGTTTTGGGTCCATGCCTCTCAAAGCAGGCCATTTCTAAAGTAAAAGACGGCTCGGGTCTTATGGCCCGGCAGAAAAGATGAGAGGCATACCATGGCGACAGTATTGGTGACCGGTGCAAACCGGGGTTTGGGCTTGGAGTTTTGCCGGCAATATGCAGCGGACGGCTGGCGCGTTCTGGCCTGCTGCCGGCATCCGGATACGGCGGTCGGTCTGGCCGAATTGCCCGGAGTGTCCGTGCATGCCCTGGATGTTTCCGATTTCAAACGGATCGATAATTTGGCGCTGGCACTGCGGGACACCCCGATCGATGTTTTCATTAACAATGCGGGGGTCTACGGCGACAGTCTCGGCCATGCCTTCGGCCATCTGGATTATGAGGCCTGGACGCAGGCGTTGAAGATCAACAGCCAGGCACCGGTAAAAATGGCGGAAGCTTTTTTGCCCCACCTTAAACGCTCGGAAAAAAAGTTGCTCGTCTCGATCACGAGCCAGATGGGCAGCATTGCCGACAACGGCAGCGGCGGCAGCATTATGTACCGTACCAGCAAGGCGGCTCTGAATGCGGCGATGAAAAGCCTGGCCATCGATCTGGAAGAGCAGGGCATCGGGGTTGTTCTGTTGCATCCCGGCTGGGTTAAGACCGACATGGGCGGAGAACATGCTTTGATAGAACCGGCGGAGAGCATTGCCGGCATGCGCCGGATCATTGAAGATTTTACTTTTGAGCAAAGCGGCGTTTTTTTAAAATACGACGGATCGAGCCTGCCGTGGTAAGCTAAGTCTCGGATCGGCAGCCGCTTCGGTTTTTCTCAGGTCAAAGGACGTTGCTTTTTGAATTACGATGTTTTTTTTCGGAAATCACGCGGCCGTTTGATGAAATTGAGAAATCCGGCCCGACGATTCAAACTCGGGCATGTTTGGCATCAAGGTAAAAAGAATAATTGTCTTATTAAAAGCGGCTGAAAGGTTATTGAAAGGTTTAGGTCATAGAATAAACCTCGGCAGCCGTTCAATCCCCCCTCAAGTGCTCTTCGACGGGCGGCCCTCATTGCTCACAGTGCCCTTGACGGTCAGCGCGTCCAAGAGCGAACGGTTGCCGACACCCCCCTCGTCTTGTTTGTCGAAGCCGACGGCTTCGGTATCATCCCTCGGTATTTCGAAAAAACGGTTTTCGTCCGGAGAATGGAAAATTTTCTCGTCGCGTCGGCAATTGCCCATGGTTCCGAACCATAACTCCAATGCGCCTCGTTCGGATTCCGTCCCGCTTCCCCCTTAAACCAATCCGTTGCGCCGTATGAGTTTCGATAGGGCTTGCGTAGCCGGCGGACCTAAAGGATGATGGTATTTGTTTCGGCCATCCCTTTCCGGTGATATGAAGAGACTGCGCCGGAAATTTCTACTTTTCAACGATTTTTATTCGGATATTCCATGCAGACGAAATCATTGAGTTTCCGGTTGCTGGCTTCGGAAGGGCTGGTGCTGGCGGCGTTCTTTGCGCTGGTGGCCGTGGTTCTTGAGCGGAGTTTTCTGGAAAGCGCGGAAGAAGCGTTAAAGGAAAGATTGCAGGTTCAGGTTTATTCCCTGCTGTCCGCGGCCGAACTCAACAATTCGGGACAATTGACCATCTCGGCCAATCTGCCCGAGCCGAGATTCGCCAACCCCGGCTCCGGGCTGTACGGATTCATTCATCAGGACAAGAAAAAATTGATATGGCACTCGCCTTCGGCCATCGGCCTGGACGTGCTCGTTGCGCCCGAATTGAATCCGGGCGGGTATGTATTCGAGCTGGTCAAGAACAACCGCTATGCCTTTCACTATCGTGTTCTGTGGCAGAATGTAGCCGGCGTGGAGCGCGATTACATCTTCACGGTAGCCGAAGACGGCGAGTTCGTCAGCCATCAGGTCAAGCGGTTCAACGATACCTTGAGATTCTGGCTGCTGATCATCGGCATCGTACTGATCGTCATCCAGTTCATGCTGTTGCGCTGGAGCCTCAAGCCGCTCCGGATGATCGGGAAAGACCTGGAAGCGATAGAAAAAGGCGAGAAAATCCGGCTGGATGGTTATTATGCGACCGAACTGCAGGGCCTGGCCGGCAATCTCAACGCCTTGATCAGCAGCGAACGGGCGCATCTGGACCGCTACCGGAATACGCTGGCCGATCTCGCGCACAGCTTGAAAACGCCCCTTGCGATCCTGCACGGTTGCATCGAATCCTTTCACGGCCATCGCGATACCGTGCAGGAACAGATCGTGCGAATGGATCAGATCGTCGAGTACCAATTGCAACGCGCCGCCGCCAAGGGCGAGCATAAAACGATCAAGGCGGTCGACGTATCGATCATCATCAACAAAATTGTCGCGTCGCTGGCGAAGGTGTATATCGATAAAGGCATGACCTTCGAATTGTCGGTGCCGAGTTCCAGCATTATCCGCTACGAAGAAGGCGATCTCTACGAAATCATCGGCAACCTGCTCGACAACGCCTGCAAATGGTGCCGGCAGACGGTGAAAGTCGACGTGACGCTCAACGTGCGCAGAAACCGGCGCAACTTTTCGTTGCTGTTGCTCATTGAAGACGACGGGCCCGGCATTCCTCAGGATAAACTGTCGGAAATTCTGAAGAGAGGCGTGCGTGCCGATGAAAATATTCATGGGCACGGCATCGGCATGGCGGTGGTCAATGAGTTGATCGGATTGCTGGGCGGCACGCTGGAGGGAGGCAAGAGCAAGACGCTGGGCGGCATGGTCTGGAGCGTTTACCTGCCTTGATCAAAGTCGGGAGGAATGCCCGCCGGTCGGGCCGGCTGCGGCGACAGGCCATTCAAGTTCTGAGCCGGGAGCGGAAATCTACAAAAGATAAGCGCGTACAGAGGCACGAATCGTTCGTTTCGTTTAAAATCCGGTTTTTAATCATCGAATCAGTGAATGCTCATGTTCAACGGTTTTCCTTTTGCCGCCATCGATACGGACGTCTTTCCGGCTCATTATGAAGCGGCCCGGCAGCGCTGGCTGGCTCTGGTGTCCGCGCTACCGGCCGATGCCAAGCAATATCGCCCGTACCAATGCCAGGGCACCGGACCTGAGGGTAGCCCCCTGTTTACCGACACGGTCTGGTTCGGCGACAAGGAGGCACGCCGGGTGGTCGTCGTGCTCGCGGGGACTCATGGCATCGAGGGATTCGCCGGCAGCGCCGTACAGATCGATCATTTGCATCTTTTGACCTCCGGGAAAATCTCCCTTCCCGAAAATACCGCCTTGTTGCTGGTTCACGCCCTGACGCCCTGGGGGTACGCCTGGCTGCGCCGCTGCGATGAAGATGGCGTGGATCTCAACCGCAACATCGTCGATTTTTCCGGCCGGCTGCCCGAGAATCCAGGCTATGAATGCCTCAGGAACGCCTTGTTTTCAGACGATGCCATGCGACGAAAACTGATTTTCGTCGAATACGAAAAAGCGCACGGCCGGGTAGCGCTGGAAAAAGCCATCAGCGCCGGCCAGTACACCGATCTGCAAGGTCCGTTTTATGGCGGCCGCAAACCGGCTCATGGCCGCCTGGTCACCGAACATTTGATCAAAACCTATGCCCTGAGGGAGCGGGACTTGGCGGTGATCGACGTGCATACGGGACTCGGGCCTTATGGGTACGGCGAAATCATCTGCGACCACAATCCGGACAGTCCGGGTACGGCCGCGTCTCTCCGCTGCTACGGCGATTCGGTTACCCTGCCGTTGCTCGGCACTTCCAGTTCGGTTCCGAAGACCGGTTTGCTCGATTACGCCTGGCATGCGGTCATGAACGAGCGCAGTTGTTACGTGACGCTGGAGTTCGGTACGTTCGGCACCGATCAATTGTTCGAGGTCCTGCTGAAGGATCATCAGCTTTGGGCGGGCCAGAACAACATGCGGGAACGCCTGGATCACAGCCGGCTCATGCGCCGGCATTTCTGCCCCGACGATCAGGCCTGGAAGGAAATGGTGCTGTTCCGGGCGCGGCAAGTCGTGGCTCAAGCTATAAGGAATTTATGAGCGCAACGAACAGCCGCAATATCCTGATCCGGCCTGCCAGGCTGTCGGATCTCGAGGATCTGGTGCAACTGGAAAACGTCAGTTTCGATACCGACCGGATGAGCCGGCGGAGTTTCCGGCACTGGATCACCACCGATCATCGCGCCATCCTGGTAGCCGAAGTGGATGGCCGTTTTGCCGGCTATATCCTTATTATTTATCATCCGGGAACCCGTCTGGCCCGAATTTATTCGCTGGCAGTGGCTATTCCGTATCGAGGGGAAGGCATCGCCAAGCTGTTGATGTCGGCCGGCGAGCAGGCCGCCATTGACGACGGGCGGCTTTATCTGCGTCTGGAAGTCGGCGTCGACAATGTCGCCGCGATCGGGCTGTACGAAACGTTGGGTTTTCAAAAATTCGGCATCTACCGGGATTATTATGAAAACCACAAGGACGCGTTACGGTTTCAGAAATGCATCAGACACTACCACGATACGCTCCAGCACCGGCCCGTGCACTGGTTAAGGCAGACTACGCCTTTTACCTGCGGGCCGGCCGCGCTGATGATGGCCATGCACGGACTCAACAACAGTTATCAGCCTTCGATCGAAGAAGAAATCAATCTATGGCGGGAAGCGACCACCATTTTCATGACCTCCGGCCACGGCGGCTGCCACCCGATCGGTCTGGCGCTTGCTGCAAAAAGACGCGGATTTAAGGTTGATGTCTGGATTAACCGGAGAGACACCCTGTTCGTCGACAGCGTGCGTAATGATGAAAAAAAGCAGGTGGTCGAATTGGTTGATACCTGTTTTAAGCGGGAAGCCGAGGAGCAGGGTGTCGACGTCCATTATATCGATGTGACTCAAAACGAACTGATCAACGCCTTCAAAGCGGGGGCCATTCCGCTGATCCTGATCAGCACCTACCAATTGGACAAGAAAAAAGCGCCGCACTGGGTCGTGATGAGCGGCTTCGATAACGATTGTCTGTATATGCACGATCCCGACCCGGAAGAGGGGCGCAAAGGCGAGCTTGATTGCCAGTTCATTCCCATTGCGTGCGAAGATTTCGACAGAATGTCCTGTTTTGGCAAAAGCCGGCTGCGTACGGCAGTGGTCCTCTGGCCGGATTAGATAGCCTCTTTAACGTTTATCGGTACGAAGCCGGCCTCCTTTCGCACGCTTCTGATCGTGATCAAACGCTTTCGGTTGTGAGGAAACCGGAATAGGACGATAGGCTCTTCTCCGGTTAATCAACTTCTCCAATCCTATGATCAAATAGATGAGTAGGCCGGCTGCCACGGTCAGCAGCCATTCGTCCTTGCCGATGGATTCGCTGTGAAAAAGCCAGTTCATCATGGGCAGATAGATGAAAGCGGCTTGCGCCAGCAACATGCCGATGATTCCAGGCCATAGCCACGGATTGGAAAACAGGCCGAGAGACAATATCGACCGGGTTAAAGAACGGCAATTCAGCAGATAAAAAGTCTGTCCGATAATGAACATATTCACGGCGGCGGTACGGGCTTTTTCGATGCTTTCTCCATGCAAGAGCTCCCATTCGAACAATCCGAAGGCGCCCCCGGTCAAAAGCAGACCGACCAGTACCGTGCGAAACATCAGGTGGCGCGTGAGAATCGGTTGCTCGGGATCGCGCGGCGCGCGCTGCATGATGTCGCTTTCACGGGCTTCGAAGGCCAGGGTCAATCCGAGAAACACGGCCGTGGTCATGTTGATCCACAATACCTGACCCGGCAGGATGGGCAGCGGGATGCCGGCAAACACCGCGATCAGTATGACCAGACCCTGGCCGATGTTCGTGGGCAGGGTCCAACCGATGAACTTTATCAGATTATCGTAAACGCCACGGCCCTCTTCGACCGCCGCGGCGATGGAAGCGAAATTGTCGTCGGTCAGCACCATGGCGGCTGCTTCCTTGGACACTTCGGTGCCGGTGATCCCCATGGCGACGCCGATATTGGCCTGCCGCAACGCGGGCGCATCGTTGACGCCGTCGCCGGTCATCGCCACGATATGACCCCGCGCCTGCAAGGCCTCCACCAGCCGGAGTTTCTGTTCGGGGGCGACCCGGGCAAATACCGAGGTGCGCTCGGCAATCTCCGGCAGGGCGGATTCCGGAACATTGGCCAGTGCTTTCCCTTCGAGGGCGCCGATATCGCCTCCGGCACCGACCAGACCGATTTGCCGCGCAATGGCCACCGCGGTTCCCAGATGATCGCCGGTGATCATTTTGATGCGGATTCCGGCGGTCCGGCACGCGGCAATGGCTAAGACGGCTTCGGGGCGGGGCGGGTCGATCATGCCTTGCAATCCCAAAAAACTCAGTCCTTCCGCGATTTCGGCGTGTTCGAGGGCGGCGCGGTCCTGAGGCAGTTCGCCGCGGGCGAAAGCCAGCACGCGCATTCCTTTTGCCGTCATCGCCTCAATCCGGGCATGAACGGCCGCAATGTCGAGGGGCGTTTTCCGAAGATTAGTGTCGAGGGCCGAATCGCAGCGCTGCAGGATGCTTTCCACGGAGCCTTTTAAATAGACATGATAGGCGTCCGCTGCCTGGTTGTGATGGAGAGTCGCCATGAACTGGTGGGCCGATTCGAAGGGAATGGCATCGATGCGGGGATGGGCTTGCGCCTGATCGGCATGATCCAGGCCTGCCTTGTGCGCGGAAATCAGCAAGGCGCCTTCGGTGGGATCGCCTTCCAGCTCCCAGCCTTCGTTTCCGGCTGCCAGGCGCGCATCGTTGCAAAGCAGCCCGGCCTTGAGACATTCCATCAGGGCCGGCCGGGTCCGGGGCTCGACGGGAATTCCGTCCTGGGAGAACCCGCCCCGGGGCTCATAGCCGGAGCCGGCGACTTCGTAGGCCTGACCGGCGGCGTAAATCGCTTGCACGGTCATCTGATTCTGGGTCAGGGTTCCGGTTTTGTCGGAGCAGATGACGGTTGTGCTGCCCAGTGTCTCGACCGCCGGTAGCTTGCGGATGATGGCATGGCGTTTGGCCATGCGCGCTACCCCAATGGCAAGGGTAATGGTCACGGCCACCGGCAGGCCTTCGGGAATGGCTGCCACGGCGAGAGCGACGGCGGCGATGAAACTGTCGATCGCTTCCTGTTCTCTCCACCATCCTGCCAAGAAAGTCACCAGGGCAAGGCCTAAAATGAACCACATCAACAGACGGCTGAATTGCCGTATTTTTCGGGTCAGCGGGGTTTCCAAATCGGAGGCTTCGGCAATCAACCGATTAATGCGGCCCAGTTCCGTATGATCGCCGGTTTCCACTACGAGTCCGATGCCGGTACCGAAGGTCACCAGCGTCGAAGAATAAGCCATATTGCTGCGTTCGGCCAATACCGTGCTTCCCGGCAGCCGGCCGGTTCGTTTCTCGACGGGTACCGATTCACCGGTGAGTGCCGATTCGTCGATCTGCAGGTCGCGCAGCTTGATGAGACGCAGGTCCGCCGGAACTTTATCGCCGGATTGCAGAAAAACGATGTCGCCGGGTACGAGTTCCGCCGCCGGAATCACTTTGCGCAAACCGTCCCGCAGCACGGCCGCACTGATGCTGAGTACCCTCGATAAGGCGTCGATCGCGCGCAGCGCGTTGAATTCCTGAATGAAACCGATCATCGCATTCAGAAACACGACGGCGAAAATAACGGCGGCATCCAGCCACGATTTCAAAAAACCGGTGATTAAGGCGGAGGCCAGCAGAATATAGATGAGAGAATCATGAAACTGCGATAAAAACAGGATCAGCGGACTCTTGCCTTTCTTGGTCGTCAGCCGGTTCGAACCATGAATCTGCTTTCGTTTTTCGGCTTCGGCATGAGCCAGCCCTTCCGATATCTCGACGCGAAGACTCTCAAACGCCTGCGCCTCGGTCATTTCATGCCAGTTTCGTTGAAAATTTTCGTTCATAGCAGTAGCCCGGAAGGTGATGGGTAAATGCTGAAAAGCTCCTTGGCTTTAACGGCTTGCGCCTGATTTCAAAAATTACCCTCATATCATTTGCAAAAAGTGCACGGAATCAGCAAGTGCGAGAAGCCGGCAGTGGAATTTCACTGTTCGGCGCTATCCCGTTTACCGGGATAGCGCATTGCAGTCCCTTTATTTCTTCAAGTGGTCCACAGCGTTTGATTCCGAACGGATTGTGAGGTTTTCAATCGGCTCGTTGTTTGTTTTCATTGATGATCAGCGTGTCGTTATAAAAATCCACTATCCCGGTCGTAATGTCATACGTGCCGCCGACAATCCCTATCGCGCCGCTTTGGATCATTTCCTTTAATATCGGGCTGCGCTGTTGAATACCGTGCACCGTGCGTTTGACATTGATGACCGAAACTTTCTCCACGAAGGTGTCATTGGCGGAGGTTCGGTTCTCGATTTCAGTCTTCTCTTCATAAACCGCCGGCTGCAATTTGGTCAGCAACGCGGTCAGATTGCCCATTTCGACATGATCGCACGCGCCTTTCACGGCGCCGCAGCGGGTGTGTCCCAGGACGACGATGATCTTGGAGCCGGCCACTTTGCAGGCAAACTCCATGCTGCCCAGAATGTCTTCATTGATGATGTTGCCGGCGATGCGAACGCTGAAAATATCGCCCAGTCCCTGATCGAAGATGAGTTCCGCCGAAGTGCGCGAATCGATGCAACTGAGGATGATCGCAAACGGATGCTGGCCGTCGGAAGTTTCGTTGGCTTGCTGCAAAAGATTGCGGTTGACCTTGAGATTATTGATGAAACGTTTGTTGCCTTCTTTCAGTAATTCCAGAGCCATTCCGGGCGTTATGGCAGCTTGCATTTCTTTGGTCAGTGTTTTCATTTCGGTACTCTTGTCTTGGTGTCAATAGGGTTTGCGGGGGCTGAATCGCAGCGTGTTCGGAGTCCTCGTCCGTAAGCAGGATAGAAAAGCAGAACCGGCTCCGGTGGTATATTTGCACTGGATAAGATGGGTTTGAATTTGTCTCCATGGCTAAGGGATGCGATGCGATAGTTTTGTTAATTAAAAAGATAGTAACACTATCTTTGTAAAATGCAATGCTTTCAAGTATAATTTTTTTAGGTCCGGCTAGTCTTGCTGAAACAACCGCTTTGCTGAGCTGCTCAATCGAAAAAGCTAATCAGGTGGCTATGGAAATACAGTTGCAGATAAAAATGAATGAAAAATTGTTTCTCCGGGATCCCGAGCAGTCCGAACTGGGGAAGAAGATCATTCGTCACAGCATCGAGCTGATTCACCAACACGGCTTCGAAGCGTTTACCTTTAAAAAACTGGCGGGGCACATCGGAACCACCGAGGCGGGCATTTACCGCTACTTCGAAAACAAGCACCGGCTGCTGATTTACATCGTGGCCTGGTATTGGAGCTGGCTGGAATATCAGGTTGTTTTCCAGACCAATAACATCGAAGATCCCGTGGTCAAGCTGAAGAAAGTGATCAAACTGCTGGCTTCCTCTGTCGAAGACGACAGAAACACCGGATACGTCGATGAAAGTCTGCTGCATCAGATCATCATCACGGAAGGCTCGAAGACTTACTTGACCAAGCGGGTTTCGGAAGACAACAAGGACCAGTTGTTCAAACCCTATAAAGATCTGTGCGCCATCCTCGGCAACATGATCC
Organism: Methylosarcina fibrata AML-C10; assembly: GCF_000372865.1. NCBI lineage: Bacteria > Pseudomonadati > Pseudomonadota > Gammaproteobacteria > Methylococcales > Methylococcaceae > Methylosarcina > Methylosarcina fibrata. The sequence goes on along the minus strand of NZ_KB889965.1, from coordinate 2,208,899 downwards.
TGGAATGCAGCCCGACTTATCCATACCCGAAATCGCTCGCTTCCACAATCATCGAAATGGCGCATTTTCAAAATTATTTCATGAACAACCTGCCGTCGCTGACCGATTTCGGCGATCACAAAGATGAGTTGGAGATCGTTGATTTCCTTGAAGATCTGGTTTTTTCCTGTATAACGGGTTCGAAAAAAAACCGACATTGACCCCCGAGAATTATTTTTTAATGGGCTCCACATGCTACGTAAAATCCTGATCGCCAACCGGGGCGAAATTGCTGTCCGCATCATCCGGGCCTGCGCCGAAATGGGCATCCGCTCGGTCGCGATTTACACCGAAGCCGACCGCTTCGCTCTGCACGTCAAAAAAGCGGACGAATCCTACTGTATCGGCAGCGAGCCGGTGGCCGGTTATTTGAACGTGTATGCGCTGGTGGATCTGGCCGCCGCCACCGGCTGCGACGCGGTGCATCCGGGTTACGGTTTTCTTTCCGAGAATCCCCAGTTCGCCAGGGCCTGCAAGGAGCGGGGACTGATTTTCATCGGTCCCGACGCCGACATCATCCGGCGCATGGGCGACAAGACCGAAGCCCGAAAGGCGATGGTCGCGGCGGGGATTCCGGTCACGCCGGGTTCGGACGGCAATCTCGGCACGGTCGAAGAAGCGCTCGACGTCGCCGAACGGATCGGCTATCCGGTCATGTTGAAAGCCACTTCCGGCGGCGGGGGCAGAGGCATCCGGCGATGCGATAGCACCCAGGACCTGCGGCGCAACTATCAGCGAGTGATTTCCGAAGCCACCAAAGCTTTCGGCAGCGCCGAAGTCTTTCTGGAAAAATGCATCGTCAATCCACGCCATATCGAAGTGCAGATTCTGGCCGACCATGACGGCAACACGATTCATCTGTTCGAACGCGACTGTTCGATTCAGCGCCGCAATCAAAAACTGATCGAAATCGCTCCGTCGCCGCAACTGGACGAAGCGCAGCGCCAGTATCTGGGAGGCCTTGCGGTGCTGGCGGCGAAAGCGGTCGGTTATACCAACGCCGGCACCGTCGAGTTTTTGCTCGACGATCAGGGACGCTTTTATTTCATGGAAATGAATACCCGGGTCCAGGTGGAACACACCATTACCGAGACCATCACCGGCGTCGACATCGTCGAAGAACAAATCCGGGTCGCCGCCGGCCTACCGCTGCGCTTCAAGCAGGAAGAAATCGTCCGGCGCGGTTACGCGATTCAGTTCCGCATCAATGCCGAGGATCCGAAAAACGGTTTTCTGCCGAGCTTCGGCCGGATCTCCCGCTACTACGCGCCGGGCGGTCCCGGCGTGCGCACCGATACGGCCATTTACACCGGTTATGAAATCCCGCCGTACTTTGATTCGATGCTGGCCAAGGTCATCGTCAACGCGCTGACCTGGGAAGACGCCGTCAAGCGGGGCGAGCGGGCGCTGCGCGACATGGGACTGTTCGGCATCAAGACCACGATCCCTTATTATCTTGAAATTCTAAAACATCCGGAATTTCGGGAAGCCGATTTCAACACGGGATTTGTCGAAAAACATCCCGAACTGGTCCATTATTCGAACAAACCGAGACCGGAGGTGCTGGCCAGCGTGATTGCCGCCGCGATGGCCGCTCATACCGGACTATAACGAAGGAAATTCCATGTCAAAAGTTCATATTACCGATGTTATTTTACGGGACGCCCACCAGTCCCTGATCGCGACGAGGCTGCGTACCGAAGACATGCTGCCCGCCTGTCCGATGCTTGACGCAATCGGCTACTGGTCCCTCGAATGCTGGGGCGGCGCCACCTTCGATGCCTGTCTGAGGTTTCTCAAGGAAGACCCCTGGGAACGGCTCGGCCGGCTCAAGGCGGCCTTACCGAACACGCGTCTGCAGATGCTGGTGCGCGGCCAGAATCTTCTGGGTTACCGGCATTATTCCGACGACGTGGTGCGGGCGTTCATTCTGAAAGCGGCGGAAAACGGCATGGACGTGTTTCGGATTTTCGATGCCCTGAACGACGTCCGCAATCTGAAAACGGCGATCGAGGCTGCCAAGGACAGCGGCAAGCACGCCCAGGGCACAATCTGCTACACGACCAGTCCCGTGCACGACATCAAAAGCTTCGTCAATCTGGCCAGGGATCTGGCCGAAATGGGCTGCGACTCGATCGCGATCAAGGACATGGCCGGCTTGCTGACGCCTTTTGTCGCCGGCGAGCTGATCAGGGCGCTGAAAGAGGCGGTGGCAGTGCCTCTGCACCTTCATACCCATGCCACTTCCGGCCTTGCCGAAATGTGCCAGCTCAAGGCCATCGAGGCCGGTTGCCGGCACGTCGACACCGCCTTGTCGTCGTGGGCCGGAGGCACCAGCCATCCGCCGACCGAAAGCCTCGTCGCCGCGTTGCAGGGAACGGCCTTCGATACCGGCCTGGATCTGGCCAAATTGCAGGAAGTGAACGATTATTTCGCCGAAGTCAGAAAAAAATACCGCCGCTTCGAAAGCGAATTTACCGGCATCGACAGCCGGGTCCATGTGTTTCAGGTCCCGGGCGGCATGATCTCCAATCTGGCCAATCAACTGCGCGAACGCAACGCGCTGGACCGGATCGAAGAGGTCTATAAAGAGATTCCCGAAGTGCGCAAGGATCTGGGCTATCCGCCGCTGGTGACGCCGACGTCGCAAATCGTGGGCACTCAGGCCGTCATGAACGTCCTGACCGGCAAGCGTTACCAAACGATTACCAACGAAGTGAAGCGCTACCTGCAGGGCGGCTACGGCAAGGCGCCGGCGCCGGTCGACGCGGCGCTGCAGAAAAAGGCGATCGGTTCGGAAGAGCCGATCGATTGCCGGCCCGCCGACCTGTTGAAGCCCGAACTGGAGCAGTTGCGCCACGACATCGGCCAGTTGGCACTGAACGATCTGGACGTTTTAAGCTATGCGATGTTTCCCGAAGTCGGCCGGCAGTTTCTGGAGCAGCGTTCGAGCGGCAATTTGACTCCGGAACCTTTAATCGTCGATTCGCCCGAGGCCGACGCCGTGAAAAAGGCGCCGACCGAATTCAACGTGGCGCTCCACGGCGAATCCTATCACGTCAAGGTGACCGGCACCGGCCCCAAAAACCAGATGCTCAGGCATTTCTATTTCATGGTGGACGGCGTTCCCGAAGAAATCGTCGTCGAAACGCTGGATGAAATCGTGCTGGAAGGCGGTACTCTGGGGGCGGTGCAAAGCAACATCTCCCCGAAACGCCGCCGGCCGACCGCCGAAGGCGACGTCGGCGTCAGCATGCCCTGCAACATCCTGGAAGTGCTGGTCAAGGTCGGCCAGAAGGTGACGGCAGGGCAGGCGGTATTGATTACCGAAGCGATGAAGATGGAAACCGAAATCACCGCGCCGATTTCCGGCACCGTCAAAGCCGTGCACGTGGTCAAGGGCGAGCCGGCCAACCCGGATGAAGTGCTGATCGAAATCGACGGTCTCGGCTAATGACCGCCGTTCTGTTAGGATAACGCGATGAAACCCGTAGTTGCCGATGATGCCGCGATAGATTACGCCGCCGACCTGCTCAGAAAGGGCCGGCTGGTGGCCTTTCCGACCGAAACCGTCTACGGTTTGGGTGCCGATGCCGCCAATCCCGAGGCGGTGCGGAGGATTTTTCAAGTGAAAGGCCGCCCTTCGAATCATCCTTTGATCGTGCATCTCGCCGACGCAAATCAATTGGACGACTGGGCCGTGGAAGTTCCCGAGGCGGCAAGGCGGCTGGCAGCCCGTTTTTGGCCGGGACCTTTGGCGATGATTCTGAACAAGAAAGCCGAAGTGCCTCCGGAAGTGACGGGAGGGCAGCAGACGGTGGGGCTGCGCGTGCCGGACCATCCGGTGGCCTTACGCCTGTTGCGGAAGTTCGGCGGCGGCATCGCCGCGCCTTCGGCGAACCGTTTCTGCAGGATCAGTCCCACGCAGGCGCTGCATGTCCAGGAAGAGCTGGGCGAGGAGGTGGACCTGATTCTCGACGGCGGCCCATGCGAGGTCGGGGTGGAATCGACCATCATCGACTTGAGCGGACCGCAGCCCAGGCTGCTGAGATCCGGAAAAATTACCGTTCCCGAGCTTGAACGAGTATTGAACGCGCCGTTGCAGCTACCTTCTTCCGTGCAGGAAGAAGGCATTCGCGCGCCGGGCATGATGGCCGTCCATTATGCCCCTTCCAAGCCCGCCTATCGCTGTTCTGCAGAGCATATCGCGGAAGCGGTCAAACAATGCACCCGGCAAAAGCTGCACGTCGGCCTGCTGCTGTACCGCGAGACGGTTCCGTCCAGCCGGCGTATCCATGCCGTTCGAATGCCGGAGCAACCCGAGGCGTATGCCCGAAGGCTGTATTCCGCCTTGCGCGACCTGGACCATCTGCGCATCGACAAGATTCTCGTGGAAGAGCCGCCGGAAGGGGAGGCCTGGCGCGCGATCAACGACCGTCTGCACAAGGCTACTTTGCCGCTTTGATCGGCATATCCGAAGGCTACCTTCCGTCATGACGATCTTCGACACCGCAGCCTGGCGGGAACGCCTGGAATTCGACCGCCGGCATCTCTGGCATCCTTACACCTCGCTGTCGGCTCCGGATCCCGTTTATCCGGTGGAGTCCGCCGACGGCGTCCTGCTCACGCTGGCGGACGGCCGGCGGCTGATCGACGGCATGTCGTCCTGGTGGTCGGCGATCCACGGATACAATCATCCGAATCTGAACGAGGCGGCCACCCGGCAACTGCACCGCATGGCGCACGTGATGTTCGGCGGCCTTACCCATGCGCCGGCGACCGATCTGGGCGCGCGCTTGTTAAGACTGGCGCCTGAAGGGCTCGAAACGGTATTTTTCAGCGATTCGGGCTCGGTCGGCGTCGAAGTGGCGCTGAAAATGGCAATCCAGTACTGGCAGGCGCGGGGCCAGAGCGGCAAAAACCGCTTTATCGCCTTGACGGGCGGCTATCACGGCGATACTTTCGGAGCGATGGCGGTGTGCGATCCGGTGAACGGCATGCATCATTTGTTTACCGGGATTCTTCCCCGGCATGAGTTCGCTCCTCGCCCCGAGTGCCGGTTCGGGGAGCCCTGGCGAGCCGGCGACGCTCAGGCGCTGGAAGAGGTGATTGCCCGGCACGCCGACCGCTGCGCCGCCCTGATTCTGGAGCCGGTCGTGCAGGGTGCAGGCGGCATGTGGTTTTACCATCCGGAGTATCTGGCGGCGGCGCGCAGGCTTTGTGACCAGTACGAAATCTTGTTGATCGCCGATGAGATCGCCACCGGCTTCGGCCGCACCGGCCGGCTGTTCGCCTGCGAGCACGCAGGGATTGCGCCGGACATCCTTTGCCTGGGCAAGGCCCTGACCGGAGGCTATTTGTCGTTCGCCGCCACTCTGGCCACTTCCGAAGTGGCGCAAACCCTCTCGTCGGGAGAAGCCCGCTGCTTCATGCACGGGCCCACATTCATGGCCAATCCGCTGGCGTGCTGCATCGCTTCGGCCAGTATCGACCTGTTGCTGGAGTCGGACTGGCAACGGCGCATCGCACGGATCGAACAGGCGCTGGCGAAGGGACTGGAGCCTTGCCGTGCCCTGCCGGGAGTCGCCGACGTCCGGGTGCTGGGCGCGATCGGCGTCGTGGAAACGATTGATCCGGTGCCCGTGACCAAAGTCCAGCAAGCGCTGGTGGCAGCCGGCTGTTGGCTGAGGCCGTTCGGCCGGTTGATCTATACGATGCCGCCTTATATCATTACCGAAGAGCAACTCGAAACGCTGACGGCGGCCATGTATGCCGCGGTAAAGTCGCTGTAAAACCGGAAAGCGGCGGCCATGCTTTGTATCGAGAGCCCAGCGACAGCTTATTCTCCTTAGAGTTGATCGTTCTTGTAACGACGACTCTGTTTACTTCGAGGCTACTTTCATGATCGACTGGAATACAACTTATGCGGCGATTTGGCGGCAACGCCAGGAATATCTGCGCCCGGTGATGCAATTGGACTCGATTCGCCTGGACGACCTGCTCGGTATCGACAGCCAGAAGCAGCAACTGATCGACAATACGGAAAAGTTTCTTGCCAGACAGCCGGCCAACAACGCCTTGCTGTGGGGCGCCCGAGGCACCGGCAAATCCTCGCTGATCAAGGCCCTTTTGAACGCCTACAGGGACCGCGGGCTTAGAATGATCGAGGTCGATAAACAGGATCTAATCTATTTGCCGGAAATCGTCGACGACATCCGCGATCATCCCAGGCGCTTCATTATTTTCTGCGACGACCTGTCTTTCGAAACCGGCGAAAGCCGCTACAAATCGCTGAAGAGCGTGCTGGAAGGATCGCTCGAACTGCCGCCGGAAAATGTGCTGCTTTACGCCACCTCGAACCGTCGCCATCTGCTCCCGGAATATTTGCGCGACAACCTGGACACGCGGCTCGTGGACGGCGAGGTGCATTATTCCGATGCCGTGGAAGAGCAGATTTCGCTGTCCGACCGGTTCGGGCTGTGGCTGCCGTTTTATCCGCAGCCCGTTCAGGGTTATCTGGACATCGTCGACAGTTATTTTCCAGGTTATGCCGGGGACCGCGACGCGCTGCATCGGGCGGCTCTGGAATTCGCCCAAACGAGGGCGGCGAAGAGCGGCCGAACGGCCAGGCAGTTTTATAACTTCTTCGCAAAATCTTCCGATCGGGAACCGGGCGGAACCGGCTGAACCCGGAAGCCGCTCGAGGAATCAGGCCAGAGGCAGCGGCGCCTGCGGCCGAAACCGCAGGCGTTGTTTTCCTTCAAGCGAAACGTTATTTCTTGAAGTTGTTGACGACGATGCGGCCGCCCGAGACGACCAGATCCGGATATTCCAGCAATTTAAAGCGTTCGAAGGGATTGCCTTTGACCGCGATCAAATCCGCGGGCGCGTTCGGAGTCAATGTGCCCAGCTTGTCGATTCCGAGGTTTTCGCCTGCTCCGGAGGTGGCCGCCTTAAAGACGTTGAGCACGTCGGCCGCATCGATGCCGTCGCCGCTGGTCAAATGCAGCATCAGATGCATTTCCTGACCGTTGACGCCCCAGGGCACATTGTCGTGCCCGATTTCGGATCCGTAGATAAATTCCGAGCCGGTATCGCTGGCCAGAGCCATCATGCCGGCCAGCTTACGGACATTGTCGTAAATGCCGGAACAGGATCCGAGCGTATCGATCGTGGTGACCACTTTGACGCCCTGATCGACCGCCTGCTGCAATAAATCCTCGTCGATGGCGGCGCAGGGTGTGTGCGCCCATTCGTCGACCTGACCTTCGAGAGCCAACTGTGCTCCGGTATTTTCGCCGATATGGGCGGTTACCCGTTTGCCCAGGGCATGCGCCTTGGCCACAATTGCCTGGACCGTTTCCAGAGACAACAGAGGCCAGGGCGTTGCCGGGACCGGCTGATCGCCGTGCGGTTCCATCCACGGGGCGCCGGATTCGCCGCCGGGCTCCAGGGCTATTTTAATGACTGCAGCGCCGCCGTCGGCCAGTTGCTGAACGACTTCTTCCGCTTCCTGAACCGTGCCGACCGGAATGCCGATCTGGTCGTAGCCGCCCGAGCCGCCGCCGAACACGTTCAACGGATAGCCGCCGGGAGCCTGAATGATGGGGCCGGCGCTCAGGATCCGCAATTGACCTTCGCCGCCGAAAGGCGCCAGCAAGGGACCGCCCGTATCCCGAACCGTGGTGATGCCGTGCTTCAAGACGATGTCGGAATTGACGTTCTGAAAGGTCAGATGCGCATGCGATTCGATGAATCCCGGCATCAGCGTGGCATCGCCCAGATGTTTTCTTTTGCTGCATTGTTTTTTCAACTCGTCGAAGGTGCCGACCTCTGCGATTTTATCTTTTTTGACCAGTACCGCCGCGTCGCTGAGCAATTCGAAGCCGTCGAACACCCGGTCGGCCGTATAGATTCTGCAGCGCGGCGGCTTTTTGGTTTTGGTCGAAGCCGTGCTGCTCCCGTCGCCGGTGCCGTGGGCGACTGCGTTCATGGCGAGCCCCTGGCTCAGGATCAAAACCAGCGCCAGCCGGGCCGGCTCGATTAAACGATTTCTGTTTTTCATTGTTTCTCCATCGATATTTTCTTTGTGGATTGACGCATTGCGGCAAATCATCGGGCGTCTTAACGGTACGGCTCTCGATCGGGCGCTTGATCCGGATGCTCCTTTCAGTGCCTGGATCGGTTTTTTCGCAAATTTGACTTGCCGAATGAACCGCTCCAATAATACTCGGCGAGCGGGGCGGCGCGCCTTGCGCATTCGTATGCGAAAAGGATTTTTTCGTATGCAAAAGTGAGTGCTTAAAAAAGAGGATTGGATGGGTAACAGCCATTGGCGAAAGCTTAAAACCGACGATCTGCCGTCTTGTCGTCTTGAGTTGCGCAATTGCCTCTCCCAGCATTTGCCGGAGGAGCTGGGCTTCGGATTTTCCGAGATATTCCGGCTCGATCACGACTTGAGCTATATCGAAACCCGTTTTGCGCCTGCCGCGCCCGTGGCCATACTGAGCCGAATGGATCTTCGGGAACCGAGGCTGGTCGTCACTCTGGGATTAACCGGAACATCGCGTTTCGTCGGCGCTCGCGGCGAGGAAATTCTTTTTACCGAAGGCTACACGACCATTACCGCGTTCCATTCCAGCGACGGCGAACGGCAATACGAAGCGGACAAATCCCTGGTGCAGATGCGTTTCTCTGTGAGCAAAAGCTGGTTGGGCCGATATTTCGGAGAAAATCGGGCATCGCCTTTCTTTACCGGGGACGAAGTCCGGACTGTGGCTCGGCGGCCGATTTCCGGTCTGGCGCTCAATGCAAGCCGGCAGTTGCTGGCCGGCAAGGAAACCGAGGACGCCGGAAACCTATTGATGCATGGGCAGTCCTTGCTCATCCTGTCTGCCGAACTGAGCCCTCTGTTCGAAAACGAGTCCCATTCATCCGCGCGCATCAACGCCAGGGACAAGGCCATGGCCCATCAGGCCAGGGACATCCTGTTCGAGGAATTCAAAAATCCGCCGTCTCTGGCCGAGCTGGCCGCACGCGTCGGGACCAATCCGTTCAAATTGAAGCAGATCTTTCGTCGTTATTTCAACCGGACGCCTTACGGCCTGTTGTTTGAATTCAGAATGGAGAAGGCCTATCGTCTTCTGGAAGCGACGCGCTGCCATGTCGCCGTTGCGGCCGATCACGTCGGCTACCATCACGCCAGCAATTTCAGCGCGGCTTTTTTCAAGCATTTCGGCATTTCACCGAAACAGGTCGCCAAACGTTAGTTCGTTTCCGGCTGCGGATACGGAGCATCGCGTGCAGGAATGAATTGATCGCGAATTGGGACGAATGCATTCGCTCGGTAAACGTAATGAAAAAACGTGCCGGCATTCGTACTCCTTCGGCTCGGCCCGAATTCCTGACCGCCGCGATGCCGGCAAAGCCCTGCCGACGAAAACAGAAAAGCCGGCTTGCCTTCCTTCTTGTGCTGTCAAAGTCCGGCGCATTTCGATTTTCCTATCGTAAAAGTATGTTTTTGGCCTTTGCAGGAGCCGTCCGCGCGTTTAAACTAGCGGACAGGAGGATATGCAGTATCATGCCAGCGATTCTTCGGCCGGCGGAAAATCAGGGTGATTGACGTTTAAATAAAAAAGCTCGAGCTTTAATAATAAAAATTCTTTTACTGTGAGGAGGTAAACGATGAATAACAACGACCCATGCGGAAAAATCATGACCTGGACCGCAAGAGCTTCAGGTTTGCCGGGAAAAAAGCCGAAAAAGCGGTCCTTATTGATCTTGTCCGCCTTGATGCTTTTCCTCGGTTTGCCGTCGGTTGTCCATGCGCATAGGGGCAGCAGCGACGAAGCCGATCCCTGCCGCGTTAAGATCGGCGATGAATGGCTTCATTTTTCCGCTTATACGCCCAAATTTTCGGGCAGCAAGAGTTTCTGCAGGTCCATTCCCAAAGTCGGCATGACCAATCTGGTGTTCGATTATGAAGGCGATAAACTGCGTGCGGTGAGCATGGAGTTCGAGGTGACCAAGGAGCCGGAAGGAACAAGGGTGTATTACCGCGCTCCCGATACGACCAAAACCGGTACCGTAGACGGCACGGTCGACTTCAGCCAGTTCGGTCCCGGAAACTATCGGGCTCACGTCACTCTCGTCGATCAGGGCGAAAAGGTGGATACGCACATTCCTTTCTCGGTGGGCATCGAAGGCGACGAGACTTTCATCAAGATCAAGAAATTTTTGTACACGTTTCTGATTTGTGTGGTGATTGTGCTGGCGAGCATCAAGTTCGCCCGCGGCAAGACGAAAAAAGATAAGTTGGCCGAATCGTCGGAGGGATAAGGCATGAGACCGGTGTTCCGGGGCGTATGGGAACTGATCGGGCTGAAAATAGAAACTGCCGCTCGGTTTTAAGTTAATGAAAGAGGCGCTCTGATTCAGGCGGATATGAATTCGACGTGGACGATGGGCCTATCGGCTACGACCGCCGAGCAGACCGCTTCGCCCAGGTCGAGATCCTGCGTGTGCCAGCCGGAGGCCGGGCCGCAATCGGCGGGAACGCTCAACCAGAGGGCCGGATGTTCCGGATCGATGACGCAGCGGTGCAGCCCCTGTCCGATGCCGCGTCCCGTCGCCTTGACGAACGCTTCCTTTCGGGTCCAGTACCGGTAAAACTCGCGGTTTTTGTCGGAGTCGGGAAGCGCCTGCCACCAGGCGGCTTCGACTTCGGCAAAACACTTGGCGACCAGGGCCCGGAGATTCGGCCGCGGTTTACAGGTTTCAACATCGATGCCAAGCCGGCAATTTCGGCCGACGGCAATGATCAACCTGTCGCCGGTATGCGACAGGTTGAAGGCCAGCTCGGGATAATCGGCGAGATAAGGCTTGCCGTGTTCGGTTCGGTGAATTCGTATCGCCTGCGGCGGCTCGCCGACGGTTTGAGACAGTATGTTTCGGAGCATGCCGTACGATGCGACAAAGCGCCGATGCGAGCGCTCATTGGTGATCGCGGCAGCCCGCCGATGCTCGTCGGAATCGAGCAGTTGCCGGCAGGCTTGATAATCGGCTTCGTCGATCGTCAACCGGCGCTGCCACAGTTGCAGCGATAGCGGGGATATCGAAAGACGGCTCATCAAGGGCGCACCGGTTCGTCGCCGGAAAAATCCGACTTAATAGCGGGGTTTGGTATCATATGGCATTCTACGAACTCAACCGGAAACCCGATGCTGGACCGAAACGAACGCCGACGACTCGAATCCGACCTTGTTTTACACTGGATCATTGCAGCCTTTCTGTTTGTTCTGCTGGTGACGTACGTCGTTATCTGCCATTTTCTGGGCGAGCAATTCCGGCAGCATTTGCCGGAATCGCAGCGGGAGGTGCTGAGAACGGTCTTCTATGCCGTCGCCATTATCATTTTTCCCTTGACCAATCTGATCAGGCACGTCATGGTGCGCTTGAATCAAACCATGCCGGGCACGGCACCGCCCGGGCAGCGCTATCTGACGACGGTCGTCGTTTGCCTGTCGCTCGTCGAAAGCATCGGCGTCATGGGGCTGATTTTATTCATTCTGGGGGATGATTTTAACACGCTTTACATATTTTCCGGGCTCGCTCTGTTGGGCCTGTTTTTACACCGGCCCAAACCCGATGAATATGCAAGTATCGTCGACGAGTTGTCCGCCAAAGGCGGGCAATGACGGAACCCGAAGGAGGGGCCGCCGTTTTCCGTTTCGGCCGATCAACCGGCAGGCCGGAACAGTGACTTCTCCCGGGGCTTGAATCGGAAACTAAAAATGCGATCCCATGCCTTCGTCGGTGTCGGTCAGCATCATCTCGTCGTTGGCAAAATTGCCGGCTTCGGCGCCCAATTTGATCATCAGGCGCACTTCGTTCCGCGAGTCGGCCGAATTCAGCGCATCGTCGTAGCTGATCTTGCCGGCGGCGTACAGATCGTACAAGGCTTGGTCGAAGGTCTGCATGCCGTGTTCACGGGAGTCTTTCATCAGTTCCTTGAGTTTATGGACTTCGCCTTTGCGAATGTAATCCTTGGCCAGCGGCGTGTTGATCAGTATTTCGATCGCCGGATAGCGCCCCTTGCCGTCCACCCGTTTGATCAACTGCTGAGCGACGATGCCGCGCAGGTTCAGGGACAGGTCCATGAACAACTGGCCGTGCATTTCATCGGGAAAGAAATGGAGAATCCGGTCGATCGCCTGGTTGGCGTTGTTGGCGTGCAGCGTCGCCAGGCACAAATGCCCGGTTTCGGCAAAGGTGATCGCATTCTGCATGGTGTCGCGGGTCCGGATTTCGCCGATCAGAATCACGTCCGGCGCCTGACGCAGGGTGTTTTTTAGAGCCACTTCATAGGATTCGGTATCGACGCCGACTTCGCGCTGGGTGATGATGCATCCCAGATGCGGATGTTCGAACTCCATCGGATCCTCGATGGTGATGATGTGGCCGCTGGAGTTTTGGTTGCGATGCTTGATCAGGGCCGCCAGCGAAGTCGATTTACCGGTGCCGGTGCCGCCGACGAAAATGACCAGGCCCCTTTTTTCCATGATCAGGTCTTTCAATACGGGCGGCAGGTGCAAGGATTCGGCATCCGGAATGACGTTTTCGATCCGGCGCAAAACCATGCCGGCCGCGTCCCGCTGAATGAAGGCGCTGACCCGGAAGCGTCCGAGATCGGGCAGGCTGATCGCAAACTGGCATTCCTTGGTATGATCGAATTCATCCTTCTGGCGATCGGTCATGATGCTCAAGACCACTCGCATCGATTGTTCCGGCGTCAGCGGAGTCTTGGCGACTTCCACCATGGAGCCGTCGACCTTGAGGGTCGGAGCACGGCCGGCAGTGATAAACAAGTCGGACGCCTTTTTTTGCACCATTAATGCCAGTAGCGCTTTAAAATCCATAATTTTTCCTCCAACCCCGAACCGTTGACGTCACGTCGTAAGATAATGATGATTAACTGGTAATTTAAGGTTTCCTTTCGCTTCGGGACTTTCATCCGAAGCGGGGCGGATTATCGGAACAAGTCTTTGTTAACCGCTTTGGTCATGGCTATTTTGGCGTTCACCAGGCCTTTATCGACCAGTTCCTTCAGATTTTGATCCAGCGTCTGCATGCCGTCCTTGCGTCCGGTCTGGATCGCCGAATACATCTGCGCGACCTTGGCTTCGCGAATCAGGTTCCGGATCGCGGGCGTGCCGACCATGATTTCATGAGCGGCGATGCGTCCGCCGCCGACTTTTTTCAGCAGCGTTTGGGAAATGACCGCCTGCAGCGATTCGGACAACATCGAGCGGATCATGTCTTTTTCGGCGGCCGGAAACACGTCGATGATCCGGTCGATCGTCTTGGCCGCGGAGGTGGTGTGCAGCGTGCCGAAAACCAGGTGACCGGTTTCCGCCGCGGTCAGAGCCAGCCGGATGGTTTCCAGATCGCGCATTTCGCCGACCAGGATGACGTCGGGGTCTTCCCGCAGCGCCGAACGCAAGGCTTCGTTGAAGCCGTGAGTGTCGCGGTGGACTTCGCGTTGGTTGATCAGGCATTTCTGGCTTTCGTGGACGAATTCGATCGGATCTTCGACGGTCAGGATGTGAGCGTAATCGTTGGTATTGATGTGATTGATCATGGCCGCCAGCGTCGTGGATTTGCCGGAACCCGTGGGGCCGGTCACCAGAATCAGCCCGCGCGGCTTGCGGGTCACTTCTTCGAAAAACTTGGGCGCTTTCAGGTCGTCCAGGCTCAGAATCTTGGAAGGAATCGTACGGAACACGCCGGCCGCGCCCCGCTCCTGATTGAACGCATTGACCCGGAAGCGGGCGACGCCGGGCAGTTCGAAGGAAAAGTCGGTTTCCAGAAATTCTTCATAGTCCCGGCGCTGTTTGTCGTTCATGATGTCGTAAATCAGCGCGTGCACGGCTTTGTGGTCCAGGGCCGGCACGTTGATACGGCGGATGTCGCCGTCGACCCGGATCATCGGCGGCAGACCGGCCGACAGGTGTAAATCCGACGCATTGTTTTTAACTGAAAAAGCCAGTAATTCGGCAATGTCCATAACATCCTCGAAGAGTATCAAGACGGAAGTTGAATTTTCTCCTTACACAATAGTTCAACTGTTTGACTTTTTGAAGGCGTATTGTTTAATAATCGGAGCTGATTCAAATAATCTTGTGGCGGGAAATGATTACTGAAAATCTTGAATTGATTCGAAACCGGATCCGGGCGAGTTGCAATCAATGGCATCGCGATCCGGCGGACGTATTGCTGCTGGCCGTCAGCAAAACCAAGCCGGCCGCCGACATTGCCGAAGCGTATCTGGCCGGGCAGCGCCATTTCGGCGAAAGCTATTGCCAGGAGGCGTTAAAAAAACAGCAGGAACTGGGCGCTTACGACATCACCTGGCATTTTATCGGACCGATTCAATCCAATAAGACCAAATGGCTGGCGAGAGATTTCGGATGGGTGCACAGCGTCGACTCGCTGAAGATCGCCCGCCGCCTCAGCGAGCAGAGACCGGCCGGCTTGCCGCTGCTGAACGTCTGCCTGCAAGTTAATATCAGCGGTGAAGCCAGCAAATCGGGAATTGCCCTGGCGGAACTGCCGGAGCTGGTCGAGCAAGTGGCGGCGCTGCCCCGGTTAAGGCTGCGCGGCGTCATGGCCATTCCCTCGCCGGAAACGGATTTCGAGAAGCAGCGCGTGCCTTATCGGACGCTCTATCGTGCGGTCAAGCGTCTTGACGATCCAAAGCTGGATACCTTTTCTTTCGGCATGACCGACGATCTGGATGCGGCAATTGCCGAAGGGTCGACCATCGTACGCATCGGTACGGCCATTTTCGGCGCACGGCAGCGGTAAGGTCGGGAGTCTACCGAGTCTTTGCAAAAAACGATCAGGCCAGTCTGGCATCCAGCACGGCGATGGCCTCTTCGCACTCGATGACTTTCTTGCCCGCATTCAATATGTAGTCGGCCAGGCCGGTAATGGCGCGCCAATAGCCCGGATGATTGATGAAACGGTAGGCCGCACCGAACAATTCGGCTATTTTCTTTTCTTTCTGTTCGGGATCGCTCAATAAGCAGTCCAGGTATTCGTGAGCGGTTTTCAGGTCGGACAAGCCGCCGTAATAGTGCAGGGCGTGCAAATTGACCAGGCGCGGATTGATCAGCTCGTTATCGCGCAGCGCCACGTATTTGGCTTCGGCCAGGGGACCTACCAGCAGATTCATGATGTCGGCCTCGAATGCCTGTTGATAGGCCTGTTTTTCCTGGGAAGAAAAACGACAGGTGGCCTCCTGCAGCGAGGACGGCAGCGTATGGATCAGTCGGCCGCCTTCGATCCATGCGTAAAGAGGGCTTTGAGAAGAACAAGAACGGCTGCTCTCCGGATGAACGTCTCTGACGGGTTCTTTGATGAAAATCTGGAAAAAGATCGGCGGCAGTTGTTTCTCTTTATTGCTGATGTAAATGGCCGCTGCATGGCCGGCTTCGTGAATGGCGGTTTTCCTGTTCAGCTCATAGGGGTGTAACTGGAAATTTGATCTTTTTGTTGAAAAGCTCCTGTTCATGACACACCTCGATTGAAAAAAAATGCGGACGAAGCTGCCGCCCGCATTATGAGAGAGGAAGGATGATAACTAATGAAGTTTTCTAAAGCACTTGCAGAAGTCGGGTAAAGTCTAACGGCTTCATCTGGACGTGAAAATGTGGCAAATTGCCGCGCGACAAAAGATCGCAGTTTTTGGCTTGAATCTTGCTAGATCCATTGGTTTGTCTAGCGCAAATCCAGGAATGGCGCGGCTTTCGGAAGGAGTGCGCGGATTTTTTAGGGGAAATCACTGATAGGAATAAGTCATATCCCGCAGTTTAATTCTTTGCGTGCTTTTAGTACAAGATCAGGTAAACTGGCGGCCAATAAAAAACCAATAATGACAGATCAAGAGGAAATCATGATCAGCTCTATTTATGCCGGCTTGCTGGCTTTCTGGATCGTATGGCTATCGTTGCGCGTGATCAAACTGCGCCGGGCAAAAAGGATTCGGCTCGGCGACGGGGGCGATTCCGAGCTTCAGACGGCCATTCGCGCGCAAGGCAATGCTGTGGAATATGCGCCTCTCTCGCTGATCTTGCTGGTTCTGCTCGAGTTTAATCATGCTCATGCGGCCCTGGTGCATCTGGGGGGCGTGGTTCTTGTTGCCGGGCGAGTGGCGCATGCCCGAGGCTTGCTGACCGACAACCTTCGATTTCGAGTACTGGGCATGCAGTTGACTTTTTTCACTCTCATCGGTCTGGCCATACTCAATCTGGCGTATGTGATTTATGGAGGAGTCCGGGCGTTTTAGCAGGATGCAGAGACTGCATTGGAACCGGAGTTGCCGGCCGGCGATTCGAAAAGCGCCATCGTTCGGCAAAGTAAAAAGCGGAGGCGTCGATCGGAAGCACGAATGAAATGGATTGGAGCGCTTTTTCTCCTCAATTGCGCGGCCTTGCCGGCCTCGGCCGCCGATATTGCTCTGGACGTCGGCCATTTTCTCGAACGGCCGGGCGTCATCAGCGCCAGCGGCGCTAAAGAATGGGAGTTGAACCGGCTGCTTGCTCTCGAAATCGCCGGACGTTTGGACCGGGCACGGCTCAGCCGTCAATTGATCGGAGACGACGGCCACATGGCGGACCTTGCCGAAAGGACCGTCGCCGCTCGCGGAGATCGCCTCTTTCTTTCGATCCATCACGATTCCATCCAGCCGGAATGGCGGCCGCGCGCCGGAGAGTTCAGCGGATTTTCGCTGTTCGTGTCGAGAAAAAATCCCAGATTTCAGGACAGCCTGGCGTGCGCCCGAAAAATCGGTGCGAAACTGCTGGCGGCCGGCTTTCGGCCTTCCGGCTATCATGCCTTGCCGGTCCGGGGCGAAAATCGCCCGTTCGCCGACGAGAAAACCGGAGTGCATTATTTCGACGATCTGGTCGTTTTAAAGAGCGCGCGGCAGCCCGCGGTGCTGATTGAAGCCGGCGTCGTCGTCAATCCGGTCGATGAACTGAAGGTGACGGGCAGGGAAGGGCGAAGACGGGTTGCCGAGGCTATTGCGTCGGGTGCGGCCGAATGTTTGAGCCCTGCGAGCGACAGGCGGACCCTCGAGGCGGAACAATAATGGCTGCCGGCTTTGGCCGCTCGGCTCCTTTTCTCAGGACCGAACCGGAGCGGGAGGAGAAGACGGGCAGGGCCTCCGGTTATTCTGATCCAAAATCCATCGGCTAAAGAATTAAAAACAGACTAAGCCGTTTTCCGCGTCAGCTTCAAATATTTCTGATACAAACTGTCCTTGCTTTCGACATGCTCGGGGTCCTTGTTGATGCAGTCGACCGGGCAGACTTCCATGCATTGAGGCGTATCGTAATGGCCGACGCACTCGGTGCACAGCGCCGGGTCGATGACATAAATTTCCTCACCCTGGGAAATGGCGCCGTTGGGGCATTCGGGTTCGCAGACATCGCAGTTGATGCATTCGTCATGAATAATAAGAGACATACGTTACCTAACTAAACTTTTCAATTAACCGTTGATGGACCAGATCGGGGACGAAGCTGGAGACATCGCCTTTCAACTGGGCGATTTCTCTGATCATGCTCGACGAAATAAATTCATATTGTTCGGCCGGGGTCAAAAACACCGTTTCCAGGTCGGGCGCGAGCCGCCGGTTCATGCCGGCCAACTGAAATTCGTATTCGAAATCGGAGACGGCGCGAAGACCTCTTAGGATCACGTGGGCGTTTTGCTTTTTGGCGAATTCGACCAGCAGCGAGTCGAAGCCCTTGACCTCGACGTTACCGAATTCGGTAGTGACTTCGCTGGCCATGGCGACGCGTTCCTCCATCGAAAACAGCGGGGTTTTGCCCTTGTTCAGCGCGACCGCGACGATGATTCGGTCGTAGAGTTTGGCCGCTCTGGCGATCAAATCCAGATGGCCGCTCGTGATGGGGTCGAAGGTACCGGGATAGATGGCGATAATATTCATCAAAAGGCGCTAAAATTGAGAATTTTATACCAAATTGCAAATAAATAAAAAGTCAGTCGGCCCTCTGGAATAGACGATAGGCGACGTCGCCGGCCGTTTTGCTTTTCAGAAGCTGCCAGTTTTCCGGCATGCCCGTTAAATCGGCATGGCTTTCGCTCTCCACGTAGATTTTACCGTGGCGGTTCACCCAGCCTTTTTGTTCCAGCCGCCGGCACGTGGGAACCGCCAGATGCCGGTCAAAAGGCGGATCCAGAAAAACCAGGTCGAACGGTTCTTCCGTCTCATCCGACAGAAAACGCAGGACGTCCATTTGCACGATTTTAACCTGCTCGGCGGCCAGTACTGCGGCATTGTCTTTCAGGCTCAGGCAGGCCTGCGGGTTGTTTTCGACCTGGACCACGAGCCTTGCGCCCCGCGACGCCGCCTCAATGCCGAGCGCCCCGCTGCCGGCATATAAGTCCAGACAGCGGCTGCCCCGGACGTCGTTCTGCAGCCAGTTGAACAAAGTTTCCCTGACCCGGGCCGGCGTCGGCCGCAAGCCCGGCGCATCGGCAAAGCGCACGCACCGGCTGCGCCATTCGCCGCCGATGATCCGTAACTTATTTTTCACCTTCGGCTTTCGTGCTGTCGCCCACGGTAACCGTCTGGAGCCGGTTCAGGTCGATATGACGCTGAAAAGCTTCGGCCACGGACGGGGCGGTCACCTGTTCCACCTTTTGTTGAAAAGTATCCAGATAGTCGAGCGGCAATTGATGAAAACCGATCATCGCCACGGTATTGGCCAGTTTCTTGTTGGTGTCGAAGCGCATCGCGAAGCCGCCGGTGATGTTTTTCTTGGCGGCGCTCAGTTCTTCTTCGGTCGGGCCTTTTTTGATGAAATCCGTCAGCGTTTGATTGAGAACCTTCAGCGCCTCGGCCGTTTGGTCGTTGCGGGTCTGGAGGCTCAGCACGAACGGGCCTTTTTTCACCATCGGAATGAATGAGCTGGAAGCGCTGTAAGCGAGCCCGCGCTTTTCCCGGATTTCTTCAAAAAGCTTTGAAACCAGGGAACTGCCGCCGAGGATGTGATTGCCGACATAGAGGCTGAAAAAATCGGGATCCTTTCGGTCGATTCCGGGCAGTCCCACCAGAACGTGGGTTTGCGTGGAGGGAAACTCCTGGTGCAGGGTCTGCGCCTTCTCCGGCATGACCACGTCCGGTAGCGGCGCGGGTTTCGAACCTTCGGGAAGATGACTCAGCAGCTTTCCGGCGGTTTGTTCGGCCTGCTCTCTGGACAGATCGCCGACGATAACGACGATGGCATTGGCGGCAACATAATACTGCCGATAAAACCGGCGCAGATCCTTCGCGTTCAGCTTCGATACGGTGTCGATGTCACCGGCTTCGGGATGGGCATAAGGATGATTGCCGTACAAGGCCTTGTAAAAAGCGATGTTGGCCAGCTCGGCCGGCGATTCTTCCCGTTGCTTCAGGGCGGCCAGGGTGCGTTTCTTTTCGCGTTGAAAATCTTCCTCGTTGAATGCGGGTTTGGCCAGAATTTCCTGTAAAGTGGTCAACGCCTTGTCGAACAGAGGTTTTTCCGTCAAGGTCCGCAGCGACACCGTGGCCATGTCGTTGGAAATGCCGGCGCTAAACTCGGCGCCGACGCTTTCGAACCGCCGGGCGATGTCGTCGGCGTTCCATTGGCCGGCGCCGCTGTCGAGAAGATTCGCCGTCAGCGAGGACAGGCCGTACTGCTTCCCATCCCTTGCGCTGCCGGCGTCGAAGACCACCACGACGTCGGCCAGGGGCAAGCTTTCGGTGCGCACGAAATAAACCCGGCTGCCTTGTTTCGTTTGCCAATGCTCGATTTTTGCGATCGCCCAAACCGGCTGGCTGCACAGCAGCAAGATCAAACCCAATAGACTGATACGCATTACTTGTCTCCCTTGTTGCCGGCGGCGTTTTCATTGATGGATTGAGGCTCCAGATAGGCCACGTTCAGGTGGTCGTCGATCAGATATTTCTGCGCCACCTTGAGCACCTGCTCTGCGGTCACCTGATTGACTTTCCCGACGTATTCGTCGGCTTTTTGCCAGCCCAGGCCGACCGTTTCCAGCATGCCGAGCTGCATGGCCTGATAGAAATTGGAATCGCGTTCGTAGATGGCGTTGGCGGACACCTGGGCTTTCACGCGTTGCAACTCGTCGGGGTCCACCGGCTTGCGCTGCAGCCGGGCGATTTCGTTCTTTAATTCCGTTTCCAGTTCGGATACCGTTTTGCCTTCGGCCGGAGTGGCTTCCAGTTCGAACAGGCTGGGCAGGCGCGAAGCCAGATTGTAGCTGGCTCCCGCCGCGACGGCGATTTGCTTGCCGCGCACGAGATCCGAACTCAGCCGGGCGCTGCTGCCGCCGTCGAGGATGCCCGCCAGAACTTCCAGCGCGTAGGCTTCCCATTCCTGTTCTACCGAGGTCAGCGACGGCACTTTGTAGCCCATCACGATCGACGGCAGTTTGGCCGGAACCTTGACCGTCATTTTGCGGAGGCCAAGCTGCGGCATTTCGGTTTGCGGCTTGACCGGTTTGATTTCGCTGGTCTTGAGCTCGGCGAAATACTGTTCGGCCAGGTCGAATACGGCTTTCGCCTGGACGTCGCCGACCACGACCAGCGTCGCGTTGTTCGGGGCGTACCAGCGCTGATACCAGGCCTGAAGGTCTTCGATCGTATAATTGGCGATATCGGCCGGCCAGCCGATGACCGGATGCTTGTAAGGACTGTTGGTGAACGCCATCGCCATGAAATATTCGCCCATTTTGGCCTGCGGATTGTCGTCGGTGCGCATCCGCCGCTCTTCGGTGACCACCTGGAGTTCCTTTTTCAGCTCGTCGGCCAACAGGTGCAAATGACGCATGCGGTCCGCTTCCAGTTCGAAGCTGACCGCCAGCCTGGATGACTCCATCGTTTGAAAATAAGCCGTGTAATCCTGGCCGGTGAACGCGTTTTCCTGGCCGCCGTTTTCGGCGATGATTCGGGAGAACTCTCCCGGCGGATGTTTGTCCGTTCCTTTGAACATCATGTGCTCGAGCATGTGCGAGATGCCGGTGAGGCCGCCCGGCTCGTAGCTGGAGCCGACCTTGTACCAGATTTGCGACACCGCCACCGGCGACCGGTGGTCTTCCTTGACCAGAACTTTCAGCCCGTTTTTCAGGATGTGTTCCGACACCCGGGGTTCCGAACCCGCGGCAAGAGCGGGCAGGCCGAGCAGTAATGCACTTAATAAACGCTGTTTCATGTCTCCCTCTTCGTTAAAATGATAGCGTCTGGGACTATTTCAATAATCCATGGTTCACTGTATTCTATAAGGATAAATAGAAAGTTGAAACGAATTAAAACGATGCCTACCCTAGCACCCGAACTTTCCTGGAAAAATTATCTGACCCTGTGCAAGCCGAACGTGGTTCTGGAAATGCTGTTTACTGCGGTCGTCGGCATGCTCCTTGCCGTTCCCGGAATGCCGCCTCTCGACGTCCTGATTTACAGCGTCGTCGGCATTGCGTTGGCCGCTTCCTCGGCCGCGGCAATCAACCATTTTATCGACCGCAAGGCGGACGCGGAAATGAAGCGCACCAAAAACCGTCCGTTGCCCCAGGGCGCATTAAGTTCGGCCAAAGTGCTTTCCTTTGCCGTAATCCTGGGCGTCGCTTCGATGCTGCTGCTGGTGCTCAAGGTGAATGCCCTGACCGCGGTGCTGACTTTTCTGTCGCTGTTCGGTTACGCGATCGTCTATACCGTTTATCTGAAGCACATGACGCCCCAGAATATCGTCATCGGCGGCGCTTTCGGAGCCACGCCCCCCTTGCTCGGCTGGTGCGCGATGACCGGCGAAGTGCATCCTTACGCGCTGTTGCTGATGCTGATCATCTTCGTCTGGACGCCTCCGCATTTCTGGGCGCTGGCCATCGCCCGGCGCGACGAATACGCCAAAGTCAACATTCCGATGCTGCCGGTCACGCACGGCCCCGACTTTACCCGTCTGCAGATTTTACTCTATACCATTTTGCTGTTGATCGTGACCCTCTTGCCGTATCTGACCGGCATGAGCGGCCTGGTTTATCTGGGATCGGCCGTCCTGCTGGGAGCAATTTTTCTTTGGTTCGCGGTGCTGATGATGCGCCATAAAGACAATAGGACCGCCATGAAAACGTTCGGTTATTCGATTGTCTACATTACTTTGCTGTTCGCCGCGCTGATCGTCGACCATTATTTCAAGATCACCTTATGAATTTCAGCCATCATCTGCAAACTTCCCGGCCCGAACATCCGTTCGCAGAATACATCCGCATCCTGGGCAAGGGCAAGAAGGGTTCCCGTCCGCTGACCCGCGACGAAGCGTATCGGGCCATGAAAATGATCATGGCCGACGAGGTGTTGCCGGTACAACTGGGCGCGTTTTTGATGCTGATGCGGGTCAAGGAAGAAACGCCCGAGGAACTGGCGGGTTTCGTGCTCGCCGCCCGGGAATCGTGCCGGCTTGAGGCTTATCAGGCCCGGGTCGACCTCGATTGGTCTTCCTATGCCGGCAAGCGCCGCCATTTGCCCTGGTATCTGCTGTCGGCTCTGCTGCTGGCGGAAAACGGCATTAAAGTGTTCATGCACGGCGCGCCGGGTCCGTCGGCGGACAGGCTTTATACTCAGGACATGCTGGCCTACCTGGGGCTGCGCAGCGCTGCTTCCGTCGCCGAAGCGGCCTTGCAACTGGACGAACAGAATTTCAGCTATCTGTCGCTGCACCAGTTCTGCCCGAAACTGCACGAGATCATCGAACTGCGCCCGTTGCTCGGGCTGCGCTCGCCGGTGCATACGCTGGTGCGTCTGCTGAATCCCTTCAATGCCGAGTACAGTCTTCAGGGCATTTTCCATCCGGGTTACCGTCCGGTGCATCAAGAGGCCGCCGCGCTGCTGAATCAGCCGCACGCCGCGGTATTGAAAGGCGAGGGCGGCGAAACCGAACGCAATCCCGACATGGACTGCCTGGTGCAAAGCGTGCATAACGGCGAATTATCCGACGAAAACTGGCCGGCCCTGTTCGACTACCGGCACGTCAAGCCGGAAACCCTGGATCCTTCCCAATTGGCGTTGCTCTGGCAAGGCCGGCTCGCCGACGAATACGCCGAGGCTTCCGTCGTGGGTACCGCCGCCGTCGCGCTCAAGCTGCTCGGCAAGGCGCAAACCCGGGAACAGGCGCAGCAACTGGCCGCCGATTTCTGGAGCCGGCGTTCCAGAAACCGGTTTGCGGCGGCATGAAATGCGCGGCTGCCGAGGAATTTGAACCGGCCGAACCTCGGCGGCAAGAGGCATCGAATGGGCGATGCAGAGAAGGCCAATATGCCGCTGATTCCGATTGTTTGACAACATTCTTGCAGCCGGCGGCAGGATTGGATCCATCAAGGCCGTCCGGGATTTTTCGATATTTTTGTCATGAAGATGGGTGGTTTTCCACCATTTCGGTTCTTGTCGGTCGACCGGTCATGTAATAATCAACCGTTGCAAAAATCGGCCTGAAACGAACCGGACCGCCTTTCTGGAGCAGAGTGCAGCCGCGAAATGGCGCGTCCGGCAATCATAATGAACCTTTTTTGTCATTTTCGTAATTTACTATCGGATAGACGGTCAGTTAATGCGAAGAAGCCTTACCCGTCAGTACCGGATAGACCTTGGCAAGATTCTTGCCTTTGTTTGAAGAAATTATTATTAACTTCGGTAGGGCGTATGTTTTCTTGTAAAAGTAGGTTGCATAGATTCAGGAACGGTCCTTCATTTTCGTTCGGCCTGGAAATTTCGCTGGCTTTGCTGGTGAAATTTCTATTGTTGGGCGGACTCTGGTGGGTATTTTTCGCCGGGAAAAAACCGCCGATCAATGAAGAGATAATGGCCGGCAGAATGTTCGGAGAAAATCGTCCGCTTATGGTTTCACCATCCGGTCGGGAGAGAGCGCAATGATCGTCAATGAAATCGTCGAGTTGTCGCGTCTCCAGTTTGCGCTGACGGCAATGTATCATTTTTTGTTCGTGCCGCTGACGCTGGGATTGTCGTTTTTGCTGGCGATCATGGAATCGGTTTACGTGATGACCGACCGGATCGTTTACAAAGACATGACCCGTTTTTGGGGCAAACTGTTCGGCATCAATTTCGCGATGGGAGTGACCACCGGCCTGACGCTGGAATTTCAGTTCGGCACCAACTGGGCCTATTATTCGCATTACGTCGGCGATATTTTCGGCATGCCGCTGGCGATCGAGGGCCTGATGGCGTTCTTTCTGGAATCGACTTTCGTCGGATTGTTTTTCTTCGGCTGGGACCGTCTCACCCAAGTGCAGCACTTGACGGTGACCTGGCTGCTGGCCATCGGAACCAGCCTGTCGGCTCTCTGGATTTTGATCGCCAACGGCTGGATGCAGCATCCGATCGGGGCGGAATTCAACTATGAAACCATGCGCATGGAATTGTCCAGCTTCGCCGATCTGTTTTTCAATCCGGTAGCGCAGGTCAAGTTCGTTCACACGGCGGCGGCCGGTTACGTCACCGGTTCGACGTTCGTGCTCGGCATCAGCGCGTACTATCTGTTGAAAGGCAGGGATATCGCTTTTGCCCGGCGGTCTTTCAGAGTCGCCGCCGGTTTCGGCCTGGCATCGATCTTGTCGGTCATCGTGCTGGGCGATGAAAGCGGTTATACCCTGGGCGAAGTGCAAAAAGCCAAGCTGGCCACGATCGAGGCGGAATGGCAATCCGAGGAACCGCCGGCTTCCTTCACCATCGTCGGCCTTCCCGACGAAGAAACCATGACCACCCGCTATGCGGTCAAATTTCCCTGGCTGCTGGGCCTGATCGCGACCCGTTCGGTGGATGAAACGGTCATCGGCATCAAGGACATACTCGACAACAATCGCGAACGGATCAAAAACGGCATGATCGCATACGACAATCTGCAAAAATTGAGGCAGAACCACCAGGACATCAAAGCCAGGACGGAGTTTGAAACGCGCAAGGCTGATCTCGGCTACGGACTGTTGTTAAAGCGTTACACGGAAAATGTCATTGACGCAACGCCGGAGCAGATCGAAGCGGCCACCCGCCGCTCGATACCCAAAGTCGCACCGATGTTCTGGACCTTCAGGGGTATGGTGTTCTGCGGCGTAGCGATGCTGTTCATTTTTGCCGCGGCTTTTTATTTCAACGCCAGACAGACCGCGCACAAACAACGCTGGCTTCTGCGCCTGGCGTTTTACGGCATTCCCTTGCCCTGGATCGCCAGCGAACTCGGCTGGGTCGTCGCCGAATACGGACGGCAGCCCTGGACCATCGCCGGCATTCTGCCGACTCATCTGAGCACTTCCAGTGTGAGCACGGGCCAGCTCTATACGAGCCTTGCCGGATTTACGCTCTTTTATACCGTGTTGCTCGTCATCGAGCTTTTTCTGATGACCAAATACGTGCGCCTGGGACCGAGCAGTCTTCATACCGGCCGCTATCATTTCGAACAGGAAGGAGTGAGTCATGTTTGATTACGAAACGCTGAGGATCTTCTGGTGGGCCGTGCTGGTCCTGTTGGTCTGCGGTTTTGCCGTCATGGACGGCTTCGATCTCGGCATCGGCATGCTGCTGCCGTTTCTCGGTAAATCGGATGAAGAACGGCGGGTGATGCTGAACGCCATCGGCCCCACCTGGGAAGGCAACCAGACCTGGCTGATCACGCTCGGAGGTTTCACTTTCGGCGCTTGGCCTCTGGTCTATGCCACGGTCTTTTCCGGGCTTTATCTCGGCATGCTGGTGCTCTTGTTCGGCCTGTTCCTGCGTCCGGTCGGCTTCGATTACCGCAGCAAATTGCCCGGCCCGCGCTGGCGCGGTGCCTGGGACTGGGCTTTGTTCGCCGGCGGCGCGGTGCCCTCGGTGGTGTTGAGCCTCGCCGTCGGCAACATCATTCAGGGGCTGCCGTTTCAGCTCGACGAAGATTTGCGCTCCCTGTACTCCGGCAGTTTCCTGGAACTGTTCAATCCGTTCGCGTTGCTGTCGGTGGTCACGGGAGTCGCTTTGCTTTGCATGCACGGCGCCTCGTTCCTGCTCTGCCGCACCGAATCCGTGCTTGCCGAACGCGCCCGGCGCGCCGTTTTCTGGGGGGCGCTCGTCTTCACCGTGAGTTTTTTTATTGCCGGCCTATGGGCCGCGATCAGCCTGCACGGCTACCGCATCACGTCGGCGGTCGATACCGAAGCCATTGTCAGGCCGCTTGCCAAAACCGTGGAAAAAGCCACCGGCCTGTGGTTCGACAATTACAGCGAATACCCGCTGCTGATGCTGGCGCCGGCGTTTGCCCTGATCGGATCGTGGCTGGTCGTCTTTTTTTCGGCGAAGCATTATGCCGGCACCGCCTTCGTCGTCAGTTGCGGAGTCGTCGTCAGCGTGATCCTTACCGCCGGCGGTTCGATGTTTCCTTTTATCGTCCCGTCCAGCGTCGATCCGTCCAGCAGTCTGACCGTGTGGGACGCCGGCGCCAGCCGCTACACGCTGCTGTTGCTGAGCTTCGCAACCGTTCTGTTAATGCCTATCGTCATGGCCTACACGGCCTGGGTTTATCGCGTGTTGCGCGGCAAGGTGACGGTCGAGGATATTCGAAAAAATCAGCATGGTTTGTATTGAGGAGAATGTGTCATGTGGTATTTCGCATGGGCTTTAGGCGTGGCGCTTGCCTGCGCCCTGGCCATCATCAACGCGATGTGGCTGGACATCAACGAGCATCCGGAGGAGTGAAAAGTTTTGTTCGGAAAAGAGCGTTTTGCTTCTTTGAAACAAGCGGATCTGCGGAAAATTCCGGAAGCGAGGCTGTCGAGCCCGCGTAGGTCCGACGCGGGCTTGTTCAGATATCTCAGAGTCTGCCCCCATTTTTTTTCATTGCACTACGTCTGCGGACGCATTGCTATTCTGCCGGCAAGAGCGGATAATTTGTTGAAATTTTCAACAACTGAGGAGGCTATGATGGCTACCGTGAATTTCAGTGTGCCGGATGACGTTAAAGACGCGTTTAACGAGGCCTACAAAGGCCAGAACAAGAGCGCCGTTATTGCCGAATTGATGCGCGAAGCCGTCGAACGCGCGCAGCGTAAACAGCGCAGTCATGAGGCAATTGCAAGCATCCTGGAACGGCGTAAGCATGCCCCGGCCATGAGCAGTGAAGAACTGCAGGCCGCACGGGAAGACGGTCGGCCATGATTGTCGTGGTCGATGCCAGCGTCGCCCTGAAATGGTTTTTCCAGAGCCGAGAGGATGAAGCCGATTGCGGCTTGGCGTTAGCGATCCTGTCGGGCATCGATGAAGGCAGGATACGCATGCGACAGCCTCCGCATTTTATTGCCGAGATGACGGCGGTGCTGGCCCGCGAAAAACCGAAGGAAGCCCAGGACGATTTGTTCGATTTATTGGCCATCGAAAGTCGTTTTGCCGAGGAGCCGGAGATTTACGCCACGGCGATGGATCTGGCGATCCGTTGCCGGCACCACTTGTTCGATACGCTCTACCACGCGGTAGCTCTGAATACCCCCGGCGCCGCACTGGTAACCGCCGACCGCCGTTATTATGATAAAGCAGCGAGCTTCGGCCGGATTACCCTGCTGTCCGATGTCAGATTAGCCTGCTAAGAAACATCCCAGCAAGTAAACCGGATCAATCCTCATTCCAGCGCAATATGCCCGTCGATATGATGAACCAAACCCAGCGCCGGCGCTTCCAGCGTCATCTTGACGTCGAACGATTCGTTGCCGTTGATTTTCCCGGATTCGAGGGCTTTTTGCACCGCGTGCTCGATCTCGCGCTGGGAGGTGACGCCGACCTGTTTCAGGTATTTTCGGATTTCCATGTTCATGGTGTCTTCGTTCATTTTCGGCCTCCGGATATTAATCGTATTTGAGGTATTTGAAGCGAGGATCGTCGGGCGTGCCCTCCAAAGCGCCGCCTTCCTTGCCGGGCTGCCACTGGATTACTTCCTCGATTTTACGAGCCAGTTCGAAATCCTTGTTGGTGATGCCTTTGGCGGCGTGATTCATCAGTTTGACGATGACGAAGGCGTAGGAAACGGTCAGGTCGGGGTGATGAAAGGCCGCCTCGGCCAGATGCCCGATCGTATTGACCACCATCAGCGTCGCTTTCCAGCCGCTGGTTTTGTATTTGCGCCGAATCCAGCCGTTTTCCAGGTACCAGTGCGGCAGTTCTTCCTTCAACCGTTCTTCGACCTCGGCGTCGGAATAGGTGTCTTCGTGTTTGCGTTCTCTCCAGCCCATAAGGATGATCCTCTCTTGATTTTGACGAAAGCATTTGCGGCTTAACGGCCTCGGAATTGTCTTTTTCAGCCTTTCAGCAGTTTTTTCGATACGGTCCGAAGAATGCCGCCGTCACGGTAATACTCGATTTCGATCGGCGTGTCAATGCGGCTTTGTGTTTTAAACGCTTCGACTTTGTCGCCATAGCCGGCGGTGGCCGCCAGGCCGGTAAAATCCCGCAGAATCAACCGAATCGGCTTCATAGGTCAGGACAAGAGCCATCCGCCGGGCTGTCTGCGGGTTTCCTGCTCAGTAAATGGATGAACTGTACGTGCTTCAGGCTTATTCGACTTCCATGATCGGGTTTCTATCCAAACAAAAAAAAATCGAGTATAGTCGAACTTCGATTCATACGATCCGGGAGGCTTTCATGACCAACGCGCAAATAGATATCGAGGAAGTGGTGACCGTGCTCAATAAAATCATGGAAACCGAATTGGCCGGCGTGGTCCGTTATACCCATTATGCCTTGATGGTTTTCGGCTACGGGCGGATTCCGATCGTGTCGTGGATGCGAAGCCAGGCCTCCGAATCGCTGATGCACGCCAACGAGGCGGGTGAGTTGATCACCCAGTTGGGCAATCATCCGTCCCTGGGCATCGGGCCGCTTTTGGAAACCCACCGGCACGACATCGGCGACATTCTCCGGGAATCGCTCGATCACGAAATGCTGGCCTTGTCCGCTTATTACACGTTGCTGGAACTGGTCTCGGGACGCAACGTCATGCTCGAAGAATACGCCAGGCGAATGATCGCCCAAGAAGAAATGCATTTGGGAGAGGTGCGGAAGATGCTGAAGAAACCCGGCGAATAGCCGCTGGCTTCGAGGATTTGGATTAAAGATCGAATCAATCCGGGCAAAAAGCGAGCGATTCGTAAAATACGGCTTGGCTTGAGTCGATGCCGTTGCCGTGAAAATATTCTATGGAACGTGCCGGCCGTGAAGGGCGCCAGTGTGCCTCCTTTGTCGGTACATCCTATGCGTTCCCTTCTTCTTGTGGCTTATGTCATGCCGGGTGAATAAGCGGAGCGCATCCACCCCGGAGCCGGAGGCGCTTCGCTAATTCGGCCTACCCAATTTCTTTTTTCCTCTTATCTTCTCTTTTCCTTCGGATTTTTCCGAAGCATGAACAGGACTCCGCAACAGGCCCTTAGCGGCACCTGATCCGGCCATCCTTGGTATTCCGCCCGGTTCCCGGCAGGGCTCGGCCGCACAATCCGAAAAAATATATCTATAATCAAGATATTCAAATCAAAAATGATCGTTTCATTAAAAGCTCGAATTTATATAGTATGAAGTCGAAGTCACCGGAATGAAATCAGTCGGTATTCCATAACCTGTGTTGAATTTTCGAAATATCGCATGTCTAAATTTCATGATTATTTAACCGAAACGGTTATCACCTTATTTAATTTTATTCAGGAAAATCAGTTATGTACGAAAATTACATGCTTCTGTTCACATTGCCGTGGGCGAGAATGACGGCCGATGAAGTGGCGGCCCTGATTCTTTTGATGTTGTTTGTCATGTTTTCGTCGCTTGAAGGCCGTTTTCCCAAACTCGCGTCTCAACCGGCGCTAAGGCGTCAGTCGTTCGGGACCAATATGGGTTTGTTCTTGACGAACAGCGCCCTGCTTTCGGTGTTGTCGGCACTTTCTTTATGGATAGTGGCCGACCGCTTTTCAGGCCGCGGCTTGCTCAATTCCGTGTCCAGCCCGATCGTGAAGGGCGTTCTGGTCTTCTTGGGTCTCGATCTGACGCTTTATCTCTGGCATAGAGCCTGCCACAAGTTCGAAGCCTTATGGATGTTCCACCGAGTTCATCACAGCGATCTGGAGATGAACGTATCGACGGCGTTTCGGACGCATCTTCTCGAGCAGTTGTTGACTAGCTTGATTAAAGCGGTTTATATCATTGCTCTGGGTGTGGACAAGATGCTCGTGCTGATCGTCGAGAGCATCATGACTTTTTTCGTCATGTTCCATCACGCCAACATCGGCTTTCCCGGCGAACATCTGTTGAAACGCCTGATGATCGTGCCCTATCTGCACCGCGTGCATCATTCCGTGCAGCGCCACGAGCACGACCGGAATTACGGCTTGGTGTTATCGATGTGGGACCGGTTGTTCAGTACGCTGGCGGAGCTCGAACCGGTCGCCGTCGGCATCAAAAACAATCCGGGGCCGGATTTCATCAGCCAGTTGCTGCTCGGTTTTACGCCGGTGCCCAAGGAAACTCCGGCGCCGTATTTGCCCGGGCTGGACGTACGGACAATGATTGCCGAGGCCGCCTATTACAAAGCCATAAGTCGTGGATTTGTGCCCGGTAACGATATGGCCGACTGGTTCGAGGCGGAAAGAGAAATCGGCAGGCTCATCGGTACCGAGAAGGCGCAAAGGCATAGGCGGAAAAACACGGAATCGGCCTGTCCGTGCGGGGCCGGTTTCCGGTATTGATGACGACAGCGGCGGTCCCGTCCGGGCTTGAACGTCTGCCATCCCTGACGGGCCGCCGGCCTGAGCAAAGGGCAGAATTCGAACGCGTTTTCCTGATGGCTCAGGCCGGTCCGGACAAGAAACGGTAACCTTTCGGCACCACGGTAATTCCTCCCTCGGAGACGGTAAAGCGGACGGTATCACGGTCCCTATGCATGCCGATCTGCTCGCCGGGCGGAACGTTGACGTGCTTGTCGACGATGCAGCGGTGCAGGCGCGCTCCTGCACCGACGTGCACGCCTTCGAACAGAATCGAATCTTCCACCATGGCGTTTTCGTCCACCCGGACCTGCGAGGACAGGATGGAATGCCGGACCGTGCCGCCTGAAATGATCGAGCCGCCGCAGAGCAGCGAGTTGATCAGTTGCCCGTCCTGTCCGGAAGGTCCGGGAACCATGCGCGCCGGCGGATGCTGGCCGTGATAGGTGCGGATGGACCAGTCCGGTTGATACAGATTCATCGGCGGCAGCGGGGAAAGAAGGTCCATATTGGTTGCGTAGTACGAATCCAGAGTGCCGACGTCCCGCCAATATCCGTCCGGCGTGACCCGTCCCGTTTTTCCGCCGAACGGATACCCATAAACGCGCTGTTGTTGCTCGATGAGTTTCGGAATAATGTCTTTGCCGAAATCGTGATGCGAGCCGGCGAGATTGTGATCGACGCGCAAGGCTCGGCAGAGCAGGGCCATGTCGAAGACGTAAATGCCCATCGAGGCCAGCGCATGCTGCGGATCGTCCGCCAACGGGCGAGGATTGTCGGGCTTTTCCTGAAAACTGCGGATGCGTTGCGCTTCATCCATCGCCAGGATGCCGAAAGCGCCGGCTTCGGCGAGAGGCACTTTCATGCAGGCGATGGTCAGCTTCGCGCCCCTGTCCCGATGAAAATTAAGCAGAGCGGCGTAGTCCATACGGTAAATATGGTCGCCCGCCAGAATCAATACGTATCGGGCATTGCTGCGTTCGAGCAGATAGAGGTTTTGCAGAATGGCGTCGGCCGTGCCTGCGTACCAGGAGTCTCCGGTTCTCATCTGGGGTGGAACGGGGGTGATGAATTCCGACAGTTCCGGATTGAAGATGGACCAGCCGTCGCGAAGGTGCTTTTGCAGCGAGTGCGACTTGTATTGCGTCAGCACCAGAATTCGGCGCAATCCGGAGTGCAGGCAGTTGGTCAGAGTGAAGTCGATGATGCGGTATTTGCCGCCGAACGGCACCGCCGGCTTGGCTCTTTCCACCGTCAGAGGGTGGAGCCGCGAACCTGCGCCTCCGGCTAAAATGATGGATAAGGTTTGATCGAGCATCCGCCGTCACCCATTTCGTGCAATGAAATTGATTATACCTCACTCTGTCCGGTTAAGAGTGTATCCGAAATGCCGGCGTTCGCCTACCGGCAGGCAACGGATAAAGAAACGGACCCGATTTTGATTTTTCTCGTTATCGATTCATTGTGAAGCACCATCCGAAAAACCATTTGAATTTCACCGCTATTTGTTCGCTAAGTAGCGCAAGAGATTCTCGAAGTTGAAAGCAATCCTGTAAACGGTAAAACCGTTGACGGGCTGAAAACGAAACAATCCGGAAGCGCCAGGCTTGCCTTTTCCCAAATCGGACAAGTCCGAGAGTTTGCATCCGGATGGCGGTTGAGGCTGTGAAAGTATTCCGGAAATTTTCTAAAAAACTTTTATGGGTTCTTCAAGTGATGGATCCTTAATGTGTGGGAGCGGCTTTAGCCGCGATCATCGCGGCTAAAGCCGCTCCCACCCCACATGAATACTTTCACAGTCTCGGTTGCATTCTGTTTCAACTCGATCAGCGGAACCGGCTTTCATCGCGATCGGAGCGCATTCGATCGTGCTTTGCCGCTCCCACACTGCGGCGAATGGCACCGATGGACGCAGAACCGTGCGAATGCATGGCCAGTACCAGAAATAAAATGCAAAATACGAGAGCAGCCATAATTTTCTCCTAGCTCAGGAAAGGGAATCCTGTCGAAAAATAACTCGACACTCAAAATATAGCATTAATTGTGCCATGGCTGTATCCGATTTGTGCCGGCTGATCTCGGCGAGGAGAAAGTGGTCTTTAATTTCTTTCCGGAAAGCCGTATTCTGTAAAAAAGCACCAATCCGGTGCCTTGGATTTCAATCCCGCCTTACCGTTGGGCAATATGCCAGGCAGAGCTTCGCTTATTTTTGGCTCAGATTTTCCAGTATCTGCTCCAACGGAGCCAAGTTCATCGTCAGTCTGAACAAGACTTCATTGTTCTGCAGCAAACCGTAACAGTGATACGTTCTCAATTTGATGGCGGTCTGCTTTAACGTGTTGTCCTGGGACTCCGGAAGCTGCCTGACCAGAATGTGCAATTTGTCGTTGTTTCTAAGCCATCTTAAATAATGCCGGTCGACGGAAATTTCGTGAGAGGTGTAAACCATGGGATTGAGCTTGAAATCATGATTTTCCAGTTGCGCTTTTTCCAGCAGGGCGCCGGAGGTGAGGCTGCAAGGAAAAATTTCGGGGTAATTGGCGACATGGGTTAATTCGTCGAAATAGTCGGATTGCTCGGCCAGAGATCCGGAGAGAAAGTTTTTGACCGAGCCGTTGTTCATGAATTTTCGTTTGAGAAAAAAATCGGTGCCCGGCACGATGGTTCGATCGGGAATTTCATTGAGGTCGGGCAAGTCGTCGAGTTTGGTCTCGGCCAGAAACAGCGGCGATTGCGTTTCCTTTTTGAATCCCAGCAGCACGGTTTTGCCTTCCGACTTCAGAGCGATGCGGTTTCCGAGCGTCAGTTCGGGAATGGTCTGGATCAGGGTCTTCTTGATTCCGAGATAAACCGGAACGCGCGGGCGCACCGCATTGACGAAGGTAATCTGGTAATTGCTGAAACGCAGATTGTTTTCGGTAATGACCTTGTCTTCATGATGCGCTTCCCGATACAGCCGCATTTGATACTCGATCAGGGTATTGAGTTGATAGCCCAAAACGATCGGGCCTTTAAAAGGGTTATGGGTAATCTGAAGCCATTTGTGCTTGTCGTGAAACAAGTTGAAGTCGTCGGAAGCATGGCGGGCTACTTCAATGTGAATTTGGTCGAAAACAAACGGGCGCTCTTTCATCTTTCGTTCTTGAGTAAGCGTGAATTTTAAAGCGAAACTTCGGCGTTCCGGCCGTCTGGGCCGATACTACAATCATTCGTACGCGGCTCCGGCATAATGAAAGCCATTCTTCTGACTTTATCATATCCTATCGGCCGATTGTTAAATTGCTGCGACAATTGTAACGATCGTCCGGCCGTTTTTTCTTGATGCTATGGGCACTTAAGTCTGTAAAGAAATTGAACAGACAAGGCCACTCATGATATAAGTTTGAAAACGTCCGTAGGCCGGCCCCGGATTCTTGTGTTCTGGGCTCCTTGTCCGTTCGATTCCAAATGTGACTTACTGTTGGAAACGAAAGGACTTTACCGGGTCATAAACATAGGGTTTTTCGTAACGATAAAACGATGTTCAGGATGAGGAGGCCAGATGACACGCATGCAAACGCCGTCGAACGACGATGACCGGATACGGAAACTTCATGAATACCGGATCCTCGATACGCCTCCCGAACAGGTCTTCGACGACACGGTCTCGCTGGCCGCCATGGTCTGCGCCGTGCCGATTGCGATGTTTACTCTGATCGATCGGAACCGGGAATGGTATAAAGCCAAAAAAGGCATCGGTCTTGAAGAGCATCCGAGAAACGGCGGATTCGGCACGTATACCATTCAGCAGCACGATCTCATAACGGTTGCCGACGCCCGTCAGGACGCCCGTTTTGCGGATCATCCCCTGGTGGCTTCGGATCCCTGGATCCGTTTCTATGCCGGAGTTCCGGTCCGGGCAGCAACCGGCGAAGCTCTGGGCACGCTGTGCGTGCTCGATAAAATACCGCGGCAATTGCTTCCCGAGCAGCTTGAAGCGCTCAGACTGCTGGCTCGTCAGACGGCGTCCGTCCTCGATCTTCGGCGCCGGGCGAACGAGCGGGACGAAGCCCGGAGCGAAGTTGGCGAAGAGAAACCTCTGCCGCCTTTAACCGAACAAGCCGCATTGCACCATTCTTTGCGGTTTGCTCGAGCCATTCTTGATGCCTTGCCGCTCCAATTCTGCGTTCTCGATAAAAACGGCCGTATCCTGGGCACGAACAGGCCGTGGCAGGCGCACGAACAGGACGGCGGTTACCCAGGGGCCAAGATCGGGCAAAACTATTGGGAGCTTCTCGAACGGGGCCGGATTCAGGACCGGGGCGGAGAGGCTTTTGTGGAAGGCATGCGAGCGGTAATAAGCGGTGAAAAAAGCGGTTTTTCGTTGGCGTATCAGGATCGAAATGCCCGGACTGTGCCGCAATGGTTTGCCGGCAAGGTCATGCCGTTCCCCGAGCAGGAACTTGCCGGCATCCTCGTAGTCCATCAAGATATTACCGAGCATAAACTACTGGAACACCGATTCCGGCAAGTAGTGGAATTTTCGCCGAGCGCTCTGGTTATGATTAACGAAACGGGAATCATTTTGATGGTCAATGCGCAAACGGAGGCGTCTTTCGGATATTCACGCGATGAATTGGTCGGCCAGCCGGTAGAGTTATTGCTGCCGGAGCGTTTTCGCACGCCGCATGTCGATTTCCGTCAGGCTTATGCGGCCATGCCCGTGTCCAGACCGATGGGCGCCGGCCGCGATCTTTACGGTTTACGCAAGGACGGCACCGAGTTTCCGGTGGAGATCAGCCTGAGCCTCATTGAGGAACACGAAGAAACGCTGGTGCTCGGTTCCATCGTCGACATCAGCCGGCACAAACAGCTCGAGCATCGCTTCCGGCAGGCGGTGGAAGCCGCACCGAATGCCATTGTCATGGTCAATGAGTCGGGCATCATCCTGATGGTCAATCTGCAAACGGAACGCTCTTTCGGCTATTCGCGCTTCGAGTTGATCGGTCAGTCTGTGGAGATTCTGGTGCCGGAGCGCTTTCGGGAAGAGCATGCGGGCTATCGTCAAAACTTTTTTGCCGAACCGCGGTCCAGACCGATGGGAGCCGGCCGCGATCTTTACGCGCGGCGCAAGGATGGCAGCGAGTTTCCCGTGGAAATAGGGCTCGGTCTCATCGATGACGAAAACGGTCTGATCGTGCTCAGCTCCATCATCGATATCACCGAAAGGATGGTCGCCAACGACAAACTGAAACAAGCGGTCAACGAGAAAGAAATTCTGTTGAAAGAAGTCTATCACAGGGTCAAGAACAACCTGCAAGTCGTCTCCAGCATGATCAATCTCCAGGCCAGGAACGTAAAACACGACCTGGCCCGTGACTTGCTCCAGCAAAGCGCCGACCGGGTCAAATCCATGGCGCTGCTGCACGAGAAACTGTACCAGTCGAAGGATTTGACCCGGATCGACTTTAAAGCATACGTGCACAGCCTGGTCGACTATCTGATGTTCGGCCACGGCGATTCCTCGGCAAGAATCCGGGTCGGCCTGCAGATCGAGGACGTCTTTCTCGACGTCGATACCGCGATTCCATGTGGACTCATTATCAATGAACTCTTGTCCAATGCGCTGAAACACGCGTTTCCGGACAACCGGCCGGGCCGGATCGACATTGCTTTCCGGCACGATCAAAACGAGTATGTTCTCGAAGTTGCCGATAACGGCATCGGATTTCCGCCCGGTCTGGATTTCAAACAATCCTCTTCGCTCGGTTTGCAATTGGTCACGACTCTGACCAATCAGCTTTTGGGGCACATTACGCTGGATCGCAACCACGGTTCGATCTTCACCATTCGCTTTGACGAAAACTCCGGACACTGAATTGAGGTGCGGCATGTCGGCCAATAAAATCCTGATTGTTGAAGACGAAGGCATTGTCGCGATGGACATTCGCCAGCACCTGGAGGGATTCGGGTACGATGTGGTAGGGACCGCCTATTCCGGAGAACAGGCCATTATCCAGGCAACGGAGAACCGGCCTCAGTTGGTCCTGATGGACATCATTCTCAAGGGCAGCATGGACGGCATCAGCGCCGCGCAGACGATTACCGAATCCCTGCATATCCCCATCGTTTTTCTGACCGCTTACAGCGATGTGGCCACGTTGGAGCGAGCAAAAGTCACCGGCGCTTACGGTTATCTGATCAAGCCGTTCCGTCCGGATGAACTGCGCACGACCATCGAAGTGGCGATGTACAAACACGAAATGGAAAAGAAGCTGCTGGAAAGTGAACAGTGGTTTGCCAAAACGCTGCATTGTCTTAGCGATGCCGTGATCGCGACGGACGGCGATGCCAGGGTCCGGTTTATGAATCCGGTGGCGGAAGAGCTGACCGGCTGGCAATTCGACGAAGTTAAAGGAACGGATATCGGCGATATGCTGACTCTGATCGAGGAGACGCACCGGAGTCCCATTGCCAATCCGGTCAGAAAAGTCCTGAACAACGTCGAGAGCACCGATTGCAGAACCTCGGCCTTGTTAGTAGCCAAAACCGGGGAGGAGATTCCTGTCGACGAGAGCACTGCCCCGATTCGGGACCCTGCCGGCATCTTGCTCGGCGCCGTGTTGATATTGCGGGACGTCACCACTCGTCTGCAGATGGAAAGGGCGCTTCGGGAAAGCGAGGAATGTTTTCGTAACGCCTTCGACAATGCCTCCATCGGGATGGCCCTGATCGACGTGAAGGGACGTTTTTTGCAGGTCAATCTCGCCCTTTGCGGCATATTCGGGTATTCGGAGAAAGAATTGCTGGCTTCTTCCCTGCAGGTCCTTATTCATGCCGGCACTTATCATACGGTAATTGAACACCACCTGCGTCAGTTGATGAATCACGAATTACGGTCGTTTCAAATCGAGGTGGAGTGCTTTTACAAAAACATCGGCAAAGCGGTCTGGACCTTGTTGAGCGCTTCCCTGGTGCGCGGTCCTCTTAATGAGCCGCAATTTTTCATTCTTCAGTTTCAGGACATTACCGACCGTAAATACGCCGAACAGCAACTCCTTTATGTCGCCAATCACGACCCCTTGACCGGCCTCTGCAACCGGATTCAGTTCGAAGATCGCATGGCTCAGGCCTGGTCGAATGCGCGCCGCCACAAGACCCGGTTTGCGCTGATGTTTCTCGATCTGGACCGCTTCAAACTGATTAACGATACGCTCGGCCACCGCGTCGGCGATCTGCTGCTGCAGGCGGTCAGTGATCGGCTGAAAAGCCTGGTCCGTGCCAACGACACGCTGGCTCGCCTGGGCGGCGACGAATTCATCGTGCTGCTGAACGACATCGGGGCCATCGAGGATATCGCCCGGATTGCGCAAAAGACGATCGATACGCTCACTCAGCCTTTTTCGATCGAAGACAACGACATTGTGGTGACCGCCAGTATCGGCATCAGTGTTTTCCCGGAAGACGGAGAAAACAGCCAGATGCTGCTGATGAACGCCGATACCGCGATGTACCTGGCCAAGGAACGGGGCAAGAACAATTATCAGTTTTATACCCTGGACATGACGGCCAGAGCCACCGAACGGATGATCGTGGAAAGAGGCTTGCGGCAGGCGCTGGCCAATAACGAACTGGTGCTTTATTACCAGCCGCAGATCAATGCAAGGAACGGCCATGTCGTCAGGGTCGAAGTGCTGCTGCGCTGGCAGCATTCCGAATGGGGCCTGGTGTACCCGGATCGGTTTATCGACGTGGCCGAGGAAACCGGTCTGATAGCGGCCATCGGCGAGTGGGTTCTGCGTAAAGCCTGTCTTCAGGCCAAGTCCTGGCAGGACAACGACGGTCCGGTTACCCATATCGCGGTGAATCTGTCTTCCCGGCAATTCCTGGAAGGCGATCTGTTCGGCATCATCAGGAGAATACTCGATGAAACTCATCTGAAATCTTCCTTGCTGGAACTGGAAATTACCGAATCCGCGGTCATGCAGGATCCCGATAGGGCGCTGCTCGTGCTGCGGCAGTTGCATGACCTGGGAGTGCAGATCAGCATCGATGACTTCGGGACCGGGTATTCGAATCTGACTTATCTCAGACGCTTTCCGATTCAGCGGGTCAAGATCGACCGTTCTTTTATTGCCGATATTCCCGACAACAGAAACAGCATGACCCTGGTACAGGGCATTATCGCTCTGGCGCACGAGCTTAAATTGCAGGTCACCGTGGAAGGCGTGGAAACGGAAGAACAACTGGCGTTTCTGATCGATCGGCAATGCGATTTTTTGCAGGGCTATCTTTTTAGTCCGCCGATGACGGCCGATTGGCTGGAGACCGAGTTCAGAACCGATTCCATTAAAACGCTGGTCGCCGGCAGAAGCCGTTAGCGAAGCTCTTTCTGCTTGTGCCGGGTGGGCAGAACGATAAGGACGGGCTTCGCGCCTCAGCCCATCCATGGCTCTAGCGGCCGACTATTTGGCGCCGGCCCAATCGATGCTGACGCGCTATTTCGAAAGACGGATGGTGGAGTAAATTTGTGGGGATGCCCAGGGTCTGACCGCTTTGATTTACTTTGATTTATCAATTGGCCGATTATTCTTGACCATCTCGGATTGCCTTTGATGATTTGAGTGGTTCCGAGCAGCAAAACGCAATCAGCCCTTGACGTTCACTTTTAAAAATGAATCTGACCGCAGCCAGAACCGCAACGCCAAATACAACGGTTAAAGCTCCACTGCCAAGCATAAACCCAATTGCAGCAAGGTCCTCGGTAGAAACTGAATTCAAAGAAAGTATGATTCTACTTGCTAGTAAAATTGCCTGTGCCAAGCATATCGTTAAAAACAAGAGCAAAAGTCCAAACCATATCGACAAAAATGTTTTTGGAAGCGGTTTAAAAGTTACTATGCCTGCAATTGAAACTATACCCTCTTTTTCATAAGCGTCATCTAATTTTCCAATAAAGCAATACAGAGAAGGCAACCCTGCAATTAACATTATTGGATTACGGCGAGCAACAATAATTTTTGATTTTTGAATTTGTACATAATATTCTCCTATCCATATATTTCTTTTACCATTCAAAATTACGGAAGACGGTATATGCAAAATAAAAATCTGATCACCAAAAAGTAGTTTTTTAAAAAATGCAATTATCACAGGTAGGTTTGCATAAAAAAATGGGTGAAATCAGACGGTATGATGGCTGGTTGTAGCGAGACAAATGAAATATGGGAAGGGCTTGACCGAAGCGAAACAGAAAGTAGCCCGGATGGAGGTTTGCGGAATCCGGGCAAACAAGCTCCGATTGTCCTGGATTCCACTGCGTTTCATCCGGGCTACTTGCTAAACCGGCAAACCATCTTGCCCCGCTTTGACTGCGCATAATCGCGGCTACGTGGCCTGATCAAAGGCCTTTAGACTTATGTCCCAGCGGTCGCGGTTAAAACCATAGTAGTTGACAAAGAACGGCAAGAGCCGTCCGTGTGGGCATAAGGCCCGTGGCCTTCAGTCAT
Source organism: Methylosarcina fibrata AML-C10 (assembly GCF_000372865.1). Lineage (NCBI taxonomy): Bacteria > Pseudomonadati > Pseudomonadota > Gammaproteobacteria > Methylococcales > Methylococcaceae > Methylosarcina > Methylosarcina fibrata. Next base: position 2,168,535 of record NZ_KB889965.1, on the reverse strand, counting down.
GGCTGAACCATTTTTTCTGGTTCCGCCTGATCACCTTCTAGTAGATTAAGGGAGCATACTGTTTTAACTGGTAAGCCATCTTTATAAGCATAATATTCAATACACTTTTTTCCATTCTTTATAACTTCTCGTTTTCCAATATCACTAGCCGCAAAGAAATCACTAATTGAGGTGCTTCTTCGCCGTCGCCAGTCCATTTCCTGCCAAGAATAACCTTGTTTCCAACTGATAATGCCGCGAAAAACGCAATACACAATAGCCAATACGAGGGTGGTAATAAAAATGTACGAAATCACTTTGCCCATGGCGCACTTGACCCATTAGCTGGAGTAGTCGCAGGATAGTTTTGCACTCCATTAAGTTCTTAGCAGAAAGTCAGTTGGTATTGAGCGCCAAAACCAGCGGTAATTTCATCAATAGCTTGCTCAAGTTCAGATGGCGTAAACGATTTGAAAGGCAACCACTCGTATTTCATTTTGCGCCATAGCATTTCAATGCGGTTCAACTCAGGACTGTACGGGGGCAAAAAGTAAAAACGCATGCCTTTTTCTTCCAGTAAGTCCCAATAAGGCTTGAGTTTTTTGGCAGTATGAATCGAAGCATTATCCAAAATGACTACGAGCGGTTTTTTTTATTCGCTCAATCAGCCCCATCAAAAAACCAAAGAACCACAAACCGTTTACGCTTTTCCACAATTTAGCCAGCATCAGTGCTCCCGAAGATCAAAGAGCGCCAATGACATTCAAACGTTGCCCCCGCTTTGCCGTGACGGCGTGGGTCTCACCACTTTTCGTCCAGGCCGAGCGATTAGGAGGTTGTGCTGAGAATCCTGCCTCATCCACGTAAGCCAATTCAATTTCACCCGCGTTCGCTTGCCGGATCAATCCGTTAATCTCGTGTTGGGCTTGTTCGAAGCGTTCGGGATCGCGCTTTTTTTTTTAAACTATAGCGCGTTCGTTTCCACACGTAGCCCAAGAGTTTGAGTTCAGTTCGCAAGGTCGTCGGTCCAATATGGACTTGATATTGCTCTGCTAAGCGCGTTAATAATTCTCGGGATGATAAAGCTTCGGCTTCAACCCATTGTCCTAATTGTTGCCGATGTTCATTGGTCAGTTTCGTCGGGGCGCCGCTTCGGGGCTGATCCGGTAAACTGGCTAAGCCTCGCTTCAACCATTTACGTCGCCGAATACGAACCGCTTCTCGACACAGATTCTGTTGCTCGGCCACTTCTTTAACGGTTTTTCCAGAGGCCAATAATAAAACCGTCTCGGCGCGCTCACGTTCACGCCAATCAGAGCTCTTCTTTATGACTGCCCGTAGACAATCACTTTCAATTTCCATTAACTCTACCCGTGCCAAATGATGTTCCTTAGCTGTATCCAAATACTCAATAGCATAACGCAAACGGACTTCTTGCGAAGCACTTATTTGTTGGTTATTGCGCCTTGGCCTTGCCTCTGTCCCATTTGATCCACTGTATAGTCGTCAATATTTTAATAATCCAAAAAATACCAGTCACTTATAAGGGCATGCATACAGCCTTACATGAGATTCATATCAACTGGCCAAATCAGATAATAATTTGTATATTTGCTTTTCTTCACTCTTTGAAAAAAAACGAAGGATGCTACTTTCAATAGCAATGAAGGACGTTAAAAAAACAACACCAAATGTAGCAATGAAAAAAATGGAATAATTAATTTCCAAGCGATTATAAAAAATAAAACTAAAAACAAGATATAAGATATATGCGATTATATGTAAAAAATATGCATTCAAGAGAAACAGGCTTGTTAATCTAAAAAAATCAGACCTGCGGAAGCTTCCTTTTATTACATTTTCTTTAGCATAAATTTTTCCTCTAAAGTAAAAATAAGTAGGATTTATATAGCTTAGTGGCGGTTGCTCTTTAGCTAATATTATGGTTAACACATTATCACTTATGCAGCCATAAAAACTTTTCTCATTAGATTTATTTCTAGGGTTGTATTCAAATTTATCTTTATTTATCAAAGCAACCCTGTTATTTATTTTTTCGTTAAAACTCTCATAACCATCCATTAAAAAAAACTCCCATTGCTTTTCATTTAAAATATTTTCTAACTCCCATTTAATTATTTTTTTTAGAAAGTTCATTTTGACAATCCCCTACGCATGCTTATTGTCGTTCCTACTGTACCATACCCATGAATACCGGCTCCTCCGATCCCTACTTCTAGGTTTATCCCTGTAAAATTATCATGGATATCAAAAGTTGCATTTGCCCCAATTGTCGGGCCTAAAGGGTTAGGAACACTAGTTCCTGGTATAGGGGTATATGGAATTGTTGCGCCTACCTCCCCACCTTTACCAGCCAAATTACAAACTGCCCCTCCCTGTACTCCTATTTGCCAGCTTAATTTAAAAATAAAATCAAAAATATTTAAACTATTAAGATCGTATGCCCCATTTGGTTGATTAATAAATAATGGGTTTACACCTAACTCGGTAAAAAAGCCTGCATCAAATTCCCCACCTGTGAAAGGATCAGGAAATGACATTGCAAAACATCAAAAGGGTCTGACCCATACCCTTATACACAAATGTCGTCATACCCGCCGGGAAGCGGGTATCCAGTGCCATGGGTGGCAAGCTCAATAGCCCCTGTAGCCTCGGCAACTGCTCCTGCGTTGCTCTACCTCCTGCATCCGTGCAGTCATGGGTTCCGGCAATCCCTGCCGGAATAGCAGAGTTGTGTACAAGGGCATGGGTCTGACCTTTTTGATGCTTAATGACTCCTTTAATTAGTCGTCCCTGAAAAAGTCATTTTTTTGAAAAAAACAGCTCATTAGGAAACATAAACAGATTCCTGAACCGTTTTATTTTGTAAAAACCGGCAGATGGCTTCCCCGATTTCCGGCCAAAAAATCCTCAACCGCCTGAGGATTAAACGCATGTTGTGTCCAGCGGCGCAGAGAACGGCATTCATGGCATCACCGAGTTGGCCTTTCAGGTAATTTCTGCTCAGCAAGCCATCGTTCTTCATGTGTCCAATCACCGGCTCGATGGCATTGCGCCGTTTTAACGCGGTTTTCAACCGTCGGGTATGGACTCCCCGTTTTTGCCTTGACTTGTACAGGGTGACACCGGGTATTTCTCGCCCCCGATAGCCCAAATCCACAAAAGCTTCTTTGGCTCGGGTACCGCTCAGGATTTCAGCTTGTTCCAGGCAGGAGTACAAGGTATCGCCGTCATAAGGATTGCCGGGAAAGCTCCTGGCGCCCAGCACGAAATTACTTTTATTGGTCACCGTGATGCCGACTTTGACGCCGAACTCGTATTTTTTGTGTGCTTTCCCTTTACTGATGCATTCCACTTCCGGTGCATGAAAGCTGTAGAGTTTGTTTTTGTCGGTGTGTTTCTGATTCAGTATCCGCTGGGTTTTGGCCAGGGCGTCCTGAAGCCCCCTTTGCGCGGCCAGCTCCTGTTGCGGCAGTTGCCGCAGGATATCCCGATAAACACGACCGACCAGGGTTTTCAGTTGCTTCAGGGCTTTTTGCTTACGCTTCATTTGCTTGGCATGATGATAACGATGCGATTGCACTAACAGCAGCGGTGCCTTTTTATTGTAGTTCTGTCGCAGGGGCAGCCCGTGTTGTCCAGCCAGCTTGACCAGCTCCCGACGGCATTTTTCGTACAACTTTTGCACAACTTCCTGAGGACGTTTGGGCTTCATTTTTCGGTGAAAATTTGCAAGAAAATAAAACCCATTTTAACATTTTCTTGCAATTTTTGACCTCATAAATATCCATTTATATGATATTAATCAATTTCTTATGAATTAATCAGGGACGACTAATTAGTAAAACAATGACATAGTTAAAGATGCTACGAATGGACCACCTAATGCACCTATCAAAAAGCAGTACACAAAAGAAAGGTGGCGTTTTCTAATATCAATAATATACGTAACCAAGCAAGCTGGTATTAAAGAAACAGTCAATACCTTTATCGTAACCTTACCAATTTGCATTAGGTCAAGATACTGCCATTGTACTAACATCGCTGCTATATAAATTGAAAGCAAAACTAAACTGCTGGAAATAAAGGCAGTGAAAAAACAAAAATAATTGATGTTGGCGGCTCGAAATTTAGTCATGTGTTAATCCATAAAACCAATGATTCTTTGAGTTGCTCTCAGCTTGATCAAGCATATCCGTTGACGAAGGATAAAGATCGTTCATTTCCGGATATTTTTCAGCCATAGACTTCAAAAAACTCTCTGCTTCATCTCTCGTAAGGCGTTGTTGATTATCATAAATTTTCTGATATTCATTTTTGAGCTTACCGTCTAATTTTCCACACTGCAAAAAATCCTTTATAGGATGTAGTGGGCCAACCGGCCTCGTATCGATTTGGGGGATTACCTTTAGCGTGTATTTCAACCACGCAGGAAAAGGTATTGCTTTCTGCAAATTGTCCGAAAGAGGATCGAAGGCCAATTGATATTGAGTTTTCCATCCTGAACTACTATTAATCCGGCCGCTAAAAACCGCACACCTATGCAGCATAAGCTATCGGCTTAGCGCGGAAGTATGCACGAACGCGGTGCGGTCGGCTTTGAATCGATTTGAGATTTGACATGACTTTTTTCCTGAGATGATCGCCACCGCGAGTTGGCTCACTTGCATTCATTCGCGCCTTCAGCTCACCGTTCATATACTCGTCTGGGTTCAGTTCCGGCGAATAGCTCGGGAGAAAAAACATTTCGATCTTTTCGCTGTTTCTCTCAAGCCATTTTGTTACTGCTTTGCTGTGATGAACCCTGAGATTGTCTACAACCAGAAAGACCTTGCGTCCTGCATCCTTGATCAACCGTTGCATAAAGCGAATCATAATCTCGGCAGTCATATTCTCGCGGTACAGCATGAACCGCATCGTGCCTTGGTTGGTCACCGCCGAGATCAGATTGATTCGCTCCCTTTTACTCTGGGACAGGACCAGAACGGGTGTTTTTCCCTTGGGTGCGTATCCTCTCGGATAATGCTCAACGGATGACACGGCGGTTTCATCGCCCCAATATATTTCTGCACCCTCTGCTTTGGCACGTGCAGCAATTGCCGGGTAGTCCGTTTCCAGCCATTTTTTGACTGCTTCGGGCTTTTGTTCAAGCGCCCGCTTGAGGGGGCGCTGCGGCGTGAAACCCCAGCGGTTTAAATAGCGCCGGACTGACCGGATCGGCAGGTCAATCAGAAAGCACTGCTTGATGTGCGAACGAACTGCCTTGGCATTCCAGAGTGCAAAACTCAATTTCATCTGCTCCGGCGTTTTATCAATAATGTCTTTCTGGATTTTCACTTCCTGAGCCTCGGTCAATCTGCGAAATTCGCCTACAGTTCGGCCCCGCTTTGCTTCTTTTGTACTGTTTCCAAGGCGGCTCCGGCTAATCCACTCCACAATGGTGGATCTGCGGACGCCGAGTTCTTCGGAAATAGAAGTCTGGGTGCGACCTCGTTTATACATCCGTATCGCCGTTTTACGAAGCTGCTCGCGAGCGGATGCATCAAGTTTTCGGGTATCTATTTTCTCAATTTCCATGAAGAAATGATACCACGACTGTTCGGTTTATTGTGGCCTGGTTAATAGGGTCAACAATAGAATAACTCATCTAAATACCTCACACAGCAAGCCGGGAAAAGCAAGTAGCCCGCATAAAGCTGTGCATAATGCGGTACTATACAAAGCCAGGCACATCCTAAGTTCCGTAAATTTCATCCAGGCTATTTCGCTAAAGAGTTTTTATTGAAGCTATTGCAAACCGAACCAGCGATGAATCATCAATTTTATTTTCAGATGAGTCCTGTACATAAGCTAAATCGGCTGCTATGAACCCGAAATACAACCAAAAAAAGTCATATCCATCATGGCGACAAATAGCAATACAATTATTAATTACCTTATCGTTAATCACAAGGGGATTTTCGAGCGTTATTAATGCGGAGTTTTTGTTGATCAGATTTGAAATCATTCCAACAATTTGAATTCCCTTAATCTCTTCTGAAACTGAATCATCAATTTTCAGTAATACTGATTGACCGACTGGATGCCAACCAATACTCTTCATAAGTTTGCTTAATATGCTCATCTGTGCGATTAAAATCCGCCAGCCCTATACTCTGTGCCACCACCAGGCTGTCCCCATTGTAGTTGTGATTATACAGTCCGCGGCCCTGCAACATATTTGAAAGGAGAAGGATTGACTGGACGAACAGCTGTGGCTGGATTCCAAGGGGGCAAAGCTAATTTAGAAGCAGCTTCTGTACCTAGCTGATAAGCAAGTAGACAGCATGAAGCTGTGCGTAATACGGGGATTATCGAAAGTCAAGAACATCCCGGATTTCGTAAACTTCATCCGGGCTACCACGCTTCAATGCCCCCCCAAACTACAATTAAATAAAATATTAATTGAAATAAAAAAAGCTTAGCATATGTTTTACCTGGATTTAGATTTGTTAGTTCGGCATTTATGACAGTGCTGTTATATATCCATGAACATAAATAAAGAATAATTATCATACCGATAGCCCATATCCATACGGAATATGTTCCTAGCCAAATGCCAAAAAAAACATATGTTGGCATCATAGCAAATCCTGATAACAAGGTATTTGAGTAATTCATTATCTACCTATGTTTATTTTTTTTAGGACATGTCAATTCTTGACATTCAGCTAAACCACCACTGTAAGTTAGTAGTCAGTCAATTTAAATCAAAAGGATATATTGGGCTTGTAAGTCACTCTATAGTGGCATTGATGGTTACTGATTGAGGTCAAGCAATGCCAGCTCTTAAATACAAAGTCAATCTGACTGAAGACGAAAAGCGTGGCTTGGAAGCCATGATCAACAAAGGAAAAGCCGCGGCACGCCATCTGACACGCGCGCGAATTTTATTAAAAGCGGCAGCGGGTATTCAGGATAAAGACATTATCCAAGCTTTGGGTGTCTCGGAATCAATGGTGTTGACGACGCGCCAACGGTGTGTGGAAGAAGGCCCGGAAGCCGCCCTGAAAGAACGCCCCCGTCCAGGACGTGCCCCAAAACTGACGGAGAAGCAGGCCGCCCATATTATCGCCTTGGCTTGTAGTGAGGCGCCGACAGGGCATGATCACTGGACCTTGCGGTTGTTGGCGGACAAAGTGGTGGAATTAGCGTATGCCGACCGTTGCAGCTATGAAACCATCCGTCAGCTTTTAAAAAAACACTCTCAAACCCTGGCAGAAGCAAGAGTGGTGCATTCCCGAGGTGAGTGCTGAATTTGTCGCGGCGATGGAAGACGTGCTGGACCTTTATGAAGAACCCTACGATCCGTTGCGCCCGGTTGTGTGTTTCGACGAAAGTCCGAAGCAACTCATTGCGGAAGTCCGCCAACCTCTCCCGCCTGAGCCCGGTCAACCGGCCCGCTATGACACCGGCTATGAACGGAAAGGCGTCTGCGATTTGATGATGATCTGCGAACCTAAACGCGGTTTTCGGCAGGTGGACATCACCGCGCGGCGGACCAAAATCGAATTCGCGCACAGCATGAAGCATATCGCTGAACTTTATCCGGACGCGGCGGTGATCCGGGTGGTGCTGGACAATCTGAATACCCATAAAATGGCGTCTTTGTATGAAGCCTTTCCAGCAGAGCAAGCCCGTGAATTGGCGCGACGGCTGGAGTTCCACTACACGCCCAAGCATGGCAGTTGGCTAAACATCGCTGAGATCGAACTGGCCGTCTTGTCGAACATGTGTTTATCACAGCGGATACCGGACACAGAGAGCCTCCGGCGTGAGGTCGAAGCCAATATCCTACCGCGCAACACCAAGGCGACGCCCGTCAATTGGCGATTTACGACGCAACAGGCACGACGTAAACTGGCTCGCCTGTATCCTTGTGTTTCTTCGTGACTGACTATTAGAGCAAAGATACAAAATCCAATTGGATTAGGTACGATCCTTCCAGTTTCTGGATCAATTTTCATAATTTTTTTACTCATAGATTCAATAATTTTGCTTAAAGTCCTATTTGCTAATTTTTCTCCAGTTGTAGCCTTTGGAGTGTATGGACCGCTAACCGGATCGCCAGTTGGACCAGTACTGCGTGTTCCAGGTCCCTCTAATGCCTCTCCCATGGGATCAATAAAATTCACCGGATCATTCAACACATACCCATACAGATTCGTATCGCCGCCGGCGAACCCAATCGGATCTTTGGCGGTCCATCGTCCCGTTTCCGCATCATAATCCCGCGCCCCAAAGCGTACAAGATGAGTATCACGGTCATAGAGCCCGCCGGCAAAGCCGAACGGTTGAAATCCGGGATTGGAGTCGCGGACGAGATTGCCCCAGACGTCGTAGTCGAGTTCCTGTACGATAGCACCGGTTGCGGCGTCGACAACGAGCCTCGAACTGCCCAGATGATCCGAGATCAGGCGGTAAGTGGTTTTCGCCTGCGTGGCGGGATCGGTTTTGACCAGATAGGAAGGCACATTGCCTTTGTCGCCGTAGACGAAGCGTGTAATCACCTGGCCGTCGCCGTCGAGTTCGGCGACTGGATTCAGTTGGCTTTGATAAAGCCAGGCCTGCACCAGTTGACCGTTGACTTTCTTGCCGATTCGGCGATGCTGGCCGTCGATCACGTAATCGATCCGGGTGCCGTCGGGTAAGTCCACGTGGCGAAGGTTGCCGAAGACGTCGTAGCCGTAAGTCGTCGTTTGCCCGTTTTCGGTTTGGCTTTGCAGCTCGCCGTTATCGGTGTAGACGTAATGTTTCCCGTTGAAATCGGTCAGGCGGTCCTGGCTGTCGTAAACCGCAACGGTTTGGCCGTTGAGCTGAGTCCTGTTGCCGTTGGCGTCGTAGCCGTAGACGGCGACGACTGCATCGTTGTCCGTGATTTGTTCCAGGCGGCCGCGGTCGTCGTAGCGGTAGTCGAGACGGTGTGAAATGCCGCCTGAGGTTTCGGTTTTTTGGATTATCCGGCCCAACCGGTCGCGCTGGTAGGTCCAGCGGATCAAAGGAACGCCATTGACTGTGGCCTGATAATCGGAAGTTTCGCCAAAGCCGTTATAGCTGATGCTGTCACTGACGGTGCCCAGCGCGGTGCCCGAGAGCAGGCCGTTCTGCGGCTGACGGGTCAAGGAAAGCTCGCCGGCCTGAGTGATCAAGCCGTCCTGGTCGTAACCGTAAGCCACGGAATCGGCCTGATTCAGACCAATGCTTATGACGCGAAAATCCGAGTCGTAACCGAAGTCGACTTGCCCGTGGACAGTGCCGGTCCAGCTTTGCCCGGTGACGAGGCCGCCGTCGTAGCGATAGCTCAGGCTGTCGCCGTCCGGCCAGGTGAGGCTGTCCAGTTGTCCACTGGCGGACAGATAGTGGTACTGGATATCGCCGTCTTGGGTATGAACCGCGTCTAGCTTTCCGCTTTGCAGCTGATAAACGAAATCGATCGTCTGGCTATCGGGACGCTGAATCCGGGTCGGCTGTTGGTCTTTGTTGTAAAAATACTCCGTGTACGTTTGGGCGATGCCGGGCGCATCGGGCGGGGTGTAGCGTTCAACCCGATCGACGGCATTGTGATTGAAAAGATGTTCGTCGCGCTCGGGAGGACGGATGCCGGTCAGGTTGCCGTTGGCATCGTATTGATATTGAATGACTCTATTGTCCGGCAGTACTTGGCTGGCAATGCGCCCTGCTTCATCATAGGCAAAATGCTCGCTCCGCCCCAGAGCGTCGGTGCTGCTTTCGAGATAGCCTGTCAGGGCGCCGGAAGCGGCATCGGTATGATCGTAGTAGCTATAGGCCTTCTTGCGCTGTGCCTCGCCTTGGCCCTGGCGGACGGCGCTCAACCGGCCTCTGTCGTCGTATTCATAGGCAACCGGTTCGATATCGGCCAAGGTCGATAGCAGCGGCTTCCCTTGTTCGTTTATTTGGACGGAACTGACGCGGTTTTCGGCGCTGGTGGCCGTCCAGGTTTTAGTCTGAGCGTGGTAATTTAATACGGACGCCTTGCCGTTGATACTGATCGTGTCGGTCAACGAGGTCAGACTGAACGGGTCGTTGGCATCGGCCAAGGACACCGTACGCTGTTGGGTGACCGTGGCGCTCAGGCCGGACGGCGTTGTGACCGTGCTGGACACCGGGAGCGGCGCCTGCAGGCCGAAACGCGGGTCGGGGCCTGTCTGCGTGGTGGTGACCGTACCGTCGGCGCCGATCACACTTTGTTCGCCATTGGTCTTATAGAGCAGGGTCTGGACCGTACCGTCGGGCCGGATGCTGGACAGCCTGCGGTCGCCGGTCGGCCGGGGCTCGACCTGATATTGGCTGATGCGGCCTTCGCCGGAAGTCATCGTGACGACAAAGCCTTGAGCGAGTTCGGTGCGGTTCAGTAGCCAGCCGCCGCCCACGGGGTCGGTGTCCTGGCTGAGCCTGCCCAGGCTATCGTATTCATAGTCATTGCTGTGATTTTCTGGCGTGGTGAAGCGGATCAACAAACCGTCGGCGGAATAAGCCATCGCATGGCTTTCGTTGGCCGGATTGATGACTTTAGCAAGAAATCCATTGGCATCCAGTTCCAAATTCGTCCGCTGGCCGTCCGGAGCGACGATGGCCGTAGGATGGCCCAGGCGGTCGCGCTCGATCCGGGTTTCGTTGCCGTCCCCATCGCTGACGCTTTGCAAGAGGCCCTGGCCGTCGTAAGCAAAGCGGTAGGTCACCGCATCGGTGATCGTACTGCGGGTTTCGATATGGTGGCCTGCCGCATCGAACCGATAGACTTCGCCTCCCTCCTGGGAGGGGATGACGAGTTCGCTGGTGGTGAAGCCCGGCAAGGGCGGGGTGATTTTGCGAATGCGGTAATTATAAGTGTCTGAAAAATACAACGCTTGATCTGCGCCTATGGCCAGGTTGCGCGAATAGTTCAACGTGGTCTGTAAGGGGTTAAGGCCGTCACCGTTAAATGCACCGTTACCCGAGCCATTAATGGCACCGGTTCCAGCCAGGGTGTTGATGATGCCGTCAGGCGTTACGATTCGAAGACGGTTGTTGCCCGCATCGGCAATGACCAGGCTTCCATCACCTTTGAACGCCAGATCGCCGCTGTTCAGCTGCGCGAGCGCGGCGGGACTGCCGTCACCACTGTATCCTCCGCCAATACCGGCCACCCGGATCATTAGGCCATCTGCACCGACCCGAAGGACTCTGCCACTTGTTGAAAAATAAACACTGCCCTCATGATAAATTACAGTCGTCGGGTGGTCCAGATTGGCTTGAGTCGCCGGGCCGCCCTCGCCGGAATAGCCTGAGGTGCCAGTTCCGGCAAAGGTTGAGATAACCCCTTTGGGATCAATCCGACGAATACGATGGCCGCCGAATTCGGCAATATACAGGGTTCCGTCAGGTGCGACCGTGCAAGCATAGGGGCCGTTTAACATTGCGCTGGTGGCGGGTCCGCCGTCCCCTGAAAAACCTGCGGTGCCATTACCGGCAACCGTCGAAATAATGCCGTTAGAGGCCAGCCTGCGCACCCGATTATTCCCCCAATCCACGATATGGATGGAGTCATCCAAACCTAAACAAAGCTCATGAGGATTTTTTAAATTGGCGAGCGTCCCTGGTCCTCCATCACCCGAAAAGCCGATTCTTCCCGTTCCTGCAATCGTGGAAATGAGGCCATCGGTGTCGATACGGCGTACCCGATGGTTATACTCATCAGCAAATATTATTCTGCCTTGGCTGTCAATGACCAAACCTTGAGACAACCCGTTAATTCGTGCGTTAATAGCTTGTCCCCCATCTCCGCTGTAACCTGCCACCCCGGTACCGGCGATCGTGGTAACGACTGAACCTAGATTGTCTGCCTGGATTCGGCTGCCGTCTCCCCGATATAGTGTCCGGGTACCCGGATCGTAGACATGGTGCTGGCTTAAACTCCAGCCGCCGAGGCTCGATGCCTTGTTTTCGAAGCTGCCCAGTTCTTCTTTCCAGTTTTTCCATTGGGTGATCTCCTGGCTGGGCCTGCTCGCGCTAATTACCAGGCCGCCGGGGCCTGTTCCGCCGGTCGAATCGGACGAGATGCCGAAGGAGGCTGTGAAATCGTCGCGCGATGAGTAGTACACCGGGCTGTAAACATAGCCGACCCGGATTTGGGCGGTCTGCCCGGTATTGACGGTCTGGCCGTAGGCGTTCTTGCCGTCCCAGGCGAAGGTATGGCTGAGGTTCGGCGCCGGAGCAAAGCTTTGCTTGAACTCCCGGCCCGCGACGTGGACGACCAGATCAATCCGTTTCAACGTCTCGGGCACGGTCGCCTCGCTCAGCGGGATGCTGACGGTATGGCCGCTGTGGTTGCCCGGCATCCGGTCGCTGCGGTAATGCAGCGCATGGGGCGTGCCCGCCAGGGCCAGGTCTTCGCCCAGCGTCTGGTTGATCCCGTCGATGATACAGCCCGGCTTCTCTGCATTGGCGGCCTGGGTCTGGCAATTGTCCGGCTTGTTTTGATCGCCTGGCTTCGGCTTCTGATTGGGCGGCGGTGTCGCTCCGTGGGGCAAACCCCAGGGCCAGTTGAAATCCCACGGGGTAAAATGCGTGACCGGCACTCGCCACAAGGTTTTACCGGCAGGATACAAGCCGGCTAATTGCACTTGTTCGGCCGCGGTGATGCCCAAGGCCGTCAACTGCGCGGCGGTATCGGCGGCATTGTCGCCGTTGCTGTCCAAAGCCGCCGAACCGTTGGCAATGGCCAGAATCTGGATGACCTTGCCGTTGTCGGACGGGATCCAGGCAGCCTTTTGGAAATCGTACCAGCCCGCCGGGACCGTTTCCCCCACCGGAAAGCCCAAAAAATTATCGACGTAAACCGGCAGCGCCTGGTTGAAAGTCACTTGGGCGGCGCCTGTGGCCTGGGCTTCGTCCACGCTCAGTTCCACCGCATAGGTATAGCCCGAAGTCGGCGGCAAAGGACCCGGCAGGGTCTTCGGGCCGTTTGGGCCCACGGTGTATTCGGTCGCCCGGACATGGAGATGGGTCAAGATCTGGTGGGTGCCGTCCGCCCGGGTCAGGGTCGCCTGGGTGTTGGCCGGGAAGAGAATAGTCGCCTGGCGCTGGCCGTCCACGTCGGAACTGACGCTACCTTGCGCCACCTGGGCGTTGGCCGAGGACAAGTCGATTTCGGTGACTTGACTGTCGAGCGGAATCATCACCGCCTCTTCGGCCAGGGCATACTCCTGCCAGGGCGCATCGATTCGGCGCTGGATCGGCAGAAAGCCGGATTTTTGATAATTCAGGGTCAGCGTGCCGCCGCCGTTAACGGCAAGGTCGAACTGTCCGTCCGCCCGGGACAGGGTTTGCCCGAATTCCGGATACTCCTTGACGGTGAGCGTGACTCCGGACAAAGGCTGCTTGTCGCGGCTTAACACCTTGCCCCGGATCACGGCGATGCGCCTGGCCTCGATGACGCCTTCACCGACCCCGGTTTGTACCGGGCGATCGCCGCTGTAGAGAAATTCCGCCGCCTGGTGCAGCGGCGTGAACGAGGCGGTCGGGCTTGATGCCGGCGCAACGGTCAGAGGATCCGGCGGCAGGCCCGAATCCTGAGGCTCGGCAACGGTCACGGTAAAGCTTTGACTGGCATCGCCGCCTCGGCCGTCGATTACGCTCACGATCACCGGATAAAGTCCGGCAGCAGACGGCATCCAGTCAATCACGCCGGCCGCATTGATAGTCATCCCTTCCGGTGCGCCGTTTAATCGGTAGCTTAAGGGATCTCCGTCGGGATCCGTGGCATGAACGCTATAACGGTAAGATTGGCCTGCGACCGCACTCGTTACGGGTTCCGAGTCGATTACCGGAGAATGATTAATTGGCGGCGCCAAGGCGGTAACCACCTGGGTGTCCGTCGAGCTGGCCTGATCCGGATCGGTGACTTTTAACTGCGAGACATACAAGCCCGGAACGTCCGGTGTCAGCAAGGGTTCGACCGAATCGGCATTTTGCAGATCGGTTTCGCTGCCTTCGGGCTTGGACAGCAGCGACCAGACATAATCGATCGCATCGCCGTCGATGTCATAAGACAAACTGCCGTCCAGGTGTACGGGAGTGCCTGCGTCAACGGTTCGGTCCTCGCCGGCATCGGCTACCGGGGCCGAGTTGAGGGTATCGATAGCAATCAGATCGGGTTCGCTATCCAGTTGGCCGTCGTTGACAGTCAGCCGAGCCACGTAACGGCCGGGCTTGTCGATGACGATTTGAGCGACCTGCTGCCGTTCGTCGGCCAGAACGGCATTGCTCGAAGCGGGCTTTTCATCCAGATGCCATTGGTAACTTAGTATGTCACCGTCGTTATCGTGGGACAAGCCGCCGTCTAGCAGGACGGAGGCCCCAACGAAAGCGCTCTGATCTTCGCCGGCATGCGCGACCGGCGCCGAATTTCGGGTATCGATGACGACCCGGTCCGGTGCGCTGTCGGCAAAGCCGTCGCTGACGATCAATTCGGCTTGATAATGGCCGAAGCGGTCGATCGGCAACTCGGGGCGAACGGCGGCGCCGTCGCTGAATTGCGCCGCGCTGTTTGCCGGCGTTTCCAAGAGACGCCACCGGTAGCTCAAGGCGTCGCCGTCGGCGTCGGTCGAAGCGCTGCCGTCCAGTATAGCAAGGTCGCCTACGGCCAATGTTCGATCGTCCCCTGCATGGGCGACGGGCGACTGGTTGCATCGAACAAGCTGTACGGTTAGGCTGTTTCCGGGCTTGCCTTGAAGCTCCACCGACAACGTATTGACCAATAAGGTATTGACCGGGATCGACAGAGAAGTGCTTTTCTTTTTGAATTGAGAAGGACCTGCGACCTCTTTCCCGTTCCAGTGGATTGATCCGGAACTAACGGGACCGCCTATGCTGCCGTTCGTACTGCCAATAAGCAGACGGTAGGCGGCGGCCGGGTTGGTGACGGTTACGGTGTGCGTTTCGGCCACCGGCGAACCCGAACCGCGAATCAACTGGACCGGACCGAACACGCCGACCTCGTCCCCGGTAACCGGAAAAGACAGGATCATCATCAGCATCGGCAAGATCCGATAAAATCTATTCAATAGAATCAGTTGCCATGTTTTGAATGGCTTCCACCCTTTCTTGCTCATTCTGGAATTCAATCCCGTGTCCATCGGCGCTCTTCCCTAACAGTTAAAATGACTATTTCATATTAGCGTATAAGCTCCGCTTTTTTGGACTTTTTGGGTAACCGGTTCGCATTTTTGCCATTTTGGCCGCAGTGCCGTCGAAGACGCATCCGAGACATTTTCATATCGCGTGTGGGGCGAATTCATTCGTCCGGCAATGTATATCGAATCGGCAGAACGGAATGGTTTCCGTGCTGGAAGTTTGAGGCTCAGCGTCCCGGAATTTCGGAAAGCATGATGACTCTGTTTCTTCCCTCGCTTTTTGCCAGGTACATGGCCTGATCGGCGAGCTCGATCATCTCTGCGTAATTCGAAAAAGCGGGGTCGTAGAATGAAATTCCGATGCTGACCGTCAAGGCCAGGTTGTTGAATTTGGGGCTCATGATTCTGCCGAGGCGTTCCGCTTCCATGCGAATCCGTTCGGCATAACGCTGGGCGCCGTCTTGAGTGGTGTCGAGCAGGATGAATAAAAACTCTTCGCCGCCGTAGCGGCCGATGATGTCGCCGGGTCGGGTCAGGCGGGTCAGCAAATCGGCGACGATTTGAATGATCTTGTCGCCGGCTTGATGCCCGCATGTGTCGTTGAACAGCTTGAATTTATCGATATCGACAAAACCGATGGCGATTTTTTCCAGCTTGGA
Organism: Methylosarcina fibrata AML-C10; assembly: GCF_000372865.1. Classification (NCBI taxonomy): domain Bacteria; kingdom Pseudomonadati; phylum Pseudomonadota; class Gammaproteobacteria; order Methylococcales; family Methylococcaceae; genus Methylosarcina; species Methylosarcina fibrata. The sequence goes on along the minus strand of NZ_KB889965.1, from coordinate 2,152,703 downwards.
CGGTTCCTGTTGAAAAATCTCGACCAGGGAACGATCCAGCATCCGTTTGTTGCCTATCTGAGTCAAGGGGTCGAGTTGCGCATGCTTTTTTTCTGCTTCGTAATGTTTGGCGTTTAACAGGGCAATGCTTAACTGGTGCGCTACCGGAACGATTTGGTTCAACAGACTGTGCGCCATCCGGATTTTGCTGAGCGGGTTATCGGCCAGAATGACGCCGATCGGACGTTGGTGTTCAAGAATGGGAACCGCGATGAATTCGTCGGTGTTCAAAAGATTCAGGGCCTGATTGTCCGGATCGTTGATCCTATTGACGATGATGGGTTTTTTCGTGCGCAGGCAATCGAGTAATCGACCGGTCCGGGCATCGATAGGAATCTCTGTAGACGGATGGCTCGCTGAAAGAGAAGGGCAGAAATGACGATAGAACGGGATCAGGCTGCGGTGAATCGGATCGATCGTCAGCATCTGCACTCGATCGAAGCCGAAGTCGCGTTGAATGGCCGCCAGAGTCGTCGGCACAAAGTCGTCCGGATTAAGGCTTCGATGAGGAGCGGTCAAACTGGAAGGAATTTCCGGCGCCGACTTCATTGTGGCGGCCGGCGTTGGCGAGATAACGGTCTGACTTAGCGAGATGCTGGTCTGGATCAGGTTTGCTCTGAGCTTGTTGAGGTCCGGAAATTCGATGCCGAAAAATTCCCGTATGCTCAACATTTCTTCATCCACCTGTTGCAGCAGACTTTCCAGGTCGAGAGGATGGCTCCCAAGAAATTCCAGAACGTTGTTCGACAAATCGGGCCGGCTTTCGAGGGTAAATGAAGCCAGTCCTTGCGTCCAGGCGATATAGTTTGCGAAGGAAATCAGGACGATTTCCTGCTCGAATTCATGGTAAGGGGGCTTCACCGTGGCCGGCTGCTGATGATAAGCGACCACTGCGGTAATCGACGGCGGCAATTGCCATTCTACGCACAGCAAATGGCCGATCTCGGGATGGGTCAAGCCGAAAAAAATGCGTTCTTCCGTCAGCGTAGATTGAGAGTTACCGTTCAATGAACTGATGAATTCGCTGTAACTCTTGCGGCCGTGCGATTCCAGCACGACTTTGCCGATGTCGTGCAGGAGTCCTGCCGTATAGATCATGTCCGGATCGGGATGGCCCGTCGCAGCGGCCATCCTTCTGCTTAACGACGCCACGAACAGGCAATGTTGCCAGAAGAAGAGCGGATCGAACGCCTGGCGAACATTTTTTTTTATCAGTCTGTTGAAAAATATCAGGGTCAAGGCGGTCCGGCGTATCGTGGAAAAGCCGAGCAGATTGACGGCACGGTGGATCGAACTGACCGGATTGGGCAGGGCATAGGCGGCGGAGTTGACGTTCTGCAAAATTTTTGCCGAAAGCGCGGGCTCGGTCTCGATCAGTCTCGACAAGTCTTCCAGCCGGGTGTAGTCGTTGCTGGTCAGATTCAACAGTTTGGTGGCGATTGTCGGCACCAGGGGCAATTGGAGAAGCTCATTTTTTAGAACCTGCTCCGCCGTTTTCCTGATATGATCGATATCGTCGATATTTTCAACCATTGCTGCCACCGTTTACATCCGTGAACTCGCTGTAAGCGATGCCATAGCATACGCGTTTTATTGACGAAAAAATGAGAGCTGTATCACAATAAATTTATGGTTTGTGATCAGTGGGGAGGCAATCTTCCTTGCTAACTTTTCGGCTCAGGAAAAGGTATACTTAAAAAAACAGAGGGACAGGTAGACGCATCGGCACGGCAACACCTTTCGGGAGTTCTACTTTATGCAAAAAATCACTCCGTTTTTATGGTTCGATAACCAAGCCGAAGAGGCCGTTAATTTTTACAGCGCCATCTTCAGGAATTCACACGTTATTGAAATGACTCGTTACGAAGAAGGTGCCCCCTTTCCCAAGGGAACCGTAATGACTCTCCGTTTCAGCCTGGACGGGCAAGAGTTTGTAGCGCTCAACGGTGGCCCGCAGTTTGCCTTTTCGCCGGCCGTATCGTTCGTCGTGAACTGCGATTCCCAGGAGGAAGTGGACGAGTTTTGGGATAAACTTTGCGACGGCGGCGAACCCCTTCCGTGTGGCTGGCTCCGGGACCGGTTCGGTCTGACCTGGCAGGTGGTTCCGAAAATTCTGCTGGAGCTGTTGAACGATCCGGACCGCGGCAAGGCGCAAAGAGTCATGATGACCATGCTGCAAATGACCAAAATCGACATCGAAGGGCTACAGCGGGCTCACCGCAATGGGTAAGGATCGTTCCTTCGGCTCGGACTCCAGTAAAGCGCTCTCTCACTTTGATTATGAGGCGCGCGCCACCCGTAACATTCCGGTCCGTGACGTCCGATGCGGCAGGTCAGGCGGCCTGTGGCTCATTGCACGAGCCGGGCCATTATTGTTAGAATGGCGTTTTGTCCCCGTAGCATAAGCTGGATAATGCACCTTCCTCCTAAGAAGGCGACTGGGTGTTCGAATCACCCCGGGGACGCCATACGATATTATGTATTTTTCCGGTCGGGCTTTCCGGAAAGTATTCCCTTTTTTCAAGTGAAGTTTTGAGTCGGCATGCGGAGCAGCCTTGCTTCATCTGAAATGAAATCCGTGGCTTTCTCTTTCCGGTTTCCGGAGGCCGTCCATCCGGTTAACTCTTCCACTCCCGTTCGGGAAATCGCTTGAGCCGGCATCGGCCTTGTCTCGGTCAAGAATCAGGAAAGGTACCGGCCAAGAGAAACGCGGTCATCGTTCAGTCTTCCGGATATAGACGCCTCAACTCCTTCCGAGTAACTTTGAAACGCATTTCAAAGATATTTATGCGATAATTTTTCATTTTAATGAGGATCGGTCGCCGGCGTATGGACGGATTGAGTCGATCAAAAAGGAGTATCACATGACAGCACTGGTGGGCGTCATTATGGGTTCGGCCTCCGACTGGGAAACCATGCGCTTTGCCGCAGAAACCTTGGGACAGCTCGGCATTCCGCACGAAATCGAAGTGGTGTCGGCGCACCGGACGCCGGATAAATTGTTTCGTTATGCCGAAACCGCGGCCGGCAAAGGGCTGGAAGTCATCATTGCCGGCGCCGGCGGAGCGGCCCATTTGCCCGGCATGGTCGCAGCCAAAACCTCCCTGCCTGTGCTCGGCGTGCCGGTTCAGTCCAAAGCATTGAACGGCATGGACTCTTTGTTATCGATCGTGCAAATGCCTGCCGGCATTCCGGTAGGTACGCTGGCCATCGGCAAGGCGGGAGCGATCAATGCCGCCTTGTTGTCGGCGGCGATCATCGGCAACAAACATTCGGAATACCGGGCGGCGCTGCAGGATTACCGGCAAAAACAAACCGATTCGGTGCTCGATCATCCCGATCCGAGAGCCGTCGCCACCAATCAAGCCGTGCAGGAAACCACTCCGGGAGAAAATCTATGAAAGTCGGGATTCTGGGAGCCGGTCAACTCGCTCGCATGATCGCCCTGGCGGGCTATCCGTTAGGACTGGATTTCGTTTTTCTGGATCCGTCCGGGGATGCCTGCGCCAACAAGCTGGGCGAGCATCTGCACGGAGACTACCAGGATCCGCGTCTTCTGGCGCAACTGGCGGAATCGGCCGACGTCGTCACCTATGAATTCGAGAATGTTTCGGCCGACGTCGCCGAATTCCTGACGTCGCATACTCGGGTGCATCCGTCGCCGAAAGCATTGGCCGTGGCCCAGGACCGTCTGATCGAGAAAAATTTTTTCAGGTCGCTCGAGATTCCCACGCCCGAGTTCGCGCCGGTCGATTCTCTGGAAGACCTTGAGCAAGCGATGGCTTCGATCGGTTACCCGGCGATTCTGAAAAGCCGAAGGCTGGGCTACGACGGCAAGGGCCAATCCATGCTGAAATCCGAAGCGGATTTACGGCCTGCCTGGGAGCTGCTGGAAGGAGCGCCGGCAATTGTCGAGGGGTTTGTCCCTTTTGACCGGGAGGTCTCGGTCATTGCCGTACGCGGCGTGAACGGCTCGATGGCGTTTTATCCCCTTTCGGAAAATTTGCATCGCGGAGGCATTCTGCGTGTTGCCAGAAGCTGCGCGGGCGACGCGATGCAAAGTCAGGCCGAAGCTTACGTTTCGCGCCTGATGGACGCGTTGGGCTATGTCGGCGTGCTCGCTCTCGAACTGTTCGAAACAGGGGGCCGGCTGATCGCCAACGAATTTGCGCCGAGAGTGCACAATTCCGGCCACTGGACCATCGAAGGCGCGGAAACCAGCCAGTTTGAAAACCATTTGCGGGCTATTCTGGGCCTGCCGCTAGGATCGACCGCTCCGGTGGGCAAGTCGGCGATGGTCAACTTTATCGGCGGACTGCCGGAGCCGCAGGAAGTCCTGGCATTGGCGCAGACTCATCTGCATCTTTACGATAAAGCGCCGAGAAAAGGCCGCAAAGTGGCTCATGCGACGGTTCGCGCGGAGACTTCGGAACAGTTGTCTTCGTTGCTTCAGCCGCTGACGGCACTGGCCGATCGGGTGGACGACTCGTAACGTCCGGGCGATCGTCCCCGTTTCGGCCGATCCGCTCTGACGAGGCCCATCGCCGAATGAACCGATCGATCCGTCCGAGGTGACGGAATGTGAGCCGGAGTACCGATGACATCCACGGTAACGGAGCGATGAGGCACAAGCAACTTGCGCGATCCTGGGCTTTTAGTCTTTTCTGTTGTTTTCTGCGCTGAAAAATATGCTTCGTTGGAACTCAATTTAAAGATAAACATGGCTTTGTGGTTTTCAAGCCGGACGGCCAACTTGACAGGAATGTTTATTTACAGGAGAAACCGGTTTTGACACACATACAGGACATTACGAGTCCGATGACTCCGCTGGAAAAACGTGCGACCTGGTCTTTGTCGGGCATTTATGCGTTGCGCATGCTGGGTTTATTCCTGATCATGCCGGTATTGTCGCTTTTTTCCGAGCAACTTGAAGGAGCGACTCCCTCGCTGATCGGCCTGGCCATCGGAATTTACGGCATCACCCAGTCCATTTTGCAGATTCCATTCGGACTCTGGTCGGACCGCGTCGGCCGGAAAAAAATCATCGTCCTGGGCTTGCTGTTGTTTTGCGCCGGCAGCATTGTGGCGGCCCTGTCGAATAGCATTTACGGCATTGTCGCGGGACGGGCGATTCAGGGAGCCGGGGCAATCGCTGCTCCCATCATGGCGCTGGTGGCCGATTTGACTCAGGAGGTGCATCGCACCAAAGCCATGGCCTTGATCGGCGCCAGCATCGGCGTCTCGTTCGGCGTGGCCATCACTCTGGGTCCCGTCGTTGCGGGATTCATCGGCGTTCACGGCCTGTTCTGGGTGATAGCCGGCCTGGCGGTACTGGCCATATTGAACATTGTTTTCGTCGTCCCCAATCCCGAGCGCAGCAAGATCCACCGCGACGCCGAAGTGGTTCCTTCTCAATTGTCCACGGTATTGGCCAACGCCGAGTTATTGAGGCTCGATTACGGCATTTTCGTTTTACACATCATTCTGACCGCCAGTTTCGTCATTGTGCCGTTATTGCTGCGGGATTCCGGTTTGCTTCCCGACCGGCACTGGCTGGTCTATTTGCCGGTTTTCGTCACTTCTCTGGCGGGAATCATTCCTTTCGTGATCCTTGCCGAGAAAAAGCGCAAGATGAAAGGCGTCTTTATCGGCGCGATTGTCTCCCTGATTGTGGCCGATCTGGGATTGACCCTGTTCCATAATATCCTGCCGGGAATCATCGCTTCTCTCTGGCTGTTTTTCTGTGGATTTAATTTGCTGGAAGCCACCTTGCCGTCGCTGGTTTCCAAAACCGCGCCGTCCGACTTGCGCGGCACCGCCATGGGCATCTATTCCACCTGCCAGTTTTTGGGCGCCGGGCTCGGCGGAACGGCGGGAGGATGGTTTTACGGCCATTACGGGGTCGAGTCGGTTTTTTTGTTTTGCGCGGCCGCCGCGTTCAGTTGGTTTTTGCTTTCGCTGACGATGAAGCCTCCCCGCCATCTGGCCAATTTATTGATCTCGATGGAAAAAATAAACCGGCTTCGGACCGATGAATTTATTTCCGGCTTGTTGAAGGTTGCCGGCATAGAGGAAGTGACCGTGCATGCCGAAGAAGCCGTCGCTTATCTTAAAGTCGACAACCAGAAACTGGACCGGAACCAGTTGCAGCTTTTTCTCAATCAGTTCGGTGAAGCCTGATGAGTACTCTTGCCAAGAACATCCTGTGGGTAATCCTTGCCGTAGCGGGAGCGTCGGCCGTCGGCGGCCTGGCCTTGCACCGGGGCGAGTCGATCAACGCGCTCTGGTTTGTGACCGCCGCCTTCTGCAGCTATGCTCTGGCTTACCGGTTTTATGCGGCCTGGGTCGCCGCACGGGTATTGGCCGTCGATGCCACTCGCGCGACTCCGGCTGAGCGTCTGGACAACGGACGCGACTTCGTTCCGACCAATAAATGGATCGTGTTCGGGCATCATTTCGCCGCCATTGCCGGGCCGGGGCCTCTGGTCGGACCGACCCTGGCGGCGCAATACGGCTATCTACCCGGCACCTTGTGGATCCTGGTGGGCGCGGTATTGGGCGGCTGCGTGCAGGACATGGTCATCCTGTTTTTTTCCACCCGGCGGAACGCCCGGAGCCTCGGCCAGATGGCGCGCGACGAACTGGGGCTTCTCGGCGGCACTTCGGCTTTAATCGGCACTTTCGCGATCATGATCATTCTGATCGCGGTGCTGGGGTTGGTCGTGGTCAATGCGATGAAGCACAGCCCATGGGCGACGTCGACGGTGGCGGCGACCATTCCGATCGCCATGATCGTCGGCTTTTACATGCGCAGCTTTCGGCCCGGCCAAGTGCTCGAAGCCTCGTTGCTGGGGGTGTTGTTATTGTTACTCTCGGTCGCGCTGGGTGGATGGGTCGATCAAAACGCGGTTCTCAGGAGCTGGTTCGATCACGAAGGTCTGACGCTGGCCTGGTGCATCATCGGCTACGGTTTTGCCGCCGCCATTTTGCCGGTGTGGATGCTGCTGGCGCCGCGCGATTATTTGTCGACTTTCGTCAAGCTCGGCACGATTGCCTTGCTTGCGGCCGCGATCATCGTGCTCCAGCCCGATATCCGGATGCCTGCCGTAACCCGTTTCATCGACGGCAGCGGACCGGTGTTCGGAGGGAAACTCTTTCCTTTCGTGTTCATTACCATCGCCTGCGGGGCGATTTCCGGTTTTCATGCGCTGATCTCCTCCGGCACCACGCCTAAATTGCTCACCAACGAGACCGATATCCGGATGATCGGTTACGGCAGCATGCTGCTGGAATCGTTCGTGGCGATGATGGCGATGATCGCCGCCACCGTGCTGGAACCCGGCGTGTATTTCGCCATCAACAGTCCTGCCGGAATCGTCGGGACGGAGGCAGCGGCGGCGGTCGCCAAAATAACTTCGTGGGGATTTCCGGTATCGGTCGAGCAAATGCAGTCTCTGGCGGCCGCGATGGGCGAGGCGAGCCTGTTCGCACGGACCGGCGGCGCGCCGTCTCTGGCGGTGGGCATGGCCAGTCTGTTCGGCAGTGCGTTCGGAGACGGCCTGTTGGCTTTGTGGTATCACTTTGCGATCATGTTCGAAGCGATCTTCATCCTGACCACGCTGGACGCGGGGACGCGGGTAGGCCGCTTCATGCTGCAGGATCTGCTCGGCAATATCTGGCCGAAAATGGCGCACACGTCCTGGACGCCTTCGGTCATCCTGACCAGTGCCACCGTCGTGGCCGGCTGGGGCTATTTTCTCTATATCGGCGTGATCGATCCGAACGGCGGCGTCAATATTCTGTGGCCTTTGTTCGGCATTGCCAATCAGATGCTGGCCGCCATCGCGCTCTCTGTGGCGACCGGGATTTTGATCAAATCCGGCAAATCGAAATACGCCTGGATTACCGGCCTGCCTTTGGCGTGGCTGGTCACGATCACCAGCACGGCGGCCTGGGAAAAAATCGCCAGCGCCGACGTCAGGGTCGGCTTCTTTGCCGCCGCCGCCGACATGAACGCCAAACTGGCCGCGGGCGCATTGCCCCCCGCAAAGGCCGCCATCGCGCCGCAACTGATCTTCAATCTGCATCTGGACGCAGGCTTGACCTTGTTTTTCGTCTGTCTGCTGTGGCTGATTGTTCTGGACATGGCAAGAGTGTGCAGCCGCCATCTGGCCGGCAAGCCGGTGCCGCCCCTGACCGAGTCGCCGCACGTGCCGAGTCGATTGATAGAAAACTGGGCGAGGGATTGATGGTTAGCGCATTTAAGCGGATCTGGCAAGGGCTGCGCCGCTTGAGCGGCGACGATGCCTATGAACGGTATCTGAAACATCATGCCGAACATCGTTGCCTTTCGTACGGGCATGAAGCCGGGGAGCCGCCGTTAAGCAAGGCCGAGTTTTTCAAACAATGGCAGGAACGGAAATGGAACGGGATCAATCGTTGTTGTTGATGAATATTGGATTCGGTCGTTAAAGAACCGCGCGGAAACCGGATAAGGTCTGGATAGCAAGGAAAAAGCGGCAATGGAGTAGCCGGCTGGAGCATGGATTTGAAAGGATTTGCGGATTGATACGGGCGAAGAAGAGAGAGGAGAGCCCGGCTTTTCGGCAGAAGAATCTTCTACCGTTTCAAGAAGGAGAACTTGAAAAAACCGCCGAACTTATGTTGTCTCTCGTTCGGCGGTGCGGTTGATCCTTGATTAAAGCTATTTGGCCAGATTGTTTTTGACCAGATCGCGGACGTGGCTGTAGATCAATTGCCGCTTCGCGATGACCATGTAGCTGATGGAGCCGAGGATCACGCCGAAGAGCAATTTGCCGAAGAACGAACCTTCCTGTTCGGCCGTCGCAGCAACTGCAGCGCTTGCGCCCGGTTTGGGCGGAGGAGTGATTTGCACGGCTTTTTTCGCAGGCTCGTAGCCGGCTTTCAGATCCGGCAATCCCAGACTGTGCCAAGCGTCGTAATCCTGCCAGACCGGGTAGTTCTTCTGCCAGAACGACTTGCTGAAATACTGCGCCAGGCTCATGCCGTGGGAGGCGGGGATGCCTCTTTCGTCATAAAAGCCTTTGTAAACGACCAGGCTGATGTCGCCCCCTTCGCCCGTGCCGTTGGTAGTAAAGGCTTTTTCGACGTGGTCGTGGAACATCCAGATCCCCTGGCCGAAGCTGTGCAGGCCGTCGTCCACGCCGCTAAGCTCCAGATCCAGACGCTGCGCCGGCGTCAGCCCGTGCACGTCGCGGGTAATATAGGAGCCCGGGCCGTTGTCGACCCCGTCGTAATGGGTGACGGTCGGTTTATGGCCGTGAATGTGCAGTGCCAGCGTCTCGGTATGGCCGTTCAAAACGCGCAGTTTTATCTTTTCGTCCTTGTCCATGTGAATCAGCGATTCCCTCAGCGTATACGGGAAAGCGCGGCCGTTCAGCATGAAGTAGTCGTCGCTGGCATCGGTAATGTCATACTCCATGTTCATGTGTTTGGCGATCAGGCGCGGATCGTTGGCGGACCGGGCCACCAGTTCATGCAGTTCCTTGTCCGCGGACTGATAATGCAGATCGTATTCCCTGGCGTATTTTTCCAGCACGGCCACCGACGGATGACGCACTTGGCCGGCGCCGACGTTAAAAACTTGCACCCAGTTGTTCGGACGGTTTTCCTCGACCACAAGAATCCCTTGAAGTCCCATCGGAATATGGGTGTGAGGCTGCACATGGCAATGGTAGTACATCGTGCCGGGCTGACGCGGTTTAAGAACATACAGCTTGCTCTCGCCGGGCATTGTATCCATATTGCTGGTTTGAGCAACTCCTTCATTGCCTTCGCCGCCATGAGACATGAACGGATGATCGATGCCGTGCAGGTGAATCGAGTGCGGCAAATAATGGGTGTTTTCCAGGATCAGCCAGACGATGTCGTCCTGCTCGACGCGAATGACCGGCGACGGCGCGCGAAGCAAGGGGTTGGCGATCGGCTCGTACAAGCTCAGGGTGGACATGTCCCGCGTTTTCGGTGCGAACACCCAGAAAGTAGGCTGTATGCCGGGGGCGATATCGAATGTCGTTGCCAGCTCTTTACTATCCGGAGAATGGCCGTTGAGTTCGGCAATTTCCAGTTTGATAACGTATTTGTCGGGGTCGCCGTCGCCGTCCATGTCGTCCGATACGGTAATCGCATCGGCCGCCAGTTGCGTTTCCATCAGCGTATCCATCGAAATATTGTTGGTGCCCTTGACGAAGGCGGCGATTTCGGCCGGATTATCGGGATTGCACAGCCTGGACTCCTGAATGGTCACTCCATCGACGACTTGCGCCTCCCGCCATTTCGGATCGGTGAAATTCGAACAGACTTCCTCCACGGCGCCCATTTCGGCTTTGGCCGTGGGGGGCAGATCCGTGGCTGCCCGGCTCCCGGGATGAACAAGGAGCAAGAAGGTACTTCCGGCAAGGACAAGAAGTGTTTTATGCATACGATAACCTCGGAAAACTTCGCGTGTTAAAATTACCCGGCTCGCCGTGACGAGTATGGGAATTATTACCTTACATATTCTAACAAAATAAGGGAGCGAAGTCTTTCTTCGCCGCCTCTATTGATGAATCGATTGAGGACGTTAAACAACATCATCAAAAAAGGGAAAAATGAAGGAAGGATTTCATCAAATCAGGAATGGTTTTTTGGATTAGAGTATGAGGAATTGATAACGGTTAAAAAATGGTCGATGTGGATCGTGTCATTCCGCGATAAGGATGAAAAATCTTGTTTCATTGGGAATGAGCTTTCAACGCGGATAAGACACAATAAATCATCTAAAGTTCGTAGCAAGGCACCTGATTTCGGTAGAAATCCGGGCGGCTCAATGGCGCTCATTTTTACTTTTTAACCGTTTCTGGAAAGAGGGCGCCCGCTCAAGCCAATCGTCGTAGATTATGCGCAATGACACAATTATGCAAGCTCGAAATGATCTGCCGGACAACGCGCGCTCCAGCAGGACCGCCGCCGGTGTTTCCGGGTTTTTCAATGGTCATTCATTGGAAATTGCAGAAAACGATGTGGCTCCGAAGGTTAAAAAGAGTTTTTCAACTTCATTATTATTCTGAAATTTTCTAAAATGGCTTTCCTTCAATCAATCAAGAGGCGATCCCAATGAATAAATTTTATCGATCAATGACACCGCTCTTGCTTTTATTTCCTATGATGTGCGCTCACAGTGCAGAAACGGCGGATAAAACCGCGGCTCCGGCAGGCGATATGAAAATGAATCAGGGAATGGGCATGCAGCCGGGCATGCGTCCCGGAATGGGCATGCAGCAAGGCATGGGCATGCAGCAGGGAATGGGCATGGGTCCCGGTATGACCGAGGAGCAAAAAGATCAACAATTGCGGGAGTTTCAGGATCATTTATTAAAAATGCACGAGCTTTCCAATCAGATTTTGTCCGAAAAAGATCCGGCTAAAAAAGAGGAGCTCAAAGCGAAGCAAAGAGAGCTGATGAAAGCCCACCAAGCCCAAATGATGGAGCATCGCATGCAAAGGATGATGCAACATCAACAAAAGCCGCAACCGGAATCCAAGAATAAACAATAATTTTTGATTAGCCGAGAGTCCGTTATGTAACGGTCCTTTCTCGAAGAACGTTCATTCCGAATAAGCTGCCGTTCCGACTGGCACGACGGAACGGCAGTGAAAAACGATGAAACTTCTATGCCGTTCCAAGCTGGATACGGCCAAAAGGAAGAAAGGGAGAACCCATAACAAAGCCGGACTTGCCGTTTTCTCCTGAGTAAATGCCATCAGTCGGGCTGCCGTTTTTCTTGCGGAAACTCTGAATGGAGCGGTTCCAGAGTCAGGGAAATTATTCAGAGCCTCCTTGAGTACATTCTGATAAATTTGAGGTCCTATGGTTTATAATTTCGCAGAATTTTTTCAGGTCTGTTTTTTATGAGCTATTACCGATACCACGTGTTCTTTTGTACTCATCATCGCGAGGAGGGAGCTTGTTGCGCCAATCACGACGCTCAGGCTTTACGCGATTATGCCAAGGAGCAAGTCAAACAATTAAAATTGACGGGTCCCAGAAAATGCCGGGTCAACAACGCAGGCTGCATGGACCGCTGCAATAAAGGGCCGGTCCTGGTAGTCTATCCGGAAGGCGTATGGTATACCTATAAAAATAAAGAAGACGTTGACGAGATCATTCACGAGCATCTGCAACACGGACGGGTGGTCGAACGATTGAAGATCTAGCCGGCCTTGCTCGCAGCGGCGGGATGGGTAGACTGGTCGTGAACGGAAAGAGCAGTAAAGAAGATTTTTAGAGCATGCCCGCCGATGATCATCCAATCGGCGGACGCAACCAATCAAAGCCGCCCGGATAAGAGCGGTCCCGCGTTTATTCATTTATTTATTATTTCAAAATGGCGCAATACATTTATTCAATGAACCGGGTCGGAAAAATCGTTCCGCCCAAGAAACACATATTGAAAGACATCTCGCTGTCTTTTTTTCCCGGCGCCAAGATCGGCGTGCTGGGTTTGAACGGTTCGGGAAAATCCACCCTGCTCAGGATCATGGCCGGCATCGACAAGGACATCGAAGGCGAAGCCATACCGCTGAAGGGCACTCACATCGGCTATCTGCCGCAGGAGCCCCAGCTCGCCCCCAACAAGACCGTGCGCGGCAATGTGGAAGAAGCCGTGGCCGAAATCAAGGCGGTGCTGGACCGGTTTAACGAAGTGAACAACGCTTTCGCCGAGCCCGACGCCGATTTCGACGCCTTGCTCGCCGAACAGGCCGAGCTTCAGGAAAAAATCGAGGCGGCCGGCGCCTGGGAACTGGACCGCAAACTGGAAATCGCGGCCGACGCCCTGCGTCTGCCGGATTGGGATGCCGACGTCACCAAATTGTCGGGCGGGGAAAAACGCCGCGTGGCGTTGTGCCGCCTGCTGCTGTCGAACCCCGACATGCTGCTCTTGGACGAGCCGACCAACCATCTGGACGCCGAATCGGTCGCCTGGCTGGAGCGGTTCCTGCACGATTATCCGGGCACCGTGGTCGCCGTCACCCACGACCGCTACTTTTTGGACAATGTGGCCGGCTGGATTCTGGAACTCGACCGGGGCGCCGGTATTCCTTGGGAAGGCAATTATTCCAGTTGGCTGGAACAGAAGGAGAAACGCCTGGAACAGGAGGAAAAACAGGAAAGTTCCCGGCAGAAGGCGATGAAGGCCGAGCTCGAATGGGTCCGCTCCAATCCCAAAGGCCGCCATGCCAAAAGCAAGGCCCGTCTGGCCCGCTTTGAAGAGCTGTCGTCGGTGGACGTGCAAAAACGCAACGAAACCCAGGAAATCTACATTCCGCCCGGACCCCGGCTGGGCGACGTCGTGATCCATGCGGATCACATCAGCAAGGGTTTCGGCGACCGGCTGTTGATCAGCGATTTGAGTTTCAAACTGCCGCCCGGCGGCATCGTCGGCATTATCGGCCCCAACGGCGCCGGCAAGACCACGCTGTTCCGGATGATGGCGGGAATCGATCAACCCGATTCCGGAACGTTAACGCTGGGGCAGACGGTGCAACTGGCTTACGTCGACCAATTGCGCGACGACATGAATCCGAACAATACCGTTTTCGAGGAAATTTCGGACGGCCTGGACATGATTACCGTCGGCAAGTATGAAACGCCGTCGCGCGCCTACGTCGGCCGCTTCAACTTTAAAGGCTCCGACCAGCAAAAACGCATCGGCGATCTGTCCGGCGGCGAGCGCAACCGCGTGCATCTGGCCAAACTGCTGAAAAGCGGCGGCAACGTTCTGTTACTCGACGAGCCGACCAACGATCTCGACGTGGAAACCCTGCGCGCTCTTGAAGAAGCCTTGCTGGCCTTCCCCGGCTGCGCCGTCGTGATTTCCCATGACCGCTGGTTCCTCGACCGGATCGCGACGCATATTCTTGCATTCGAGGGCGACAGTCAAGTGGTCTGGTTCGAAGGCAATTATCAGGATTACGAGGCCGACCGCCACCGCCGCCTGGGCAGCGATGCCGATAATCCGCACCGGATCAAGTATAAAAAGCTGTCTCAGTAAGGCGTCGACAATACCCCTCGGCTTTTCGGCATTACCGGGCACACTGTCTTAATGCCGCTTTAGCTTTGTCGGCTGCCGTAATCTGTCGTTGTGGCCATGCTAACAAAGACCTGCCAGATTTTTAAAACCTGGCAGGTCTTTGGCAGGAAAATGAGTTCTAGCCATAATCTAAATTGCAGTAATGAACTGCCGATCACGTCGGCTAACTCGCTGTAAACCGATGAAATTCCGCCAGCTCGGCCAATAGCGTTGCCAATGCCTCGTCGCGTTCGCTGTCGATGGCGATAATCCTGTCCGCTTCTTCATCCGTCAGCCGCTCGGCCGTTTGCAATTGCCGTTCCAGTACGGCAAGCGTGGCTTCGGACGGATCGTTTTCTTGTTGCCGGCGATGCGCGATGCGTTGGTGCAGAGTTTCTTTCGAAGCCCGAACGTCAACGATAATGAATCGTGCGCCGGAGTCTGCGGCGAGTTTTCTAAATAACCGCCGCTGCTCCGATTTGAGAAAGGCGGCATCGATAATCACCGGAAAGCCGGCTGCGATCACTTCGCCCGCGAGTTCGGCCAGTTTCCGATAAGTCGCTTGCCCGGCCTGCGCCGTATAGAGCCCGGTATCGAGCCCGCTGCCGGAAGATTGCGTGGCCGCATAACCGTACAGCCGTTTGCGCTCGATATCGGAACGAAGCCATATTGCGCCGATTTTTTCGGCGAGCCGGCCTGCGATCGTCGATTTGCCGGATCCCGAGTAGCCATGGGTCAGGATCAGCAGGGGCGAGAGCGTTTCGGTAAAATGCTCGGCCAGCCCCATATATTCTTCGTATTCCGGAGACGGCTTCCAGTGGCCGTCGGTCCGATTCTTCTGTTCCTGTCTGAGCAGCGCCACTTTGGCGCGCACCAGCGCCCGATACACCAGGTAATAACGCAACAGCCGCAGTCCCCGGTAATCGCCGGTCGCGTGCAGATAGCGATTAAGAAAGCGGTAAGCGAGCGTATTGCAGTCTGCGTGCGACAGGTCGACGAGCAAGAAAGCGATTTCGCTGACGACGTCGATCCAGCGCAGCATCGGATTGAATTCGATGCAATCGAATAAAACGATCTTGCCGTTCAGTAACGTCATATTGCCCAGATGCAGATCGCCGTGGCATTCGCGCACATAGCCTTCAAGCTTGCGCTGCCGCATCAGTCCGGTCAAAGCCTGCCACTGCTGTAATCCCCAATCCTGGATTGCCTTAAGCTGGGCCAACTGCGGTTCTTCGGTGAGGCGAGGGTTGAGGTGATCGAAATTTTCGTCGAACCATTTTTTTATATTCTCGCTGTCGCCGTAAGGCGAATCCGGGTCTGCTCTGGCAACGTGTGCGTGAAAATCGGCAATCCTATCGGCCATTCCGTCGATCTCTTGTTCCGTCAATTGGCCTGTTTTCGCCAGCTCGGCCAGAATGAATCCCGAAGGAAACTGCCTTATTTTCACCGCGTATTCGATCGCCGGACCGTCACCGCCCATTTCAGGATGTTCCGGCGTGCCGGTGATCGGCACGACATCGAGATAAAGATCTTCGGTAAACCGCCGGTTCAGTCTTAATTCTTCACGGCAAAAAAAATGCCGTTTCTCCAGTGTCGAGAAATCGAGAAAGCCGAAATCGACCGGCTTTTTAATCTTGTAAGCGAAGTCGCCCGTCAGCAGCACCCACGAAATATGGGTTTCAACGAGACGGATTTCAGAGATCGGGTGGGGGTATTTCCCTCCTTCACATAAATTTTTGATCAACCGGTGGCTGTCATCCCGGTCGGAGGCTGAAGAAGTTGGCAATGCGTTATCCATAATGAATTCTGTAAAAGGAAAAGGGATAAGGTATAAAAATCCGAACTCGATCCGGGGTTCCGAAGTAGGGTTAAATTTGAACTGATATAACGAACAACAAAGCTGATTGTCTCGGTTCGGCTAATCAAAACATTGTAAAGATATCCAAGCGGTTTTAGCAAAAAAGCCGGCCCTATGTTACCAAGCGGCCATTAATAAAATCATCGTTTTTTCTCCTCTTTCAACAGCCCTCAACGGACATCCGAGATTCATAAATTTTATCAATGACAGTATGAGAAAACATCATTTAACGCCCGGGTTGCGCTTTAGTATGGTGTATTGGAACGCAACCAATAACGGGGTATGAAAATGAATCGTTTAATCAAATTTAGCGCTATCCTGCTTTTAGGAGTAACCTGGCGGGCAGGTGCCGAGGGCAATTCGAATTTCGAGATCTTGGCCAGCCTGGACCGGGGGCCGGGCAACGTCACTGTCACTCAGGAAGGACACGTCATCATGAGTCTGCATCAGTTTTACGCGCCCGAGTTCTCGGTGGTCGAAATGCAGTCGAATCATGCGCTGACGCCGTTTCCTTCGCCGGCATCCAGTGCTTTTGCCTCGCGATCGGCATTGAAGCTCGATTCGGTTCTGGGTATCCGTTCGGACAAAAACGGCGTCGTCTGGATGCTCGATAACGGCATGCGCGGTAAGTCCACCCCGAAATTGGTCGGTTGGAATGTCCGCACCGATCAATTGCACCGCGTCATTTACTTACCTCCTCCGGTAACGGGAGAACACGCTTTCGTGAATGATTTTGCGGTCGATCTGCGTCATCAGCGTATCTTCATCAGCGATCCGGCCGGCGGCAGCGACGCGGCGCTGATCGTGATCGATCTTGCGACCGGTGCCGCGCGGCGGGTGCTGCAAGGCCATTCCAGCGTGCTTCCGGAAAACGTCGATCTGATCATCGACGGAAAACCTATTCAGGTCAGGGAAGCGTCGGGCCGTTTGGTCAGGCCGCATATCGGCGTCAATCCGATCACGGAAGACCTGAACAACGAATGGGTCTATTACGGTCCGATGCACGGGCACAGCCTGTACCGGATCAAAGCGGCCGATCTAGCCGATGAAAATCTCGATGCAAAGACGCTGGCAAGCCGGGTGGAACGCTACAGCGATAAACCCATCTCGGACGGGATCACGATAGACGAGCGGAACAATATTTATCTCGGCGAACTGGCCGAAAACGCGATCGGCGTGATTTTGGCCGATCGAACTTACCGGCGGCTCGCGCAGTGTCCGCGCTTGTCCTGGGTCGATTCCTTCAGCTTCGGGCCGGAAGGCCGCTTGTATGCGGTGGTCAACCGGCTGTGCTGAACGGCGGTGAATCGGCATCGAAGCCGCCGTATTATCTGCTGAAAGTCAAACCGTTAGCGCCCGGTCTGCCGGGACGCTAAGCGCGGAATCTAAGCAATTCATAAGGCGGCAAAGGTCCGGCCGACGTCGGCGAGTTGCCCGCGCAGCCAGACCAGCGCCGGATCCTTGTCGCGCAAAGGATGCCAGATCATCGCCAATTCATAGTCCGGCAGGTCGACCGGGACCGGAAAAACGTCGAGCGCCGCGAAGCGGCTGAATTGCTCCGCGATCCGCTGCGGCAGCGACAGCATCATGTCGGTCTGCGCAACGATCAGCGGCGCGGACAGAAAATGCGGCACGATCAATTGAATACGCCGCTCGATGCCCATTTCCTGCAATTTCTGATCGATCAGGCCGATGGGACTTCCGGTCCTGGAAATCAGCATATGCGGCAACGCGACATAATCGGTCAGCGACAAACCGTTTTTCAACATCGGATGCTTCTTTCGGGCCAGACAGGCCATGCGGTCGCTGAACAAGGTCTGCCGATTGAGATGAGAGGGCGGGTTCAATACCGATTCAAAACCGAGCACCACGTCCAGGCTGCAGTTTTCGAGCGCGCCGTCCGGAAACGAGGCTTCGGTGCGTTTGACATGAATATCGATGCCGGGGGCAATTCGGCTGATCCGTTCGCATAGTGCGGGCAACGTCAGGATCTCCATGTAATCGGTCGCGGCCAGCACGAAGCGGCGCTGGCTGGCCAGCGGGTCGAATGCCGCCGGCGGCCGAATCAAATGCTCTACGTCTTTCAAGACGTCTTTAACGGGGCCGATCAAAACCAATGCCCTCGGCGTCGGTTTCATGCCGCTCGGCGTTTTGATCAGCAAGGGATCGTCCAGTTGCTGGCGCAACCGGTGCAGCTGGTGGCTCATTGCCGATTGGGTCACGAACATCCGTTCCGCGGCGCGGGTCACGTTCAGCTCCTCCATCAGCACGTCGAAGGCCACCAGAATATTCAGATCGAAATTTCTCAGCGAGGTCATAAAAAATATTTCCGGCAGGATAAAAACCGCATTGTCGCAATGTTTGTTGTCGGCTGCCTATTCTTGTGCATAGCTGATTTTTAAAATTATTATCATCCGATCAACATGTAGGCTGGGTTGAGGCTCGAAACCCGGCACCGCCAAACCTCACAAAGCTTTACTATGCTTGTCAAATGCGAACCTACAAACGTCTACGTACCTCCGGTGGCTGCTATTTCTTTACCGTCAACCTTGCCGAACGCCGAGACAGCGATCTTCTGATCCGCTATGTCGACAATTTGCGCGCCGCCTTCCGGCAGGTTCGCAGCGACCATCCGTTCAGGATCGACGCCATCGTGATTTTACCGGAACACCTCCATTGCATCTGGCAAATGCCTCCAAATAATCATGATTATTCCGCACGCTGGCGGTTGATCAAATCGCATTTCTCTCGATCGATCCCAAACGCTGAGATCATCTCGCCAAGCCGCCTTCGGAAACAAGAAAGAGGCATCTGACAGCGCCGTTATTGGGAGCATTGGATTCGAGACGACCAGGATTATCGCAATCATTTGGATTACATTCATTACAACCCGGTCAAACACGGACTGGTACAGAAGGTCAAAGATTGGCCGTATTCATCTTTTCATCGCTGGGTAAAGCGAGGTGTATATCCCGAAAATTGGGCGGCATCGCCGGAAATCGAGGATTGTGATTGGGAATAGCCTGCCCGGAACAGCGTTAGGCTGGAAATATCCCTGCGTAGGCTGGGTTGGAGCGATAGTGAAAACCCAGCCTTGCCAAAGGGAAAGCTGGGTTTCGTACCTCAACCCAGCCTACGGTACTGGCCGGTCAGCGTGCCGAAGCCGGAAGCGACCTTTCTGAATGTGTCGACACCGGGACCGGTGCTTATCCGTACCGAGCGTTGGCTGAACGGCAAGCCGTGGGTCAACTCGGTCACGCTACAGCCGGGCGGCGATTATGAATTCAAAATCGTGCTGAAAGGCCGTTTGCCGGGACGCTATCACATTCATCCGTTCTTCAACCTGAAGGATGCGGGTCAGGTGATGGGGCCGGGCGCCTGGCTTGATATTTCCGGAACGGCCGGCGATTTCAGCAACGACGTCAGAACGCTGAACGGCGACATCGTCGACATGGAAAGCGTCGGTCTCTTCAATGGCATCGGGTGGCACCTGTTTTGGGGCGTACTGGCGACGGGCTGGCTGCTCTGGTGGGTGCGCCGGCCGCTGTTCATTTCGCGCTACCGGATGCTGCAGGCCGGTATGGAAGAGGAGCTGGTCACGTCGACCGATCGCCTGATCGCCAAGGCCGTGCTGGTGGCAGTGCCCGTGGCCGTGCTGGCCATCAATGCGGTCACGATCCATCGCTATCCAAACGCGATTCCGTTGCAGGCCTCTTTGGACCGGATATTGCCGCTGCCTGCCCTGGTCAATGCGGGCCAGGTCGATGCCGAAGCGGTCAAGGCCGAATACGTCGTCGCGAAGCGGGCGATGATCTTTACCGTCCGAATCGATAACCGCAGCGACAAGCCGGTCCAGCTCGGTGAATTCAATACCGCGAACGCCGGCTTTACCAATACCGAACTGCCGGCCGTCTCTTCACGGTCTTCGTCAATCGATGCGGTTCTAAAGTTGGATGACAATACGCCGATACGCCCCGGCGAAGCGCGAACCGTCACCGTGACGGCGCAAGACGCCTTATGGGAGACCGAAAAACTGGATGGTCTGATCAACGATGCGGACAGCCGTGTCGGCGGCCTCTTGTTTCTTTACGCTAGCGAAGGCGGCGAGCGCTTTATTTCGAGCGTGTCCGCCGCCGTGATACCGAAGTTTTAATCATCAAGAGGAGAACCCTTATGGCTACCACATCAGAAAATATGCCCGCCGTCACGCACACCGGCAATCGGCTGCCCTGGTATTTGCAGGATTTGCCGAGATACCTGAAAACCTTCGGCGCACTGACCGTTATGTATATCGGCTTGCGTCTGTATCAGGGCGCTTTTGCGGTCTCGGCGGGGCTCGATTCGACCGAACCGGCGTTTGAGCGGTACTGGATGCGCTTGTTTTATATTGAGCTCGCGGTGATCGCCGTGGTAATGACCGGCCTCTGGGCCTATTTATGGTTCACTCGCGACCGGCAGTTGGACAAGCTGTCGCCGAAGGAAGAGATTCGCCGCTATTTCACGCTGACGATGTGGATCAGCATTTATACGTTCGCGGTGTATTGGGCCGGCAGTTATTTTGCCGAACAGGACAATTCCTGGCATCAGGTCGCGATTCGAGATACGCCGTTCACGGCCAACCACATCATCGAGTTTTACTTTAATTTTCCGCTGTACGTGATTCTGGGTGGCTGCGCTTGGTTGTACGCCAGAACCCGGCTGCCGCTGTACGCCAAAGGCATCTCGCTGCCGTTGACCCTGGCCGTGTTCGGTCCGTTCATGATCCTGGTCAGCGTCGGTTTCAACGAATGGGGACACACCTTCTGGTTTCGCGAAGAATTCTTCGCCGCGCCGATTCACTGGGGCTTCGTGATCGGGGTCTGGTTTGCCTTGGGCGTGGGCGGGATTTTGCTCCAGGGGGTTACAAGGTTGATCGAATTGCTCGATAAGATCGAAGATGCGGACTGACTTCGAGATGAATATAAACAGGATGGACTCCGCACCACGGAGGTTGCATTATGCCTGGATCGTGTTGGCGGTGACCTTTGTGTGCCTGTTTTTTTCCGCCGCACTCCGGTCGTTGCCCGGGATTCTGATGCTGGCGCTGGAACACGAGTTCGGCTGGAGCCGGGACGCCATCAGCGGCGCCGTGGCGTTAAATCTGTTGCTTTTCGGAATTTCCGGTCCATGGCTGGGGCGCGGGATGGATCTTTATGGTCCCAAGCGCGTCTGTATCGTCAGTGTTGCGCTGCTGGCCGTCGCGGCCGGTGCTTGTGCGATGATCAGAGAACTTTGGCAGTGGTATCTCTTGTGGGGAGTCATCGCCGGCATCGGGTCCGGAGGGACGTCGATCGTTGTCGGTTCGGCCCTGGTCAACCGCTGGTTTACGGAGCGGCGAGGGCTGGCGCTCGGGGTACTCGGGGCCGCGTTCTCATCCGGTCAACTGGTTTTTACTCCCTTGCTGATGCAGATCAACATGGACTTCGGTTGGAGGCCGACTTTTCTGCTATTGGCTGGACTGTTAGGATTGCTGGTGTTGCCGCTCTCGGCCTATTGGCTCGCTGACGAACCTATCCGGAAAGGGTGTCCTCCGTACGGTCATGCCGGCAGCGAGATCAAACCGGTGCCGGCCGATCCCGATCCGATGCGTAAAGCGATACGCCAATCCCGGTTTTGGCTGTTGGCGGGCAGTTTCGGCATTTGCGGCTTCACGACGTCCGGTCTGTTCCAGACCCATCTGATTCCACACGGTATCGAGCATGGCTTTACCGAAATGACGATGGCGGTATCGCTGGGATTGATGGGAGCAACCGACATTTTCGGCACCATTTTATCCGGCTGGCTGTGCGATCGTTTTGACAAAGGCCGATTGTTGACCATTTATTATGGTTTGCGAGGTCTGTCGCTGATGGGGCTACTTTTCGTGGACTCTATTGAACAAATGCTCTTGTTCTCGATGGTTTATGGTTTGAACTGGCTCTCCACGGTGCCCGCCACTTCGGCCCTGACCGCCGATTTGTTCGGCAAAAATAACGTCGGTGTCGTATTCGGTTGGATCTGCTGTGCCCATCAGATTGGGGCAGCATTAGCTTCCTACTCGGCGGGTTATGTCCACAGTATTCAGGGAAGCTACCGTTTGGCTTTTCTCTGCGCAAGCTTGTTTGCCTTATTAGCGGTTCTCATGGTTGTTAAAATCCGCAAATAATTAAGGCTCGACGTTTTAAGAAAATATCCAACGGTAAATCGGCCACTGCTTCCAGTCGGCTAAGGATTTGGCCAAAAATAGCTTCTCTAAACCATATAATGCTGGGTTGGAGCTTTGCGGAAACCCGGCATTGCCAAGATTGGGAAAAGCTGGGTTTCGTACCTCAACCCAGTCGGTGCTATTACTTTAAGAAGCAAAGCATGCATTGCCCGGCTTCGGATGTTGTCTTTAGAGAAATTAGAGAAATTAAAGCAAATCATTCAAATTGTCCATATATTGTATAATTAAAATTTGACGATGTTGTCAATAGTTGTTAAATTTCGTATCGAAAAGAATCGTTAAGTCGAATTTCTTTAAAACTTATACGGCAATGCTTTGTCTTATTAGCAACTGATATTGAATGGGTCCGTTGCCGACTCTAATTCTCGGTGAGGCGGAAGGTTCAGACGAATTCCCGGACCTGCCGCAAACCATAAAGACCAGAGACCGGGTGATTTTGTGATCCGTCTACAGAAAATGGTTCGGCGCGTAAGGTTCGGTTATGGTCCGGAAAGAGTTGTAGCGAATGCCTGTCAATATCTTCGAAAGTGAGGTCAAGAATAAAATGATCAGTAATTTTCAAACGGCTCGGGAATTGATCACCGAGAAAACCAGGCTGACGGAGGCTTTGTCCCGATTCCCCGTGTCCGCATTATACTTGTTGTTCAAATATGAACAACAATATGACAACACGGAGACAGAAACAGACGAAGAATCCGCGTGGTTGCCCGAGTCGGTCCCGGCTCTGACCGAGATAAAAAGATACTATTTGCAGGCCGTCCAGGAGGCGGCCGGCAGCGGTTCGGATTCCGCCGAAAGCCGGCGTCGCCTGTCCGAAGCCCTGAGACGCTTTCCGTTTTCTTTTCATGATTTGACCGGCTTGGTCGATGTGATCCTGACTTTCGATGAGTTGAGAAGAGTTCGTGGCGGCGCAGTCTGTCCCGGCGGGCCTGCCGATTCCAGCCGCCTGCTGAAACGCAGGGAACAGATGAAGCGGCGAACCGGTGCGGTCGACGGGCGCTTTTTCGATCTGTTGAAATGCTCCTTGGATGATTCGTTAAACGAATCGTTTCTGTTTTTGCAGAAGGAGGAAAGAGAGCAAATTTTGCCGGTCGTCATCGATTCGGAACATGAATGGTTATCTACCAGGAACAAGCTCGCTACGGCCAATTCTCGTCTGGTGTTATTCATTGCCAACCAATATAAAGGCGGATTTCTGGATTTTGACGATCTGGTTCAGGAAGGTCAGACAGGATTGCTCAGGGCGGTCGACCGTTACAATTATGAATTGGGATACAAGTTTTCCACCTACGCCGGGTATTGGATCAGGCAGGCCATGTCCAGAGCGTTGTCCCGCTGCGAGCGGGTGGTCAGAATACCCTGCGGCCAGTTGGAAATCATCAATAAAGTTTTTCGCGCCAGAGAGCAGTTTATTTTCCAACGAGGCATGGAGCCTTCCCTACAGGAACTGGCGGACTTTACTGGCTTGACCGGGGAGGAAATCCACACGGTTTTGACGATCTCGCAGTCTTCCGTTTCGCTGGAGGATTCGGACGAAGATGAAGAAAACAGTTTTTCCCCGGTCGATTTTCTGGAACAGCAGACATTTGCCCCCCCATTCGGCGATATCGCTCAGTCGGATCTTGAAAAATTGATAAGAAAGGCTATTAAATTATTGAATCCTCGCGAAGCCATGGTGATCTGCGGCCATTTCGGGATTCATTTCGGTCGGGAAATGACTTTGAAGGAAATCGGCAAGGAACTGAATCTGACCCGTGAACGGGTCAGACAAATCCAGGTAGCCGCCCTTAATAAAATGAAACTGTTTTATGGGGAGCAACTGACGGCTTGTTTATGAGACCGTTTCCGGCATGGATGTGGGAATGATTCGATTGTTGACAGCTTTTCCAAAAACTATTCTCCGATTTTCAGATAGAGGGACAAAACCCGTGCCGGATAAATCCGCAAGCAGACGCTGCAACACTGGCATGAGCGTTGTCATCCACGAGTCAATGTATGCCCCGGAGTAAATCATGAAGACAAACCTATTCAACCTTCTGCTGTGGGCCGCGGTCATCTCGGGATCGTTGCTGATTTTCAACCGGCTCAACACGGCGCCGCCGATGCAGGATTCGATTGCCTACTCGGAATTTCTGAGCATGGTCAAAACCAAGCAGATTGCCCGGGTCGAGATCATGGACAAGCACATCCGGATCCGCACCAACGAAGGGCAGGACTACGAGACGATCAATCCCGACGATCCGCATCTGATCGACGACCTGGTCAACGCCAGGGTGCAGATCCGCACCCTGGAGCCGCCCCGGCAGTCGTTCCTGATGCAGATTTTCATTTCCTGGTTTCCGATGCTGCTGCTGATCGCGGTCTGGGTCATTTACATGCGGCGCACTCAGGGCGGCGGCATGGGCGCCAGCAGCTTCGGCAAAAGCAAGGCGAAACTGCTCGAAGAAGACAAGCGCACGGTGACCTTCGCCGACGTCGCCGGCTGTGAGGAAGCCAAGGAAGAAGTGGTCGAACTGGTCGATTTTCTGTCCGATCCGCAGAAATTCCAGAAGCTGGGCGGGCAGATTCCCCGAGGCATTCTGATGGTGGGCCCGCCGGGCACCGGCAAGACCTTGCTGGCCCGGGCGATTGCCGGCGAGGCCGGGGTCAAGTTCTTCACCATTTCCGGGTCCGATTTCGTCGAGATGTTCGTCGGGGTCGGCGCCTCGAGGGTGCGGGACATGTTCGCCCAGGCGAAAGAGCACGCGCCCTGCATCATCTTCATCGACGAGATCGACGCAGTCGGCCGGCAGCGCGGCGGCGCCGGATTCTCGGGCGGCAACGAAGAGCGCGAGCAGACGTTGAACCAATTGCTGGTCGAAATGGACGGCTTTAACGGCAACGAAGGGGTCATCGTCATTGCCGCGACCAACCGCGCCGACGTGCTCGACAAGGCGCTGCTGCGTCCCGGCCGCTTCGACCGCCAGGTCAACGTCGGCCTGCCCGACGTCAAAGGGCGCGAACAGATCCTGAACGTGCACATCAAGAAGGTGCCGGCCGGGGCCGACGTCGAACTGAAATACATCGCCCGCGGCACCCCGGGCTTTTCCGGGGCCGATCTGGCCAATCTGGTCAACGAGGCGGCGCTGTTCGCGGCCCGCGCCAACAAGCAGGAAGTGACCATGGCCGACCTCGAGAAAGCCAAGGACAAGATCCTGATGGGCGCCGAGCGGCACACCATGGTGATGACCGAGGACGACAAGCGCCTGACCGCCTACCACGAGGCCGGCCACTGCATCGTCGGCCGTCTCGTGCCCGAGCACGATCCGGTGTACAAGGTCAGCATCATGCCCAGGGGGCGGGCTTTGGGCATCACCATGTTCCTGCCCGAGCGCGACCAGTACAGCGCCAGCAAGCGCAAGCTGGAAAGCCAGATCGCCAGCCTGTTCGGCGGACGCATCGCCGAGCAGATGATTTACGGCGGCGACCGGGTCACCACCGGCGCCTCCAACGACATCGAGCGGGCCACGGAGCTCGCGCGCAACATGGTCACCCGCTGGGGCTTTTCCGACAAGCTGGGGCCGCAGGTGTACGGCGAAGAGAGCGGCCAGCCGTTCATGGGCTACGCCTCGCCCGGCGCCAAGGTTTCCAACGAGGTGGCGCACCAGATCGACGAAGAGATCCGCGCGGTGATCGACCGCAATTATCAGAAGGCCGAACAGATCCTGACCGATCACCTCGGGATTCTGCACAAGATGGCCGAGGCCCTGATGAAATGGGAAACCATCGACAAGTATCAGATCGACGATCTGATGGCCGGCAAGGATCC
The DNA here is from genome assembly GCF_000372865.1 of Methylosarcina fibrata AML-C10. Lineage (NCBI taxonomy): Bacteria > Pseudomonadati > Pseudomonadota > Gammaproteobacteria > Methylococcales > Methylococcaceae > Methylosarcina > Methylosarcina fibrata. The sequence goes on along the minus strand of NZ_KB889965.1, from coordinate 2,126,661 downwards.
CCGGCCGCCGATGGACGAGATCGATACCGGCATCCCATCGCCCGGACCCAAACTCGATAAACCCGACGACAAGAGCGTCAAGGCCGGTGAACCGGTGCAACAAGTTTGAGGTGCGCTCATTCAGGGGGGGCTTTAAGCCCCCTTTTTTTGAGAGCTTTCAAGAGAAAACAGATGAGAACGAATGCCGGCCGGAAAGCCCATCCGTTCTATTTCGAAATTTCGGAATTGTTGCCGTCTTTGGCGGCCAGTTGGTCAAGGTAATGTCTGAAGTATTGATAATTCTGGATCTTGGCCACTCCGATTTCATCCAGTACGGCTTCATAATAGCCGGCTGCTCTTCCTCCTACAATCAAAGCGACTTCATTGCCGATCAGTTTGCGCAGGCGCCTTAATTCTTTTTGTACGACCGGCTCTTCGGTACTGAAACTGATGCTGAGGGTAACCGCTCTTGCTTGGGTGAATTTGACCGCCGCGGCAATTTCTTCCGCCGGCAGATTGGGGCCGAGGTAGGTGACCTGCCAGTCTTTGAGTTCGGCCAGAATCGCTGCCAGCAGGGCGCCCAATTCATGATGCTGGCCGAGGGGCGTGCTGACCACCATGCGCGGGGCATTGGCAGGGCAGGGGGCGTTATTGCGCAGGATGTAGGTCAAAGAGCGTATAATCGACGACGCCATATGTTCGTGCACCGGCCTCAGTTCGCCGGTTCGCCAGCGTTCGCCGATCATCGTCAATAAGGGCTCCAGTAGATTTTCGATAAAAGCTTGCGAACCCAGTTCGACGATGGCGTGTTCGAAATGCGACTCCAGCGCTCGGGCATCGAAGTCGACCACGGCGGTGTAACATTTTTCGATATAATCATCGGCAAGAAATTTTCGTTCCCCGCTCAATGACGTTCCGGAGACTGGCGCCGCCGCTGCCGCCGGACCGGATTCGTCCTTTTGCAGAAGCTTTCTCAGCTCTTCAAGGGACAGACGGGCGATCTGGCTGATGCTGTGGCCTTGATTGGTAGCCTGATTCAATAATTTAAGACGGGCTATGTCCAGATCGGTGTAAACGCGATGACCGCCGGCGGTGCGTGACGGCACCACGGCCTGGTATCGGCGTTCCCATGCTCTGACCAGATCGGATTTGACCCCGGATCGCTTGGAGACCGTACTGATCAGATACTGCGCGGTATCGTCCTTAACATTCGTCATTAAGTGCTCCTTTGGCTCGGATAATACAATCAATGCAGTCAGCACGCTTTAATCAAGGCTGGACCCTACGAAGAGATGCTGAATGCCGGATTGTCATATATATCAAGTAAGCGTTTGAAATATCTATTTATTTTTGACAATTCCGCAGTTAGGCTATTGTACCATAACTTGTACATAACATAGACGAAATTTGTACCCGCCTGTTATTCGGGCGGTATTCCCATTCATTTGAATCGTATGAAGATTAATTTTTTAATCCTGGGCCAGGGCCTGTCGGGCAGTTTGCTGGCGCTGGAACTGATGCGGCGGCAACGCCGGGTGGTGGTTGTCGATAACGGCAGGGAAAACGCTTCGCAAGTCTCGGCAGGGCTGATCAATCCGGTGACCGGCATGAGGTTGGTCAAATCGGCCGACGTCGACTCGCTGTTGCCCGAAGCACGGCGATGTTATCGCCTGTTGTCCGATGATTTCCGGCAAGCGTTTTTTCAGGAAAAGCCGATGCTCAGGATTTTTCGGAATCCAGCGGAAAGGGATCAGGCGCTGCTGCGCCTGAACGATCCCGGCTACCGCGATTATCTGGGAGAACTGCATCCGCCCGGTCGTCTTGACATCGGCTTCAAGGCGCCGTTCGGATTCCTCGAGCAGAGGCAAACCGGCCATTTGCTGACCGAATCACTGCTCGAATGTCTGAAAAATTTTTTCATCGAACGGTCGTGTTACCGGCTCGCCGAAATGGATTACCGGGACATCGAACTCTCGCCGGTCTTGAAATGGCAAGACCTTTATCCGGAGCAGATCGTTTTTTGCGAAGGCTACCGGACGGCAGCCAATCCCTGGTTTTCCTGGCTGCCGTTCCAGCCTGCCAAAGGTGAAATTTTAACGCTGGAGCATCAAACCGCGTTGCCGGACCGGATCGTCAATTTCGGACATTGGCTGATTCCGCAAGGTTCCGGGCGAATCCGGGTCGGGGCTACTTTTGACCGCAATCGTCCGGATACGGCGCCTACCGAGTCGGGCAAAAACGAATTATTGTCGGCGCTCGGCCGGATGGCGCCGGATCTGACCGTCGGCGTCGTCGACCATCGGGCGAATGTCCGCCCAGGCACGCAGGACAAGCAGCCTTTTCTCGGCGTTCACCCGAAACTGCGCCGGCTTGCCGTCTTTAACGGTTTCGGCGCCAGGGGCAGCCTGTCGATTCCGGCTTATAGCCGGCAACTGGCGGATTTTTTGTTAAAGGATATTCCCGTTCCTCAACGATGCGACATCCGGCGGTATTATGCGACGCATTTCCCTGGTTGACAGCGCCCACGATCGGATCCGGCCCCGTTTGCATGAGGGCGATGTTGCCGTCGACGCTACGGTCGGCAACGGCTTCGATACGCTGTTTCTGCTTCGGCAAATAGCACCCTCCGGGAAAGTGTTCGGCTTCGATGTCCAGCAGGCGGCTCTCGACTCGGCGGCCGCTAAGGCGGACCGGGCAGGATGGCGCGATTGCCTGATCTTGCTGCGCGAGAGCCATGCCGGCATGGAAGAAAAAATTTCGGCGGAATTTCACGGCAGGATCAGAGCCTGCATGTTTAATCTGGGTTATCTGCCGGGCAGCGACAAGCGCATCATTACCGCAGCGGAGACGACCTTGCCGGCATTGAATGCCGCGGCCAGGCTCCTGGCTCCCGGCGGCATCCTGACCGTACTTGCTTATCCCGGTCATCCGGGAGGCGCCGAGGAAGCCCGGCAGGTTGAAGCATGGTGCGGAGCGGTGAATCCGGCGCAATTTTCGTCGACGGCGATTTTTTCGGACGAACACAAGGCTTCCGCGCCCAGGCTGTTTGTTGTCCGAAAAAAGGATGAAAGAGGTTTTTGACGAAATCGAGGAAGAAAATGGCCGCTTTAGCGCAATAACAGCAGGTCTTTTTTTATAAGTTCGACAAGGTTTAGAGTCGCAAAGCAAGCTTTGCGACTCTCGATAGTCCGGCAGCTTAACCTGGGCATTAAGGGAGAGAGGCTATAAGCCTCTCAAGAGGTCTTTCTTGATGTCCTCGATGTTTTCCAGACCGACCGAAACTCTTACCAGACCGTCCTTGATGCCGGCGGCGGCCCGGACTTCCGGCGTCAGGCGGCCGTGCGTCGTCGTGGCCGGGTGAGTAATGGTGGTTTTGACGTCGCCCAGATTTGCCGTGATCGACAGCATTTCGGTGGCGTCGATCAGCCGCCAGGCATGCTCTTTGCCGCCGCTCAGCTCAAAACTGACGATGGCGCCGAAATGGCTTTGCTGCCGGCGAGCCAGTTCGTGCTGGGGATGGGACGGAAGGCCGGGATAATAAACCCGGCTCACGCCCGGCTGCCGCTCCAGCCATTGAGCCAGCGCCAGAGCGTTGTCGCAATGCGCTTTCATCCGGACCGCCAGGGTTTCCAGGCCCGACAAAAAAACCCAGGCGTTGAACGGACTCATTGCGGCGCCGCCGGTGCGCAGATACGGATAAATCGATTTTTCGATAATCTCGCTGCCGGCGATCACCGCGCCTCCGACGCAGCGTCCGTGCCCGTCCAGATACTTGGTCGCGGAATGCACGACGATGTCGGCGCCGAGTTCGAACGGTTTCTGGAGGGCCGGCGTGCAGAAGCAGTTGTCGACGACGAGCAGACAGCCGTGCCGATGGGCGATGGACGCCAGTTCGGCGACGTCGGCGATTTCCGTCAACGGATTGGACGGCGTTTCCAGAAACAGAAAACGGGTATTCGGCCGGATGGCCGCTTCCCAGGCGGCAAGGTCGGTCAGGTCGACAAAGTCGGTGGCGACGCCGAACTTGCCGAAATAGTTCTGGAACAGCAGCACGGTATTGCCGAATACGCCGCGCGAGCAGACGACGTGATCGCCGGCTTTCAGCAAGCCCATGCCGACCGCCATGATCGCCGCCATGCCGGAAGCGAAAGCTAGGCAGCGCTCGCCTTTTTCCATCAGCGCCAGCCGTTCCTGAAAGGCGGCCACGGTCGGATTGGTAAAGCGGGAATAGACGTTGCCCGGCAGTTGTCCGGTAAAACGCAAAGAAGCTTCTTCCGCGCTGTTGAACACATAGCTGGACGTAGCGAAAATGGGCAGACTGTGTTCGCCTTCATGGGTCCTGTGATGGCCGGCCCGGATGGCTTGCGTTTCCAGAGAATAGTCGTTCCAGTCGATTTCGTTCATGATGTCTCGGAGAGTAGGTTGGGTCGGCGACGACAACCCGACAAGATAGGTTGTTAAATCTGTCGGGCTTGCCGATTATTGGCAATTCTGCATTTCGATAATGAAATTTTCCGAATTGCGCTGGCTTTGCGCATGATCATTGCGCAAGGCTTCGATGCGAGCGAGATAGTCGTCGTCGATGTCGCCGGTAATGTACTCCTTGCTGAAGCAGGAAGTGTCGAAATGTTCGATGGCGGTATTGCCCTTGCGCACGGCTTCGATCAGGTCCTGAAGATCCTGGTAAATTATCCGATCGGCGCCGATCGCCTTGCACACTTCCTCTTCGGTCAGGTTATGGGCAATCAATTCGTGCGCCGCCGGCATGTCGATGCCGTAGACGTTCGGATAGCGGACCGGCGGCGCCGCGGAGGCAAAATAGACTTTTTTGGCGCCTGCGTCCCGGGCCATCTGAATGATCTGTTCGGACGTCGTGCCCCGGACCACCGAGTCGTCGACCAGCAAAACATTCTTGCCTTCGAACTCGAGGCCGATCGCGTTCAATTTTTGTCTGACCGATTTTTGCCGCATTTTCTGGCCGGGCATGATGAAAGTCCGGCCGATATAACGGTTTTTGATGAATCCTTCGCGGAATTTCACGCCCAACCGATTGGCCATCTGCAACGCAGCCGTGCGGCTGGTGTCGGGGATCGGAATCACCACGTCGATGTCGTGATCCGGCCATACCCGCTGAATTTTCTCGGCAAGCTTCTCGCCCATTCTAAGACGGGCCTTATACACCGAAATATCGTCGATGATCGAGTCGGGGCGGGCAAAATAGACGTATTCGAAAATGCAGGGGCAGTGATCGACCTGGTCCGCGCACTGCCGGGTATGCAGTATGCCGGACTCTTCGATGATAACGGCTTCGCCGGGTTCGATGTCCCGAATCAGATCGAAGCCGAGTACGTCGAGGGCGACGCTTTCCGATGCAATCATGAATTCGGAGCCCTTGTCGGTTTTGCGTTCGCCGAAAACGACCGGCCGGATGCCGTGGGGATCGCGGAAGCCGAGGATGCCGAAACCGGCGATCATGATCACCACCGCATAGGCTCCCCGGCATCGGCGATGGACGCCGCGCACCGCCTCGAACACGTCGTCGACGGTCAAATGCAGCTTGCCGAGGCTCTGCAATTCGTGCGCAAACACGTTCAGCAACACTTCGGAGTCGGAATCGGTATTGATGTGGCGCTGGTCTTCGACGAACAGCGCTTTTTTCAATTCTTCGGTATTGGTCAGATTGCCGTTGTGCGCCAGGGTCAGGCCGAACGGGGAATTGACGTAAAACGGCTGCGCTTCGGCCGAACTGGTGCAGCCGGCGGTCGGATAACGGACGTGGGCGATGCCCATGTTGCCTCTCAATTTCAGCATCTGGGCATTGGTGAATACGTCGCGGGCGAGCCCGTTGTCCTTACGCAAGTGCAATCGCCCGTTTTCACTGGTAACGATGCCGGCGGCATCCTGTCCGCGATGTTGCAGGACTGTCAGTGCATCAAATAACTCCTGATTGACGTTTTGATGAGAAACAATAGCAGCTATACCACACATTTTTATCGACCTGAAAATTAAAAATAACTAACTGAAATGAATGTACCCGCCGATTCCTGACGGAATATGATCCCGGCTCCAGACGGCCACCGATTGAAAAGGCGGAATCAATCGGGATTCCAGCCACCAGGAATCCTTCGGCAGAGGCGTCAGTCCGCTTAACAGGACAATCGCAGCAACGATAATCAAGCCGCGGACCAGGCCGACCATCATGCCCGCCGCATGGCCCAGCAGCGTTACCCTGTCTTTTGTTGTTCCTTCAGCCATTAGAAAAAATATCAAACCGGCGAAAATTCGGGTGATCGTCAGCATCAGAACAAACGAGGCGGCCATTCTGGCCGGCGGGTGAGCCACGGCCGTCTGCAGAAAGGCCGAAAATTCCAGGGCATAGCACCAGGCTATGCCGAGAGCCAGCAACCAGCCCAGCAGCGACCGCATTTCCTTGTTGCCGCCGCGCGCCAAACCGACGATAAAATAAATGCCGACCAGCCCAAGAATGGCATAGTCTACCCAAATCATACCCGAGAAAAGAGCCACGGAAACTCAACCCTTAGACATCATTCGGCAATTATGATCGATTTGATGTTTTGTTTGTTGAGCCGGTTCTTGATTTCGATGGCCCGCTTTTTATCGAGCTGGGGGCCCACTTTGAGCCGGTATAAGGTGCCTTTATCCGTATTTTGCGTTTCCATCAGTACGGGCAGTCCCTGTTTTTGCAAATCCGCCAGACGGGCCAGTGCATTTTCCTTCTTACCGAAGCTGCCGGCCTGAATATACCATCGGCTCAGTCCTTTGCCGGCTTTGGAAGCTTCGGTTTTCGGCGCTGCGGCGGATTTTTTGACCGGAGGCGCCACGGGCTCGGTAGCCGATTTGACCGGCGCCGGTTTGGCCTGCTCTTCCAGACTTTCGGAAATTGAAGACGGAGACGGAGGCGGAGTGGGTCGCTTGTGTTCCGTCGGCTTGGCCGGGGCGGGGGATTCCACGGCTTCGGCTTCCGCCGGCGCAGGAGCCGAAACGTCTTCAGCCGCCGGTTCCGGTTCTGCTTCGACGGATTTTTCTTCAACCCACTGTTGATTGTCGACGGGTTGCCCGGTATCTTCGGTTACCACCACTTCCGGCTCGCTGTTTTCCGGCGCTTGAGGCTCCGGCTCGCGCGCGGCGTCTTGGGTTTCCGCTTCGGCTTCAAGCGGCTGCGACGTTACTTCCCCGGCGCTGGCCGGCAGTTTGTTCGCCGGGGCTTCGGCGGTGACGGCGGGCGTTTGCGGAATGCTCATTTCGCTCACTGCCTTGCCACTGTCGTCGATCGGATCGTCGAACAGCATGGGAATAAAAATGGCCGCCAAGGCGGTGACTACGGCCGCTCCGATCAAACGTTGTTTTAATTCCTGGTCCATATCGTTAACTCACTTTTTGTTTAGCTCAGTCAGGCAGTCAGACACTAATAGAAAGGATCCGAAAACCAGCAGCAGGTCGCCTTTTCGGGAGTGTTGTCTGGCTGCCGCAAATGCTGCGGAAAAATCCTTAAAACCGAAGGATAGTCTGCTTATCGAGTTTTTTAAAAAAATTTCTCGTATCACCGGCTCCGTAACGGATCTGGGATTGGCTAACGGCGCAAAAAACCAGTCATGGACAAAAGGATTCATGATTTCAAGGACTCCGGCTATGTCCTTGTCTTTCATCATCGAGAAAATCGCATGCACGCGTTTGCCCGGAAAATGCTCATGCAGGTATTCGGCCAGGGTGCCGACCGCCTGAGGGTTGTGTCCGACGTCCAGGAGGATCGGAACATCGCCGTCGATCAACTGAAAACGACCGGGTAGGCGAGTCGCCGCCAGACCCGTACGGATGGACGCGTCGCTGACCGGCAGCCTGTCCTGGAGCAGGGATACCGACAATAGCACGGACGAAGCGTTGCGATACTGGTGTTCGCCTTTCAAAGCCGGTTCCGGTAAATGCAAACATTGTTGCCGATCGGCGCTCCAGTGCCATTCATTCCCGTGTTTGTGGTACCTGAAATCCCGGCCGATGCAATACAGCCGGGCTTTTTTGCTTTCGGCCGTCTGAAAGATCGAAAAGGGTGGGTCCGGATCGCCGACAATGGCCGGAGTCGCCGCCCTGAAAATGCCGGCCTTCTCCCTGCCGATGTCTTCCCGCGTCGGTCCCAGCCAGTCGGTATGATCGATGCCGATGCTGCTGATCAGCGAGACGTCGGGGTCGATGATATTGACCGCATCGAGCCGCCCGCCCAAGCCGACCTCCAGTAATTGGATGTCGACTTTCGATCGAAAGAACAGATCAAGGGCGGCCAGGGTCCCGAACTCGAAATAGCTTAAGGTGACGTCGCCGCGCACCGCCTCGATACGGGTGAAGGCGGCGCAAATCGCAGCGTCCTCTACCGGCTGGCCGTCGATTTTAATGCGTTCGTTGTACTTCAGGATATGAGGCGAGGTATAGGCGCCCACCCGATAACCCTGGGCCCGATAGATCGCTTCCAGATAGGCGACGCAGGAACCCTTGCCGTTGGTGCCGGCTACCGTGACGGTGACCGGCTTGAGATAATCCGGATTCAGTTTGGAAAAAACGTTGGCGGCCCGTTCCAGTCCGAGGTCTATCGCCAAAGGATGCAAGCTTTCCTGCCAATCCAGCCAGCCCTTCAGGGTATCAAAATGCTGCATTAACCGATTGCGCCCGGATGCAGTCATTCATCCTGATCAAGATTCTGTTCGATATCGGTGGCTATGCTGTCCAGCAGCGGCTCCGTTTCGGGCGTTTCGGCAACCTCGTTCGCGTCGGTATCGGGGACGGCAAGGGCCGGGGCAAAGGCCGGCGTTCGGCCTGCCGTCAGCATGGCCAGAATGCTCGCTATTTTATCGCGCATTTCCCGCCGGTCGATAATCATGTCGATGGCGCCGTGTTCCTGAAGAAATTCGCTGCGCTGAAAGCCTTCGGGCAATTTTTCGCGCACCGTTTGCTCGATGACCCGGGGACCGGCGAAGCCGATCAGGGCGTTCGGCTCGGCTACGTTGATGTCGCCGAGCATCGCCAGACTGGCGGAAACGCCTCCCATCGTCGGGTCGGTCATAAAGGAAATATAAGGAATGCCGTGCTCGGACAGTTTGGTGAGCGCTGCGCTGGTTTTCGCCATCTGGAACAGCGAATACAGCGATTCCTGCATGCGTGCGCCGCCGCTGGCGGTAAAGACGATGAACGGAATGCCCAGCTCCAGGCTTTTGTTGACGCCGCGGATAAAGCGTTCACCGACGACCGAGCCCATCGAGCCGCCCATGAAGTTGAAATCGAAGGCGGCCGCGACAATACCCCGGCCTTTCAGCTTGCCCTTGATGACGACCAGAGCGTCGTTTTCCTTGGTTTGTTTTTGCGCCTGGGCGATGCGGTCCTTGTATTTCTTGCTGTCCTTGAATTTTAACGGATCGACCGGTTTTACGCCTTTGCCGATTTCTTCACGCTCTTCTTCATCGAGAAAGATGTCCAGCCTCGTTCTCGCCGGAATGCGCATGTGATGTTCGCATTTCGGACAGACGCTCAGGTTTCTTTCCAGTTCCAGGTTGTAGAGTATTGCATTGCAACTGGGACATTTGTTCCATAATCCTTCGGGAACGGTCCCTTTTTTATTGGAGTTTTCTGTTCGAATTGTGGATGGAACCAGTTTCTGAAACCAACTCATCGTCTTCTATCTGCCTCTTCGTACTTCATTGGGATCATGCCGTTGCCGTCGAATTGTCCATCGCCCGGCGCATGGCCGTTAACAATTCGACGATTTCAATTTTAGCGCGCTCGGGATCATCCAGATTGTTTTCTATTTTGCTGATCAGGGCGCTGCCGATCACGACGCCATCGCCGATGTCCGCAATTATTTTTGCCGTCTCGGCATCCTTGACGCCGAAACCGATGCCGACCGGAAGAGCGGCGTTGGCCCTGATTTGTTTCAGTTTTTTTTCCACGTCCGCGATGTCCAGATGCCCGGCGCCGGTAACGCCCTTCAGCGACACGTAATAAAGATAGCCGCTGCCGATCCTGGACATTTTCCGGATGCGCTCGTCGCTGCTGTTGGGCGCTAAGAGAAAGATCGGGTCGATGCCCCGCGCCTTGAGCAGAGCCCCGCATTCCTCGCCCTCTTCGGGCGGCAGGTCGACCGTCAAAATGCCGTCCACTTCGGCCCGCTGAGCCGCATTGGCGAAATCTTCATAGCCCATCGCTTCGATCGGATTCAAATAGCCCATCAGCACCACCGGCGTTTTCCGGTCGATTTTTCGAAATTCCATCGCCATCGCCAGGGTCCGCCGCAGGCTCATCTTATGGGCGAGGGCGCGTTCGCTGGCGCGCTGGATGACCGGACCGTCCGCCATCGGGTCGGAAAAAGGCACGCCCAGTTCGATCACGTCGACGCCGGCCTTGACCATCGCATGCATCATCGGCACCGTGAAATCGGGATGGGGGTCGCCGGCGGTAATGAACGGAATCAGAGCCTTGCGGCCCGCTTTCGACAATTCTTCAAATTTGGCGGCTAATCGGCTCACAGTTCTATCCCCTCGCGCTTGGCCATGGTTTGCATATCTTTGTCGCCGCGACCGGACAGGTTGACAATAATGGTCTGGTCTTTGTTCATTTTCGGAGCCAGTTTCATCGTATAAGCCATCGCATGGCTTGACTCCAGCGCGGGAATGATGCCTTCCGTACGGGTCAGGGCGTAGAAGCCTTCCAGCGCCTCGTTGTCGGTGATGTTGACGTAGTTGGCGCGGCCGGTGTCCTTGAGCCAAGCGTGTTCGGGCCCGACTCCGGGATAATCGAGCCCGGCCGAAATGGAATGAGTCTCGATGATTTCGCCGTCGTCGTCGGCCATTAAATAGGTGCGGTTGCCATGCAGCACGCCGGGCCGGCCTGCGCACAGCGGAGCGGAATGGCGGCCGGTGGCGACGCCGTCGCCTGCGGCTTCGACGCCGTACAATTGCACCGACGGATCGTCGATGAACGGATAAAACAGGCCGATCGCGTTGGAGCCGCCGCCGACGCAGGCCACCAGGGCGTCCGGAAGGCGTCCGGTCATTTCCCGGCACTGCTGTTTGGCTTCCCGGCCGATAATGGCCTGGAAATCCCGAACCATCGCAGGGTAGGGGTGCGGGCCTGCGACCGTGCCGATGATGTAAAACGTATTGTCGACGTTGGTTACCCAGTCCCGCAGTGCCTCATTCAGAGCATCTTTCAACGTCTTCGAGCCCGATTCGACTGCGACGACTTTGGCGCCCAAGAGTTTCATCCGGTAAACGTTCAGGGACTGGCGGGCGACGTCGACCGCGCCCATGTACACGACGCATTCCAGGCCCAGCCGCGCGGCCACGGTGGCTGTGGCGACGCCGTGCTGGCCGGCGCCGGTTTCGGCGATGATCCGGGTTTTGCCCATGCGCTTGGCCAGCAGCGCCTGGCCGACGGTATTGTTGATCTTGTGCGAGCCGGTATGGTTGAGGTCTTCCCGCTTCAAATAGATTTGCGCGCCGCCGAGTTCCCGGCTCCAGCGTTCGGCATGATACAAAGGCGACGGCCGGCCGACGTAATGCTGCAAATCGGCATCCAGTTCGGCGAGAAATTCGGGATCTTTCAAATACCGCTGATAAGCGGCGTTGAGCTCCTGAATGGGCGGTATCAGCGTTTCCGCGACGAAGATGCCGCCGTAAGGGCCGAAATGGCCCCGCTCATCGGGCATGGTATATTGTGCTGTCATATTATTTTTCTATCACCCTCGTTAACTTCCGACATGAATGCCGCCATTTTGGCTGCATCCTTCACACCTTTTTCGGCTTCCACGCCACTGCTCACATCCAACGCATACGGTTTTACCGTATGTATCGCCTTTCTTGCATTGCCCGCTTCCAGCCCGCCGGCCAGCACGATAGGCAAGGCGCAATTTTCCGGAATCAACTCCCAGTCGAACCGGCTGCCGCTGCCGCCTTGGACGCCGGGATGCCAGGCGTCGAGCAACAAACCGGCGGCATCGTTATATTGCCGGGCCAGCGCCGGGATATCGGTGCCCGGCCGCATGCGTACCGCCTTGATGTAGCGCTTGCCATAGCGCCGGCAGGTCTCGGCCGATTCGTCGCCGTGAAACTGCAAACAGTCGACCGGAACTCTTCGTAAAACTTCTCGAATGCGGGATTCTTCTTCATCGACGAACAGGGCCACCACCGAAACGAAGGCGGGGAGGGCTTCGACCATGCGGACGGCCTGAGCGATTTCCACGTTTCTCGGGCTGGGCGGATAAAACACCAGGCCGATCGCATCCACGCCAAGGCGAGCGGCACAGACCGCATCCTCGACACGAGTAAAACCGCAAATTTTAACGCGAGTCCGCATAAAAGTGATATCGGAATTTAACAAAAAACCAAGCGCATTAGAATAACATAAAACCGTTCTATGATTGGACTCAAATTATTGGCGGCTTAAGGTCCCGTCTAATCGACCGGTTCTTCGGCGGCAGGAACTCTTATCCCGGCAACGGCTGCCGGGATAAAAGGTGCGATTAAAGCATTTCTGAATGCGCGGCCGATGGTTTACAATGCTCCAATCGTATCGAAAGCAGAGCGGATGGCTCCGGCAAAAGGGCGGGAATTATCAGGCAATGCGCGGCGTTGATCGTTGAACTACCTGTCTCATCACATGAATAAATTAAAATGCGCAGTCATTGGCGCTGGGTATCTTGGAAAATTCCATGCCGAAAAATATGCTTCGTTGCCGGATTGCGAATTGGTCGCGGTCGTCGACACCAATGAAACAGCCGCGGCGAACGTCGCCGAAAAATACGGCGCGCAAGCCTTGACCGACTATCAAGCGCTGCTCGGGGCGGTCGATGCGGTCAGCGTGGTGGTGCCGACGACGCTTCATCACCAGGTGGCCAGAGACTTTTTGAATGCCGGCGCCCATGTTCTGGTGGAAAAGCCGATCACTGTTACGGTCGAGGAGGCCGATGAACTGATCGCCATTGCCGAACAGAAGGGGCTGATTCTGCAAGTGGGCCATCTGGAACGGTTCAATCCCGCCGTGCTGGGGCTCGACAAGGACGAGAAGCCGCTGTTCATCGAATCTCACCGCCTGTCGCCGTTCAATCCCCGCGCCAACGACGTCAGCGTGGTGCTGGATCTGATGATCCACGACATCGACATCATTCTGGCTCTGGTCGACTCCGAAGTCGAGCGCATCGATGCCAGCGGCACCGCGGTTCTGACTCAGGGCATCGACATTGCCAACGCCCGGCTTCTTTTTAAAAACGGCTGCGTGGCCAACGTCACCGCCAGCCGGATCAGTATGAAGATGGAACGCAAAATGCGCCTGTTCCGGCCGAGTTCCTACGTGTCGGTGGATTTCCAGAACCGTGTGCTGACCAAGCATCGCACCGGCATCCGGGAAATGTTCCCCGGCATTCCCGAAATAGTCACCGAGGAGTCCGTTTTTGAAAGCGGCGACGCCTTGCTGGAAGAAATCCGGCATTTTGTCCGTTGCATTCATCGCGGAGAGAACCCGCTGGTGTCGGGCGAAGCCGGACGGCGGGCCTTGGCGACGGCGATCAAGATCGGCGAGCTTTTGCATTAATCCGAAGCCCGTTTCGTTTCCGAATTCAAATCAACCGATTACCGAGTAATTAGAAAAGGCATGACAATGATACCGATGGTGAACCTGAAAGCCCAATACGCTGAAATCAGGGAGGAAGTCGAGCAAGGGCTGGCCGAAACGATCGCCCGTTGTTCGTTTATTTTAGGTCCTAACGTTCAGGCGTTTGAACGGGAATGCGCCGAGTATCTCGGCGTCAAACACGCCATCGGCGTTGCTTCCGGAACCGACGCCCTGCATCTGTCGTTGCTTGCCGAAGGCATCGGCGCCGGCGATGAAGTGATTACCACGGCGTTCACTTTTATTGCGACCGCCGAAGCCATTAAATACGTCGGTGCCAGACCGGTCTTCGTCGACATCGATCCCAAAACTTTCAATATTTCGCCCGAAGCAATCGAACAAGCGATTACGCCGCTTACCAAAGCGGTGATGCCGGTGCATCTGTTCGGCCAGCCGGCCGATTTGACGGCCATCGCCGGCCTCTGCGAGAAACACAATCTCAAGCTGATCGAAGATTGCTGCCAGTCGTTCGGAGCTTCAATCAACGGCAAGCAGACCGGATCGATCGGACACGCCGCCGGCTTCAGTTTTTTCCCGAGCAAAAACCTCGGCGCTTTCGGCGACGGCGGACTGGTCGTGACCAATTCGGACCAAGCGGCGGAAACCCTGCAAATGCTGCACAATCACGGTTCGAAAGTCCGTTATTATCACGACATCATCGGCTACAACAGTCGTCTGGACGAAATGCAGGCGGTGATTCTCCGGGCCAAACTCAAGCGCATCGACCAGTATAACCGGGCACGGCGCCGCGCCGCGCACCTTTATTCCGAACTGCTGGGCGACTTGCCGCTGGCGACGCCTTACGAAGACGGTCTCGGCGTGCACGTTTATCATCAATACACGCTTTTATGCGACCGGCGCGACGAAGTGATGAAAGCGCTGCAGGATCAGCAGATCGCCTGTGCCGTGTATTATCCGGTGCCGCTGCATCAGCAAAATGCGTTCAAAGAAGAGTGCGCCGGCGTGACTTTGCCGGTGACCGAAGACATCGCTTGCCGCTGTTTGTCGCTGCCGATCTGTTCTTCGATCGAAGACCACACGATTAAGGAAATTGCCGGCGTGATCCGGGGCGTGCTGAGCGCCTGAAACGCTGGCGGATCCCCTTCGATGCAGCGTTCTCCGACCGTTTTGTTCAGTGCCGGCGAAGCCTCCGGCGACCGGCATGCCGCGCATATGTTTTTGGAGCTGAAAAAGCGCCTGCCGGCCGTTCACGGTATCGGCATGGGCGGTGCCCGGATGAGGGAAGCGGGCATCGACGTCCGTTACGACTCCGCCCGAATCGCGGTAATCGGCCTGGTGGAGGTCGTCAAACATTACGGCGACATCCGGCGCGCTTTCAAGCTGATGCGGCAAATCGTCCGGGAGGAAAGACCGGATCTGTTGGTCTGCGTCGATTACAAGGAATTCAACTTCAAGCTGGCCAAATACGCCAAACGGCTCGGCGTCAAGGTTTTGTTTTACGTCAGCCCTCAGGTCTGGGCCTGGCGGCCCGGCCGGGTCAGGAAATACGGCGAAGTGATCGACATGATGGCGGTGATTTTTCCGTTCGAAACGGCATATTACCAGGCCGAAAACGTGCCGGTGCGTTACGTCGGCCATCCGTCGATCGACAAGGTCCATCCGCGCTTCGGCCGGGACGAAGATTTCATGCGCTACGGATTGAGCTCCGACCGGCCGATCGTCGGTCTGTTGCCCGGCAGCCGCATCGGCGAAATCAGGCGCATGTTGCCGGTTATGCTCGAAGCGGCCGAGGCGATCGCAGCCGTCCTGCCCGAAGTCCGGTTCCTTCTGCCCCAGGCCGACTCCATTCCCGACGAGTTGCTGCAAGTCTATCTGCAATCGGCCCGGGTCGGGATCACGGTCGTTAAAAACGAGCCTTACGACGCGATCCAATGCTGCGATGCGATCATGACGACCTCGGGCACGGCGACGCTGGAAATCGCGCTGCTGACCGTTCCGATGGTCATCGCTTACAAACTGGCGCCGATGACTTATTGGCTGGGCCGCCTTCTGGTAAAAACGCCGTTCATCGGCTTGCCGAACATCGTCGCCGGCAAAGGCATCGTCAAGGAGCTGATCCAGCACGAGGCCAGCGCCGAAAATCTCTCGGCCGAAATCCTGAAAATCCTGACTGATGCCGATTACGCCCGGCAAATGCGCGGGAATCTGGAGGGCGTCAAGGCGCAATTAGGGCTGGGCGGAGGCTCTGAAAACATGGCGGAACTGGCTTTGGAGATGCTGACGGTTGAAAAACGCAACCCATCCTGAGCCGGATTTTTCCGCATGCCCGCTCAAAAGAAAAATCGGAAGAAGCGAAGGAGTGCGCATGGAACATTGAAGTCGGATGCCATGATTGCCGCATTCCGCGAATTCGATTTTCTTATTTTTGATCCGTCTCCCCTCAAGCCATTAGCAATTCCCGTATAAAAAATAATACAATTAAAGGGCCGATAGTGTCGTCGGTTTGAATGCATTCCTTTTTGTGTAATCGGACTATCTCAAACTTTTTTCCATGGATTTATTATTCAAGTACCTAGCGCTTTGTTTTTTTGTCAATAACCCGGCCGATTTAATTCCACCCAAATCCTTCATGTGGAAAAACGTGCTCTTTTATCTGGTTTCGGGAATGATCGTCGAAGGTTTGATCTCGGATCCCGCCGACGGCACGTTGGAAGTCGTTTTGAGAACCATCATGGCCTTTTCGACGGTCGGCGTCATCTTGCTGGTCCAGAAGAAATGGTATTACTACAATCAACTCTATACGGCCATTTTCGTTTGCGAGAATTTCATCATGACCCTGGCGACCGCCACCGAGGGCTTGTATCATTTGATGATCGTAAAGCATATCGATAGAGCGGAAGAAGTTTCGATTGGCCTCGGCATCGTCCTGGTGCTCTGGTATATCGTCATCATCAGTTATATTTTTCGGCAATTGCTGGAGTTTAAAATGAGTAGCAGCCTGCTCATGGCGTTCAGCTATTTCGTGTTGACCTACGGCATTCCGATGCTGTTTATGGATATATAAATTGACCGTTCGGGAAGTCTTGTCTTTTATATCGAGGCTTTCCGGCCGGATTCATGACGGTTCGTTTGAGCTGCGACGATCAACGAAAGGCCGGCTTCGGCGTTCCCCGAAATCCGTCAGATCGCCTTCAGAACCACCATCGACACGTCGTCTGCAAAAGAATTGCCTTCGCAAAAACTTTTAAGTTCCTTGACGATTTTGTTGATGATTTCTTGCGGCGCATGAGGGCCTTGCGTGGCCAGCAGCCGGGCCAGGCGCTCGGCGCCGAAAAACTCGCCGGCCGGATTCTGCGCTTCGGTGACGCCGTCGGTATAAAGCAGAACCAGGTCCCCCTGATTCAGGACGATGCTTTTCTCCTCGAAGACGATTTCCCTGGCCACTCCGAAAATGATTCCTTCGGCATCCAGCTCGCGGCAGACTTTCGCTCCTGCCGGCAACAGCAAAGGTCGGTTGTGGCCGGCGTTGGCGTAGCTCAGCCGGCGCGTGGCCGGGTTGTATTTCATGTAGAACATGGTAATGAAAAGCTCGGCGCGGTTCAGGTCTTCGTACAACAGGGCGTTTAGAACGCGCAGAATCTCTCCGGTGCCCGCCTCGGTCTGCAGCGCTTCCCCGTCGGCGGGAAGGTGCAGTGTGCGCAGGGCTTCCGCCTTCAGGGTGCTGCGCGTTTCGGCCATGATCAGCGCCGCTCCCATCGAATGTCCGGAGACGTCGGCGATCACGATGTCGATCGCGTCCTGGCCGTAAAAATAGTCGAAATAGTCCCCACCGACGTGGCTGGCCGGGAGACAGTAGCCGGCGATGACCACGCCGCTGACCTGCAATGGCGAGCCCGGCAGCAAGGAAAGCTGGATCTGTTTGGCGATTTCCATTTCATGGCGTTCTTCCTCGGCTTTGCGCAGTTGGGTTACATCGGTCTGGACGCCGATGTAATGGGTGAGATTCCCTTCGCTGTCGCGAACCGGAGAAATGAACAGCTCGTTCCAGAAGATCGTGCCGTTCTTTCGGTAGTTTTTTAACGTCGTCAGGCACGGCTGCGAGGTTCTTAGCGCTTCGCGGATGCTTTCGAGAGCTTCCGTGGAGGTTTCAGGGCCCTGTAAAATGCGGGGGTTGAGCCCGATCAGTTCTGCCTGGCTGTAGCCGGTCATCTGGGCAAAGGCCGGATTGGCGTAGATGATCGGATGGTTCTGTTTGCGGGCGTCGGTAATGATGATGCCGGCGCTGGAGGCTTCAATGGCGCGATCGCGCAGTTGCAGCCGCTCCTCGTAGCGTTTGCGCTCGGCGATTTCCGCCTGCAGCTCTTTATTGGCTTGAGCCAGCTCGGCGGTACGGAGACGAACCCGCTGTTCCAGCTCGTCGTGGGCTTTCTGCAGTTCGGCCTCGGCCCGCTTGCGCTCGGCGATTTCGCTTTCCAGCAGGGCGTTGAGCTGGCGCAATTCGTGGTTGGCTTCGCGGTAGCCGCGATGAGTCATCTCGAACGGAGCGAGGCTTTCGGCCCAGAATTCCGCCGCCATCGCGACCGTCCGGCGGGTTGCGGCGAGGGAAGTGTGTTGCTGTAAAGCCGCGGCCAGAGCGTCCCGGAAAATCGACTCCATGTCCAGCACACCCAATTCGGACTCGACCGCCTGATGGCCGAGCGCATAGGCGCGCTCGAGCCCGGCTTCTCCGCCTTCGACCAGATAGGACTGGAGGGCGGCCGTGTAACGTTTGATGAAGCCTTGTTCTTTTTCTGTCATGGCCGCTGACCCAAATAGCGAATGACGAGCACCAGCGCGTCGTCGGTGGTTTTGCCGAATCGGCCCAAAATGCGCCAGGCTATTTCCTGGACCGGTTGATATCTTAAAATCGGGTCCTGGACGGGCAGGCCATTTATATAATTGCCGGCGATCCCGTCCGTGGTAAATATCAGCAGATCCCCTGCGGTGACGGGAAGACGATAGGCGTGCAGCGGCGGCAACTGATAGCCCACGACGCCGCTTCGCGGCAACAGGCTGTCGTGTGCTGGCGGCCGAACGCTTATGTGCAGCAAATGCCCGTCCACATTGCCTACGCCGAGCCAGGTCATGCTGCTTTCGGAGGCGTTGATCGCGGCCAGGCTCATCGCCACCCCGCGTGTTCCCCGCAACTGGCGGTGGCAGATTTTCACCAGAGCAGCCGGTTCTTCATCGGCATGGCATTCCATCGTTGCAACGGCTATGCCCGCCGCCAGGCCGGCGGCTTCACCGTGGCCCAGGCCGTCCACGGCCGCCGCCAGAACGCCTTTCCGAAACGGCACGACGACCGCCCGGTCTCCCGAAACGCGCTGGCCCGGAAAGGTCCGCTCGGCGATGCCGTGCTCGATCAGCGCACCCATTTGGCGACTCTCACAGTCGTGCCCTGGCCCTGCTTGGAGACGATCTCGAATTCGTCCATCAAGCGTTTGGTGCCCGGCAATCCCAGCCCCAGTCCCTTGCCGGACGAATATCCGTCCTGCAGGGCCCGTTCGACATCGGCTATGCCGGGCCCCCGGTCGCGGGCGATGATGATCAGGCCGCGATGGCTACCCTGATTGATTCGAGACAGGGTCATCTCGCCCTGCCGGGCGTATTCGACAATGTTCCGCGCCAATTCGGAAATCGCCGTCGCGATCATCGTCAGTTCGCTGGTCGAGAATCCCAGCTCCTTGGCCAGTTGGCGAGCCCTTTGGCGGACGGTGACGATATCGGCATCCGACCGGATCGGCACCTGCACCACATCAGCCATGTTGATCCCGTTCCGGGTTTTGGTGTGCCAGGATCGTCAGCGCTTCTTCCAGATCCAGCACGGTTTGAATGCCCGAAAAGCGCAAGTCCAGTCCCAACTGAACCATGGCAAACGCTATTTCGGGCCGGATGCCGACAATGACGGTTTCGGCTCCCCGCAAACTGACCGCCTGGGCGATATTGCGCAAGGTTCGCGTCGCGAAGGAATCCATGACGTCGAGCAGCGTCACGTCCAGTATGACGCCTCGAGAACGGAACTGGCCCACTTGCTCGACCAGGGCATCCTGGAGTTCCAGCAATTCCGTATCGCTCAAATCGGGTTGAAGGCTCGCGATCAAATAAGGGCCTTGTTTCAGGATGGGCGTGTTCATAAATTTTTACGAATCGGTCTGATCTGTGTTTACGTCGCACACAGAGATCAATTGATAGCCGAGCAGGCGCTCCGCTTCTTCCAGTCCGCTTTGCAGATCGACCGTGGTTTTCACCTGACTCAAATCCACGCCGATCGCCACCAGAGCCTGCGCAATTTGCGACGACAAGCCGGTCAGGATAACGGTCGCGCCCATGAGCCGGGCCGCGCTGACCGTCTGCAACAGATGGTTGGCGACTTTGGAATCGACTATCGGAACGCCGGTAATGTCGACGATGGCGGCCTTGGCGCGGGTGGTGCTGATGCTTTCCAGCAGTTGCTCGGTCAGTTGATGGGCGCGGTAGGATTCGAGCAGGCCGACCACCGGCAGAATCAATAACCGTTCCCGAACCTGGAGCACGGGGGTAGGCAGTTCGCGCATGGCTTCCTGTTGTTGGCCGATCAATTGCTCGCGGCGGTTGATGTAGGTGTCGATCGCCAGACCGATGTCCAGAAAGATGATTTTCAATAGTGAAATAAAGGCTTTGAGCGCTTTTCCGGGTTCATTTTTGTAGGCTTCGAACAGATGGTCGGCCACGGTTCTGATGTAGAAACTGTACATCCCGAGATAGATTTTGACGGGCAGCCCGATGTACTCGTGCACGGCGCCGACCCGAAGGCGGTCCTTGACATACTCTTTATCGTATTCGCCTTGCGTGAGCCTGGAAAAATAAGCTTTCTGCGCCAGCTTGACCCGGTTGAGGAGGGCGGGATCGAGAAAAAAAACCCGCGTTTCCTCGAACGAGAGCAGATGCTTGTAAAACGCTTCGATGACCGGATCGGCGTAGTCCTGGGCCAGTTTGTTTATGCCGACCAGTTCTTCGATGTCTTCGTCGCGAAATTCCAGAAAGGCTTTCCGCTTCTCGATTTCCTCGGCGGTAATTCCCAGCTCTTCCATAAGCGAGTCCTCGGTATACGGTTTAATTTCTTCAGCCATGTTCGTTATCTCCGGTTCCTTGCGCTTATTAGGTCGAGCAGATCGGTTCGGTCCGGCGCTTGAAAAGCACCCGTTCGGCAGGCCGGACGGTTGCCTGTTACGGGTTGTCCCGGCAGGTCTAATGAATTTGTCCAGGGAATTTCCTTGTTCAAATTGGATCTGAACCCTAGGGCCTGGAAGCATCGTCGGGTCGGTTCAAGAAGTCTTTCCGAACCTCATGATTTTTACACGAGACGTGTTCATATAGCGCCTTCCCTCCGCCCATACGCGTCCCGGCCCATGATGGGATTGACCGGCATCGACGGTAATCGGTTCCCTCGGGAGCGATTCCGAGGGGCATGGAAATCAACGATCTTGTTGTGACAACCGGTTCGGATCGAGTTTGGGACGCTGCATCGGCGGAGGATTCCGGTTCCCGGCTGGAGCCAAATCAGTACTACCAGAATCAGCCCCCGTATGTCATAATAAGGGGTTAGGTTGTGTAATACTTCCTTTTATTCCATTTACTTACAGGTCATTGGCAATGGACGAAAACAGAAAGAAAGCGCTGGGCGCGGCATTGATGCAGATCGAGAAACAGTTCGGCAAAGGCTCGGTGATGCGCATGGGCGACGTGGCGGCCGCCAAGGATATTGAAGTCATTTCCACAGGATCGTTGGGTCTGGATATTGCTCTGGGGTGCGGCGGCTTGCCGCGCGGCCGGATTGTCGAAATCTACGGCCCGGAATCGTCGGGCAAAACTACGCTGACCCTGCAGGTGATTGCCGAAGCACAAAAGCTGGGCGGCACGGCCGCGTTTGTCGACGCCGAGCATGCGCTGGATCCGGCGTACGCTGAAAAAATCGGGGTCAACGTCGACGAGCTTCTGGTCTCGCAGCCCGACACCGGCGAGCAGGCTCTGGAAATTACCGATATGCTGGTCCGTTCCGGCGCGGTCGACGTCGTCGTGGTCGATTCGGTGGCGGCCTTGACGCCGAAAGCCGAGATCGAAGGCGACATGGGCGACTCGCACATGGGTTTGCAGGCCCGCTTGATGTCCCAGGCGCTCCGGAAACTGACCGCCAACATCAAGCGTTCGAATACGCTGGTCATTTTTATCAACCAGATCCGCATGAAGATCGGAGTCATGTTCGGCAATCCCGAAACCACGACCGGCGGCAACGCATTGAAGTTCTACGCCTCCGTCCGCCTCGACATTCGCCGCATCGGCGCGATCAAGAAAGGCGAAGAAGTGATCGGCAACGAAACCCGCGTCAAGGTGGTGAAAAACAAGGTGGCGCCGCCGTTCAAACAGGCTGAATTCGAGATTTTGTACGGCGAAGGCATCTCCTTCTTCGGCGAATTGGTCGACCTGGGAGTTACTTTCGGTCTAGTCCAGAAAGCCGGCTCCTGGTACAGCTACAAAGACGAAAAAATCGGCCAGGGCAAAGACAATGCCAAGCAGTTTTTGAGAGAACATCCCGAAAAAGCCAAGGAGATCGAAGAACAAATCAGAGCCGAAGCGTTCGGAAAAACCCTTGTGTATTCCGATAAACCGGAGCTGGACGAGGAATAATCCGAAGCTGCTTCGGACATGAGCGAGGCCGGCCGGGACATCAGGGACCACTGCCTGCGTTGGCTGGCGGCGCGCGAACACAGCCGGAAGGAGTTGCAGCAAAAACTGGCGGCGAAAGGCTTCGGACGCGATGAAGCGCTGGCGGTGATCGACGAACTGGCCGACGAAGGCTTTCAGAGCGATGCGCGCTACGCCGAAAGTTATGCCCGATCGCGTATTGCAAAAGGCTACGGTCCGATACACATCCGATATGAATTAAAGCAGGCCGGCATCGACCCGGGCAGGGAAGAGGCGTTCGCCTTTGATCTTGAACAGCTCGTCCGGGCCGCGGCCGGAAGCTGGGCGGAATTGCTGGAGCGGGTCTACGGCAAAAAATACGGACGGGAGAGAAAAATGGAGGCCAGGGAATGGGCCAGGCGCAGCCGGTTTTTAATGCAGCGTGGATTCCCCGTGGAAATGATTACCGAATTATTTGAGCATTTGAATATTAAATTGAGTTAACCGACGCAACTATGAAAAAGATGACCAGCGCAGAACTGCGCTCCGCCTTTCTGGAGTTCTTCCGGCAACGGGGACACACCATCGAACCGTCCAGTTCGTTGATTCCCGGCAACGACCCCACCCTGTTGTTTACCAACGCCGGCATGGTGCAATACAAAGACGTCTTTCTGGGCCGGGAGCACAAGGATTTTACCCGTGCGGCCACCAGCCAGCGCTGCGTCCGCGCCGGCGGCAAGCACAACGACCTGGAGAACGTCGGCTATACCGCGCGGCATCATACCTTTTTCGAAATGCTCGGCAATTTCAGTTTCGGCGATTATTTCAAGAAAGACGCGATTCACTTTGCCTGGGATTTTCTGACCGGGGAAATGGACATTCCGCCGCAAAAACTCTGGGTGACGGTGTTTGAAGAGGACAGTGAGGCCGAAAGCATCTGGCTGAATGAGATCGGCGTGGATCCCACGCGCTTTTCGAGGATCGGCGCCAAGGACAATTTCTGGTCGATGGGCGACACCGGCCCGTGCGGACCATGCAGCGAGATCTTCTACGATCACGGCGAATCGATACCGGGCGGACCTCCGGGGTCTCCCGACGAAGAAGGCGACCGCTACATCGAGATCTGGAACCTGGTGTTCATGCAGTACGACCGCGCCGCCGACGGCACCCTGACGCCCTTGCCGAAGCCTTCGGTCGACACCGGCATGGGGCTCGAGCGGATCGCGGCGGTGTCTCAGGGCGTGCACAGCAATTACGAAATCGATTTGTTCCAGTCCTTGCTGAAAGCGGCGGCCGCGCTGGCCGGCACCGACGACTTGAACCGGAGTTCGCTGCGGGTAATCGCCGACCATATCCGCTCGTGCGCCTTTTTGGTCGCCGACGGCGTGCTGCCGTCGAACGAAGGCCGGGGTTACGTGCTGCGCCGGATCATTCGCCGAGCGATTCGCCACGGCTACCGGCTGGGCATACACGACATCTTTTTTTACAAGCTGGTGGCGCCTTTGGTCGAGGCGATGGGCGACGCCTATCCCGAACTGAAAAACGCGCAGATGCAGGTCGAACGCGTTCTCAAAAAAGAGGAAGAACGCTTCGCCGAAACCCTGGGCCAAGGCATGAAGATTCTCGAAGTCTGCGCCGCCCGCCTCGAAGGCCGCGTGATTCCCGGCGATACCGTATTCCAGCTTTACGATACCTACGGTTTTCCGGTGGATCTGACCGCCGATTTTGCCCGCGAGCACGGTCTTTCGATCGATCATGCGGGCTTTGAAGTCGCGATGTCGGCGCAGCGGGAGCGGGCGCGTTCGGCCAGCAGTTTCGGCTCCGACTACGACCAGGACATCAAGCTCGACGCCGAAACCGAATTCACCGGCTACGATCAGGTGGACGACCGGGTAAAAATCCTGGCGTTGTACCGGCAGGGCCGGCCGGTCGATTCACTTCAGGCCGGCGAGGAAGGCGTGATCGTTCTGGACAAAACGCCGTTTTACGCCGAATCGGGCGGACAGGTCGGCGACTGCGGAAACATTACCGCGGGCAATGCCGTATTCGAAGTGTCCGACACGCAAAAGCAGGGCAGCCTGTTTTTGCATAAAGGCAAGGTGCAAGCCGGCACCTTCACCGAAGGGCAGACCTGCGATGCCAAGGTCAATGCCGCCGACAGAAGAGCGACCGCGCTCAACCATTCCGCTACGCATTTATTGCATGCCGCGCTCAGACAGGTGCTCGGCGAGCACGTGACTCAGAAAGGCTCGCTGGTCAATTCCGAACGCCTGCGTTTCGACTTTTCGCATTTCGAACCGGTGACGCCGGAAGAAATCGCAAGGCTCGAACAACTGGTCAACGAACAGATTCGCCTGAACGCGCCGGTATCGGCCGAAATCATGGCCAAGGACGAGGCGGTCAAAGCGGGCGCGATGGCGCTGTTCGGAGAAAAATACGGCGCCGAAGTGCGCGTGCTGAAAATCGGCGATTTTTCGACCGAGCTGTGCGGCGGCACCCACGTCCAGCGCGCCGGCGACATCGGCTGCTTCAAGATCGTCGGCGAGACCGGCGTTGCCTCGGGCGTGCGCCGGATCGAGGCGGTCACCGGACAAGGCTGCATCGACTGGATCGCGAGCCGCGACAAAGCGCTCGCGTCCATTTCGGGCCTGTTGAAAAGCTCGCCCGACAAAGCGGCCGAAAAGGTCGAGCAACTGCTCGAAAAAACACGCGCGCTGGAAAAACAGATCGAACGCCTGAACGCCAAACTGGCGAGCTCGGCGGGAGACGAACTCAGTTCCGGAGCGGTCGAGATCAACGGCATCAAGGTGCTGGCGGCCAAGGTGGACGGCGTCGACGCCAAATCGCTGCGCGATCTGGTCGATCAATTGAAAAATAAACTGGGCAGTTCCGCCATCGTGCTGGCGGCGGTCGACGGCGACAAGGTCAGCCTGACCGCCGGCGTATCGAAGGACCAGATCGGACGAATCAAGGCCGGCGATCTGGTCAATTTCGTCGCGACCCAGGTCGGGGGCAAGGGCGGCGGACGTCCCGACATGGCTCAGGCAGGCGGCAACGATCCTTCAGGTTTGGCCAAAGCGCTGGCCGACGTTCCCGCCTGGGTGCAACAGCAAACGGCATAAAGGATAGAGCGAATGGCATTATACGTATACAAGTTTGGCGGCACCTCGGTCGGTTCGGTCGAAAGGATCAAGGCGGTCGCCGAGAAGGTGAAACAGGCGCACGACCTTGGCGATCGGATCGTCGTCGTGGTATCGGCGATGAGCGGTGAAACCAACCGTCTCATCGCGCTGGCCAAAGACATTCAAAAGCAGCCCAACGCGCGCGAACTCGACGTACTCGTTTCGACCGGGGAACAGGTGACCGTGGCCTTGCTGGCGATGGCGCTGGAGGAAATCGGCTGTCCCGCGTATTCGTTTACCGGCGGCCAGGTCAAAATTCTGACCGACAGCAGCCATACCAAAGCGCGCATCCGCGATATCGACGATTCCCGGATGCGCGCCCGGCTCGATCAGGGCAATGTGGTCGTGGTGGCGGGCTTTCAGGGCGTCGACGAACACGGCAATATCACCACGCTGGGCCGGGGCGGTTCCGACACGACCGCAGTGGCGCTGGCCGCGGCGTTGAAGGCCGACGAATGCCTGATCTTCACCGACGTCGACGGTGTGTATACCACCGATCCTAGAATCGAACCCAAAGCCCGCCGGCTCGACAAGATCACTTTCGAGGAAATGCTGGAAATGGCCAGTCTGGGCTCGAAGGTGCTGCAGATTCGTTCGGTCGAATTCGCCGGTAAATACAACGTCGCGTTACGCGTATTATCATCATTTACAGAAGGTAAGGGCACGCTCATTACCTACGAGGACTCACAAATGGAAAGCGCTTTAATTTCAGGCATCGCCTTCAACCGGGACGAAGCGAAATTGACGATCACCGGCGTTCCCGACAAACCGGGCGTTGCGTCCAGAATCCTGGGCCCGATCGCCGAGGCCAATATCGAAGTCGACATGATTGTGCAGAACATCGCCGAGGACGACACCACCGATTTTACTTTTACCGTGCATCGCAACGATTATCTGCGGGCGAAGGAATCTCTGGAACTTACTCGTGCCGAACTCGGCGCGAAAAAAGTGACCGGCGACGACGCCATCGTCAAAATCTCCATCGTCGGGGTCGGCATGCGTTCGCACGCCGGGATCGCCAGCACGATGTTCCAGGCGCTGGCCTCCGAAGGCATCAACATCAAGATGATTTCCACTTCCGAAATCAAAATTTCGGTCGTCGTCGACGAGAAATATCTGGAGCTTGCCGTCAGAACGCTGCATTCGGCCTTCAAGCTGGATCAGGCTGCATAGGAAAAGGCATCCTCCGGCTTCCGTTTGGGTTGAATGGTCGTCTGGCTGGAACGGGTGCAGTCGCGTTATGGGATTGCATCCGTTCGTGTTCCAGGCGTATGCCGCGTTGTCGACGGGCTCGTCGCGGTTTGGATGCGGGGGCGGCAGATTCGAGGAGGCCGGTCGGATTGCCGTTTCAGGCAACCCAGCTGGGTCGTTAACGCCTTATGGCCAAAAAAGACAATTTGACGGGTCTTTAGAAGCAGAGAAGGAGAGCAGGGATAAGGATCGCATTGCCCATGGCGATCAGTTTGATTTTATTCGTCAAGGATTGCTCGGACCAATAAAGCAGCCAATGCGATTTGCTTTTTCGCCAGCGGAGGATCAGATCGTCCTTCAACCGGCGCCCTTTTTTTATCAACGCGGAGCCCAAATACCACAATCCGCCGGCAGCCATCGTCAACATCAGATAAAACACGATGACCTGGGTCTCGTGCCGGTCGGTATGGAATACGTGTTCAACGACGTGGTCCAGAGTGCCTTCGATGCATTCGAACAACAGATGGAGAAACTCGAACAAATGATGAACCAACTCGATCAACAGGCCGAAGACGACGTCGGGAATGCCGATGACAAGACCGATGCCGATCAAATAAGCCATGTAGACCGGTTTTAAACGAGTGGATTGGATCATGAATTTCTCTCCCGGTAAGCTGCCGTTGTGACTCCTAGTGTAGATAGGCCCGGGAAAAAGAATAAACGCCTACTGATAAAAATGAGCAGTGGTTCATATTTTAAAAAAACAATGATGCTCGGGCTTTCGGTGATCGGTGCCCTTAACGCGAAAAGACCGGTATTCCGGCAAAACCGTCTGCCTATGGCCCGGCTTTACCGGCGCTGACCAACGCATTCGAGCCGTCCCGAAAGTGGCAGGCGACGTCGTGGAAGCCGATCTCGACCATGGCGTCCAGCGCGGGCTTCAGGCGCATGATGTGCTCTTCGGACTCGTCGCTGAACAAGTGAACGACCCATTGTTCCAGGAGATCCGGGCGGTTCATTTCGAGAAAAACCCGGAAATAGCTTTTGACTTCTTCCTGGGTGTTTCTGAGCTGCTCGGCGGCATCGTCCATGGCATAGCGGTCGCCGTTGACGAAGAGTCCTCCGGGTTTGAGAACGCGCAGGATCTCTTCGAGCACTCGTCTCCGGTAGCCGTTTAAAAAATTGTGCAGTGTGTAGGCGCTGGCGACGACGTCGACCGAAGCCGCCGGCATCTCTTGCAAATAAGACAGCGCATCCTTTTCGATCAGGCTTAAGCGTCCACTCTCAAGTTCTCTCGCCAGGTTTTGCCGTGCCTGGGACAGCATTGCCGGCGCATTGTCGACGCTGACGATGTCGAGAATATCCCCGCACGCCGCCAGATGCGTCGTTGTGATGCCGGTGCCGCAGCCTATTTCCAGCAGCTTCAGACGCGAGTAGGAATAAGACGGCGACCAGGCGCCGACAAATTCGCCGACCCGCCGGCTGATCTCTGCGGCGGGCGGGCAGATCAGTTTGAGTATGTTGTATTCGTCGGCTATCGGACCGGCGAAGAGAAGTTCCGCTGTGTGCTCTCGGTTGTTCATTGGCATGAATGGCTCTCGGTTGAATCAGAAACCCGGCGCAGTGGCCGGTCTTCATAATTATATATTCGATTTATCGGGCCCGGGCGGTTTCGCGTCCTGGCTAGCCGATGCCGATCCGGAAGGTAAAAAAAAGGCGCTTGATTCTATACAGAATAGCGCCTGGAAGGTACAACACACGAGGAGAATGGTCTTACCGGAATGTAAGCAGGATTAATGCCAAGTTCTGAAAACGGCATAAAATGGCTTGTTTCTCGGCAAATAAACGGGCCGAATTGTGCTTAACCCGCATTTTGTGCACCAACATCGGGCTGAAAGACTCCTGAAGGCTGCTTTTGGGTGCGATGATCTTTCGGTTTGTCTGTACGGCCGGCTGGGCGGCCATCTAACCGAATCGGCCGCTCTGCCGTGGTAACGAAGTGATGGCCTGAGGCTGGGGAGTTCGGGCGGCTTTCACTTTGCGGCCGTTTGCCGGCTTGCTGTATCGAGTCAACCGATATTGACGGTGACGGCCTTGGCCTGGGTGTAGTGTTCGAGCACGGCGGAGCCCATCTCGCGTCCCCAGCCGGACTGTTTGTAGCCGCCGAAAGGCAGCGCGGCGTCGAAAATATTGTAACAATTGATCCAGACCGAGCCGGCTTGTAATTGATTGGCCAGACGATGGGCCTTGCCGAGATCGCGGGTCCAGATGCCCGCTCCCAGTCCGTAAATGGTGTCGTTGGCCTGGCGGATCAACTGTTCGTCCATAGCCTTGAACGGCATCGCGGTCACTACCGGGCCGAAAATTTCCTCCTGCACCACTTTCATTTGCGGAGTCGTATCGACCAGCACGGTCGGTTCGACGAAATAACCCGCGCCGAGACGCTTTCTGCCGCCGCAAACCGCTTTGGCGCCTTCCTGAAGGCCCGACTGCAAATAGCCGCAGACCCGGTTGAGCTGAAGGTCGGACACCATGGGGCCCATTTCGGTTTGTGGATCGAGCCCCGGGCCGAGTTTGATTTTCTCCGCAATCTCGGCGACGCCTTCGATCACTTCATCGAAAATTTCTTTGGCGACATAGAGCCTCGAGCCGGCGATGCAGCATTGGCCGTGATTGAAAAAGATGGCATGGGCGGCGCCCGGAATCGCTACGTCGAGATCGGCATCCTTCAGCACGATATTGGGCGATTTGCCGCCCAGCTCCAGCGTTACTTTTTTCAAATTGCCGGCGGCTGCCTTAACGACGAGTTTGCCTACTTCGGTCGACCCGGTGAAAGCAATCTTGTCGACCAGAGGATGCGCCGCCAGCGCGGCGCCGGCGGTTTCGCCGAAGCCGGTGATGATGTTGACGACGCCGTCGGGAAGGCCGGCTTCCAGCAGGAGTTCGCCTAAACGGATTGCCGACAACGGCGTTTCCTCGGCCACCTTGAGCACCACCGTGCAGCCGGTCGTGAGCGCCGGCGAGAGTTTCCAGGCGGCCATCAGGAGTGGAAAGTTCCAGGGAATGATCTGCCCGACCACGCCGACCGGCTCCAGGCGGGTATAGCAATGAAAATTGGCGTCGGGCAGATAGGGGACCGAGAGCGGAATCGTCAGGCCGTGCAGTTTGGTGGCCCAGCCCGCCATGTAATGAAAAATGTCGGCCGCCAGAGCCACGTCCGCGCTGCGGGCGACCGTCACCGGCTTGCCGTTATCCAGAGCTTCCAGTTCGGCCAGTTCGTCCGCATGTTGAAGAATCAAATCGCCGATTCGCCAGATCAGCTTGCCTCTGTCCGATGGCGTTATGTTGGCCCAGGCTCTGCTTTCCAGGGCCTGCCGGGCGGCGCGGACCGCCTTGTCGACATCCGCCTGATCGCCTTCGGCCACATGGGCGATGATCTCGGCGGTCGCCGGATTGGTGACCGGAAACGTCTTGCCGGAGACCGCGTTTTCCCAGCGCCCATTGATCAGAAGCTGCTTGGGAGAACGGATGAATTCAACGGTTTTTGAGCTTAATTCGGCCATGGGGAGATCCTCCGTATGCCTATCAGGGAGTGCCGTCAGTATACTCGTCTTGATTTCCAAAACGCTATCTTCTATTTCTTTTAACGACCAGTGCTTCGATAAGATTGAATTCAGGCCGTCTCACGGGACTTTTTGCCGGAGCGTTTGAAACCTTGAAAAGTTTTATATAGACCCTCGCAACGTGTTTTTTCTCCCATGGCAGGTCTGGGGTAAAAGGCTCTCGCCGGGTTTCGGCAAGGCGCCGGCGTTCCCGCCGCATCCATAAATTGATTGTATCTTTTCGAATGAATAATTTAAAATTCTGAGGCTAATAAAAGATCGGGAACTGTATTGAAGCTCTTTTATTCAGTGCGCGGATATGGAACTCTTTTGCCCTAACGCTGTGTACAACAGGATGATGAGCCGCTGACTATCGCGCTTCTGGAGGATAAGGGTGCCGGATTCGGCCGCAGTGCAAGTTTTATAATAATTATTTTGGGAGAATAGTATGTTTAAAATTCGTTCGCTGGTAACAGCGTTGACATTAGCAGGTTCGGTTTCGGCGGCCTACGCTCTTGAGGCCCTGCCGACGGAAGCTCCGGCTCCTGCCGACAATCCCACGACGGAAGCGAAAGTCGAACTGGGAAAAATGCTGTATCACGATCCGCGTTTGTCTTCCACCGGAACGGTATCGTGCAACTCCTGCCATAATGTCATGCTGGGCGGTGAAGACAACCGGCCCAACTCCATGGGTGTAAACGGCCAGACCGGAGGCAGAAGCGCTCCGACGGTATGGAATTCGGCATTCAATCAGGTTCAATTTTGGGACGGCCGGGCGGCCAGTCTGGAAGATCAGGCGGCGGGCCCGGTCACCAATCCGATCGAAATGGGGATGAAGAACTGGGATGAAGTGGTTGCCCGCCTGAAGACCATCGACGGCTACCAGAAAGCCTTTACCGAAGCATTCGGCGACAATTCGATCTCCAAGGACAACGCCACCAAGGCGATCGCGGCGTACGAGCGGACCTTGATTACTCCGAACAGCGCTTACGACAAATACGCCGGCGGCGACCAGTCGGCGCTGACCGAGCAGCAGGTGCGCGGCATGAACAAGGCGGTCGAACTCGGCTGTACCGCCTGCCACAGCGGCCCTGCCTTTAACGGCGGCGGTGCCTTTCAGAAATTTCCGGTTTTCGAGAACGGCTATTTCGAAGCGCAATATCATTTCATGAAGGATAAAGGCCGTGCCGAAGTGACCAAAAACGACTCCGATGCGCATCTGTTCAAAGTGCCGACGCTGCGTAACGTAGCTTTAACCGCGCCTTACTTCCACAACGGTTCGGTTAAAACCCTGGATCAGGCGGTTAAGATCATGGCCAAGCTGCAATTGAACAAGGACCTGTCCAAAGCGGAAATCGACGACATCGTGGCTTTCCTGAACGGCCTGACCGGCGAGTTCCCTCAGCAAAAAATGCCGAGACTGCCGGCCACTCCCGACCGTTCGTTCGATTTCAAATAATTCGATTTTCCCGTCGTTGTCAAGGCGCGTTTCAACGCGCCTTGGCGTTTCAATCCTGCCTTCGGCTAAACCATTTCAGCCGCGGCGCCTGACGCTCCATATACCCGAGGCGATTCCGGTAAAGATTGCCTTTTTCGATTCGCCAGCGGGCGATCAATGAACCGTGTCGGGCCGTACCGTCGGTTTTTAGCCCGGAACATCCACGGCAAGGTTTCAACCTGACCCGCTCGGGGCACCCATGACGCTGCTCGACATAAAAAATGCTCTTCGATCCGGGTGTCGGCGACAAAAATGCGCTGTTTGACAAATTCCGGTAACATTCGAAGCTTATAATCGACACAGGGGTGGCCTTGTGCCTGTCCTCTTCGGGCTTGCGCCCGGCTGTCCTTAACGCAACCGATTCGGCAAATTTCTTGAAAAGCGTCGGCCGTTCTTTGCGTTTTAAGGAGTTTATTTCTTGTACGCATTATAAAAACTGGGGCATAGTCGGAAATGGTAGGATCTTTATTCAGTCCGGTCAGGATGGGCGCGGTTATTCTAAGTTTCGCGTTGACGAGTTGCGCCGCTTTGCAAAGCGGCAAGCCGGTGGAAGGCAAAGTCAAAAACGTCGTCCTGATTATCGGCGACGGCATGGGGCCCCAGCAGGTCGGTTTGTTGCTGTCCTATGCGAGGCAGGCGCCTCATGGCGTCCTGGCCGACCGTACCACCGCGCTGGATCGGATGATGGGCACCGGGCGGATGGGAATTTCCCTGACTTATACCGGAGATTCCTTGGTGACCGATTCGGCCGCTTCCGCCACGCAATTGGCCACCGGAGTTTTCGCCCGCTCGGAAATGCTGGGTCTGGACGTCGACGGCAACGTGCCGGAAAACATCGTCGAAAAGGCCCGGCGTCTCGGTAAGATGACCGGTCTGGTGTCGGATACTCGCATCACTCACGCTACTCCCGCTGCTTTTGCCGCGCATCAGACTCATCGAAGCCAGGAGAACGACATTGCCGAAGACCTGCTGGCGTCGAATGCCGACGTCATGCTGTCGGGCGGGCTCAATTACTGGATTCCCGAACAGGCTAACGACCCTGCTTCCGAAGTCCATAAACAATTGAAAGAATGGACCGGGAACAGTTTCAGGATCAAGTCGGCGCGCAAGGACCGGAAAAATCTATTGGCGATGGCCCGGCAAAAAGGCTACACCCTGGTTTTCGACAAGGCACAACTGCAGCAGGCGAAAGGAAAAACGATCGGTTTGTTCGCCGGTTCGGCGATGGCCGACGGCATCGAGGAAACCCGGCTAAGGCAGGATGAACGGCATGTTGAGCCGACCTTGCGGGAAATGTCCGCGCAGGCGTTGAAAATTCTGGAAAACCATCCGCAAGGCTTTTTTCTGATGATCGAAGCGGGCCAGATCGATTGGGCCTCGCACCGCAACGACACCGGGCTCCTGCTGCATGAAATGCTGCGTTTCAACGATACGCTGGATTATGTGCTGGACTGGGCCGCAGGCCGTGAGGATACTCTGGTCATCGTTACCGCCGACCACGAAACCGGCGGGTTCGGTTTCAGCTATTCGGCCGCCGACATCCCTCCGCCCGCCCGCCTGCCGGGCGCGGCTTTCGCCGGCGGCAAGACCTTTCAGAGCAATTTCAATTACGGCAGCCCCGAAATTCTCGACAGGCTTTATGCTCAACAAAAGAGTTATCACGAGATTTTCCTTGAATTCGACCGGCTGCCGGACGAAGAGCGAACGCCGTTGCAACTTGCCGAACTGGTCAACCGTTTTACCCGGTTCGGAATCACCGAAGCCGAGGCGCGAAGAATTCTGGCCACCGAGGCCAATCCGTATTACCGGGAAGGGCATGTGTCGCTGGGCGAGAAAACGGTGCCCAAAATAGATGCGAACGACGCCTTCTTCGTTTATCAGAAGGAAAACCGTGAAAACCTGCTGGCCAAGGCCGTGGCTACGAAACAACATACCGTCTGGGCCACCGGCACGCATACCGGCACGCCGGTGTTCACCTTCGTCAAAGGCCCCGAATCCCTACTGCCGCCGTTTGCAAAAATCCTGCATCATACCGAGCTGGGGCGTTTGCTGTGGGGGGCCTTGCAAGAATGAGACAGGCTTGATGAGTTTTCGGCTGTCCTTTGATTATCAAACTGTTGTAACGGGGTCGCCGTTGCGACGGTGGCATGCGGCCCATTTTCAATCGTTACTCTTGCGCAGTGCGATCTTTCTGCCTTCGATCCGTAGTGGATGTCCTGCGACCGGCAGGAAGTCCGAGGCCGGGGATTGTGGCAGGGTACGGTGACGGCAGGAGCTGCGTCGCTCTCTGCGAAAACGGTCCGCATCCACGTCAAATCTCGGCGTTCATTCTCGCCTGACCGAGGACGCGGAGCTTCATGCTCTGGTAGTTTTCGCCAAGATGGATCAGAAGGGCGCGGATGAAAACAATGAGACCCGTCATTTCGAGGCTTTCTTCGACCGTGGTGATGAGATTGTAGGTCAGGCTTTGAACGCCGTTCGATTCCGCGTACCATCCCCCGACGAATTCGAAACCGATGCAGCCGCCGAGGTAAAGTCCCGCCGCCAAAACGAACCGGAACCGGGTCTTCGCCGGCAGCCGCAGTAAAAATTTCAGGTAGAAGAGCGCCAGCAAGAACACCAGCGCCGCGCCCGGAATCACCCAGGCGTAGTAAAAAATTCCCAGGGAAGAATTGCCGAGCAGGGACCGAACCGGATGAATGAGCCGCTCGTGCACCAGAAATGCTTCGTCATAGGCCATGCAGAAAAAGCCGAGCGACAGAGTCAGCCATTTGGAAAGATCGGAAAGCGGCCGGGTGCCGGTCAGCAGGGCGATGGCCGCAAGCAGCGATCCGGCCATGAGCAACAGCGTGACCGAGAAAAAGGTGGGGATGTTGTATTCCTCGTCCAGATCGAAAAGAGGAAAGAGCCTTTCGGTATAGGCATGCCATGGAGTGAATTGCAGGAGGTCCCCTGCCAGGCTGGCGATCACCAGAATCGATGCTATCGAACTCAAGACCCAGGTAATCAGGGAAGGATGGAGTTCTATTCGATGGATTTTCATTCTTGTTCCTATGTGTTGTTCCTCTGAACCGGGCATTTTACCCGATTGTCGCCTCTGCAATACAGTGTAGCAGGCAAGCGGAGGTTGACTTGAGGCTGAGCCGCTTTATTCGGAATCCCTCGAAAGATCAATGACCGGAGCGGTTTCCGCTGCCTTGATTGCTCCAGCCTTTCTCAAGTATGGGATATCCCGCAGTTAACTGAGTCATATGCCGCAATTTCTATGTCCCTAATTTTTATGTGGTTGAAAATATTAGCATATGATTATGGCATGATGTTTGCTTTGATTAAAGCAACGCTACCTTCGATTGAATCTTCTTATTGCTTACAGGGCAATCGGCGCGTCTTTCCTCGCGCGCCGGAACAAAATCCGATCGAAGCGTGGCGGATAATTAATTAAACGAAGGAGAAAAAATGAGATACAACAAGTTGAGTGTTTGTGCGTTGGTTTTGGCAACAGTAGGTTCTCTGTCGGCTTTATCGGTTCATGCGGCCACCTCGATCGAGTCCATCAATGTAGAATTTACTACCGATAATCCGACACAGACGCTGACGGCAAAGGCCGAGTCCTGGTATAACCCGACCATGGGCTATACCGGATGGACTCACCATTCCAACTGGGGCTACATGAAGCTCAAAAAAGGCAAGCCGGTCACCATTACGGCCGTCGGCGTTACCGGGTTCCATCCCGGACTGACGGTCTGGTCCAGGCCGCAAAAATCCGGCATGGTTAACGTCAATTATATGGACGACCACTTTTACAATCAGTTTAAGGACATCATTGCGTCGAACGTTCAGCTCACCGACGATCCTGCGAACCCGGTGAAACTCGGCAAGCTCAAGATGGAATTCGTCGCCAATGCGTTCGACCGGGACGGCATGGCCGATCCGCTGCCGGCGCAATTCGACCAGTCCATGCTGAACCGGGTGCTGGACGGGATTCCGGGCACCGTCAGTCTGAGTTTTACTCCGAAAGTGAGCGGCGTTTATCAGTTCGTGGTGGGCGGCATCAATCCGGACGAAGGGCTCAGCACCACCGACCGGCACGACGTCGAAGTCACCGTCAGCATTTCGGAATAATGCGGACAGTTAGTTAGGGGCAACGGGAGGCAGGCGGGTCTTCTTCGTCCTGCCTCACGATTGACGGAAAAAACTATGTATTACCGAGACAACAAACACCCAGTTTACCGCTTCATTTTGTCAATCCTGTCCGTCGCGGCGACCGGCTGGCTGATGCCGGGCCAGGCTTTGGCGCACGGCAGTCCCAATGCGCAAAGGCTGACCGGCGTCAGCGTCCCGGCCACGCCCGGATTGACCGGCGGCAAATCGCCGATCGTGGTCGATCAGGAAGCAGCCGTTCAACTGGGCAAGGCCTTGTTCTGGGACGCGAACGTCGGCAGCGACGGCGTCGCTTGCGCGAGCTGTCATTTTCATGCGGGCGCCGACGTCCGGACCCGCAATCAACTGGAGACTGGCTCGCTGCACGCGGCCGATGCATCCGGTTCCCAATCCTTTCAAATCAATGCCGACGGTGACGGCGGCCCCGACTACGAATTGAAAGCCGGCGACTTTCCGTTGTTTCGCCTAGCCGATCCCGCCGACAAGAACTCGGCCGTGGTTTTCTCGACCGACGACGTCGTGGCCTCGTCCGGCACGTTCTTAAGACAGTTCGAAAGCGTCGGCGAAACCGGCGATGCCCATGACCAGTGCCAGGCCCAGGCCGACGCCGTCTTTCACAACGGCTCGTTAAACACGCGCCAGACCACCAAACGCAACGCACCGACCGTCATCAACGCCGCCTTCAATTTCCGGAATTTCTGGGATGGGCGCGCCAACAATCTTTTCAACGGAGAATCGGCATTCGGCAGCCGGGATCCGAACGCGGGCGTATGGGTGGCTGCGAAAAAAGGCAAGAAGGCCAAGAAAAAGGCGGTCTTGTTAAAAAACGCCTCGCTGGCCTCGCAGGCGGTCGCGCCGCCCATGGACGCCAGGGAAATGTCCTGCCAAGGACGGACCTTTCACGAACTGGGCCGGAAACTGTTGCAGCGCCGTCCTCTCGAATCGCAGCAAGTCCATCCGGAAGACAGCGTGCTGGCGTCTGTGCGGGATGCTTCCGGCTATGGCCTGAATACGACCTACGATGAACTGATCCGGAAAGCCTTCGCCAAGCGTTACTGGTGGGGCGCCGGCGATTTCGGCCTGTCTCCGACGGGCACCGCCTACTCTCAGGCGGAAGCCAACTTTGCCTTTTTTTTCGGGCTAGCCATCCAGCTTTATGAAAATACGCTGATTTCCGACCAGACGCTTTTCGATCAGAACATCGACGACACCGGTTTTCCCGAAGGCTATAACGATCAGCAAAGACGAGGTCTGACCGTATTCCAGGATGCCCATTGCTCGAACTGCCACTCGGGCCCGACTTTTTCGGCGGCGGTCAATCCCGAGATTTATTTCAGTCCGAAGCAGAAAAAACCGTATTACAGTCTGATCAATCGAACCGTGCTGACCGAACAGACCGATGAGTTCGGCGTCGAGAGAACGTTGATCGATACCGGCTTCGCGGACACGACCGTGGTTCCGAACGACTACGATCCGGGCCTGGGCGGCCGGGATCCGTTCGGCAATCCGTTCTCTTTTACCGAACAGTATTTGTCGGTATTGGCCGGTTCCTCCAAGTCCATGCTCGATCCCGTGAAGATTGCGGCCTGTCAGATGGACGACCCGTTTACCGTGGATTTCTTTTCCGAGGAACTGAAAAAAGACAAGCTGGGCAAGGGCTATTGCAAAGGCCATAATGACGTGGCGAAGGTGCCGTCTCCCGACGTGGTCCAGGCCGAGCTGGCCAAGCCGGAGCAAGGGCGCTTCTCGATGGCGGTGACCGGGGCTTTCAAGATTCCGACCTTGCGCAACATCGAGCTGACCGGTCCTTACATGCACAACGGCGGCATGAAATCGCTGGAGGAAGTCGTCGAGTTTTACAACCGGGGCGGCAACGGCACCAACCGCCATCACTTTTCCACGCTGGTGTTTCAGCAGGGACTGCTTGAGCAGCAAAAGGAAGATCTGGTGGCTTTTCTCAAGACCTTGACCGATGAAAGAGTCCGTTGGGAAAAAGCGCCTTTCGATCATCCCGAGCTGGCAGTTCCGCACGGCCACGAAGAAGGCGTCAATCCGCTGGGGCCCGAAATGGCCAGGGATCGTTATCTAACGATTCCGGCGGTGGGCCGAAACGGACGCGCCAGCGAGCAGGGGCCTCTGCAACCGTTCGACAGCGGTCTGCAACCTTGATAGGATGAGTCGGGGAAAGACTTGCCAGGTTTTGAAACCTGGCAGGTTTGTTATTGCCACGGTCCTTAACTTCCGGCAGAGTCTGTCGAAAAACCGGGCGCTGTAGCTGTTCGGTTGATTTCAATTGCATCCGAGCGGCCGTCATTTCAGTCAGGTGGTTTCCATGATCAAGCACTCAATCTTCATTCTGTCCATCTGGCTGTGTCCGGTGCCGGCGATGCCGGTCCAGGCGGTCGACAAAGCCGCCGAGAGCCGGCTCGACGACGTGGCCCGGCGAGGCGCCAAGGTGATGCCGTTCAGTCTGGAAGAGACGATCCATGTCTTTACCAAAACGAAGACAGGCGGAAGACAACAGGTCATCGCCAAAAACAAGACCGATGCCGGGCAAATCCGGTTGATCCAAAAGCATCTGGCGAAGATTGCAAAGGCGTTCAGCCGGGGCGATTTTTCCGATCCGGCTAAAATTCACGGCGAAGACATGCCGGGGCTGGCGAAGCTCAAGGCGGCCAGGCCCGGCGAGCTCCGGATGGCATACCGGGATCTGCCGGACGGCGGCGAGATCGAATACGCCAGCCAGGTTCCCGGCCTGATTGCCGCCCTTCATGCCTGGTTCGACGCTCAACTGAGCGACCATGCCCGCCACGCCGTGACCGGACATTCTTCTCATTCCATGCATCATCCGCCGTAAGAGCGGCGCGGTCAGAGATCCGTCTTTGTTTCGGTAAACCGGATTCAAGGCGACAGGTCAAGGCTGGAATTTTTCCTCCGGGGTCGTTCAGAAACGAATAACCTTTAAGTCTCTATTGAAATTGTCCGGGTTGATCCCTATAAAATAAGCAAGATTGACGCTGAAGCTTCTTTCGATTGACCCGTTCAACTTTTAAGGAGAACTTGTTATGTACAGATCCATGTTTCCCAGTGACGTTTTTGCCGAAATGGATCGCCTGCAGCGTGCGATGCAGCAGGCTTTCGAGCTGAGCCCCAATATTCGCGGCGTCGGCCGCGGCGGTTTCCCGGCCTTGAACGTGGGCGGCACGCCGAACTCGGTGGAGGTCTATGCCTTTGCGCCGGGGCTCGATCCGCAATCCATCCAGATTCAGTTGGAGAAATCGACCTTGAGCATTGCCGGTGAAAGAAAAAGCGACGAGCCGGCTGCGGACCAAAAAACGGCGATTCACATCGACGAGCGCTTTGCCGGGCCTTTCCGCCGGGTAATCAGCCTGCCGGACGACATCGACAACGAAGCCGTTTCCGCAACCTACCGCGACGGTGTTTTGCACGTCAGCGTCAAACGCCGGCAAGCTGCGGCGCCGCGCCGTATCACCATCGAATGAACAGGAGGCCACCATGAACGAAAAAACTGCTGTTGCTAAAGAAAGCCAGGCCAAAAAAAACGAAGCCGTCATGATTCCTCCGGTGGACGTGTACGAAGACAGCACCGGAATTACGCTCTACGCCGATTTGCCGGGCGTGACCAAGGACGATCTGATGATGCAGGTCGACGCCGATTCGTTGACAATCGAAGGCGAAATGAAACTTGAGGTGCCGGACAATATCGACGTCACTCACGCGGAAGTGAGCATGCCGCGCTATCGGCGCGTCTTTACGTTGAGCAAGGAGCTGGATATCGACAAAATTGCCGCCGAGTTCAAACAGGGCGTACTCAAGCTGCGCATTCCGAAAGCGGAACATGCCCAGCCGCGCAAGATCCGGATTTCGGTGGAATAACGCTTCGGAGCGCGCCGGGTTTTGCGGCGGTCTATACCGAGTTTGAGCGGAACCAATGGCCGCGCTTCCAGTCTGTTAAAAACAACCCGCACAGGCCATCAGCCGACCGGTGGGCAGTTGAAACAATTCGTTATAGAAAATACCCACGTTAACAACCGGAGGAGAATGTTATGAGTGCCAATGACAAAGAAACCCAGCAAGGCAAGGAAATGAAACCTGCTTCAACCTCGTCTCAGGGAACCTTGATGCCGTTTGAGGATTTCGACACGTTTTTCGATGATTTCCTGTCGCGCCGGTGGCCGCGCCTGTTCGACTGGAATTTTCCTGCCCGTTTCGAGCGGGCAGGATTTCCGAAAGTCGACATCATCGATCATGACAATGAGATCGAGGTTCAAGCCGAATTGCCGGGCGTTAAAAAGGAAGACCTGGACGTGTCGATCCATAATCAGACCATCACGATCCGTGCCGTCACCAAAGAAGAGAAAAAGGAGGAAGGCAAATATTTCCGCCGTGAAATCAGCCGAGGTGAATTGCAACGGACTTTATCGCTGCCGGACAACGTCGACGGCGATCATGCCAAAGCGGCGTTTGCCGACGGCATACTGAAGGTCACGCTGCCGAAAACGGAAAAAAGCAAACGCAAAAGCATCGAAATCAAATGATTCGTTTCGTTTGACCGACGGCGATACCGGTCAGGGACGATCGGTATCGGGAAAAGCCCACTCCCCGCAGGACTTAAAGCAGTCGCGCTACTGTAATATACTTGACGGACAATTTCGTCCTGTTTGAGAGTTTTCCATTTCGTCCTGTTTGAGAGTTTTCCATGCTGGAACGCCTGGTCCGTCATCACAGCGTCATTTCCATTGTCGGCAACATCGTCACCGTCGACGTGCCCCGCCTGCTCGAACGCCCTTCGCTCGGCGCGCGCTTGGGCGATCTCGCGTTCATCGAAGACGCCGGCGGCGCCGAGTCGCTCGCACAGGTCGTCAAGATGGAAGGAAGCCGCGTCCTGCTGCAAGCTTTTTCCGGAACGCAAGGCATTTCCACCTCGGCTTCCGTTCGGTTTCTTGGGCAACCGATGCGGACGGCCTACTCGTCCAACATCCTGGGACGCATCTTCAGCGGCACCGGCCAACCGCTGGACGGAGGGACGGATCTGAAGCCGGACGCCAGGATCGAAATCGGCGGCCCGACCGTCAATCCGATGAAGCGGCTGTTGGCGTCCAAAATGATACGCACCGACATTCCGATGATCGACGTGTTCAATTGCCTCGTCGAAAGCCAGAAAATACCGATCTTTTCCGTCGCCGGAGAGCCGTACAATTCGCTTCTGGCCCGGATCGGCATTCAGGCCGATGCCGATATCGTGGTGTTTGCCGGAATGGGATTGATCTTCGACGATTTTCATTTTTTCCGAACCCGGTTCGAGCAGGCGGGCGTCTTTGCCCGAACCGTCATGTACTGCAACATGGCTTCCGATCCGATCGTCGAACGCTTGCTGGTGCCCGATCTGGCGTTGGCCGTGGCCGAGCGTTTCGCGGTGGAAGAGGGAAAGCGGGTTTTGGTGTTGATGACCGATATGACCGCGTTTGCCGATGCCCTGAAAGAAATCAGGATATCGATGGAGCATGTGCCGTCCAACCGAGGCTATCCCGGCGACCTGTATTCGCAGTTGGCCCGGCGTTACGAGAGGGCTTGCGATTACCGGGGAGCCGGCACGGTAACGATTCTCAGCGTCACGACGATGCCCGGAAACGACGTGACCCATCCCATTCCCGACAATACCGGCTACATTACCGAAGGCCAGTTCTATTTGCACGACGGCATGATCGATCCGTTCGGCTCGCTGTCACGGCTGAAACAGCACGTGATCGGCAAAGTCACCCGCGAGGACCATGCCCAGATCATGAATACGATGATCCGCTTTTATTCGGCCGCAACCGATGCCGAACAAAAACAGATCATGGCGTTCGACTTATCGGCGTATGATCGGCAACTGCTGAAGTTCGGCCGGCTGTTCCGGTCTCGCTTCATGGACATCCAGGTGTCGATGCCGCTTGAAGAAGCACTCGATCTGGGCTGGCGGACTCTGGCCGACTGTTTTACCGCCGACCAGTTGCTGATGAAACGGGAGCTGGTGACCCGCTATTTTCCGGCGGAAGCCTGATGACCAGACTCTCGTACAATAAAGCCGTCCTGCATCGGGAAAGCGCTCGGCTCAGACGCTTCAAACGGTATTTGCCGTCGCTGGATTTGAAACGACGGCAATTGATTGCGGAACAATATCAGGCCGCGGCCCAACTGAAACAAACCGAACGCTCCATTGAGCAGTGCCGCCGCTCTATCGCCGAAAATCTGCCGATGCTCGCCGATGCCGCGATCGATTTGACCGGCCTGGTTCGGGTGGCTTCGGTCAGGGTCGGTCGGCAGCAGGTCATCGGCCATCCGATGCCCGTGCTTGAAAGCGTGGAAATCGAGGTCAGACCTTACTCGACATTAGGTACGCCGCACTGGCTGGAGCAGGCGGTCAATCGATTGCGGCTCATGCTGGAGCTTCAAGTCCGGTTGCGGATAGAGCAAAGGCGTCTTCAGGTTCTCGAGGAAGCGGTAAAAAAAATAACGCAGCGGGTTAACTTGTTCGATAAGGTATTGATTCCAGAGGCCGAGACAAACATTAAAAAAATCGGCATTTTTTTATCGGATGCGGAAAGAGCGGGCGTGGTCAGGGCCAAAATGACCAAACGGAAACGAACGGCGGAAGACGGCCGATGGCCATCGTAACACTAAAGAAATTGACCGTTTGCGGACTGAGTTCCGATAAACTCCGGATGCTGGAAACGTTGCAGACGTTGGGATGCGCTCATCTGATCGAGCTTAGAAAGCCTCCGGAACATCCCGGCCGGACGGAGCCCGGGTTTTCCGAAAGGGCCTTGAGAGCGCTGAACTATCTGAACCAATGTCCTGCGAAACGCCATCCCTGCCACGATCACCGGCCATTCGACCCGGAAAAGATAGTTGAAAAAGTTCTTGGAGTCGAATCAGAAAGCCGGCAACTGGCTGAAAATCGCGCCGCGCTGAGCAAACGCCTTCAGGAAGTCGAGCCCTGGGGCGATTTCAGTTTGCCCGGAGAAAACGAACTGCACGGGCTCAAACTGTGGTTTTACCGTGTTCCCGCGCGCCTCGCCGAGGCCATGCGGAAAGTCGACCGGGTTTGGCAGCAGGTGGGCGAAGATGCCGAATTCCGCTATATCGTCGTGATTGACCGCGAGGAGCCGCCGCCG
This sequence comes from Methylosarcina fibrata AML-C10, assembly GCF_000372865.1. Lineage (NCBI taxonomy): Bacteria > Pseudomonadati > Pseudomonadota > Gammaproteobacteria > Methylococcales > Methylococcaceae > Methylosarcina > Methylosarcina fibrata. Next base: position 2,083,544 of record NZ_KB889965.1, on the reverse strand, counting down.
TCGAGCATGCCCGTGCCCAGGACCGAGGTCGGCAAGATGCCGCTTTCCGGCTTGCGGCAGGAACTCGATCGCTTGGATCTGGCTCTGGAAGATCTGGAGGCGGAAAGAGAGTCGCTCACGCGCTGGATCGGCCCGATCGCGGCGGCCGTTGCCAGAGCGGAAGATCTTTCCAATTTAAAATACGCCGAATCGGTAGCGATCGATACCGACGGGGTGTTCATCGTCCAGGTCTGGATTCCGGAAAACCGGCTGGCCGAAATCGGCCATATTATCCGGCGGAATCGGTGGGCTGTGCAGTGGTCCGATCCTTCCGCCGACGACCATCCGCCTACCTTGCTGAGCAATCCCGAGGCTTTGGCCGGCGGTGAAGAGCTGATCCGGTTTTATCACCCTCCGCCGTATGCCGGATGGGATCCGTCCATCGTGGTGTTTTTTTCGTTTGCGGTCTTTTTTTCGATGATCCTGTCCGACGCCGGCTACGCCTTTCTATTCGCGCTGCTGCTCGGCGTCAATTGGCGGAAGCTCGGGCGCACCCGAAAAAGCCTTAGGATGCGCCGGCTGGCTTCGGTCACGGTCCTGTTTTCGCTGATATGGGGTGCGCTGGCGGGCAGTTATTTCGGCGTCGCGCCGGCGCCGTCCAGCCCGCTGGGCGCCGTTCACATAATCCATTTCAACGATTTTGACGCGATGATGCGGCTGTCGATCGCGGTGGGCGCGGCGCACATCGCTTTCGCCAACGGCGTCATGTTCTATCAGCGGCTGGGCCGTTCGATTGCCTGGGTCTATCTGGGCTGGGGATTTGTCGTGATGGGCGGCTTTTTCTTATGGTACGCTATGAGCCTGCACGATATGCTGTGGCAATGGCCGGCCGGCGGCGTTCTGGCGGTGGGCGGACTGTTGTTGATGCTGTTCAGCAGCGAACGCCCGGTCACGAAACCCAGCGACTGGCTGTGGCGGTTTTTGGACGGTTGTAAAAGTCTTACTCAAATGAGCGGATTGTTCGGCGACGTGCTCAGCTATTTGCGCTTGTTCGCGCTCGGCTTGTCCAGCGCTTCGCTGGCGTTGATTTTTAATCAACTGGCCGGGCAGGTTTATCGTTCGGTGGAAGGCATCGGCGTGGTGGGAGCCGTTTTGATCCTGCTGCTGGGCCATGCGCTCAATTTGATGCTGTGCCTGATGAGCGGCGTCGTCCACGGCTTACGATTGAATTTCATCGAGTTTTACCGCTGGGGCGTCGCCGATGAAGGACATTCTTTCAAAGCGTTTGCCAAAAAGGAGTTTTTGAATGACTGAGTTGATGATGATTCTGGGCTGGACCGGCTTGTACGCGCCGATGGTGCTGGGCGCGGTCGGCAGCATTGTCGGCTGTTCCATCGCAGGCCAGGCTGCGATCGGCGCGATGCTCGACAGCGACAGCGGCTACGGCCGTTTCGTGGGCGTTTCGGCGATGCCTTCGTCGCAGACGATCTACGGCATCGTCGTGATGCTGACGCTGAACAGGCCGATCACGCCCGAGGCGGCCTTGGGCATCTTCGTTATCGGCCTGATGTCGGGCATCGCCTTGATGCTCAGCGCCATCTATCAGGGGCAATGCTGCGCTTCGGCCATTTACGCCGCCAAGTCCAAGCCCGAAATCTTCGGTCTGGCGGTGGCGCCGGCCGCTTTTGTCGAAGGTTTTGCCGTGTTTACGTTTATTTTCGCGCTGGTGATCAGCGCCGGCATACCCAAGCCGTAAAGAACATGAAAACCGAATCCGATACGGCTGCCGGCTCCGGGGTGGAAGACCTGATCCTGAAACTCAGGGAAGAAGGGGTCGCGGCGGGCCGGAAAAAGGCCGAAGAAATCGTGGCCGATGCGCAAAAACACGCCGACTGGATCGTGCAGGAAGCCGAACGCGAGGCTCAGAGGCTGGTTGAGAATGCCCGGACCGAATCGGAGCTAATTAAAGCGGCCGGACAGGACGCCTTGAAACTGGCCGCGCGAGACGCCTTGCTCAAGGTGCGCGATAGTTTGCTCGGCGGTTTCGACCGGGAAGTGGTCCATCTGGTCGGCAAGGAGATGGCCAAGGAAGACTGTTTGCGGCAGATCATCCTCGAATTGGCCGGACGCCTCAGAAAAGAAATCGGCCTGGACGAACACCGGAAAGTCAAGATTCAAATTCCTGAAGAAGCGATCGGTTTGGACGATCTGGACCGAAATTCCGAGCAGTTCGAACGGGACGGTTTGAACCGTCTTACCGCCGTCATTGCGGCCGATTTATTAAAGGAAGGCGTTGAAATTGAAGCCGCCGAAGAGGTGGGTCACGGCGTGCTGATCAAGCTGGAGGATGACCGTATCGTGATCGATTTTACCGAAACCGCCGTTGCGGCTTTATTATCGGAACATTTGCAGCCCCGCTTTCGGGCTTTGTTGCAGGGCTTCCTCAAGTGATGCCGCACCGCTGCCAATACACCTTATTGCTTGCCAGTTTGCCGCATCAGCCGAGGCAGTTTTTTTCGGACGGACGGACGCTCCTGTCCAGAGAGCAACTGGATCGCCGTCTGCGGCTGCTCGACGCGTCCGATGCCGCCGAACTGCAACGGATCGAGGCGCTCGCACAAGGATTTCAATTCGAGAATGAAAACGACGAAACGATGTTATCCTCCTACCTGGAAACGGCCGGCCGCATTCTGAATGACGAGATGAGGCGGCTGGCGCTGTGGCATCTGGAACTCAGAATCCTGTTGTCCGCCTTGCGGCTTAGGCTCGCCGGAGCCAGCGCGCCGGAACGAACTTCATTTCCGGGAGCAGGAACGTGGCAGGATGCCATTAAAAAAAACTGGCACAAAAACGATTTCGGCCTGGGTTACCGCGTGCCCTGGCTGGCCGATGCGCATGCCTTGCTGGCGAACGGCCGGCCCCATGAATTGGAGAAATTCCTGCTGGAGCTGATCTGGCGGCATTACATCGAAGTCGGCAACCGCCATTACTTCGATTTCACTGCGGTGGCGCTCTACGTGCTGCGCTGGGACTTAAGCCGGCGCTGGTCGAGTTATCGGGGCGACGAGGCCGTGGCCTGTTTCGATCGGCTGGTCGAGACCGGTTTGAAAGACTGTGATCTTTCTCTGGAAATACGGTAAGAGCTTTTTTACTTCTTGCCCGGTTTATGGATCTTCTCGCTTTCATTCGATAAATAAAAATGGACCGCCCACCTTTGCCGACCGCTCGCGTGATTGCCGTTCAGGACGATCTGGTTTCGATAGAAACTCTGGCCGAATCGGCACGGCCTTTGGTCAAGAATGAAGTTGTTTACATTTTGCCCAGCCGAAAAAAGTCCGCTTTTACCGAACGGATCAAGGCGGAAGTCCTTCGGATTCACGGCCGGACGGCGGAAGCTCAGGTTTATCAGAGTACGGCGGGCATCGGTCTCGGCGATCCGGTGGAGCAGAGCGGAGAATTGCTCTCCGTGGAGCTGGGACCGGGGCTTTTGGGCCGGATCTATGACGGCTTGCAGAATCCGCTGGACGAGCTGGCGTCGGAATACGGCTATTTTCTTCCCCGGGGCGTGGATCTTCCGGCGCTCGATCTTCAGCGCAAATGGACTTTTACTCCGGAAATCACCTCCGGCGCCCGGCTGAATGCGGGCTCTGTCATCGGCTCGGTGCAGGAACGGCGATTCAACCATAAAATCATGGTGCCTTTCGACGTGGCCGGAGAAGCCGAGGTTCTCTGGATTCAGGAGGGCGCGGTGACGGTCGATGAACCGGTAGCGAAAATCAGGCTACCTAACGGAAAAGAGCGCACGATCAGCCTGAAGCAACGCTGGCCGGTACGCAAACCGCTGCCTTCGCTGTTAGTGAAAGAAGGGCTGGTGGCACGGCATTATCCGGAAGAACCTCTGATCACTCATTTGCGCCTGATCGATACGTTTTTTCCGATAGCGAAAGGCGGCACCGCGTGTATCCCCGGGCCGTTCGGCGCCGGCAAAACGGTGCTGCAGAATCTGATTTCAAGAAACTCGGAAGTCGACATCGTAGTGATCGTGGCTTGCGGGGAACGGGCAGGGGAAATCGTCGAAACGATCACCGAGTTTCCGAGGCTAACCGATCCCAAAGGGGGCGGGTCGCTGATGGAGCGCACGATCATCGTCTGCAATACGTCCTCGATGCCGGTCGCCGCCCGGGAAGCCTCCATTTATACCGGGATCACCCTCGGCGAGTATTACCGTCAGATGGGGCTGAACGTGCTGATGCTGGCGGATTCGACTTCGCGCTGGGCTCAGGCCCTTCGCGAAACGTCGGGCCGTCTGGAAGAAATTCCCGGCGAGGAAGCGTTTCCGGCTTATCTGGATTCGGCGATCAAAGCCGTTTACGAGAGAGCCGGCGTGATTTCGACGGCGGGCGGAGCCAGAGGCAGTTTAACTCTGATCGGCACCGTCTCGCCGGCCGGAGGAAATTTTGAAGAGCCGGTGACTCAGGCCACCCTGGGTACCGTGAAAACTTTTTTGGGGCTGAGTTCCGAGCGGGCCTACAAGCGTTTTTATCCGGCCGTCGATCCCTTGTTGTCCTGGTCGCGCTATACCGATCAGTTGCAGGGCTGGTTCGGGAATGTTCTCGGCGAGGGTTGGACGGCTCGGGTTCAGGCCATGATGGAATTGCTGAAGCGGGGCGATACGATTTATCAAATGATTCAGGTGACCGGAGAAACAGGCATTGCTCTCGAAGATTTTGTCGTTTATCAGGAAGCCCAACTGCTGGATATGGTGTATCTGCAGCAGGATGCGTTCGATGCCGTCGACGTGGCCGTGCCGATCGAGCGGCAAAAAGAAGTTTTTTTAAAGCTGGCGGAAGCGGTGAATGCAGATTACCATTTCCAGGATCAGGACGAAGCGAGGCTTTTTTTCACCCGTTTGACAGGGTTGTTTAAAAATCTGAATTATGCCGGACATCAGAGTCCGGAATATTGCGAACTGCTGGCGGACATCGACCGCTGTATCCATTCCGAAACAAAGAAAAAGGAAACTTCCGTTTGAGATGGATTTCCGCTCATTCTGGGCCGTACTCAAGCGTTGCCCCCACAAGCAACTTTTTTCCGGAGCGATTAAAGCCACCTCCGGACTGTCGAGTCCGGTTTTAAAAATCGGGCTGTCCGGGTTATTTCCGTGCCTCTGGATTTCCGGTGATTCTGTACTATGCTTTTTAAGGCTGAATTGGATTTTGAGAAAAGGAAATAAAACAATAGATTATGAAAAAACTTTCAAGGCCGTTCTTGAAAACAAGAAGATAAAATCAGGGACTCAATTTGTTTATAATAACAACTTTTTTTAAGGTACTGGCCTCCGATTTGCAGCCGATTCAAGCCTCTCTCAGACCCAATACGAAATATGTTTGGGTCCTCGTATTTCTTTTCGTCCTCATGGAGCGGGCAAACTCGGCTCCTGCTCTGGACCGTATCGACCCCAATGCCGTGTATCCGGTTGTTAATATCGACACTTCACAAAAAAGCATCAGTAAGAACGGCTTGAGCGCCATTTTCAAAATGCGGTTGCGACACTGGAACGACGGCTCCGACGTGACGGTATTCGTACTGCCGGACGAAGATCCTCTGCATAAACAGTTCTGTAAACAAATTTTGAACGTTTTTCCTCATCAGATGCGTAAAAACTGGAATAAATTAGTTTTCAGCGGTACCGGTCAAGCTCCCATCGTAGTGGAAAACAAGGAAGAAATGATCAATAAATTACGCACTACTCCCGGCGCCGTAGGTTATTTGAACGGGGTTGACATTACTGACGGCATCAAAATTCTGGATATAGAGTAGGAAATAATCGTATGGTTCCAATAATCCGTCACTCTATTCTGAATCTTGCATGTTATTACGCTTGCTTTACCGTTTTGGCCTGGCCTTGCGCCGGCCAGGCTCGAGAATCCGGGGAAAACGAATGGTGGCCGGAATCGGTTCAAGTTCATGGATTTTTGTCGCAAGGCATTATTCACACCTCGGACAACAATTTCTTCGGCAAATCGGATGATTCGATCTCCCACGACTTCAGAGAATTGGGAATCAACGGCTCATGGAACATGTTATCCGATCTGCAGGTGGCGATGCAGGTGGTCTGGCGCGATGCCGGCGATACCGATAACGGCGGCTTTCGGATTGATTATGGCCTAGCCAACTATAACCTGTATTCGTCGGAAACCTCCTTGTTGTCCATTCGGGGAGGCCGGGTGCCGACGCCTTTGGGTTTTTACAACGACACTCGGGACGTCGCCGCTACCCGGCCCAGTATTTTATTGCCGCAATCCATTTATTTCGACGTCAACCGGAACCTCGCCCTTTCGGCGGACGGCGGTTATTTTTATGGCGAGCATCGCACCGACTACGGCGAGTTTACCTTGAACGTGGGTGGAATCATTCCCCGAATGGACGATCCCGATTTCAATTACGTCATTCTGGGCAATTCGCCGGGCCATATGGACGGCGATGCGTCCTGGGTGGCGCGGTTGGGCTATGAACTGGAACAGGAAATCGGACTGATCCGTCTGGCGGTGACTTACGCCGGCTTTGAAGGCCATTACCGGCCTTATGCGGGCGCTACGCTGCAAGCGGGCAAATGGCAGTTTCATCCGTTGATCCTGTCGGCTCAATTCAGTGCGGAGGATTGGTCCCTGACCGGCGAGTATGCGCTGCGCCGAGCCGATTTGAACGGTTTTGCGCCGCGGCCCGATACGGGATTTACCGGACAAAGCTTTTATATTCAGGGCACTTACCGGCTGACCGAAGCCCTTGAAGGGGTAGTTCGTTATGACGACTTGATTTGGGACCTGAACGATCCGTATGGCGAAAAATTTTCCGCCATGACCGGCGCTCCCGCGCATTCCCGATTCGCCCAGGACTGGACTTTCGGTTTACGCTATGAAATCCTGCCTTCCCTGATGCTGAGCGCGGAATATCATCATATCAACGGTACCGGCTGGCTGTCCGGCATCGAAAACCCGCAAGGAACAACTCAGCACTGGGACTTGTATTCGGCCATGATATCGTACAATTTCTAAGGCCTTGTTTGCATTTTCGGTTTAGCCGCCGGTCATGTTCATGTAGCGCAGGATGACCGGTTGTTCATGGATATTGAATTCGTGTCGGGCCGGCTTGATCTGCATTGAGTCCAAGATGGTCTTTTTTAACAGAGCCAGATCTCCCGGCGCACTTCGAATAACTTCTTTCAAATCGACCGAATGCTCGTTGCCCAGGCATAACAGCAGGTGTCCCTCGGCGGTCAGCCGGACTCGGTTGCATTGGCCGCAAAAATTTTCGCTGTGCGGAGAAATAAAGCCGACCCGGGTATGCGTGCCGGCCACTTTATAGTAATTTGAAGGCCCGCCGGTCTTTTCGGTCGTGGCCAGCAAGGAAAATTGCCGGGCCAGGTCTTTTTTGATCAGCTCGCTGGGATAAAAGGCTTCGGCGCGGTCGTGCCGGTGCACCACGCCGAGCGGCATTTCTTCGATAAAACTAACGTCGATGCCGTTGTCGACGGCATACCGTACCAGATCGTTGACTTCCATGTGATTTCGGTTTTTAAGAATGACGGCATTGATTTTAATGCCTTCAAACCCTGCCGATTTGGCGGCCCGGATGCCGCTGAGCACCTGCGCCAGATTACCGGTTCGGGTGATCGTTCTGAATTTGTCGGGATCCAGGGTATCCAGGCTGATGTTGATGCGCCTTACTCCGGCGTTTTTTATCGATGCTGCCATGCTTTCCAGATGAGAGCCGTTGGTGGTCATCACCAGTTCCTTCAGCGTCTCGATCCGGCCCAGATTTTCCAGCAATTCCAGCACGCCTTTTCGCACCAGCGGTTCCCCGCCCGTTATCCGGATTTTGGTGACGCCGAATTCGGCAAACGCTTTGGCCAGCGTGTGAATTTCTTCGAGCGTCAGGATTTGAGAGCGGGGCAGGAAGGTCATGTCTTCCGCCATGCAATAAACGCAGCGAAAATCGCATCGGTCGGTAATCGAAATGCGCAGATAATCGACCTTTCTGCCGAAACGATCGATCAATTGAGGAGCAACTGTGGAGTGGGTCATGGTGCGCCGGAGTTAAATCGAGAATGCCAATTCTAGCATAAAATCGCCCAGGTATTGACCGCGGTTGATCATGCCTGATCAGACCTGCCTGCTTCTATGAAGTTCCGGTGGCGAAGGCGATTCGATTTGAGGCCAGGGCTCGGGTTTCCGTTCAAGAAGGAGTCAGCTTGAACAGGGTATAAAAATTACAGGTCGACCTTTCGGCGATTTCTTCGAAAGAGGTGTTTCTTAATTGGGCAATCTGTTCTGCGACGAAGCGGACGTACATCGGATAATTGGGTTTGCCGCGGAAGGGAACCGGCGCCAGATAAGGAGAATCGGTTTCGATCAGAAAACGGTCGGCCGGCACTTTTTGGGCCACTTCCCGGATTTCCCTGGCGCTGTTGAAGGTCACGATGCCGGAAAAGGAAATATAAAAATTCAATTCCAGAGCCTGTTCGGCAAACTCCCAGTCTTCGGTAAAGCAATGAATGATTCCGCCGATTTGATCCGCGCTTTCTTCTCTCAAAATCCGCAAAGTATCGTGCCTGGCTTCGCGGGTATGAATGATCAAAGGTTTGTGTAACGCTTTCGCGGCCCGGATATGGTTTCTGAAGCGTTGCTGTTGCCAGCCGAGATCGCCGGTGCTGCGAAAATAATCGAGCCCGGTCTCGCCGATGCCGATCACTTTCGACGGCCGGCCCAGCGTGACGAGTTCTTCCACGTCGGGCTCCCTGCCGTCATGAGCATTCGGATGAACGCCGACGGTTACCGAAACGGCCGGATAACCCGAGACCAGGTCCAGCATGGCCGGATAGGATTCCAGGTCGATTGAAATACAGAGCATGTGTTCCAGTTTGCTTTCCTCGGCCGCACTCATGAAACGTCCGAAATCGTTTTGATACGGCGCAAGATCGATGCGGTCGAGATGGCAATGGGAATCTATCAGCATGGACAGGGAAATGGCGGTTGAATGACACAATCAGATTAAAAGCAGACGATTCGGTTCCGTTGTTGGTTAGGATTTTACATCGTATGGGTAGACCGTCCGGATTCCAGCGCACCGGCCAGATAGGTTTCTATTTTATTCCGGGCGACGCCGCCGTCCTGATCGCTGAATTGTACACCGATTCCCGGCGACCGGTAAGCTTCGGAGCCGGGGGGCGTTTTCCAGATGATTTTGCCGGCGATCGGCAGCCGTTCCGGTTCTTCCATCAAATTCAGCAGCATGAACACTTCCTGGCCCATTTCATAAGGCCGGTTGGTCGGAATGAACAGGCCGCCGTTGATGACGAACGGCATGTAGGAGGAATACAACGAATTTTTATCCTTGATGGTAAGCGACAGGATGCCCTGGCGGGGAGTTGCATCGGTCATGGAATTACTTACTCCGGTTGAGTTGGGACCACAGTATCAATAGTTCTTCCAGCATCAATTGTTTGTTGACCTGGGTATCGAGCCGTCGGCGGCTGGCCAGTATCAGGTCGTACAACCGGTACAGGCTTTTTAAGTCTAGCCGCCCCGCCAGTTCTTGCAAGGAAGTCCTCAGATCGGGATTATAAATAGTGCCGGGCCGGATTCGGCAACTGCATTTGATCAAATCGATCGTCCACGAGCTTATCCAGAGAAGTAAGTCGGGTTGTGGCAATTTTAACCAGTTTTCCGCCGTCGTGATCGGGCTGGTCTGCTGTTTCGCGACCGCCAGCCAGGTTTTGAAGCATTCGTTGCGCAGAGGCAGGGTTTGGGCCTCCGCATACTGCCGGGCCAGCAGCGGCGAATTCCGTGCCATGGCGGCCAGAGTTTCCAGGTCATCTTCAATATGTTGTTGTTTCAGCCAGGCAACAACGGTTTCCTGGTCCGGAGGAGCCAGAGCCATTTTCTGGCAGCGGCTGAGGATCGTGGCCGGCAGTTGGGCGGGCTTTTCGGTGATCAGCAAAATCACCGTGCGTTCTCCCGGTTCTTCCAGACATTTTAAAAAGGCATTCGCCGCCGATTGATTCATGCGGTCGGCAGGATCGATGAGGACGACCCGGAAGGCGTCGTATTGCGGTTTGAGCTGCGTGTCGGCGATCAGGCCGCGGATCGAATCGATGCCGATGGCTTTTCCGGCTTCGGCAGGTTCGATGTAAAACAGGTCGGGATGCGATCCGGCCTGGATCAGCAGGCAACTGTCGCACTGGCCGCAGTGCAGGCCGTGCGCAGCGGGATTCGGACAGAGCAGGGAAAAAGCGAATTGTTCGGCCAGGCGCCGCTTGCCCAGGCCCTTGTTTCCGGAGATCAGGAGCGCCTGGGGAATCCGGTTTTGCGTCCTGTATTCGCACAGATGGCGCCACTCCTTTTGTTGCCATGGGAGAACGGACTCCATTTACTCCGCCCTGTCGGCAATAGACGGCCGGGAAACGCCGTCGAGCAAAGGATCAATCGCTGCGGCAATGGCCGCCTGCACCTGAGGCAGCGGCCGATCGGCCGCGATCAGGCGGATTCGCTCCGGATGCAGTTCGGCTTGCCGTAAATAAGCCGTTCTGATCTTTTCGAAAAAGTCGGCTTTTTCTTCTTCAAAGCGGTCGGAGATGCCTCTTGCTTTCGCCCTGGCCAGGCCGATTTCGATCGGAGCATCGAGCAACAGGGTCAAATCCGGCCTCAAGTTACCTTGCACCAGCGTTTCCAGCCAGGCGATGGCGCTGACGCTCATGTTTCTGCCGCCGCCCTGATAAGCGTAAGTGGCATCGGTAAAACGGTCGCACAAGACCCACCGACCCTGAGCTAATGCCGGTTCGATGACGTGCCGCAGATGTTGTGCCCTGGCAGCGAACACCAGCAATAATTCGGCGGTTTCGGTCATCGGTTCGTCGTTTTTGTCGAGCAGCAGCGCGCGGATTTTCTCGGCCAGCCCGGTGCCGCCAGGCTCGCGCGTCACCAAGGCGGAAATTTGCCGGCGCCGGAGATAATCCTGGATAAAAGCCAGATTCGTGCTTTTGCCTACGCCTTCACCGCCTTCCAGCGTAATGAATTTGCCTCTGGCGGCGGGAGCGCCAGGTAAGAGAGAGAGCGTCATTTCGGCGGCTTTTGGTATAAGTTGACGGCCTGATTGTGTTCTTTCAGGGTGGTGGAGAAGACGTGCGTGCCGTCGCCACGGGCGACGAAATAAAGGGTATCGCTGTTGTCGGGATGCAGCACCGAATGGATGGCCTGTTGTCCCGGCATCGCAATCGGAGTCGGCGGCAGCCCTTTGATGAGATAGGTGTTGTAGGGCGTCGCATTTTTCAGGTCTTCGGATCCGATGTTGCCCCGGTATCGCTCGCCCATGCCGTAGATGACCGTGGGATCGGTCTGCAGCGGCATGCCGTTTTTCAGCCGGCGGATGAAGACGCCGGCGATGAGCGGTCGTTCGGATTCGGTTCCTGTTTCCTTTTCGATAATGGAGGCCAGAATCAAGGCGTCGTAAGGAGTATTAAAAGGCAATCCTTCCGCCTTATGGCTCCATTCTTCCAGCAGTACCTTCTGCATTTTGTCATAGGCCCGTTTTAACAGGGAGACGTCCGACATATGCTTCTCGAAAAAATAAGTATCGGGAAAGAACTGGCCTTCGGGCATTCTAATTTCTGCGCCGAGTTGAGTCATGACTTGATCGACCGGCATTTTGCCGAGAATGTGTTCCAGATTGGGGTTTTTCCGGATTTCCTGGGTAATTTCCTTGAAACTCCAGCCTTCGGGAAACGTGATCGCGTATTGCTTGGTCTTTCCCTGCACGAAAAGGTCTATGACGTTGCGGATGGTCATGCCTCGGGTTAACTCGTATTCTCCGGTCCGGAGTTTTTTGGCCGAATTGTCCTGAAAGGCGACGACCTTGAACCAGAACGGCTTGATCGCCGGATTTCGGGCGGCCAGTTTGTCGGCGATGACGTTCAAGGAATCGCCTTTGTTGATTTCGACGCAAACTTTTTCCTGTTTGACCGCCGGCGCGTACAGGGCGGTTTGATAATCCATCCAGAGCCAGCCGCCGACGAAACTGAACAGGATCACAGCTAAGCCGATGAGTTTGTTATTCATCGTGGACTGCCTCGTTTTTAAATTCAGTGAGATCGAATTGACATTGCCGCGTAAAAGGGCCAACGGCATACCGGACGTTGCCGATGGCCCGAACAGGCCAGATCCCTATGATCGAATTGCATACAAAGACTTCGTCGGCGGCCGATAATTCATCTACGGTCGGAGCGGTTTCCCGGACGGTGATGCGGCGCTTGCTCAAGAGATCCATCAGAATCCGGCGGATAATGCCGTCTACGCCGCACTGCGTCAATGCCGGCGTATAAGCGCTCCGGTTGCTGAAATAGAAGAGGTTGGTCATGGTGCCTTCGATAACATGGCCGTTGATGTCCAGCATGAGTCCTTCCTGAATTTCCGGGTCGTCCCATTCGGCCCTGGCCAGCACCTGTTCGAGCCGGTTCAGATGCTTGATGCCTGCCAACGCAGGGTTGAGCCCCAGGCGCGTCTGGCATATCCGCACGGCAACGCCCTGCTCCCGGTAGCGGCCCGGATAATCCGGACAAGGATGGAGACTTAACACGCGAGTGGGACGGGTTGCTTCGGGCGGTCGATAGCCACGTCCGCCCGAACCCCGGGTGATGATCAATTTGAGTACCGCGTGGGGCGCGTTTTTACAGAGAACGGCGGCTTCGGAACGAATCAGTTCGGGATCGGGGCAGGGAATCTGCAGTCGGGCACAACCCGTTTGCAGCCTGTGTAGGTGCCGGTTTAAAAAAACCGGTCGACCGTTGTGAACTTCGATGGTTTCGAACAAACCATCGCCGTATTGAAAGCCGCGATCGGAAATTTCGATATGATCCCGGTATTCACCATTGATCAAGATCATCGATAGAACATACCGAAGGCATGCGGTAGCGTTGGTTTCTTACCCGTAGCGTCTGAAAACCAAAGTGCCGTTGGTTCCGCCGAAACCGAACGAATTCGACAAGGCGTATTCGATTTTCATATCCCGGGCGGTATTCGGGACATAGTCCAGATCGCACTCGGGATCCTGATTCTCGAGATTGATGGTCGGCGGGGCGATTTGATGCTTGAGGCTCAATGCCGTGAATACGGCTTCAATGCCGCCGGCCGCGCCCAACATATGGCCGGTCATCGATTTGGTCGAACTGACCGCAAGCTTGTAGGCGTGAGCGCCCAGAGCCGATTTCATCGCCTGGGTTTCACCGATATCGCCGGCCGGCGTCGAGGTGCCGTGCGCGTTGATGTAATCGATTTGCTCGGCGTTCAGACCGGCGTCCCTCAATGCGTTTCTCATACACCGTGCAGCGCCTTCTCCTCCGGGAGAAGGCTGAGTCATGTGATACGCATCGCCGCTCATGCCGTAACCGACCAGTTCGGCATAAATTTTCGCGCCTCGCGCCCTGGCGTGTTCCAGTTCCTCCAGAACGACCACGCCGGCGCCGTCGCTCAATACGAAACCGTCGCGATCCTTATCCCACGGCCGGCTTGCCGCCTGCGGGGCGTCGTTGCGTCGAGACAAGGCCTTGGCGGAGATAAAACCGCCCATCGCGGTAGGCGAGGAAGTGCAGCGTTCCGCTCCGCCGGCGATCATGACGTCGGCATCCCCGTATTGAATCAGGCGGGCCGCGTCTCCGATATTATGGGTGCCGGTAGCGCAGGCGGTGACGATGGAAAAATTGGGGCCTTTCAATCCGTACTTGATCGACAGATTGCCCGAAATCATGTTGATGATGTTGCCGGGTACGAAAAAAGGCGAAATCCGGCGTGGTCCGCTTTTTTCATAGAAGGCATAGCATTCCTCGATGCCGGTAATGCCGCCGATACCCGCGCCGATCGCCACGCCGATCCGTTCGGCATTGGCTTCGGTAACCTCCAGGCCGGAATCTTCAAAAGCCTGGCAGCCGGCGGCGAGGCCGTAGTGGATAAACCCGTCCATGCGCTGAGCATCCTTACCGGGAATGTATTGGGTAATATCCAGGTTTCTGATGACACCGCCGAAAGTTGTGGCAAAAGGCGAAATATCGAAGGAATCAATCGGACTGATGCCGCTTTTGCCGTTGACGATGCCGTCCCAGGTTTCCGGGACCGTGTTGGCCAACGGCGTAACAGCGCCTAATCCGGTTATTACAACTCGGCGTTTGCTCAATGTGATTTACCTTAACAAATGATAGGGCAGGACTGCTGTAATCGGGTGCGATTTAGTGGATGAACGAGGGTGCATCCACTAAAATCAATTTCAAGCGTTCTTTTCTACGTAATCGATGGCTTGTTGTACGGTTGTGATTTTTTCAGCTTCATCGTCCGGAATTTCACATTCGAATTCTTCTTCAAGAGCCATCACGAGTTCAACTGTATCCAGAGAGTCAGCGCCAAGATCATCAACGAATGAAGCATCATTTGCGATATCTTCTTTTACTCCTAATTGCTCTGCAACAATTTTTTTCACTCGTTCTTCAACATTACTCATAATTTTTATCCTCAAACAATGCAAGTTAATCGGTAGCTCATGGAGTACTTGCAATAGTAGCGTTATTAATTTTTACTTGAAATCCCGCCTACGGTGTTTCCAGACGGCGGCGGGCATTATACTTTAATATTATATCGATGTCACAATATTAAAATGGCGTTGATTTGCTGGGAACAGGGTCCTTTTTTGCTCAAACGCCCTCAAAATACCGGAACAACCCGGCAAAGGCCTAGGGCATGTACATGCCGCCGTTGACGTGCAGGGTTTCGCCGGTGATGTAGCCGGCATGGGGTGAAGCCAGAAATGAAACGGCATGGGCGACTTCTTCCGGTTCTCCCAGCCGGCCCAGAGGGATGACCGACAACAGGCTCTGTCTGACGTCGTCGCTCAATTCTTTGGTCATGTCGGTGTCGATAAAACCGGGAGCGACGGTGTTGACGGTAATGTTGCGCGAACCGACTTCTTTCGCCATCGATTTGGTAAAACCGACGATGCCGGCCTTGGCGGCGGCGTAATTGGCCTGGCCGGCGTTTCCGGTAGCGCCGACGACCGATGAAATGTTGATGATGCGGCCGGTTTTGGCTTTCATCATGCCGCGCAGTACGGCCTTGCTCATCCGATAAACCGAGGTCAGGTTCGTGCTGATGATGCTGTCCCATTCTTCGTCCTTCATCCGCATCAACAGATTGTCTCGGGTAATGCCGGCGTTATTGACCAGTACCACCGGCGTACCGAACTCGTCGTTGACGGTTTTGGTGACTTCGGCGACCGATTCGGCGTCGGCGACATCCAGTTTCAGGCCTTTCCCGTTTTCGCCCAGATAAGCGGAAATGGCCTGGGCGCCGTTGTCGGTCGTGGCGGTGCCGACGACAAAAAAGCCGTCGCCGGCTAATCTTTCGGCAATCGCCCTGCCGATACCGCGGCTGGCGCCTGTGACTAAAGCGACTTGTTTAGGCATTCAACAGCTCCTTAACTTTGTTTATGGATTCGGAATCGAAGAGAGTCATGTGTTCGGCTTCCTTGACGATGCGCTTGTTCAATCCGGCCAGCACCTTGCCGGGTCCGCATTCGACGAAGCGAGTAACGCCCTGGTCGTGCATGAAGCGGACGGTATCCACCCAGCGCACCGGCAGATACAGTTGGGCTACCAAAGCGCTGCGGATGACGTCGGGCGCGCTGTGGGCGATGACGTCGACGTTATGGATCAGAGTCGTATTCGGCGTTTTTATACCGATGCCCTGCAAGTAATCCTCCAGAGCTTCGGCGGCCGGCTTCATCAAGGCGCAATGGGAGGGTACGCTGACCGGCAGCAATACGGCGCGTTTGGCGCCGGCTTCTTTGGCCGCAGCGACCGCCTTTTCGACAGCGGCTCGGGTGCCGGCAATGACCACTTGGCCGGGTGAATTGAAATTTGCCGCGGAAACCAGTTCGGCGCCGGTTTCCTCGGGCAGTCCTTCGTCATTGTCCGAGGCATCGGCGCAGAGTTTAACCACTTCATGATCTTCCAGACCCAGAATGGCCGCCATGGCGCCTACGCCTTGCGGGACCGCTTCCTGCATCAGGCTGCCCCGCGCGGCGACCAGTTTGATCCCGTCTTCAAAGGATATCGCTTCCGAACAGACCAGCGCGGTGTATTCTCCAAGGCTGTGTCCCGCTATCCAGGCGGGGCGAACGGGGCTTTCCTTGCACCATACCTGCCAGACGGCATAGCCCGCCGCCAGCATCGCCGGCTGGGTATTCTGGGTCTGATTGAGCTCGTCTTCCGGGCCTTCGGCGACCAGGGTCCACAGGTTCTTGTCGAGAGCCTCGGAGGCGCGCTCGAATAACTGTTTCACTTCGGGATGGGCGGCCGCCAGATCGTTCAGCATGCCGACGGATTGAGAGCCCTGGCCTGGAAAAACAAAGGCTAAATTATAGGTTTGTTCGCTCATGATGAAACTTGCCGTTAGGGTTGGGTGATAAGCAAAAAATGCGCCGATCTATGGCGGGCCGGTTCGTCTGTGCATGGCAATGTCAATATTTAAGCAATACCGAGCCCCAGGTGAAGCCAGCGCCGAATGCTTCAAGCAATACCACCTGATTTCTCCGGATGCGGCCGTCGCGAACCGCTTCGTTGAAAGCGAGCAATACCGAAGCGGACGACGTGTTGCCCTGATTTTCGAGGGTGACCACGACCTGTTCCATCGACATTTTCAATTTCTTGGCGGTGGCCGCGATGATGCGGATATTGGCCTGGTGCGGCACTAGCCAGTCGATGTCGGACTTGTCCAAGCGGTTGGCTTCCAGGGTTTCGTCGACAATGCGTCCCAGCGTGTTGACGGCCACCTTGAACACTTCGTTGCCCCGCATGCTGATGAATCCCGATTCGCCCTTATTGGCTTCGGTGGCCGCCTGCGGGTTGGGGCAGTACAGCAGATCTTCGTATTCGCCGTCGGAGTGAATATGGGTCGACAGGATGCCGGTTTCCTCCGAAGCGCCCAACAATACCGCTCCGGCCCCGTCTCCGAACAGGATGCAGGTGGTTCGGTCGGTCCAGTCGACCAGGCGCGAGCAGATCTCGGTGCCTATGACCAGGACTTTTTGCGCGGCGCCCGATTTGACGTACTGGTCGGCGATGCTCAAGGCGAAAATGGAGCCGGAACAGGCCGCCTGAACGTCGAAAGCCATGCATTGCTTGATGCCGAGGCGCTGCTGCAGAAGGCAGCCGGTACTGGGGTACACGCGGTCGGGCGTGCCGGTGGCGACGACGATCAGATCGATTTCCTCGGGATCGATTTGAGCCGCTTCGATCGCCTGGCGCGCTGCAATTTCCGCCATGCTGGACGCGGTTTCATTGGGCCCTGCGATGCGGCGGCTTTTGATGCCGGTGCGCTCGTAAATCCAGCTATCGGAGGTATCAACGGTTTCAGATATTTGATCATTGGTGAGGATTTCTTCGGGCAGATATCCTCCGGTTCCGATAACTCTTGAATAACGATTCATGCGCTTGCTCTCTGTGCCAGGGTTTTTTCGACCTGTTCGCTAATTTTTTTTATAACATCTTTTTTGACTTCAATTTCAGCAAGCTGAATGGCCGTTTTGAAAGCCAGAATGTCGGCTCCGCCATGGCTTTTGATTACCAGCCCTCTAAGACCAAGAAAACTGGCGCCGTTATAGAGGCGCGGATCGATGCGTTTTTTGAAGGAATGAAGCACGGGATAAGCCATCAATCCCGACAGTTTGGTCAACCAATTCTTGCCGAATGCCTCTTTCAGGGCGGTGCTGATCATTTTGGCGGCGCCTTCGATGGATTTGAGCGCGACGTTGCCGACAAAGCCGTCGGTTACGATCAGATCGACTTTAATATTGCCGGCATTCAGGGAGTTGCCTTCCACGTAGCCGATATAATTCAAGGAAGAATTTTCCATTAATTTAGCCGCCGCCTTGACTTGCTCGTTGCCTTTCATCTCTTCTTCGCCGATGTTCAGCAGGCCTACCTTGGGAGAAGGGATATTCTCGACGGCTTTGACCAATTCGGCCCCCATCACCGCAAACTGGAACAGATGCTCGGCGGTGCAGTCCACGTTGGCGCCCAGATCCAGAACGTGAGTGTGCCCGTAAATGGAAGGCAGTGTGGAGATAATGGCCGGGCGGTCGATGCCGGGGATCATTTTCAGAACAAAGCGGGCGGTAGCCATCAAGGCGCCGGTGTTGCCGGCGCTGACGCAGGCATCGGCGGCGCCGTTGTGAACGAGGTTGATGGCGATCCGCATGGACGAATCCTTTTTGTTTTTCAGCGCTTTTGACGGCGGCTCGTCCATTTCCACGCACTGGCTGGCATGCTGGACCGTCAGTCTGCCCTGGAACGCATTCAGGTTTTCACCCAAGTGCCGGGTCAGTACAGCTTGGTCACCCACCAAAATCAGTTTTAAATCGGGATTGCTCTTCAGGCACTCCAATGATGCTGGTATTGTCACTTCAGGACCATGGTCCCCGCCCATGGCATCAATAGAAATTGTTAAACTCACTTTGATGAATGACTCCGAAATAGTTGTAAGAAACCGAGTCGGAGTTGAATCGGTCAGTGCGACACTCTTTTCGTCCGACGATTATGATGCTATAGATTAAATGGATAATCTGAAAAAGGGAACATCATGGCCGGCCGGATCTGTGCAACCCGGGCCAACCCGAACAAGCCGATTAGTCTTCTTCGCCAACGGTTACGATTTGACGGCCTTTGAAATAACCGTCGGGAGTCACGTGATGACGCAAATGGGTTTCGCCCGTCAATGGATCCTGAGCAAGCGCCCGGGCGGTTAAGGCGTCGTGGGAACGGCGTTGACCGCGTCTTGAACGCGATACTTTACTTTTTTGTACGGCCATTTTTGGTCTCCGATAGTTTTAAATGGGTTAAAATGGAAAAAGGGTTTTCTCGATCCGGTTGACTGTTTTGCGGTTCGGAACCGGTTTCGCCTAAATTACCGCTCCGACCAAGGCAATCGTGCGGATGCTTTGGATATTGCGGCAAAATGAGGAGCAATTCGTCCTCAACGATATCCTTAAGCAGAATTTTTTCTTCTTCAAGCAACAAAGGCTCATAATCTCCAGGCAATCGGTCGGCTTCGTCGATGGAACCGACGACGGCCAGTTTAATCCTGTTGTCCACGGGCCAGACAAGATCCTGGAGACAATTTTGGCAAACCAGATGCAGCTCCGATTCGATTCTGCCTTCGATGACCGCCAGTTTGCCTTCGCGCCTGAAGTTGAGATCCACGGCGATGCTGCCGGTATCGTCCAGCAACAGCGAGGCTAAACGTTCAAAACAGTCCAATGGAATCAGCCCCTTCAACACGCTTCGCTTGTCCGCCAGGTGTAAGGGGTCGATGTATTTCGGCAATCGATCTAACATAACTTTACAATGTTATCCGGAAAATCTCATTGCGTCAAACTCTTAATAGGCGTGTAACAATAGAAAAGCATCGGCTCGGGAAAATAATCGGAGAAGTGGAACTTACGGTTCTTTTGCTATTACTATATGGATTCAGTTCACTCGTTGACAATACAACTGGGAAACTTCGATGAAAAAAATAGTCATTTACAATCACGGCAAAGAAAGTACCCCCTGGAGCGAAAAGTCCCTGGCGTTCGCCGAAGTTGCAAAGCGGTACGGTTATGATTTCGAAAGTCCGGATTATCGCTTGCAATCCGACCCGGAAGAGCGGATCCGGCAATTGCTGGCGATGGATTTATCGGCTTATGGAGAATGCATTCTGATCGGTTCCAGTATGGGGGGCTACGTGGCGACGGTGGCGTCGGAAACGATCAAGCCGCACGGCCTCTTTTTATTGGCTCCGGCCTTTTATCTGCCCGGCTATCCAAGGACCGATTTTCATCCGCCCGCAGCGCGGACTCTGGTCATTCACGGCTGGCAGGACGACATTGTCCTGCCGGGAAATTCATGGATGTTTTGCCAGAAGCACAGCATCCGCCTCAACATGGTGAATGCCGATCATCGGTTGCTGAGCGAACTGCCGTATTTGACGGAAGAGTTCGAGCGTTTCCTGCGCACTTTACCCTGAGCCGGTTTTTGCGCCGAGACGTCCTGTTAAATTGAAGCGGCGGATTCATGCCGTAGTGATTTTAGCCGGGCAGGAAATTTTTTCGTCTGGTCGGCGCTGGCAAATTAAGGAAGAAATAGCGGCGAAATGAAAGCAAAGTCTTTCAATGCGCCGGTTTTTCGAGCGTGAAAAAGCAGCCGGAATCTTGCCGGGTTCCCTGCTTTCTCGGAGTTTTGCCGGATCCATTCCTCTTTCGGCCGTAAAGGAAGGATGCATTCCCTGATGCTTGCCGCAATCAGTTGTCATATAATGAGCCGTTTATTTTTAATATTCCACACGTAGGAGCCATTATGAAGAAAATGTATTTAGGCATGTCGGTATTGTTGTTCTTCTTTTCCGCCCTGGCTTATGCCCACGGACCGGTCCGTCAAAAAGCCGAAGAAGAAATCCTCATCGATGCCCCGGCCGAAAAAGTCTGGGGAATCATCAAGGATTACGGCG
This sequence comes from Methylosarcina fibrata AML-C10, assembly GCF_000372865.1. NCBI lineage: Bacteria > Pseudomonadati > Pseudomonadota > Gammaproteobacteria > Methylococcales > Methylococcaceae > Methylosarcina > Methylosarcina fibrata. Next base: position 2,062,986 of record NZ_KB889965.1, on the reverse strand, counting down.
ACATGTCCTGGCATCCTGGAATAAAAAGCGTGACCAATCAGGACGGCAATAAAAAAGGAGCCATCCGTGTTCTGACGCTGAACGACGGCGGCACCATTACCGAAGAATTAAAAAAATACGACGAAGCCAAGATGTCGTATTCTTACAAGATTACCGAAATGAGCACGGCCAAGACCATTACCCATGCGGGCGCCGAGGAAAAAGTGCCGGTGTTGCCCGTCGACAATTACGCCGCTACGATCGAAGTGGAGCCGCAAGGCGACAAGTCCAAGGTATCCTGGAAAGCGGCTTACTACCGGGCTTACATGAACAACAATCCTCCGGCCGAAATGAACGAGGAAGCCGCCAATACCGCGGTGACGGCGGTTTTAAAGCAGGGCTTGGCCAATCTGAAGACTCTGGCTGAAAAATAAGAATGCGCTTGCTGCGTATTGACGCGTTGGCTGTGGCGTTCTTTTTCGCTACAGCTTTTTCTGCCGGATTTGCCTCGGCTTCGCCTTTCGCCTACATCAGCAACCAACTGGACGATAGCGTTTCGGTGATCGATACCGCTCTGGGCAAGGTCGTGGCAACCATTGCTGTGGCCGGCAAACCGGCAGGCATTGCCTTGTCTCCCGACGGCGCCAGAGTTTACGTCAGCGTTCCTGAAGGCCACGGCTTCGCCGTGATCGACGCCGAAAAACGCCAGGTGGTCGCCAAGGTTCCTCTCGGCAGCGGCTCTCTCGGCATTGCGGCAGGCCCCGACGGAGATAAAATCTATGTGGCCGATTGGTACCGGAATACGGTGACCGTGGTCGATGCGCACAGCCTTCAGCCCATCCGGACGATTGCCGTCGGCCAGTCGCCGTCGGGCCTGGTCGTCAGTCCCGACAATCGCTGGTTGTACGTCGCCAATCGCCTGAGCGATTCGGTTTCCAAAATCGATCTGATTTCATTCTCCGTAACGGGGACCGTGCCGGTCGGCTCCCATCCGTTCGGATTGGCCATCGATGCCCGGGGCGAGCGTCTCTATGCAATCAACGTCCAAAGCGACGACGTGACCGTGATTGCCGCCGGCCGCATGAAACCCGTGGCCGCCGTTAAAGTCGGCACGCGTCCCTATGCCGCGGCGCTGGCCCTGAACGGCAGCAGGCTGTTCGTCACCAATCAGGACGACGGCACCGTATCGGTGATCGATACCCAAGCCTTGAAGGAAATCGCCTCGATCGAAGTCGGCGACAAGCCCGAGGGCATCAGCACCCATCCCGACGATCGGCGCGTCTATGTCGCCAACTGGTTCGACGGCGACGTCTCGGTCATCGATGCGGATTCGATGAAAACCGTCGGCACCGTTAAAACCGGCGAAGGCAGCCGCGCCTTCGGGCAGTTCATCGGCAAGTAGCCGATTCCTTGAGGCCAGCGATTACCGGCGCCGTTTCGGATCGGTGTGATAAAATCCCGTTTGAAGAGAAAACATCAGGAAATTTATGGCAGAAAATGTAGAGCAATTGACCGTGGCTTATGAGGACGGCGGCATCGAAACGGTCAAGGAACTGGATAAAAAAGTGCTGACCAAAGGAGCCTGGGCGACGGTGATGTTTCGCTATCAGGAATGGAACCGCGCCAAGGAAGAATACGGCCCCGACAAATATTCGATTCGCCGTTATCAGAAGCAAAACGGCGAATACCGCCAGAAATCCAAATTCAACATTTCCAGCAAGGAGCAGGCCAGAAGCATTATCGAAACGCTGGAAAAATGGATAGAGGAATAATCTCGGGAATGGAATCCATACGCTATTCGGGCGGGGGAAACCAAGGCTTCTGCGATCCTTTCGACCGGCGACCTGCCCGAAACCACTGCGTCGGTTGCATGGGCGAAAATTGACAAGCCGACGGTTTGTCCCATTCTCGTCACCGCGGGCTGTTTTTCAGGCGAGCGCGCTGTGTTATGATCCGTCAAGGCGGCGCGGCCTGGGTTAAAATAGGACGACGTCGATTGGTTCTGTCAGAGGTCGCCGGCCTTGTTATCGTTAAACATCCGGACAAGCTTGAAAGTGCCTGGGTTGACCGGGCCACGCACAGCCGAAGGAGGTTAACCGGGCCATGCGCATTCCATCCCCGATCCGCCCCAGCGTTGCCGTTCTGCTTGCGATTTTGCTTGCCGCCGCCGCAGGCTGCCGAAACGGTAAAAATCACGAACCGCCGACACTGTCTTGGTACGTTTTCAACGAACCTTCCGGTGCCTTTTCCGAAGCGGCCGGATTCTGCACGAAACAATCCTCCGGCCGCTACAAGATTACACTGCTGCCGTTGCCTCCGGATGCGGATCAGCAGCGCGAACAAGTGGCGCGTCGCCTGGCCGCATCGGACCGGGACATCGACATCATCGGCATGGACGTTATCTGGACCGCGGAATTTGCCGAAGCCGGCTGGATTCTAGCCTGGCCCGAATTGCCGGCAAAAAGAGTCTCGCTTGGGCGCCTTCCTGTCTCGGTTGAAAGCGCTCACTATCGAAATCGTTTGTGGGCCGCACCGTTGACCGGCAACGTCCAACTGCTCTGGTATCGCAGCGACCGGGTCAGCGTTCCGCCCGCCACCTGGAGCGAATTGATCGAGCAAGCCGAAGCGCTCGGACAGGCCGGAGCCATTCAGGTTCAGGGCCAGCGCTACGAAGGATTGACGGTGTTTTTCATCTCACTGCTGGCGTCGGCGGGCGGTCAGGTGCTCGATGCAAGCGGCGGCGCCGTTTCCTTGAACTCTGCCCCGACGAGGAAAACGCTCGCTTTGATGAAACGGCTGGCAATGTCGCCGGCTGCCGATCCTGCGCTCGATACGGCGCGCGAAGATCAGGCCCGGCTCGCCTTTGAAACGGGCGGCCCGACGTTCATGATCAATTATCCTTACGTCTGGCCGAGCGCCCATCGAAATGCTCCGGAGATAGCGTCGCACATGGCGTTTGCCCTCCTGCCTGCCGTCGAGGAGAATCGGTCTGGCAAGGCCGTGCTCGGCGGAATCAATCTGGGCATCGGCGCTCATAGCCGTTATCCTAAGCTTGCCCTGGAAGCGGCCGAATGCCTTGCTTCCCGTCCCAATCAAATCCGTGCTGCGATAAAGGGCGGCCTGCCGCCGACGCTGGATGCGCTCTACGATGATCCCGAAGTGCGCCGCCGTTTCCCTTTCGCCGATATTCTGCGCGAGACTCTGCGCGAAGCTGTTTTGAGGCCGCGTTCGCCGCTTTATAACGACGTTTCGTTGGCGATCGGCCGCATTCTGCATCCTCTGCACGAGCTTGATCCTGAAACGGACGCAATCAGGCTGCGGCAGGCCGTGGCAAGGGCGCTGCATTCGGAGGGACTGCTGTGAACCGTAGAACGCCGGCCGAACGCCGCCTCGGCTGGCTGCTTTGCGCTCCTGCCGTCGCCGCGATGCTGCTGGTGACGGCTTATCCCATTCTGTATTCGGTCTGGTTGTCGCTGTTTCGCTACGATTTGCGTTTTCCGGCCGGCCGGCAGTTTGTCGGCCTGGACAATTATCTGAGCGTGCTCGCGTCGGAAGTCTGGTGGCGCGCTCTGGCCAATACGTTGATGATCACCGGGCTATCGGTTGCGTTCGAACTGGCATTGGGTTTGGCCCTGGCGCTGCTGATGCACCGGGCGGCCGTGGGGCGCCGAACGATTCGAACGGCCCTATTGCTGCCTTACGCGCTCATCACGGTCGTGGCCGCTCTGGCCTGGAAATTCGCCTTCGATCCCGCTACCGGCTTTGTCAATGCGCTGCTGTCGCTGGACATGCCCTGGTTCAGCCGAGGCTGGTCGGCTTTTTTCGTCATTGTCTTTACCGAAATCTGGAAGACGACTCCTTTTATGGCGTTGCTGCTGCTCGCGGGACTGACGCTGATCCCCGAGGATCTGATCCGCGCAGCCCGCGTGGATGGCGCCTCGGCCTGGCAGCGTTTCCGGATGATTACTCTGCCGCTGATGAAGCCGACCATTCTGGTCGCGCTCCTGTTCCGGACCCTCGATGCCTTTCGCATTTTCGACACGGTTTATATTCAGACGCGCGGTGCCCAGGACACCGAAACCGTTTCGATCGTCGCTTACAATACACTCATCATTCGGCTGAATCTGGGTTTGGGATCGGCCGTTTCGGTACTGATTTTTTGCGGAGTTCTGATGATCGCCTTTCTGTTCGTCAAGGGATTCGGCGCTTCTTTCACCGCGCCCGAAAAAGGCTCGAAATGAACGCCGGACGTTCTTTGGAGAGATTGTTTTGGGGAGTCGCAAGTCTCGCCGCATTAAGTTACACGCTGCTGCCGGTGCTCTGGATTTTCTCGCTTTCTCTGAAGAAGCCGGAGCATCTGGCCGACCGGCGGCTGTTTCCGGACGAAATTTATTGGGGTCACTACCGGGCCGTTTTCAACGATCCTCAGTTTCCGGCCGCACTGTGGAATTCGGTCGGTATTGCCTTGATGGCCACGTCTTTGTCGGTCACGCTGGCCGCCTTTGCCGCCTACGCCATCGCACGTCTGCAATTTCCCGGTAAAAACGCGGTGCTGGCGGCCGCTCTGGCGATCGCAATGTTCCCGCCGGTAGCCATCATCGGTCCTTTGTTCGATTTATGGCGGTCTCTCGGCTTTTTCGATACCTGGGCCGGACTGATCCTGCCGTATATGACGTTTGCGCTGCCGTTGTCGATCTGGACGCTGGCCGCATTTTTTCGGGAGCTTCCCGGGGATCTGGAAAAAGCGGCGAGAGTGGACGGAGCCACGCCGTTTCAGGTTTTTCGCTTGATCATTGCGCCCCTGGCGGCTCCCGGCGTGTTCACTTCGGCGATTCTGGTCTTTATTTTCGCCTGGAACGATTTTCTGTTCGCGGCTGCTCTGACCTCGACCGACGCCGCGCGTACGGTTCCGGCAGCGATTGCCTTTTTTACCGGGCCTTCCCAATTCGAGCAGCCGACCGGGGCCATCGCCGCGGCTTCGGTTGTGGTCACGGTGCCGGTGGCGATGGTGGTGCTGTTGTTTCAAAGGCGGCTTGTCTCCGGCCTTACCGCCGGTGCGGTGAAAGGGTAGGGCGAACCATGGCCGAAATTGTGCTTGATCGGGTCAGTAAACGATTTGCCGATGGTACGGTTACTCTGAAAGAAGCCAGTCTGACGATTCATGACGGCGAGTTTTTCATTCTGGTCGGGCCCTCGGGCTGCGGCAAATCCACGTTGCTCAACATGATCGTGGGATTGGAGGACGTGAGCTCCGGCGAAATCCGCGTGAACGGAAAGATCGTTAACGATCTCGACCCTAAGGATCGCAATATGGCGATGGTTTTTCAAAGTTATGCGATTTATCCTCATATGACGGTTCGGGAAAATATCGCTTTTCCGCTGCGGTTGGCCAAAATGCCTTCGAAAGAGATAACCCGAAAAGTCGAGGAAGCGGCGGCGATGCTGGAGTTGTCGGCGCTGCTGGATCGAAAGCCGGCCGGTTTGTCGGGCGGACAGCGCCAGCGGGTGGCGATGGGACGGGCCATCGTCCGGGAACCGCAGGTGTTTCTGCTGGACGAACCGCTTTCCAATCTGGACGCACGTCTAAGAGTTCAGATGCGGGGCGAAATTGCGCGGCTGCAGAAAAGGCTCGGCACGACGACGATCTATGTCACTCACGATCAGACCGAAGCGATGACGCTCGGCGACCGCGTGGCGGTGCTTAACCGGGGCGAGATTCAGCAATTGGGCACGCCGAGCGAACTCTACCGGAAGCCGGCCAATCTATTCGTTGCGGCTTTCCTTGGGGCTCCGGCAATGAACCTGATTCCTGCGCAGCTTGAAGGCGGCCGTTTGCTCGGGCCTTTCGGTGCAATCGGATGGCCACAAATGTTAAAACGTCTTGTTCCCGGCGGTGCTTCTTTTGTCGTCGCAGGCATCCGCCCCGAACACATCCGTTGCGCGGAACAAGGTCAGAGCGATGCCGGGAGCCTTGTGTTCGAAGCGCGGGTGGACAGGATGGAATGGCTCGGCGCCGAACTTTATGTTTATTTCGACGCATCCTGTCCAAAAGAATGTCTACACCGAAGCTGGCCGGAAGAAATCAGCGCAAGCATTCGGACCGACGGCAGGGTCTTGGTCGTTGCCCGGCTTGACCCAGCCATCGCCTTGAACAGAGGCGATACGATTTTACTGCGGGTGGCTCATCAACACATCCAACTGTTCGATCCGGAAACCGGTAGAAACTGCGGTAATGACGCCGATCAGTAAAGAGTCGCAGGTTGTACCGCCGCCGTTAAAAAGAAGAGGGCCGGCTCGTTGACGAGTCCGGCCCTTTCTTTTTGGCAGGCTCTCCCCTTATTATTCGATTAGACGATTGCGCAGGTCCGGATCAAACAGGTCGCCGGTGTTGGGCAGGCACAGATCGGAACTGCCCGCGGCCGTGTAGCCGCCGGCGCCGACCGCCGGAACGGTGGCGATGATATCGTCGGCTTTTTTGTCCTTGTTGGTATCCGAAGCCGTCTGGCCGGCGGCTACCGGCAGCTCGGGATGATCGAACGGGGCCGCGTCGCAGCGAACCCGTTCGTCGGTCAGAGTCTTCATGAAAGCCACGATCGCATCAATTTGTTCGTCGGTCGATTTAACGTCCCGGATGAAGAAATCCACATTCGTGCCGAAGTCGGCCCCCGTTACCGGTATGGCGGACTTGCCTAGAGATCCCGTGCCCGAGGTGTCACCGGTATTGCCGCTGCCAGCCAGGCTCTTGTCCCTGCGGCTGCCGCCGCGGGCGTAGAATTCGACCACTTGGCGCAGAGTACTGTAAGCGCCGTTGTGAAAGTACGGCGGCGTCAGCGCGACACCGCGCAAGTGGGAAGTTTTGAACGTGCCGTCGACCAGCTCGCGTTCCTGGCTCTTGTCGAGAAGAAGAGGGTTGGGAGGGCCAATATTATCAGTACAGCCAGGAAAGCGCGGTGTTCCACCCGCTTCAACCAAGGTAGCCGTACTGCAGCGGTTCGTTTGAACGCCGGTGCTGGTCAACACGCCGGACGGATTGGTAACTGCTTCGCCGGCTTCTTCGACGAGGAACATCCGGGCGAGCGACAACGGCTGGCCGTACGGGTCGGTTCCGCCGTTGCCGAGATCGAAACTGCTCGGCATGACGCCGATGTTGAAAAAGCCGCGGTCGTGCACCGCGCCTTCTATCGAAGCCGCGATTGAAGGGAGAGGAGTGCCCAGCACAGGCGGATTACCCGGCGTGCCCGGGCCGCGATCATCGATACGCGACCGCTCCACCGGTACGAAACTCTGGCCATTCTGGAATTGTGCCTCGGAAAAAAGTGGGAAAACCAGAGGATTGGCCGTAGTCGGGGTTACCGGGTGGCAGCCGCTACAGGCGGGACTTCCGGCATCTCTGATGCCGACGCCGCCATTATTGAAAAGACCGAAACCCAGGACTTCTTCGGCGCCGAAGCCGGGAACCAGAGCGGTTGGATCGATGCTGGGGCTGACAGCCAGGGTCACGGGGTCGCGGCATTGCACGGTCGGGTTATCGATAGGCACTTTGTTGACATTGGTGCCCACGCTGGTGGGATTGGTTACTACCGGGCGGCACTCGGCAAACCAGGTATCGAAAGGCGACTGGTCGGAAACCAGAGTCGCTTCATACATCTGGATCGCAAGCCCCCAGAACAGGGAGAAATTCATTGCCATGTGCGAATAGTAGCCCTTTTTGTCCACCTTTTTATCGGTCAGCAATTGCCCGTTGCTGATCTTGTAGCCTTTATCCCCTTTCCAGTACTTGTCCTCGAACGCCAGTTGAATCAGCTCGGCATAGCTTTTGTTCAAGCCCTTGCCCGACGAATCGATTATATTTCCGTCCGGAGTATTGCCGAATACGCTGTCGTTCGAAGCGATCGTCTGCGCTTGCAGAGGCTTTATCGTAGTGGACAGCATCTTTTTCCCGAAATCGGGAAACGTTTTGCCGTTGCAGGACATTTCCAGTTGGCTCAGCGGCGGCGCGACCGCCTGGGACGCCAGGCTGGCATTTTTGATGTTGACCGAGCCCAGCGCGGCATTGAGGGCATCGTCGACCACGACCAGGCGCTTGTTGGGATCGCCGCTGGCATGCAGAGTTCTGGGACCGAAGGCGTCGACCCCGTTGAAGAGGTTATTGGCGCGGCCGTCCCAGAAATTGGCAAAGTTGAACACGGCGTTAACCGTTGTCGGCGTGTTGCGGGGCTCGACCTGGCGCGCCGCGTATTTGCCCGCCTTGAAAACGTTGGCGTCCGGCTTCTTGCACTTTTCCACGTCGGTTTTCTTTTTCAGCTTGCTGAAGACGGAATCATAGGCGCCATTGGAGGAGACGACGTCGTTGGTGGAATAGAGAATGGAGGAGTTTCTGTCTTTGTAGTCGGCAATATGATGCAAGGGAAAGTCTTCTTCGAGCAGGGTATAGGTGGCATCGAGCGGATTGGGGTTGCCGTGCTCCGCCTGGGAGAGGGTCAGGCCGGCTACGGCGCCGGGAATGCTCTCTCCGTCGAAGCTGACGATGGAGCCGAACGTTTTATCTTCGGTGGGCATCTGGTTGAATCCGGGAGACCATTGGTTACGAATGCGGCTGTCGGCTCCGGCGCTGAAATGGCAACTGGCGCAGGCCTGATTGTCGCTTCCCGCCTGAATATCCCAGAACAGCGCCTTGCCAAGAACAATGGCCCATTCCTTGCTTTTGACGATGCCGTTATTCGGTTCGTCAAGGGCGATGTTATTGTTGTCCAGATTAATGGGTTTGGGTGGTGTGAGAGAAGCCGAGGCTGGCGGTGGCAGGCTAAGCCAGGACGACAGAACGGCAGCGAATACCGCTTTTAACTTGAACGCTTTCATTTTTCGCCTCCTGAGTAGTAGTTTTTGTGAGAACGAATGGATCAATGCAAAGATTTTTATGTTTAAGTTGAAATCTGCGTAAACGAGACGCATGGCTCAAACTGGACATTGCGCAAGCAGAGCGTTTTATCGTGGAAACGTCTTTTATCTCCATCGTCAGAGTCAATGGTTGAAACGTAAGACTGTTTTCTAAAATCAGTCACAACAGGGGATTAAAGGTTTTAAATTCCGGCCGTATTGCGCCGACCGTTAAGGCGACAAATAAAGACGGGAGCGGTTTTCAAGCCGGATTTTGTCGGCACCATATACCAAAGAATCGTGTTTAGCATCTAACAAATATCATTATCTTATTGATGATGAATATCCCGATGCCGACAGGATAAATGATCCAGGATACATATCACAAACTCCTGCTCGGCAGGCAATGCCGGTTTCCAGGACCATCCATGCCATCGATATATAGCGGAGGAAAAGCAAACTCTCCCGGACCTGCTTGATTGAAATCCTGGCGGTTTAAGGTTACATTGGACTCGCTTTAATAAGGCTTGTCCGGCTTGAGCTAACCCGAAGTAATCGATTCATAATTTTAAGCGTTCATAACGAGGTTTCCATGTTTCCGATACGCGATGAAAATCCAACGATACGTCCGCCTGTTGCCACGATAGCGCTTATAGCATTGAACATACTCGTCTGGGTTTTTGTCCAGGGGGCCGGCAGCGAGCTTCCGCTGGTCAAATCGCTGTGCCTCTACAGCCTCATACCCGGCGATTTGTTCCATCACGCACCGCCCGGCACTACGCTGGAAATGACCCAGGATATGGTTTGCTCGCTGGACGGCAGAAGCGGCATTCCGACCTTGATCACTCATGCGTTTCTGCACGGGAGCTGGTTCCACATCATCAGCAACATGTGGTTTTTATGGATATTCGGCGATAACGTCGAAGACGCCATGGGGATTCCCCGATTTCTGATTTTTTATTTTCTATGCATTCTGGCCGCCGCTTTCTCTCAAATCATGGCCGATCCTGCGGCATTGTCGCCGATGGTGGGCGCCTCGGGCGCGATCGGCGGCGTCATGGGGGCGTATGCCCGGTTGTATCCCAGAGCCTATGTCCATACCCTCATCCCGCTGGGTTTTTTTATAACGACGGCCGCCATCCCGGCCATCTATATGCTGGGCTACTGGTTTTTGATCCAATTCATCAGCGCCATCCCGGCGGTCGGCGGAGGCGTTCAGATCGCCTTCTGGGCTCATGCCGGGGGCTTTGTGGCAGGCCTCATTCTGATCGGCCCCCTGCATCGGCAGGATTATCTGGAAGAGCGCAACCGTATGGAACCCGATAAAACCGCCAAATACCGGCTCTGACGCTGGTCTTTTTGCGGTTTAAGCCAGCCGGAGCCTTGTTTCGAAAATTTCTCCGGCTGACGGACCGGCATCGATGGCCGGCGTTGCCGGTTCTATTTTGTTTCTGGAATTTATACTAAGTTGATACAAGAGGCTGTGCCGCCGCTTCGGAGCGGACGGAACTTTTTGGCACGAGCATTTGATTTGAAGTTGAATCCGTTCAAACAGCCCCGACCATTTTTTAGCAAAGTATTCGGTGCTACCGCTCGGAAAAGATTATTCCGTTTTCACGAAGGCATTTTGTCGGCTGGATTCGAAGACCGGTCTATCGGCAAAAAGAGGCTTCACCGGCTTCATTCGACTCTGCCGGCAGGTATAAGATACTTACATGTAAAATAAGTTGTTTTATCTTTAAATTTATGATACTAAAGGCAGTGGCGGCTGAGGGTCAATAATAATTATGATGGGTGATAAGGGGTTTTCGGCAGACGTTTGGCAATGGTGGGATGGATTCCATGCCGAAGCTTATGAGTGGAACCGTGTTCCGGATTTTTTACCGATAAGGATAGAAAGTCAATTCGGTTGGTTTGAGTGGAATTGAAACGGTATTTAACATAAAACAACTCATTCTCTGCGTTAAATACGATAATCGTTTCCGATAACCGGAAGCAGGAATTTCCAATGACGGAATGAATCGTGCGGAGCGGCTGGACCGCATCCACGACACGTCGATTTATAAACAACGAATCCCCGAAATACTGTTTACCGTAGAACCGGTTTTTCAAAAACAGTTTCAAGCGCAAACCCAAAGGATCGAGCAGGCGATGGCATCCGACCCCTTGCCCTCCGGCTTAGCCTTCCTTCACAATTAAACGATCATCGGGGAGACGCAAATGAAATCTTATTGGGCTAATCGCACGATTCTCTATTTATTGCTGGCCTGGCTGGCCGTTCCGTGGCTGTTCCCGGCGCGGGAAGCCGCCGCATCCGCCGAGTTTCAGGTGCTGAAAGTCCTGGGCAAGGCAGGCGGCAATCCTTACGCGGGATTGACGCTCGATGGCGCGGGCAATCTCTACGGCACAGCGTTAGCCGGCGGCGACGGCACGAAAGGCAACGCCGGCACGGTGTTCAAGATCGATCCGGGCGGAAACGTCAGCGTGCTATTCAATTTTAGTGCCGGCAGCATCGGCCGTCCCATGGCCGGCGTGGTGCTTGGCGGCGACGGCAGTCTTTACGGTACCACGCCTCAGTTTACCGGAGATTATACCGCCACGGCTTACAAAATCGACGCATCCGGAAATTTCATTCTTCTGCACGCTTTCGAGGGCGGTTTTATCACGACCGCGGGCGGCTTGATCAAAGGCATCGACGGCAACTTCTACGGCGCATCGTCCGATTGCGTTCCAGAAAACCGCTCGGGAACGATCTATAAAATAGACTCTGCCGGAAACTACAGCGTCGTCTATGAATTTCCGGGACAATGTGGAGGTCCCAACTCGGAGCTGATTCAAGGCAGCGACGGCAGTTTTTACGGGACGACGGCCAACAGCGATAACAGCGGTGCGGGAACGGTGTTCAAGCTCGATCCGTCAGGTAATTTCAGCATCTTGCACGAATTTGACAGCGGCTACTATGAGCAATCAAAACTGCTGCAAACCAGCGACGGCAGTTTGTACGGCGCCACTTTTGCGGGCGGCGCCAACGACGCCGGAATCCTTTACAAAATCGATCCGTCCGGCACCTTCAGCGTGCTGCACGAATTCGACGGCGGCGACGGCGGTAAGGCGCCCGCGGCCGGGCTCATTCAAGGCAGCGACGGCAATTTTTACGGCACCACGACCGCGGGCGGCATCGACGGTCTGGGCATCGTCTACAGAATCAGTCCATCCGGAGACTTTAACGTTCTTCATTCTTTCGACACGATCACCGGGGCCAATCCCTACGCTCCGTTGGTACAGTACGGCGACGGCAGTTTCTACGGCACCGCCGTCAACGGAGGCAGTTTTGGCGAAGGCGTTGTTTTCAGGATCGATTCAACCGGAACCGTCAGCGTGGTCTATTCGTTCGGCTCATTCGACGAGGCCGGCACGGTGCCTCTGGCCGAACTGATCCGGGGCAAAGACGGCAATTTTTACGGCACCAATTCCGAGGGCGGCGATAACGGTTCGGGTACCGTTTACCGGATCGATTCGGCCGGGAACACAGAAATAGTGCACAGTTTCGACGGCAGCGAAGGCTCCTCGCCCCATGCCCGGCTCTTGCAGGATTCGTCGGGCAACTTTTACGGAACTACCACTTATGGTGGCAACTACAGCGCCGGAACGATCTTCAAACTGGATGCATCCGGAATGTTCAGCATTCTTCACGATTTCGAAGGAGGCAGCGGAGGAGCGAACCCCGAAGCCGGACTCATCCGGGACAGCCGCGGCAATTTGTACGGCACCACGCGCTTTGGCGGCGCCAACAATGCGGGCACGGTCTACAAACTGACCCCGGCGGGAGTTTTCAGCGTTCTCCATGATTTCGACGGCGCGGCGGGCGGCAATAGTCCTTATGCCGGGCTGCTTCGGGGCACGGACGGCACTTTTTACGGTACGACCCTTTTGGGCGGCAATTACAGCCATGGGACCGTGTTCAAACTCACCGCGTCCGGAAATTTCAGCATTTTGCACCATTTCGAAGGCGGGCTCGGCGGTTCTTCTCCCGATGCCGAGTTGATCCGGGGCAGCGACGGAAAATTCTACGGTACCGTCATCGAGGGCGGCGACGACGCGCTGGGCGGACCAAGGAAAGGCGCCGTATTCCGGATCGACTCCAAGGGCAATTTCAGTATTATCTACCAGTTCAACGGCAGCGACGACGGCGGAAATCCGCATGGCGTGATCCAGGGCAAAGACGGCAATTTTTACGGTACGACGTCAACCGGCGGCGTTAACGGTTACGGAACCGTCTACCGGCTCGACGGATCGGGAAACTTCAGCGCGTTGCACCATTTCGATCTTGACGATGGAGGCGGCAGCGTCGCGGCACTGCTTCAAGCCGGTGACGGCAGTTTCTACGGCACCACTTCGGGCAGCACATATAACGGCGGCGTCGTTTATAACAGTGGCGTCATTTTTCGTTTGACGGGAACCACCCAGGCCACGACGACCACGCTGACCTCCAGCCTGAACCCGTCGGTCGCCGGCCAATCGGTTACCTTTACCGCGACGGTAACCGGCAACAGTCCCACCGGCACGGTCGAGTTCTTCGTCGGCAGCGCCAGCCTGGGTTCCCGTCCGCTCGGCAACGGGGCCGCGGCCTTGTCCACGCCGAGGCTGATAGCCGGCACGCACAGCATCACCGCGGTCTACGGCGGCGATGCCAACAACGCGCCGAGCACCAGCGCCGCGGTCACGCAAGTGGTGAAAAAACGGCGGCCGCCGCGGCCCTGACGTCCGGTAAAAAACCGTCCGGCGCCGCCGGGCGCTTGCCGAAAATCTCCGTCGCGCCGAGAGGCGCGGCGAAGGAATTATGGAGATGAGAGAAATTCTGTTATTTGTAAGGGAGGTGTTTCATTAACCAAGTAATCAATGCGTGAAATAAAAATTATAAAAATAATAAAAATATCGAACAAAGGTAGATTTCTCGTGCCGGATTATACGGCTTAATCGAGACTTTCTGCTCCTGTATTATTTTTGGCTATAGCGTGACGCCCTGGAGGAAACTATGAAAAACCATTCTTCGATGCAAACGTTTTATTTCATATTTTTGATCTGGCTGGTGCTGGCGGGCATATTCCTGGCTCCGACGGCCGGAGCGGCGGTTGATTTCGAGGTACTGAAATCGCTGGGCACGCAGGACGGCAAACCGACCGGTGCCCTGATTCAGGATGCGGCCGGCAATTTTTACGGAACGACGCTCTACGGCGGCAGCCACGGGGTCGGTACGGTGTTCAAGATCGATGCGTCCGGAAATTATTCCGTATTGTACGAGTTCGAAGGCGGCAGCGATGGAGTCAATCCCTATGCAACATTGGTGTTCGGCAGCGACGGCAGCTTATATGGTGTCACAAAGGGAAACAGCAATTCAAATGCAACATTGTTTAAATTGAGTTTATCCGGAAATTTCAGCGTATTGTATACGTTTAGCCCTGGTAGTGATGCCGGTTATGACCCTTCCGGCGGATTGACTCTGGGTTCCGACGGCAAATTTTATGGCGCCACTTGCGGTGGAGGCAATAGCGGCGGGACGTTTTACAGAATCGATTTATCCGGGAATCTTACCGTACTGCACAGCTTCGGCACGTCGGGGGAGTATGACTTCTGTCCGGCTTCGGAACTGGTTCAAGCCAGCGACGGCAGTTTCTATGGCGTTACCGGAGGACAGCTCAGCTACGACATCGATCATCTAGTGTTCAAAATCGATCCTGCCTGGAATTACAGTGTTCTGCATTATTTTTTAGTAAGCAATCAATACAACCAGGGAAATCCCGACGATCCCTATCCGACTCGGCTATTCCAAGGCAGCGACGGCAACATCTACGGAGTCGGCAACAGCAACATCTACGGTATCGGCGCCAATTGGGTGTATAGGCTCGAATCGTCCGGAACCGCGACCGTTTTGTACCAGCCCGATGCCGCGACCATTCCGTATCTCTCCTTGCTGATCCAGGGTTCGGACAGCAATTTTTATGGCACGACTTATTCTTCCGCTGATAGCGGCATCGGCATCGTGTTTAAGCTGGATCCTTCCTGGAACTACAGCATCCTGTACGAGTTTGATGCCGATGATCCCGCCGGAACATCCATTGTCGGACTGGTTCAGGCTGACGACGGCAGTCTCTACGGCACCACTTCCGGGGGTGGCACTTATAACGGCGGTATCATTTTTCGTTTGACGGAAACTCAGGCCACGACGACCTCGCTGACGTCCAGCCTGAATCCGTCGACCGTCGGCCAATCGGTCACCTTTACCGCGACGGTAACCGGCAACAGCCCGACCGGCACGGTCGAATTCTTCGTCGGCAGCACCAGCCTCGGTTCCCGGCCGCTCAGAAACGCGGTCGCGTCCTTGTCCACGCCTCGTCTGGTGGCCGGCACGCACAGCATCACTGCGGTCTACAGCGGCGACGCCAACAACGCGCCGAGCACCAGCGCCGCGGTCACGCAAGTGGTGAAAAAACGGCGGCCGCCGCGGCCCTGACGTCCGGTAAAAAGCCGTTCACTTTCCGCACGGCGTTGCCCTTTACCGCATTGGTCAAGGGCAATGCACCGACCGGCAGCGTCAGCCTGGGCATGGTGACGCGGGGTTCGGACAGCAAGGCGAAACTGACCACCGCCGCGCTGACCCAGACCGTGCGCTGATCCGTAGCAACGGCTTACCGATGGCAAGGGAAATCTCCGCCGCGCCCTCCGGCGCGGTGGGGACGGCTCAGCGTTGCAGCACCATGGCGACGGCCGCCGCCCGCGTGGCCACGCCGAGTTTTTCGAAGATGTGTTCCAGATGCTTGTTGATCGTTCTGGGGCTGCTGCCCAGAATCAGGCCGACTTCCTTGTTGGTTTTGCCGCGCGCAATCCACATCAGTATTTCCGCCTCCCGGAACGTGAGTTTCAGGGACTCCCTCAGCGACTCCAGATTCCATTGAGTCGATTCCTTTTGCAGGAGCAGCAGATATTCGTCCAGATGATGGCAATGCGTCATTTTTACGGTAAAACCGCTGCTCGACCGGTAATGCTCGAAACATTCCTCGGCGTTTTGGCCGCCATCGGAGAGGCGCTGCCGGAACCATTCCAGCAACGGAGAGGGTAAAAGGCCGCCGATGCGGATGGGCTGTTCGGAGGCGTAATGCCGCATGAAATCGTGCAGCCATGCCTCGGCCGACGGCGTCAGCCAGGCAATGCCGCCCAAGCGGCCGACCGCCAGGGCGGAATAGGCGCTTTGCTGCAGGGCCTGCTGTGCGCGCTGGAGATTGCGCGACTGGGTCAGGTGGACTTCGATTCGGGCCAACACCTCGGGCGGGCGAATGGGTTTGATGATGTAATCCAGGCCGCCTTCGCCGAATCCCTGCAATAAATGATCGAGTTCGCTCAAGCCGGTCATGAACAAGATGGGAATGCCCGCCGTGGCCGGTTCCGCCTTGATGCGGCGGCAGGTTTCGAAGCCGTCTATTCCCGGCATGACCACGTCCATTAAAATAATGTCGGGCTTCAGATATTGGATCTGTTCGATGGCCGAGAGCCCGTCGGTAGCCACCAGCACCCGGTAACGGGCATCCGACAGGGTGTCGGACAAAAGCGCCAGATTGCCCGGCGTGTCATCCACAATCATCACCGTGCCGTTCATCGATCGATTGTCATCACTCATCGGATGGTCTCGCTTGGTTTGGCCTGTTCAGGGCGTCCGCCATAAGCAGGTTTTTAATCTCCGCGATGCGGAATTCGCCGGCCAATTGCCTGATCTTCAGCAGGAAAGGCAGATAGTCCGGACGGTTGAGGCCGGCTTCGTCGAGCTGCCGGTTCAACCCCATCAGATCACCGATGCGAATGAATTCGACGAGTTTGTCGACGACCTCCTGCGGCGGCCGCGTATCGGCTATTTTACTGGCTGCGGCGGTGTTCTGCATAGGGGCTTCCTGACCGATCCAGTCAAGATCCAGAGTCGATTTCAGTTTGTAGTACAGCTCCTGAATTTGTATCGGCTTGGCCAGAAAATCGTTGCAGCCGGCCTTGATCGCCGCCAGGCGGTCGGACGGATAGGCATTGGCGCTCAGCACGATGATGGGCTTCGAATAGCCTTTCCGGCGTAATTGCTCGGCTGTTTCGGTGCCGCCGATGCCGGTCATCGACAGGTCCAGCAGAATCAGGTCGGGAACACAGTCGTCGACCTTGAGCAGGCACTCTTCGCCGGAGCAGGCTTCCGAAAGATAGAAACCCAAAGGTTCCAGCAGGGACAGCAGCAATTGCCGATGGTCCGGCTGATCGTCAACAATTAGAATGTTCCGTCTCGGCCCCCGGTAGCCTGTGACGTTGTCTTCCCGGATCTCAGCCGAGCCGGCGCCGAGGCTGGGCAGAAACAGACGTACGGTAAAGGTTGAACCTTGACCCGGCACGCTTTTGACGCTGAGTTCGCCGCCCATGATTTCGGCCAGAATCTTGCTGATGGTCAGACCCAGGCCGCTGCCGGCGACGGCGTTTCCGGCCGCCGTACCGAGCCGCGTGAACGGTTGAAAAATGGTCTGCAGATGCTCTTCGTCGATGCCGATGCCGGTGTCGGTGATCTGGAAATTGCCGACGCCGCCGCTGTAGCCGATACGGAAAATGATTTCCCCGGAAGAAGTAAATTTTACGGCATTGTTCAGCAGATTGATCAGAATCTGGCCGATCCTTTTTTCGTCGCCGCGAACGCGCCGGGGCAACGTGTTGGTAAACCGACAATGAAAAGCCAGCCCTTTTTCTTCGGCCTGAGCCTTGAATATGTGCACCAGATGGTCGATGAATACCGGAAAGTGGATCGGCATGGATCTCAGCTCGAACTTGCGAGCTTCGATACGGGCGATGTCGAGAATGTCCTCGATCAGCGCCGACAGATGTTCGCTGCTGCGCTTCATGGTCTTCACCGCCTGCAGCCTGTGCTCGGGAATGGCCGGATCGTTGTCGAGGATGTGCGCGTAACCGATGATGCTGTTTAACGGCGTGCGAATTTCATGGCTCATGTTGCTGAGAAAGCGGCTTTTGGCGCTGTTGGCGCTGTCGGCCATAATGAGCGCCTGTTGTAGTTTGGCGTCGGTTTTCTTGTGTTCCTCGATTTCGGTCAGCAGGGTCTGCGTCTGTCGGGCGGTTTCATGATGAGCGATGCGCCGGCTTTCGTCGTTCAGGATCAGCCACCAGGTGCACAGGCCGATGAAGACCAGCATCGAAGTATAGGTTTTGATGAAGTTTTCCAGCAGGAGGTAATAAACGAAGGGATTGCGGGAAACCGCCAGTAAATCCTCGTAATAGATGATGCCGACGAAGATGCCGGTCAGGACCGATAGGAACAGGAACAGCATGGTAAAGCGGAGCAGGCGTAGCTTCAATGACAGCGAAAGACGGGATGGAAGCAAATGCCGCGCCAGGGATTCCAGATAGTCGTGAAGGGTCGAGCCCGGTTTACAGGCATCGAAACAACGGGCGTCCAGAGTGCAGCACAGCGAACAGATACTGCCGGCGTACGCCGGACAGAAGGCAATGTCTTCGTGTTCGAACTCGTTTTCGCAGATGCAGCATTTGTCGTTCTGTGTGCGGTTGTTTTTTCTGCGGTCGCGAACGATGTGGGGTTTGGGGCCGAACCACCAGGCGATCGAAGGCGTCAGCACGAAGGTCAGGACCAGCGCGATAAATCCCGAAAAAGCCTGGGCATAGCTGCCGAACAGGCCGGTATACGCCAAAATGGAAACGATCGAGGCGGACAATGTCGAGACGATGCCGACCGGGTTCAGATCGGGCAGATAAGCGCGTTTGAATTCGACGGTTTTCGGACTGAGGCCCAGCGGTTTGTTGATCATCAGTTCGGCGGCGACCGCGCTGATCCAGGCGATCGACATGTGCGAAAACAGGCCCAGAATTTTTTCCAGCGCGCCGAACACGCCGAATTCCATCAGCAGCAGCGCGATCAACACGTTGAACAGCAGCCAGATGACGCGGCCCGGATGGCTGTGCGTCAACCGCGAAAAAAAATTGGACCAGGCCAGGGAGCCGGCATAGGCGTTGGTGACGTTGATCTTGATCTGGCTGAGCACGACGAACAGGGTGGTGACGGCAAGCGCCGGCCTCGCGTCATCGAACAGTTCGGTGTACGCGGTCAGGTACATCTGGGTCGGTTCGTGGGCATGGGCGGCCGGAATGCCGTGCCGTATGGCCAAATGAGCGAGCAACGCTCCGGCCAGTTGCCGGGCCATGCCGAAGAAGATCCAGCCGGGCCCTCCCGCCAGCATCGCCAGCCACCAGCGTCCTCTATTGGACTTTTTCTTTTCGGGCATGAACCTCAGAAAATCGACCTGCTCTCCTATCTGCGCCATCATCGAAAAGGCCACGGTGGTGGCGCTGCCGAACAACAGCCAGTCGAAGCCTTCGCCGTGGCTGGCGATCCACCAGTAGGTTTTCAGAATGGGAACGGCTTCGGGCTCCCGGTTCAGGACCGCCAGATAGGGAACGATCAGCAGCAGCAGCCAGAGCGGTTGGGTCCATAATTGCAGACGGCTGATCGTCGTGATGCCGAAGGTGACCAAAGGGATGACGGCAAGCGCGCTGATGACGTGGGCGTAAGCGAGGGGAATCCTGAAATACAACTCCAGGGCCAGCGACATGATCGAGGCTTCCATCGCGAACAGGATGAAGGTAAAGGAGGCATAGATCAGGGAGGTCACGGTGGAGCCGAGATAGCCGAATCCGGCGCTGCGGGTCAATAGGTCGATGTCGATGTTGTAGCGGGCTGCGTAATAGCTGATCGGCAGGCTGGTGATGAAGATGACCGCCGCTACCGCCAGAATGGCCCAGCAGGCGTTGGTGAAGCCGTAATTGATCGATAAAAAGCCGCCGATGGCTTCGAGTACCAGAAACGAAGTCGAACCGAAGGCGGTGTTGGCTACCTGAAACTCCGACCACCTCCGGAAACTGCGCGGTGCGAAACGCAAGGCATAATCTTCCATGGTTTCGTCGGCGACCCAGGTATTGTAGTCTCTGCGGATTTTGGAGATGTTCTGGAAAATGCCAAGCTTCATAATCGGAATCACCGGTAATAAAAGTCATATTGATCTTGCGCAACGCGCAGAGTCATGGAACGAGTTTCCAGGCTTCAGGATGTTCGCAAAGCCTGTCTCGGCCGGTTTTTTGCAGGACGCGGCGGACTGTCCGGAGCCGATACGCTTCGTAACCTCCTGAATATCCTGGGTTACGCAATGTATTTCATTAAAGTTCTATTAAAGAAAGTGCGCGGTGCGTGCTCTACCGTATTTTCTCCGTCAGACCATGACTCAGCCGTCCACTGGCATGCAAGAATCCTGCCGCCATGTTGCCTCCGACTCCTCCCGATGCGTCGGGAAGAACCTGCAATTAAAAGCGAACGGTATAAAACGAGCCGAAGCCTAAACGGAATTTTCCGAGGGGCTCAGGCGGAGCATTCTTGCGGAAACCTCTGATTCATGGGTTGAGCATCAAGGGTTTGGTATGCGGGGATTCCGGAGGTTTTTGATTTCCTGGTTAACCGGGTTTTTGATAAGAAAATGATCATTCCAATCGGCTGATGCCCCGGAAGACTTTATTTCTTCTGAATGCACAAAATCGGTGCAAATACATCGGTTATCGCACCATTATAGAGGCTTATTTTCAAAACCGGGCTCGTGATTTTTTAACTGCTTTAACCTTCATTAATCGTATAACTCTTTATTTTATTTTTTGTTTTTTCGCTATGAAAAAAGAGCGAAAACAAGCCTTCAAACATGGCACCGATCATGCATAATCTGTTGCATACAACAAAGTATGCACTCGTTTCCGGTATTGCCGTGACCTGAAAAAGCCGGTGTTATTTTTGCGCTGAAACGTTGCAGGCCGCAAGGTGAGGGCTCTTCCCGGAAGGGGCCGCCTTGCGCCGACGATCCGTTAATTTTCTTTTATTTGAGGTAAGCCATGACTAGCACCGATACCACGCCGTTTGCCTTTCTTCTGCGCATCATGCGCGGATTTCCGCCGGCCTTGATCATCGCTTTGGCGATGATTTTTCCGGCGCGTGCCGGGGACGACGTTGTGGTCGGATTCATCTACGTCGGATCCAGGGCCGACTACGGTTACAACCAGGCCCATGCCCAGGGGGCGGCCGCAGTCAAGGCGATGCCCGGAGTCAAGGTAATCGAGGAGGAGAACGTGCCGGAGACGATTGCGGTGCAGAATTCGATGGAAAGCATGATCAATCTGGACGGCGCCAGGCTGATCTTTCCGACCTCGTTCGGATATTACGATCCGCACGTGCTGGCGGTGGCGCCAAAATATTCCGGCACCACCTTTCTGCATGCCGGAGGGCTCTATCAGGAAGGCAGGCACCCGGCCAACGCCGGCAGTTACTTCGGTTACATCGACGAAGCGCAATACGTCGCCGGCATTGTCGCCGGCGGCACTTCGAAAACCGGCAAGCTCGGCTTCATTGCCGCCAAGCCGATCCCGCAGGTGCTGCGCAACGTCAATTCGTTCACTCTGGGCGCGCAAAGCGTGAATCCGAAAATCACCACGCAGGTGATCTTCACCGGCGACTGGGCCATGCCGGTCAAAGAGGCCGAAGCGGCGAACAGCCTGATCGATCAGGGCGTCGACGTGATCACGATGCACGTCGACAGCCCGAAAGTCATCATCGAGATCTGCGAGCGCCGCGGCATTTATTCGAGCGGCTATCACGCCGATCAAGCCGAACTGGCGCCGAAGGGTTATCTGACCGGTGCGGAATGGAACTGGCCGAAGGTCTATACCGATTTCGTCAAGCGGCTCCAGGCAGGCAAACCGTTTCCGCATCTGCTGCGGGGCGGCATCAAGGAAGGCATCGTCAAAAACTCCAGATACGGCCCGGCGGTCAGCGCCGAAACGATCGCTAAGGCCGAAGCCGCAAAAGCGAAGTTCATGGCCGGCGAGATGGTCATCTACAAGGGCGAGTTGAAGGACAACAAAGGCAACGTCGTGATTCCGCCAGGGCAAGCGTTGCCGCAGACCGACATCAAACTGGAGTCGATGGATTATCTGGTGGCCGGCGTCATCGGCAGCACCGGCTCCTGACCATGAAAACGTCGGCTTGGCTTGCAGCCATGGAAAACTTGCTGATTCCCGTGGGAGCGTTGGTTCTGGGGCTGATGGCGTTCGGAACCTTTATGCTTTGCGTCGGCAACAATCCTCTGGAAGTCTTTCATACCATTTACCGGGGTGGTTTCGGCAGCGGCTTTTCCTGGCGCAATACCCTGGAGCGGGCGGTGCCGTTGATGCTGACGGCCTTGTGCACCGCCTTGCCGGCGCAACTGGGCCTGATCATGATCGGCGGTGAAGGGGCCGTGGTGATCGGTGGCGTTTGCGCGGCCGTGGCCGGCTTGGCTTTCGGCAGTCAGCCCCCCTGGCTTGCGCTGACGGCGGTGCTGACGTCCGGGCTGCTCTCGGGCGGGCTCTGGATTGCTCTCGTCGGCTGGCTGAAACACTGCCGAGGCATGAACGAAACCATTACCAGCCTGTTGTTCAACTATATTGCGATTGCGCTGATGAATCATCTGGTCACAGGGCCCCTACGCGATCCAGAAAGTCTGAACAAGCCCTCGACACGGCCGATCGGCAGTGCCCACATGCTGGGCGACATTCCGGGCCTGGGCGTGCACTGGGGACTGTTTTACGGCGTGGCGCTGTGCCTTGCTTGCTATCTGCTGTTCCGGAAGACGACTTTCGGCTTTGCCGTTCGAGTCGCCGGCGGCAATCTTCGCGCGGCCAGGGTCGTCGGGCTTCCGGTCGGATGGCTGACCGTGGCTGTCTGTTTTTGCGCCGGCGCCGCCGCAGGCCTGGCCGGAGGCATCGAAGTGGCTGCGATCCACGGTACCGCGAACGCGTCGCTGGCCGCAGGATACGGTTATGCGGGCATTCTGGTGGCGTTTCTGGCCCGGCAGAATTCCCTGGCGGTGATCCCTGTTTCCCTGCTTCTGGGCGGCATCTCGGCCAGTGCCGGCCTGCTGCAGCGCACCCATCAGTTGCCCGATGCGGCCATACTGATCCTGCAGAGCGTGCTGTTCATGGCCATATTGCTTGGCGAAACCTGGTACGGCCGTTTGCCGGCATGGCATGAAAACCGGAGGCCGGAGTGAACGAAGACGCCTTGGGCGGATGGGGCGTACTGCTTGCCGTGCTGGCCGGGGCGATCCGGGCCGGCACCCCGTATTTGTTCGTCAGTCTCGGCGAGTGTCTGACCGAAAAGAGCGGCCGCATCAATCTCGGACTCGAAGGCAATCTGGTTCTCGGCGCGATGTCGGCCTATGCCGTGTCGTATTCGAGCGGCTTGCCCTGGCTCGGCGTGCTGGCGGCAGGCAGTACCGGCATGGTGCTCGGACTGATTCATGCCTGGCTGTGCAGCCTGCCGAAAGTCAACGATATTGCGGTGGGGATCGCGTTGATGCTGTTCGGCACAGGCGTGGCGTTTTTTCTAGGCAAGCCGTATATTCAGCCGACTGCGCCGCATCTTCCGGCGCTTGCGTTGGGTAACTGGAGTTCGAACGCGCACGTCCGTTCCGCACTTGAAATCAACGTGCTGTTTCTGCTGGGTCTTGTCGCCGCACCGCTATTGGCCTGGTTTTTGGCCAATACCCGCTGGGGACTGATGGTGCGAACGGTGGGCGACAGCCGCAATGCCGCCGAAGCTCTCGGTTTTCCGGTCAATCGGGTACGGACCGCAGCCACTGTCGCCGGCGGCTTTCTGGCCGGCGTCGGTGGTGCGTTTCTGTCGCTGCATTATCCGGGCAGTTGGAATGAAGGATTGTCCAGCGGTCAGGGCTTGATCTCGGTGGCACTGGTCGTCTTCGCACGCTGGCAGCCGATGCGCTGCCTGTATGCCTCGCTTCTATTCGGCGGCGCCGGTGCGCTCGGCCCCGCCTTGCAGTCGGTCGGCATTACCGGCGGCTATTATTTGTTCAATGCGGCACCCTATGTATTGACCTTGATGCTGATGATTGCGACTTTCTCCAGAGAGCGTTCCCTGTCCGGCATTCCGGAAGAACTTTCCATTACCAAGTGAGTAAACTCCATGCCTCGATTCGTCAAGAGCGATCCTTATCCTTATCCTTACAACGGCGATTTGCGTCCGGAGAACACCTGTCTGATCGTGATCGACATGCAGACCGATTTTTGCGGGGAAGGCGGCTACGTCGATAAAATGGGCTACGACTTGTCGCTGACGCGTGCGCCGATCGAGCCGATCAGACGCGTTTTGAGCGTTTGCCGCGAGCAGGGTTTTCACGTCGTCCATACCCGCGAAGGCCATCGTCCGGATTTGTCCGATCTTCCGGACAACAAGCGCTGGCGCAGCCGGCAGATCGGAGCGGGCATCGGCGATCCCGGGCCTTGCGGGCGCATTCTGGTGCGCGGCGAGCCCGGCTGGGAAATCATCCCGGAACTGGCGCCGCTGGACGGCGAGCCCGTCGTCGACAAGCCGGGCAAAGGTTCGTTTTATGCGACCGATCTGGATCTGTTGTTGCGCCGGCGCGGCATCGACAATCTGATCCTGACCGGCATCACGACCGACGTCTGCGTACATACGACGATGCGCGATGCCAATGATCGCGGTTACGAATGCCTGCTGCTCGGGGATTGCTGCGGCGCGACCGATTACGGCAACCATCTGGCAGCCCTAAAGATGATCCGGATGCAGGGAGGCGTATTCGGCGCCGTGTCGACGTCCGATTGCCTGATCGAGGCTCTGTCGTGAACAACCTTTCGGTGCGGAGTTTGCCGGAGCCGGAAGCGGAGGCTGCACACGGCTCGCCGGCGCTCGAAGTGGTCGGTCTCGGCAAGCGTTTCGGAGCGATTCAGGCGCTCGACGAGGTGTCGTTCAAGTTGCGGCAGGGTTCGATTCATGCGCTTTTGGGCGGTAACGGCGCCGGTAAAAGCACCCTGGTCAAATGCGTCATGGGTTATTATGCCGCCGATCGGGGGACCGTGCTGATCGGCAACCGCGAATGCGAGATCCATCACACGCGCGATGCCCATCGTCATGGGCTGGGCATGGTCTATCAGCATTTTACGCTGGTGCCGGGCATGACCGTGCTCGAAAACCTGGTGTTGTCGCGGTTGCCGATTCCAAAAAGGATTCATTGGCAAAAAGAGCGGCAGCACCTCGAAGCCTTCATGACCGAAACTCCGTTCCGGATTTCTCTGGATAAAAAAGCCTCTGATTTATCCGCGGGCGAAAAGCAGAAGGTCGAGCTGTTAAAACAGCTTTTCCTGCGGCCTAAAATCTTGATTCTGGACGAACCCACGTCGGTGTTGACGCCGCAGGAAGCCGACGAAATCCTCGGCATGCTGAAGGCGCGGACCCGTTGCAACGAGCTGAGCGTTTTGATCATCACCCACAAGTTCCGGGAGGTGATCGATTTTGCCGACTCGGTGTCCGTGCTCCGGCATGGCAGGCTGGTCTATAGCGGTCCCTTGTCGGGTAAAACCCCGGCCATGCTCGGCGAGTTGATGATCGGCCGCGAACCCATTGCGAAAATGGCCGCTCGCGCCGAGGCGGGCAAAGGGCCGGTCAAGCTCGAGATCAGGAATCTGACCGCTTTCTCCGACCACGGTTCGAAGGCCGTCAGGTCCTTGAACCTTAAGCTCCATGGCGGTGAAATTCTCGGCATTGCCGGAGTATCCGGAAACGGCCAGCGGGAACTGGTGCAGGTGCTGTCCGGCCAGCGCCGGCCGGAACAGGGTGATATCCGTATCGACGGTTTGCCGTATTCGGCGGCCCGCAAAGATATGGTCCGCTTTCGTTTCCACTGTCTGCCGGAAGACCCTCTTCGCAATGCTTGCGTGCCGCGGATGAGCACGGCCGAAAATCTGGCGCTGCGTGTTTTCGACCGGCCCGGCTTCACCCGCTGGCGCTGGTTCATCGATGCGAAAGCACAACAGCGGTATGCCCGGTCCTTGATCGAGCGCTTCCGGGTGTCTCCGCCGGAACTGAACCGCCGCGTCGAAACGCTGTCCGGCGGCAATCTCCAGAGGCTGGTGCTGGCCCGTGAACTTTCCGGTCAGGTCGATCTGCTGGTGGCGGCCAATCCCTGTTTCGGCCTCGATTTCGCCGCCGCTTCCGAAGTTCGAAAGCAACTGATGGAGGCACGCAATCTGGGGGCTGCGGTCCTGTTGATCAGCGAAGATCTCGACGAACTGATGATGCTCGGCGACCGGATCGCGGTGATGTTCGAAGGCCGGTTGACGTATGAGGCGCCGGCTGCTCTGGCCAATCCGGATCTTATCGGGCTCAGGATGGCCGGTCATTGAATGGGTAATGGCAGACGGGGCTGGTCCCGAAGTACCAGGGTGGCTACGAGCAGCGCTTCCGGCTTCCTTTCCGATCGTTTTTTCCGCCGGCCTTGCCCATTTTTTGCCGATGGGGAGAAAGGGCGCCTGAATGTTTCTTAATCTGTTGGAGAAAAAGACCTTGAATAATACATTTTCTTTGCCGTCATTCGGTCCGTTTCCGTCATTATCGGCGTTGCCGCGCAGGAGCGAACCTGCCGCCCCGGCCGGACGGCACAAGGTGCGGTTATGACGGCTCTCCCGGACCGGCCGGACTCCTTCATTCTGTTCGTCAACGGTACGTTGATGCGCGGATTCGCCTTGCACGCCAACCTCGACGGGGCCAAGTTCATCGGCGAGGCCAGCACGGCGCCCTGTTACCGCCTTTTTTCGATCGACGACATACATCCCGGCATGTATGAAGTGTCCGACGGGGGCGTTTCGGTGGCGGGCGAGCTTTATGACGTGCCTTGGGAGGTCTGGCAGCGGATTGAAGCCGGCGAACCGCCGAATCTGTATCGAGGCCTTGTAAAATTGAGCGACGGAACCTGTGAATGGGGCATCCTGTTTCCGCGTGAGGCGGTATTGCCGCGCCACCGCGATATCTCCGGTTTCGCAAGCTGGCGCGCCTACCGGAACGGAAACGCCGGGCCGCGCTGAAGAGTCGTCCGTTATGAAAGAGGATGGCTGCCGCCGATCGCGGAATCTGACCGAGTCTCCTTACTTTATGCAGCCTTCCGAATTGAATTGTTTTCTTCACGCCTTTCGGGGCGAATGAATTCGCCCCGACAACCAATAGCCGCCCGGACTCATCGAGACCGTGCCGGCACCGAAACCGGTAAATTTCCCTCGCGATGGACACGATGAACCTGCCTTTCTCGAAACAGCCTTTTTCAATTCCCTCCGAAATAATACTGGATACGCCGGGAGGTTGGAGCTCTCTTCGCGAAGGCGTCCATTTCCGCCTGTTGTTCCAGGATCCCGATTCCGGCTACCGGGTCGGCCTGATCCGCTACGAACCCGGTGCTACGGTGCCTTTGCATCGGCATGCCGGCGACGAGCACCTCTATGTCCTTTCCGGTTCGCAGCAGGATGAAAGAGGCCTGTATCCGGCAGGCAGTTACATATACAATCCCGAAGGCTCGGAGCACAGCGTGTCCAGCCGGGAAGGCTGCCTGGTGCTGGCGCACTGGCTTAAACCGGTGCAGTTTCTGGACGAATGATGGGGCCGGCTAAGGCGTAATGCGGCTCTGAATCGCGCTTTATCGCATCAAGCCGATCTGGCCTCGTCCGAAAAAGAAAAGCCGCGGTTTTTGTGCATGCCGAGATTGATTAAGGTCAGCCTTTTGGTGAATTCCTCGCTTTTCCTGATGTGCTCGATCATGTCGTTTTTGGCGGTCGCCACATCCCGCTTGAGCAGCGATTGCAGAATTTTGTAATGCTCTTCGTAGGTTTTGACGATGCGTTCGTAATCGGTAAAATCCAGACGCCGGACAATGCGAATCCGATTGTTGATATCGCTCAGCATCTTGACCAGTACACGATTGCCTCCGCCTTCGGCAAGTCTGAGATGAAAGGCTTCATCCAGATCGGCGATGCGCTCGGCATCGCCCGCATCCCCGGCCGCCGCATCGTTTTCCCAGACCTCGCTCAGTTTTTTCAACGCTTCGTCCGGCATGTTGCGGCAGGCCGTTTCCAGCGACAACATTTCCAGATTGATGCGAACCTGATAGTAATCGGCGAATTCGTCGAAGTCGATGCCTCGAACGAAACAGCCCTGCTTCGGGCGAATGCTGATCAGCTCTTCGGTTTCCAGGCGCTGCAGGGCTTCCCGGATCGGCGTCCGGCTGACTTTGAACGAGTGTGCCAGTTCGGTTTCGGTCAGCCTTGAGTTCGGCTGAATCTCGAAATTCAGAATCATGTTGCGGAGTGTGAGATAGATGCTCTGAGCCGTTTCGCTTTTTGCGGTCGTCATGAGAATTTATGGCATGGTTTGGGGCGGTGAGGGCGGGCGGCTAAAAATCAGGCTGGCCGGCCGGCAATAAAGACAATTAAAGACCGGAACGCATTATGCGTCAAATGGTTTGGAAAAAGTAGTTTACCGGCAAAAAAATCGAATGCGGTATCTGTGACGCCGTTAAAAGTCCGCCTGACCGATTGCCCTGCCTTGGGCCAAGTCTGTTTTGCCGATCCGGATGGTCCGTGCTGCACAGCCGATGCGCCAAAGCAATGCAGGAAAGATCGTTTTTGCTTCATAGCGATGCAGAAACGACGGACGATGTTTCCGAAATCCAACACCCATCTCAAATTAACTTCATAATTACAATGAGTTATAAATAGCCTTCTCGCCCGAAAACAATGGCATGCGATTTGCTTTGTTGTATACATGGATGCATCCTTAGTAAATCCCGACAATTAACCGATAAAGATCCGCCATGCCAGATATTGTCATTGAGGCCGAACCCGAAGCGCTTGCCATCGATCTGGCCAGAACCGCCGTCATTATGATCGACATGCAGCGCGACTTTCTCGAGCCCGGCGGTTTCGGCGAGTCCCTGGGCAACGATGTGTCGCTGCTGGCGGCCGCCATCGAACCTTGCAAAGCTCTTTTGAACGCGGCTCGGCAACAGGGCGTGCTGGTGATTCATACCCGTGAAGGCCATCTTCCCGATCTGTCGGATGCGCACCGGGCTAAAATCGAGCGCGGCGACCCCAGTCTGCGCATCGGGCAAATGGGGCCGATGGGCCGCATCCTGATCCGCGGCGAGTCCGGTCACGACCTCATTCCGGAGCTGTATCCGCAAATCGGCGAGCCGGTCGTCGACAAGCCCGGAAAAGGCGCATTCTATGCGACCGATCTTCAGGACATTCTGCAAAAACGGGCCGTAGAAAATCTGATCGTCTGCGGAGTGACCACGGAAGTCTGCGTGCACACCACGGTCAGAGAAGCGAACGACCGGGGCTACCGTTGCCTCGTGCCGGGCGATTGCTGCGCTTCCTACATCCCGGAATTTCACGAAGCGGGCCTCAACATGATCAAGGCGCAAGGCGGGATTTTCGGATGGGTGACCGATTCAAAATCGATTCTGGCCGGATTGAATGCCTGAAACGGGACGTTTTTTATTTTTTGCACCACGCTCGGCAGGCAATCCCTTCTAAATTAAGGAATTGGGCAGGACGGACAAGTTTGTCCTGAGCCTGTCGAAGGGCTTCACGTAATTCATCTCATTTTACGAAGGTTTTTCACGATAATGACATTGGCTCAAAAGGGGGCAGTATGACGACAGTAACCAAGGTTAAACTCTGGACACCCGGCGACTGGAATGCTTTCTTCGGGTTCGGCACCAATATTCTGGTCAATCTGCTGGTGTTGACCGGGCTTTTGCGTTTTGTGCTGAAGATGCCGGACGAGATCGTATTCGGCCGAATTCTGCCGGCCACCGGATTGATGTTGTTTCTGAGCACGATGTACTATGCCCGGCTGGCCTACAAGCTGGCGCAAAAAAGCGGCAGGGACGATGTGTGCGCCTTGCCGTCGGGCATCAGCGTGCCGCACATGTTCGTGGTGGTTTTTGTGATCATGTTGCCGATTTCGCTCAGCACCGGCGATCCGGTCAAAGGTTGGGAAGCCGGCCTGACCTGGGTGTTCATACAAAGTTTCGTGCTGATGCTGGGCGGTTTCATCGCGCCCTACATTCGCAAGGTAACGCCGCGCGCCGCCTTGCTCGGCACGCTGGCCGGCGTGTCGGTTGCTTTTATTTCGCTAAGGCCCGCGCTGGAAATGTACATGACCCCGGTGCTGGGCGTGGTCTGTTTCGCCGTCATCCTGGCCGGCTGGTTCGGCGGCGTACGGTATTTCAAGGGCATGCCGGCAGGTTTGGTCGCCATTGCCGCGGGGACTGTGATCGCCTGGGCTTCTACCGCCATGGGCCTGAATTATGGCGGCATGAGCTTGAGCAACGTGGCCGCCTCTTTCGCCAACTTCGGTTTCTCGGTACCGCTTCCTGCCGTCGACCACGTCTTTTCCGGCTTTGAGTTTTTGGGCGTGATTCTGGTGACGGCGATTCCGTTCGGCATCTACGATCTGGTCGAAGCGATGGACAACGTGGAAAGCGCGGCGGCGGGCGGCGACAGCTACCCGACCACGCGTGTTTTGACCGCCGACGGCGTGGTCAGCCTGATCGGCTGCCTGATGGGCAATCCGTTCATCAACGCCGTCTACATCGGCCATCCCGGCTGGAAATCGATGGGCGGACGCATCGGCTATTCGGCCGCCACCGGATCTGCCGTGCTGGTCCTGTCCTGGCTTGGCATCATTGCGCTGATGGCGTCGCTGATCCCGGTCGTCGCCATTTCCCCGATCCTGCTGTACATCGGCATGCTGATAGGCGCGCAAGCCTTTCAGGAGACGCCGAAAACGCATGCACCGGCCGTCATTCTGGCCTTGATGCCCCATCTGGCCGCCTGGGGCAAGCTGCAGATCGACAATGCGCTGGGCGCGGCGGGAACCAGCGCCGCCGCGGTCGGGCTGGATAAACTGGGCCAGGCCGGGGTGCTTTATCACGGCCTGGAAGTTCTCGGCGGCGGCGCCATTCTGGGCGGATTGATCCTGGGTGCGATGGCTTCTTTCATCATCGAACGGGAATTGTTCAAAGCCGCCGTCTTCGCTCTGGTGGGCGCGGTATGCACGTTCATCGGATTGATTCACGGCGAAGCCATCGGCTTTGCCCAATCGCTGCCGGTGGCCTTCAGCTATCTTGCCGTGTCCGGCATTCTTCTGCTTTCGGCAAAATCCGCCAAGGCGGCCGTGACGGCGGAAGCGGACGCCGGGGAGGGCGAATGTTCTCCCATTATCGCCGGTTCGCAGGGGATTTCCTAGCACAACAGCCGGACGACCCGGCAAACTCCGTCGTACGCCATCCAGACGTCGAAGCTGTATGGATTGCCTGGAGATTCGATGCTGCCCGGCCGTGTGGACACGAACAGTACGGTTTTAGCGTCGGCGTTGAAGATCGTCTCGAACTCTGCGGCGTCGGAATTGATCGGTGCGCCGATGCTTTTGGCCAAGGACGGCGCCTGGGCGTTGGCGCCGATATCCATGCCCGGCATCGCGCAAGACGCGCTCTGCGCCAACAGCACAGTCAACCCGGCGTATTCGCCTGGGTATTCAAGCCTTGGGGGTGTTTCAGTCTCGAACCGAATGGCTTGCATCGGACAACGCGTCGGGCCTGATCCGAATTGTTTTCGCCTTCGTATTATTGTGGAGAAAAACTCCTAACTCAGCGCGAGATCCGCATTATGCTCAATCACATACATAAACCGGACCAGCGTGCCGCGTTCGGCGTGATCCTTGAACCAGCCGTTCTCGGCCATGCGCGCTTCGCACAAAAAGGCATTGCCTTCGCCGGCAAACTCGGACTGGAGCGAGCGGGAGAATTCGTAGTTCTTGATCCAGTGATTGCGGACGTTCGGAGTAAAGTCGTGTTGAATGTAGTGGAACGACAAGGCCTTTAAAGCCTGGTCCATCCGCGTATGGCCGGGCGACAGAATCGCATCGGAGTCACTCTCTTCCTTGGTCTGAAACGCTGCGATGATCATGCGGCCGCCGGGCTGCAGCCTGGCGTTGAGCTTGGCCAGGGTCTTGTTGTAATCGCCCATGAAATAGATCGAATCGATGGCCAGGATCGCATCGTAATCGCCGCCCGGCAGTTCGTCATGTATCAGGTCCACGCACTGGAAATTCAGCGCACCGGCTTTACCCTGGTTTCTGGCTTGCGCCTGGGCGATGGCGACATCCGCGTAATCGAGGCCCAGAATGCGGCAACCGGCCTTTTTGTGGAGATATTCGGTGACGTAACCGTTCGAGCAGCCGACTTCCAGCACCTTTTCGCCGGGCTTGAGCAATGAAGCCAGAAAATCCATTTCCTCGAGGTCCATCATGCCGTGCTGGCACAGGTCCCTGCCATACACGGCCTCGCAGAAGCGCGAGTGGGCCGAGCTTTCGGCGGCACGCCGAAAGTATTCGTTGTACCAGGCCTTGGAAAACATTTCCGCCTGGCCCATGTCGGCCGTGTGGTTCATCAGTTCATTCATACTCTGTTCCATGCCTGCCTTACCTCGCTGGTAGCTACATTTTTTAATCAATATGGTCATTATAAGCAATGGGCATAATAATTAAAATGCATGGACGATATTGAATTTAGTATAAAGGCTTGCGCTCCGCTCTCCAGGCGCTTGGAAATAGGCCGGGATGAGTTGGCTGTAGCCTTTTTCAAGCACCGGTTTGGCGGTATCTTGCATGAATGCCAGGCTGTATTTGGGGCGATGGGGCTTTGTCTTACTTCAACCAAGCAAGGGGATGCAGTCCGAACCGCACCCGAGCTCTGACGAGACTTGCGATACGCCGGGCCGATGCAGCACGCCGCGCGTGGGCGTGATATAAATTCGCGCATCGGAACCGCTGCCGGTCACGGTCCCATTGCCGTCGACAATGAGGCTGTAGCCGCCGGCCTCGACCGGCGGCCACAGCAGGCTGAGCAATGGATGCGCGGCGGTATTGGCGGTACTGCGCGCCCCGGTGCTCAATACAATGCGGTCTCCCTGCCATTCGATAGACACGGCCACCGCATGGGGCCGGCCGTCGTCGCCCTGGGTCAATAGATATGGGTTGGCGCCGAAACGCGCGCTTTCCGCACGCAGGCGATCGATGGGATGCGTCTTGCTCATATGGGTACCTCGAATCGTTTAATTTGAATGTCTGAAATGCTCTTCGTGTTATCAATGCTTAAGAGCCCGCTTTCTATGATAAAGCCAGTCTTGGAAAATGCCCGAACAGCGCCGGCGAGTTTCTGTTGCGCATTTTGAGCGGAGCCGCGCATGGCGTGCATCCGGTATGGATAATATCATCAAACCGACTTCCGGCTACCGCTTGGGGAGCCTCACCGTTCCGGGCGCATAGACCGGTATTGACGCGTTTCGCACGGAGAATGGCGAGGAGTTCAAGCGCCATTCTTGACAAACGGACAGGAAAAAACGTACGTTAGGTCGGTCTGAACAATATTTTTAGGTCGCACTTATGTACAGCTACGTACTCTTAGCCCACGTTCTGGCTGCAACGGTATGGACTGGCGGGCACTTGGTGCTGGCCTTCACAGTTCTTCCTCGCGCGTTGGCGGCGCAAGATCCAAAGATATTGCTCGA
Source organism: Methylosarcina fibrata AML-C10 (assembly GCF_000372865.1). NCBI lineage: Bacteria > Pseudomonadati > Pseudomonadota > Gammaproteobacteria > Methylococcales > Methylococcaceae > Methylosarcina > Methylosarcina fibrata. The sequence continues at coordinate 2,029,581 of NZ_KB889965.1, read as the reverse complement.
TTTCGAATCGGAATTCGAACGCATCGGTATGCCGGCTTTGCTCGTTCAAGTGGTTTCGGGTCTTTGGATGGCTCATCTGTTAGTGCCCGATTTCTCCGCCTGGATTACCGCGAGCACTCCGCAGGGCAAGCTTGTCGCGCTTAAGCTCGCCTTGTTGATCGTCACCGTCCTCACCGCGCTGGACGCCCGGTTTCGCGTCATTCCCAATCTCAGCGCATCAACCCTCCCCGCGATGGCGCACAGAATCGTTCTCGTCACCATGGCCTCAGTAGGGTTCGTCCTTGTTGGGGTTTCATTTCGAGGAGTCCTGCTGGCATGACTCCTACCCAAGGTGCTTATGGAACGTAGCATTGTCGGTTTTCACCAAGACGAAGAAAATCACTGGGTGGCCGAGCTCGAGTGTGGACATTTTCAGCATATGCGCCACGATCCGCCTTGGGTTAATCGCCCTTGGGTCGTTACGCTCGAAGGTCGTGCGTCAGTGATTGGCAATAAGCTTCAGTGCAAGAAATGTGATGCTGGAGAGCCACCGGATCACCGATAACCGTCATGCTTGGGCTGGCCGTTTACAAATGCCAAAGGCCATTTTGGCGTCACCAGACGGATTGACGGCGGCCAGGACAGGTCGACGCCGCGGGTGTTCGTCATGTCGATCTGCATAGGAAATCGGTAGCCGCTATCATCGACCCAAAGCACACCGGTTAAAAGAAAACCGGCGGTGAGGCCATCGCGTATGTGGGGTAGGTTGGGGTAAGCGTGCGAACCCCAATGCCATCCGTCTTCGGGAGTTCAAAATCGTGCGTGGAGGCGGGGGAGTGGAGCGTGTTGGGGTTCCTGTCGTCACCCCAATCTACGCTCTAAGTTTCCGCAAAGCTCCAACTCTGCCTACATCCGCTCATACCCGAACTTCAAAATAACCGGCGTACCCTGGTTTTGAATGATCACCTTCTTGCGCGGCTCTTCCGTGGTTTGGGGGTTGCCCTTGGCGTTCTCGCCGGTTTTGTTGGAGGCCGGCTCAGGTTCGTTCTGAACCTCGATGCGAACGGCCGGCATCCAGCGCGGTTTCTTGACGGAACCGCCGGCAGCGGCGGCGGGGGCGTCCGGGGAGCTTGATTGATCCAGTTCCAGATCGTCCAGCAGATTGTAGCAAGCGCTGCTGATGTGGTCGATCAAGGACTGGACCAGTTGTTCCCGTGCTTCCGGTTTCCCGACCAGGCGCTTGATCGGATTGGCGCTGAATTCCGTCGCCGACATCACTTGTTCATGCGGATTCTTGTTGGACGTTAAACTGCATCGAATCGTCAGTACGTCGGCTTTCTGAAACTCTTGCGCGCGCGGGTCCGAATTGCCCATATTGAACGAGAATCCGGTCGGAGTGCCTTGATGGGTGATCCGTCCGAGCTGCGCCTTCAGAGTATGGGAAAAACCTTCCTTACCGGGCCGTTGCACCGGATAGTTCCACTCGGCTAGGTTTTTGACGATTTGCGCAACCATCGAGGCTTCGGGCAGGGAAGGGCCGAACTGGTCGAGATTGTCTTCGGCGAGGATCACTTCGATGTTGCGGACGGCCGCCTTGTCGACGTGCCCGGAAAGTTCTTCCCCGGCAAGCGCCGTGCAGCCGGCCGCCAGATTGAGCGCCGTCACGAGGGCTATCCTGCGCATGCAGGTTGGTGAGTGTGTTTTCATGATAAAGCCAGCGTCTATTGCCTTTCGGCAGTTTAAAAAAGTAAGGACGACATGGCCATACGTCATTTGACTGATCAGTCAGATGACGGATTGTGCCAAATCGTCCGCCCCCGAATAATCCTCCACAGCCCATGAGGCTGCATACACATTCTATCTGACGAATAACCGGGGGTTTAACATGAACGATTCTATCGGGCGAAAGGCGAACAGGCAAACGGCTTCGGTACTGCCGGCGCTCGCGTTGGCGGTTGCCGCGGCCGGGTACGGGCCTGCCTCCCAGGCCGGGGCAACTTTTAAAATTGACGATACCAAATGGGTCAGCATCGGGGCCGGCATAAGAACCAGCTTCTCGAGTTCGGAAGATACGGCGGGAGCGACCGGCAACAAATGGTCGACCGATTTCCAGTTGAACAACCTGCGTCTTTACATGAATGCCCAGCTTCACAAATACATCAAGCTGGAATTCAACACCGAGTGTGCGAACTGCGGCGACGGCGGGGACATCCGCATTCTGGACGGCATCGTCAAATTCGAGTTCAACGATTATGCGAACCTCTGGCTGGGCCGCCAACTGGTGCCGGAAGGTCGTATCGAAATGAACGGGCCGTTCTACAGCGCCACGTTCGAGCCGTTCAAGACGCCGTTCGAGCCGTCCGATTCGACGATTCAAAGTGTACTGCCGGGGCCCGATGCGGGCACCTTCGGCCGAGACGAGGGCTTCAATTTATGGGGTGCGGCGTTTGATGGGCATCTGAAATACGTATTCGGCGTGTTCGAAGGACTGAAGCGCAGCAACGGCGGTTTGCCGACCGCCAACCGCGACAGCAACCTGCTCTATGCGACCCGTATCGCTTATAACGTTCTGAACGTCGAAAAAGCGCCCGGTTATTACACCGGAGGCACCGCTTACGGCGCCGACGGCGACGTGCTGACGATAGCCGGCTTCGCGCAATATCAGGAAGACGGCGCGGGCAGTCTGCAGCATCCCGGAAATTTTCTGTTGGCCGGCGGCGATGTCAAGTTCGAAAAGGTGTTCGGTAATGGCGGCGTATTGACCGCCAACGGCGAATACAAACATTTCGGCATCAGCAATTTCTCTCAGAACAGCGGCGATCCGGCAACGGACACCAATTACTTCCAGGCAGGCGGCTGGAACGGTCCCGCCAATTCCGCCTTCCAGGGCAATTCCGTCACCGGCAACCTGTTGTATCTGATTCCGAAAAAAGTCTGGATAGGTCAGTTCCAGCCTTACGTCATGTATACCGAAGTCATGCGCCAGAACGGACCGGACCAAAGCGAGTATGAAGGCGGCATCAATTATGTCATCGACGGGCACAACGCTCGCGTCTCGCTGCTGTGGCAGGGCGGCGACCTCTCCGGCGGAGGCGGCATCTGGAACCCCGGCGCCAACGGCACTTTCACGAACGCAATCAAGCTTGGCGTTCAGATTCAGATTTAAATCCATTTTCGTAAACGATACCAAGGAATTTCCATGTTTAAGATCATTTCAAAATTATCGGACATGCAAAAACTTTTTGTTTTTGCCGCCGCAGTGGCGGCTATGGCTTTGGCAAGCACTGCACGGGCCGAAGAGACGATCAAGGTCGGCATTCTGCATTCCTTGTCCGGCACGATGGCGATCAGCGAAACCACGCTGAAAGACACGATGCTGATGCTGGTCGACGAGCAGAACAAGAAAGGCGGCCTGCTCGGCAAAAAGCTGGAAGCGGTGGTGGTCGACCCCGCGTCGAACTGGCCGCTGTTTGCCGAAAAGGCGCGCGAGCTGCTGACCAAGGACAAGGTTGCCGCGATCTTCGGCTGCTGGACGTCGGTATCGCGCAAGTCGGTACTGCCGGTGATCGAAGAGCTGAACGGCGTTTTGTTTTATCCGGTCCAGTATGAGGGCGAGGAATCCTCGAAGAACGTGTTCTACACGGGGGCCGCGCCGAACCAGCAGGCGATTCCGGCGGTGGATTATCTGATGAACGACCTGAAAGTCAAGCGTTGGGTGCTGGCGGGGACCGACTACGTCTATCCGCGCACCACCAACAAGATTCTCGAAGCGTATCTGAAGGCGAAAGGCGTCAAGTCGAAAGACATCCTGATCAACTACACGCCGTTCGGCCATTCGGACTGGCAAAGCATCGTCGCCGACATCAAGAAGTTCGGTTCGGCCGGCAAGAAAACGGCCGTCGTCTCGACGATCAACGGCGACGCTAACGTGCCTTTCTACAAGGAGCTGGGCAATCAGGGCGTTTCCGCCGAAGACATCCCGGTCGTTGCGTTTTCGGTCGGCGAAGAAGAGCTGTCGGGCATCGACACCAAGCCGCTGGTCGGCCATCTGGCGGCCTGGAATTATTTCATGAGCGTCGACACCACCAAAAACGCCGCCTTTATCGAGCAGTGGCACAATTTCATCAAGAATCCGAAACGGGTGACCAACGATCCGATGGAGGCGCATTACATCGGCTTCAACATGTGGGTGAAGGCGGTGGAAAAGGCCGGCACCACCGACCCCGATGCGGTGCAAAAAGCCATTATCGGCGTGGAGTTTCCGAACCTGACCGGAGGCATTTCGAAGATGCTGCCGAACCACCACATCAGCAAGCCCGTGTTGATCGGCGAGATTCAGGACAACGGCCAGTTCCTGACGGTATGGCAAACCAATAAGGTGGTCGACGGCGACGCCTGGTCCGATTATCTGCCGGAAAGCAAACCGATCATTGCCGACTGGACCGCCCCGATCAGTTGCGGCAATTACAATACCAAAACCAAAAAATGTTCGGGTCAAAACTATTGATCGACAGCAACGGCCGGGGCTTCCGCAGGGAAGTCCCGGCGCCGATTGAATCACAACGGCCGTCAACGACGCGGCGATTGAGAGGAAAACTTATGAAGGCGAATGCTTGCAGGCGACTTGGAGGCGCTCTGGCCGTGCTGATTTGGCTGGCTTCGCTGTCGGCATGGGGTCAGGAGTCCGGTAAGAACGAGGCTTTTATCGCCGCTTTGAACCGTATCAGCCAGGGCTCGATGCCGGAGCGGGAACAGGCCATTGAACAATTGGCCGAGCTGGACTCCGCCCAGGGCCTTCCTGTTCTGCAAGCGCTATTGGAAGGCCGGCTCTATGCGCTCCGTGCGGACGGGCAGGTCGTAATCGTACAGGAAGAAGGGCAAGACTATCGTGTGTCGGAGGCGGCCGGAGGAAAGGCGGCCGGGACGATGGCACGCGATGCTCTGGTTAAAATTCAGGTCACCAATAAGCTCAGGTCGGGTTTGCGCAAGACGATCGGCCAGTTGCAGTTGAAATCCGGGAAGGCCGCGCTGCGTCTGGAGGCGGTCCGGGCGATGGCAAAAAATCCGGACGTCCGGTCGCTGGCCTTGCTGCAGGCGCATCGGGCCTATGAAACGGATGACGGCGTGCGACAGGAAATCGACCGGGTATTTTTATTGCAGGACATGGACAGTGCGGACAGGAAAGTCCGTCTGAAAGCCATCGCCGCGCTGAAGGATCACGACAGCATCGAGGTCGTCAACCGCTTGAAGGCGATCGTCGAAAAGGACGCCGGCGGCGGTCTTACCGAATCGGACGAAGAAATCCGTAATCGAGCGGCTCTGGCGCTTCGCGACATCGATACCCGGTTGAATCTGTATGCCGCAGCCGAAACCGTATTTTTCGGTTTGAGCCTCGGCGCGGTGCTGGTGCTGGCGGCCATCGGGCTGGCAATCACCTTCGGCGTGATGGGCGTTATCAACATGGCCCACGGCGAGCTGATGATGCTGGGGGCCTATACCACCTATGTCATGCAGCAACTCTTGCCGAATCATCTGGGACTGTCGGTCGTGCTGGCAATACCGGCCGCGTTCCTGATGGCCGCCTTGGCCGGCATTGCGATCGAGCGCGGCATCATCCGCTTTCTCTACGGCCGGCCGCTGGAAACCTTGCTGGCGACCTTCGGCGTCAGCCTGATTCTTCAGCAAAGCGTCCGCTCGGTGTTTTCGCCGCTGAACCGCAGCGTCGCCACCCCCGGCTGGATGAGCGGCTCCTGGCAGATCAACGATTTTCTGTCGCTGACCTGGAACCGCTTTTATATTCTGGTGTTCTGCCTCTTGGTGTTTTTTCTGCTATTGCAGATTCTCAAGCGTACCCGCCTGGGGCTGGAAGTCAGGGCCGTTGCGCAAAACCGCACCATGGCCAGAGCCATGGGCATACCCACCGGGCGGGTGGACGCCCTGACGTTCGGGCTCGGCTCGGGCATTGCCGGAGTGGCCGGCGTCGCCTTGAGCCAGATCACCAACGTCGGCCCCAATCTGGGCCAGGCGTACATTGTCGATTCATTCATGGTCGTGGTATTCGGCGGTGTCGGCAATCTTTTCGGAACCCTGGTCGCCGGCTTTTCGCTGGGGATCGCCAACAAGTTTCTGGAGCCGTACGCCGGGGCGGTTCTGGCGAAAATTCTGGTGCTGGTGTTTATCATTCTGTTCATCCAAAAACGTCCGCGCGGGCTCTTTCCCCAAAAAGGCCGCGCGGCGGAGGCCTAACTTATGAAACTGTTTCGCTTCGAAGGAGATAAAGTCGGCGCCGTAGTTTTCCTGATCCTGCTGGCGGTCACCATCGGGGTGCCGTTGTGCACCTGGTTGTTTCCGGCAGAGTCGCCGCTGCATTGCTCGACTTACACGGTATCGCTTCTCGGCAAATACACGACGTTTGCCTTGCTGGGCCTGGCGCTCGATCTGGTCTGGGGTTACGCCGGCATTCTCGCCCTGGGCCACGGCGCCTTTTTCGCATTGGGCGGCTATGCGATGGGCATGTATCTGATGCGCCAGATCGGCAGCCGGGGCGTCTACGGCGATCCGGTGCTGCCTGATTTCATGGTGTTCCTGAACTGGAAAGAGTTGCCCTGGTACTGGCTGGGATTCGATCATTTCGGCTTCGCCCTGCTGATGGTGTTGCTGGTGCCAGGCGCGCTGGCCTTCGTCTTCGGCTGGTTGGCGTTCCGGTCGCGGGTGACCGGCGTCTATCTGTCGATCATGACCCAGGCCCTGACTTATGCGCTGATGCTGGCGTTTTTCCGCAACGAAATGGGTTTCGGAGGCAATAACGGCCTGACCGATTTCAAGGACATCCTGGGCTTCAATGTGCAGTCCGAACCTGTTCGGGCGGCACTGCTGATGACCTCCGGCCTGGTCCTGATGACGGCTTATCTGTCTTGCCGTTGGCTGGTCAATACCAAACTGGGCCGGGTGGTGACGGCGATTCGGGACCAGGAGTCGCGCGTCCGTTTTTTGGGCTACCGCGTGGAGATGTTCAAATTGTGGATCTTCGTCTGTTCCGCGATGCTCGCCGGAATCGCCGGGGCTCTCTACGTGCCTCAGGTCGGCATTATCAATCCGGGCGAATTTTCACCGCTGAACTCGCTGGAAATCGTGGTCTGGGTTGCGATGGGCGGGAGAGGCACGGTGTACGGCGCCGTCATCGGCGCGGTCGTGGTCAATTACGCCAAAACCGTGCTTACCGGCTTGATGCCGGAGATCTGGCTGTTTACTCTCGGCGGCGTCTTCATCGTGGTGACTCTGCTGTTGCCCGAGGGACTGGTCGGCGTTCTGCATCGGTGGGAGAGGAAAAAATCATGAATGCTTGTGCAACCCTGGGCCATGCTTCCGAAGTGGCGCAACCAGGCGCCCTGGTGACGGAGAACACGGTCGATATTCGTCACGGGACGATCCTCTATCTCGAGGACGTCAGCGTCAGTTTCGACGGCTTCAAGGCGCTCAACGGACTGTCGCTGTACATCGATGCCGGTGAACTCCGCTGTCTGATCGGACCGAACGGCGCCGGAAAAACCACGCTGATGGACGTCATCACCGGTAAAACACGGCCGGATACCGGCAGCGTGTTTTTCGGCCAGACCATCGATTTGCTGCAAATGGACGAAGCGGAGATCGCTCAGGCGGGCATCTGCAGAAAATTTCAAAAACCCAGTGTTTTCGAAGCCTTGACGGTCTTCGAGAATCTGGAACTGGCGTTAAAGACGGACAAAGGCACTTGGAAAACCTTGTTTGCCCGGTTGAACGGAGAACAGAAGGACCGTATTCAAGAAGTTCTCGAAACGATCGGTCTGGCCCGTGCCTGCGAACGGAGGGCCGGCGTCCTGTCGCACGGACAAAAGCAATGGCTGGAAATCGGCATGCTGCTGATGCAGGATCCCCTGGTCATGCTGGTGGACGAGCCGGTAGCCGGGATGACCCATCAGGAAGTGGAGCGGACCGCGGAATTGCTGTTGTCGCTGCGCGGAAAACATTCGATCATCGTCGTCGAGCACGATATGGAGTTCGTCCGGTCGATCGCCGGCAAAGTGACCGTGCTGCATGAAGGCTCGGTTCTGACCGAGGGCGGTATGCAATCCGTGCAGAACGATCCTCGCGTCATCCAGGTTTATTTGGGGGGGTGATGTTAACGATAAAATCGCTGGACCAATACTACGGCGAAAGCCATACCTTGTGGAATGTCGACATGGACGTTCCGGACGGCTCCTGTGTTTGTCTTCTGGGGCGCAACGGCGTCGGTAAAACCACGCTCCTGAAAAGCATCATGGGCTTGGTGCCCATCAGAAACGGCTCGATACGGATGGACGGGACGGAGATCGGCACCGCCAGAGCGGAAGCCAGGGCCGAGCTCGGCATCGGTTACGTGCCGCAGGGCCGGGAAATTTTTCCGCTGATGACGGTGCAGGAAAATCTGGAAGTCGGTCTGCGTGCCGCAAAGAAGCATGGCGTCAGGAAAGTGCCGGAACAGGTCTTTGCCATTTTTCCGGTACTGAAACAGATGCTGAAGCGCCGGGGCGGTGATTTGTCGGGAGGACAGCAGCAGCAACTGGCGATTGCGCGCGCTCTGGTGCTGAAGCCCAGGCTGTTGATCCTGGACGAGCCGACCGAAGGCATACAACCCAACATCGTCAGCGAAATCGGCGACGTCATTTACCGTTTGTACCGGTCGAGAGGTCTGCCGGTCGCATCGGCGGACGTAACGGAACCAGTCAGAAACGAGGTTCATGACGCGATTGCGACCATCAACCACGAACTGGGCGTCACCGTACTGTTGGTGGAACAAAAATTGCCGTTCGCACGCAAGGTGGCCGACCGGTTTTTTATCATGGACCGTGGGCGCGGCGTGGCGGCCGGAGCGATGAACGAACTCAACGAAGAATTGGTAAAACACTATCTGACGGTTTAATAAACGAGGATCAAGTAATGAAAGCAAGACACACGACGATTATGATGAGCTTAATGATCGGGTTGCCGGCGCTGCCGGCCGATGCCCATACCGGTGCCGCTGTTGCGGAAGGCTATGTTAGCGGTTTGCTGCACCCCTTGTTGGGAATGGATCATCTGTTGGTGATGCTGGGCGTCGGCATGTGGAGCGGGCTGACCGGAGGCAAGGCCCGCTGGCTGCTGCCGGCCCTGTTCCTGACGATGATGGCGGCAGGCGCCGGGTTGAGTTTTGCCGGTTTGCCGATGCAGGCGGCGGAAAAAGGCGTGGCCCTGTCCGTGCTGGCGCTGGGCGTGATGCTCAGCGGGCAGAAACACATCCACAGAGTTCTGTTTGTGTCCTGCATGGGCGTATTCGCTCTGCTGCACGGTTTCGTCCATGCCGAAGAAATCGAGGCCGGTGTGGAAGCTCCGCTTTACGCAGCGGGCTTTCTGACCGGCACGGCGTCGCTGCTCGGATTGGGCGTTGTCGCGGTGCGCCTGTTTCCGGCGATGGCCGGGATACCGCAAAAACTGTACAGCCTGATTTGCATCGTGGCCGGCATGGCCTTGCTGGCCGGAGTCTGAAGACATGCTGATCGACAGCGAAGGCTACGGCGCTGCCCTCGATCCAAGCTCTCCACATCTGTCTAAGGCAGGCTGGGAAGCTGATTTGCAACTGGGCTTCAAGATGAATAACGGCAAGACCGTCTTGAGTCACCGCCGTCATCGTGGACCGTTGGTCGTGCAGCGCCCTTTTTACCCAGAGGGCGGCGTCTGTCATCTTTATTTGCTGCATCCTCCGGGCGGGGTGGTGGCCGGAGATCGGCTGCAAATCGATATCGATCTGGCCCACGGCGGATCGGCGCTGCTGACTACACCGGCAGCCGGCAAATTCTACCGGAGCAACGGAGGAATTGCTCAGCAATCGGTGTCGATCGTTCTCGGCGAGAACGCCACGCTGGAATGGCTGCCTCAGGAAACGATAGGCTACGAGGGAGCCCGGATAAGATCGGATCTGCATGTTCAGTTTACTGCCGGAGCCCGGTTTATCGGTTGGGAAATTTATGCCTTAGGAAGGCCTGCGGCCGGAGAAAGTTTCCGCACCGGCACGGCCGATCTGAGTTGGCGCATAGAGCGCGGCGGAGTTCCGTGCTATCTGGAGCGGCAGCGTCTGGATGCCGATGCCTGTGTGTCCCGGTGGGGGTTGAACGGCCGGTCGTCTTTCGGGACGCTGATCGCCTTTCCGGCTTCGTTGCAGACCCTGGAAACGGTGCGGCAACGGATCGAGGGACAGGACGACATGGGCGTTACCCGGCTTGACGACGTTTTGATCTGCCGGGGCCTCGATGCCCGGGCGGATCGGCTTCGGGAATGCTTTCAACGGATCTGGGCCGCCCTTCGGCCGGAACTGACCGGCCTGCCGGCGCATCCGCCGCGCATCTGGACCACCTGACACTAAGGAACGATCATGCAACTGACTCCCCGAGAAAAAGACAAACTGTTGCTGTTCACCGCCGGGCTTCTCGCGGAACGGCGAAAAGCCAAGGGACTCAAACTGAATTACCCGGAAGCCGTCGCTTATATCTGCTCCGCGATCCTGGAAGGAGCACGCGAGGGACGAAGCGTGGCGGAACTGATGAGTTTCGGCCGCACGCTCCTGAACCGGGAAGACGTCATGGAAGGCGTGCCTGAATTGCTGCCCGAGGTGCAGGTGGAAGCCACTTTTCCGGACGGAACCAAACTGGTCACCGTCCATAATCCGATCGAGTAAGGTAACTCACATGATACCCGGAGAAATCATCACGGCGGAAGGCGATCTTGAGTTGAACGGCGGCCGCCCGTCCGTCACGCTGACCGTCGCCAACAGCGGCGACCGGCCGATTCAGGTCGGTTCGCATTATCATTTTTTCGAAACCAATCCTGCCTTGCAGTTCGACCGCGACAGAACGCGCGGTTGCCGTCTCGACATTCCGGCGGGAACGGCGGTTCGCTTCGAGCCGGGACAGGTGCGCGAAGTCTCGCTGGTGCCGTTTTCGGGCCTGCGCCGGGTATTCGGCTTTCGGCAGCAGATCATGGGCCCGTTGGAGGATAACCATGGCTAAAATCAGCCGCACCGCGTATGCCGAAATGTTCGGATCGACCACCCGAGATCGGGTGCGCCTAGCCGACAGCGAACTGTTTCTCGAAGTCGAAAAGGACTTCACCGTTTACGGCGACGAAGTGAAATTCGGCGGCGGCAAGGTCATACGGGACGGCATGGGCCAGAGTCAGGCCGATTCCGGATCGGCGATGGACCTGGTCATTACCAACGCCTTGATCGTCGATCACTGGGGCATCGTCAAGGCGGACGTCGGCATCCGGAACGGCCGCATTGCTGCCGTCGGCAAGGCCGGCAACCCCGACGTTCAGAGCGGTGTCGACATCGTTATCGGACCCGGCACCGAGATCATTGCCGGGGAAGGGCAGATCCTCACCGCCGGAGGCATCGACGCCCATATCCATTTCATCTGCCCGCAGCAGATCGAGGAAGCTCTGATGTCGGGCGTCACCACGATGATCGGCGGAGGCACAGGGCCGGCCACCGGCACCAACGCGACCACCTGCACGCCGGGGCCGTGGAACATCCGCCACATGCTTCAGGCTCTGGACGGGTTTCCGATGAATTTCGGCCTGCTCGGCAAGGGCAACGCCAGCCTGCCGGCTGCGCTGGAAGAACAGATACGCGCCGGCGCGATGGGGCTGAAGCTTCACGAGGACTGGGGCACCACGCCGGCGGCGATCGATTGCTGCCTGTCGGTGGCCGACCGCTTCGACGTGCAGGTCGCCATCCATACCGATACGCTGAACGAATCGGGCTTCGTCGAAGACACGATCGCGGCCTTCAAAGGGCGCACGATTCATACCTACCATACCGAAGGGGCCGGCGGCGGACATGCACCCGACATCATCAAAGCCTGCGGCCTGGCCAACGTGCTGCCGTCGTCGACCAATCCCACCCGGCCTTATACGGTCAATACGGTCGACGAGCATCTGGACATGCTGATGGTCTGCCACCATCTCGATCCCGGCATCCCGGAAGACGTCGCCTTTGCCGAATCGCGCATTCGCCGCGAGACGATCGCTGCGGAAGACATTCTGCACGACATGGGCGCGTTCTCGATGATTTCGTCCGATTCGCAGGCGATGGGACGGGTCGGGGAAGTGATCGTCCGGACCTGGCAGACCGCGCACAAGATGAAAATCCAGCGCGGACGGCTGCCCGAAGACGGACTTGGCAACGACAACTTCCGCATCAAACGCTACCTCGCCAAATACACGATCAACCCGGCTATCAGCCATGGCATCGCGCATGAAGTCGGTTCCGTTGAGCCCGGCAAACTGGCCGATCTGGTCTTGTGGAATCCTGCCTTTTTCGGCGTCAAGCCCAGCTTGATTCTCAAGGGCGGCTTCATCGCGGCGGCGCCGATGGGCGATCCCAATGCATCCATTCCGACGCCGCAGCCGGTGCATTACCGGCCGATGTTCGGCGCTTTCGGCAGGGCTTCGGCGGCCACGTCGCTGGTGTTCCTGTCCGCGGCCGCGGCGGAAGCCGGAGCCGCTTCGGCTCTGGAACTGCGCAAGCCGGTCGGCGTGGTGCGCAACGTTCGCGCCATCGGCAAGAAGGATATGATCCATAATCACGCTCTGCCGGTTGTCGAGGTCGATCCTCAGACCTACTCGGTCAGGGCCGACGGCCTGCTGCTGACCTGCGAGCCGGCGGACAGACTTCCTTTCACACAACGCTACTTTTTATTCTGACGATGCTGAAACTGACGAAATTAGTCAATCCAAGCCCTGCGGACGACACTTTGACTCTGCCTTTCGACGTCCGGCAGAAAAGCCGCTTTTACGCCCGGACCGACGGCGGCCGGGAAGTTGGCCTGTTTCTGCCGCGCGGCTCCCTGTTGCGTTCGGGAATGACGCTGACCGGAGACGACGGCGTCAAGATAGGGGTCAAAGCCGCTCCCGAGGCGGTATCGGTAGTTCAAAGCTATGAGCGCTTGCTGTTTGCGCGCGCCTGCTATCATCTGGGCAACCGGCACGTTCCCTTGCAAATCCTGGACGGCGAGCTTCGTTATCTGGGCGATCACGTGCTGGACCGCATGCTGGAAGGCCTCGGTCTTCAGGTCACTCACGAGCATCTGCCGTTCGAGCCGGAAGCCGGCGCCTATCAAACTCATGATCACTGACCTGGCGCTGCTGCGCCTGCTGCAACTGGTTAGCCCGGGGCTGCCGATCGGCATGTACAGCTATTCCCAGGGCCTGGAACAGGCGGTGGAGGCGGGCTGGGTCGCCGGCGCCGACGAGGCGAAATCCTGGATCGGAGCGGCTCTGGAACGCTGCCAGGCGCGCGTCGATTTGCCGCTTCTGGCAAGGCTGTACGATGCCTGGCTCAGGTCCGATACGGCTTCGGTCGAATACTGGAATGCGGTGTTGCTTGCGTTCCGGGAAACCTCGGAATTAAAAAGCGAAGACATGCAAACCGGAGGTGCTCTGGTGAAGCTGCTGACCCGTCTGGAGTCTGAATATGACCTGGACTTGCGCGGCCAAGGCCCGCTGACTCTGGCCGCCGCTTTCGCCTATGCCTCGGTTCGGATGGCCATCCCCCGGAGGGTCGCGATGATCGGATATGCCTGGAGCTGGCTGGAAAATCAGGTGCTGTGCGCGGTCAAACTGGTGCCGCTGGGGCAGGTGGCAGGCCAACGATTGTTGATGGCGCTGGCGGCCGAAATTCCGGAACGGGTCGATTTCGCGTCGACTCTGGCCGACGACGACCTCGGCGGCAGTGCGTTCGGACTGGCTCTGGCCAGCAGCCGCCATGAAACGCAGTATTCGAGATTGTTTCGTTCTTGAGAGGAAATTCAGATGACTGAAAAACAGGTGCTAAGAATAGGAATCGGCGGACCGGTCGGTTCCGGTAAAACGGCCTTGGTCGACGCCTTGTGCAAAAGCATGCGCGACCGTTTCGAAATCGGCGTGGTGACCAACGATATTTATACCCGCGAGGATCAGCAGTTTCTGATTCGCAGCCAGGCCCTGCCGGAAGAGCGCATTCTGGGCGTCGAAACCGGCGGCTGCCCTCATACCGCGATCCGCGAAGACGCCTCGATGAACCTCGCCGCGGTCGAAGAACTGTGCGAGCGTTGGGACAATCTGGATTTCGTCATCGTCGAAAGCGGCGGCGATAATCTGAGCGCGACCTTCAGCCCCGAACTGGCCGATCTGACCATTTACGTGATCGACGTTTCGGCGGGCGACAAGATTCCGCGCAAAGGCGGCCCCGGCATTACCCGATCCGATCTTCTGGTCATCAACAAGATCGATCTGGCGCCCTACGTCGGCGCTTCCCTGGAAGTCATGGACCGGGACGCACGCAAGATGCGCGGCGTCCGGCCCTTCGTCTTCACCAATCTGAAAAAAGGCGACGGCCTCAAGTCGGTGGAAAATTTCATTATCAAGGCCGGCATGTTGTAGGGATGATAATAAGGGATTTCTATCGGTTATCTGCCCGTGGATAGCCTGTCTGGGTTTTGCGGACCGGCAGGCTTTGATATGTCAACACTTTTCCGGACACACGGTTAAGCCGCTTTATGCAGCAATTCGTAGTCCACAGGCGACCTATAGCCATTGGCTGAATGGAGTCGCTCGCGGTTGTAAAAAACCTCAATATACTCAAATATCGTCTGTCTAGCCTCCGATCGGGTTTGATAGGTCTGCGGATGCACCAGTTCGGTTTTCAAGGTATGGAAGAAGCTTTCTGAAACACTATTATCCCAGCAGTTGCCCTTACGGCTCATGCTTTGCCTTATGCCGTGCCGGGCTAACAGCGCCCGATGGCTTTCCGAGGCATATTGACTGCCGCGATCGGTATGCCACATCAGGCCCTGCTCCGGTTTTCGCTTCCAAACGGCCATTAATAAGGCGTCGTTCACCAGTTTGGCCCGCATAGGCTCGGCCATGGACCAGCCCACCACTTGCCGGGAATACAGATCAATCACTACGGCTAAATAGAGCCAGCCTTCCCGAGTAGGAAGATAGGTGATATCGCCGACATAGACCTGATTGGGTCGACCCACGTTAAACTGTCGATCCAGATGGTTAGGTGCAATCGGCAGATCATGTTGGGAATTCGTCGTGACCTTGAATTTGCGCTGGGTTTTACAGGCTAATCCCGCTTCTCGCATGAGACGGCCTATTCGCCGGCGACTGACCGTCCGATCTCGGCCTGATAAGGCGACCTTGAGACGGCGAGTGCCGTAGGTGGTCCGACTTTTATTGAACTCACTTTGCAGGATCTTCGTAAGATCGGCATCGTCTTTTTCAGCCGTGGTGGGAACGCGATGCAGCCAATCATAATAGGCGCTTCGCGATACCTGCAAGAACCGGCACATCGAGCCTACCGCAAATTCCGTTGCATGCTGTTGGATCCAGGCGTACTTCACCGTTGCTCCTTGGCGAAGTACGCGGCCGCCTTTTTTAATAAATCGCGCTCCTCGGTCAGGCGAGCCACCTCTTTCTTGAGGCGTTTGAGTTCGTCGTAAAGAGGCTCGTCGGTTCGTGCCGTTTTATCGTTCTCCTTAGGGCGGCTGTATTTGCTGATCCAGGTGTGCAAGGTATTGACGTTAATACCGAGATCCTTGGCGACCTGAGTGATGGGTTTATCCGATTCATTCGCCAGCTTGACGGCTGAGGCTCTGAATTCGGCGGTATAACTATTAGGTTTTTCTGGGTTCATTTGGATTCACTCTTGTTTGAGAGTATTTTAAAGAGTGTGTCCGGGATAGTGTAGCCACATCAGTTTATTACTGCTCACGTCAACAAACAAAATGCGGCGGCATTGCTGGAAGAGATTGGCAGGGAGTTGAATATGCCGGTTAAGGTCGAGTTTATCGAACGGCAATCCTGACCAACTTTTTGGGGCGTTGAATAAGCCATAACTTCAAAAGATAGGCAATAACGGTTCTGTTTATTGCCTAAAACACGAACTAATAAAGATTCCAAGGCTGAAAACATGACCGAATACAATACTATCTCAATTCCAGGAACGTAGACCGTAGGGCGCAATAGGCAAAAGCCGTATGGCGCCGCATGAAAATGCAACATTCGGCAGAATACGCTTCGCTATTCCACCCTACGTGGGCTCAACTACCGCATCAGACGGCTGACCTTATTTCCCTTTCGGTCTTGTATTGGGCCTATTGTCCCGCCCATAAACAAATTTCGGGCGTAAAAAAACCGCAAGGCTTTTGGGTGGGGATCGAGCCCCTAGTGGATTGTAGTGCCTTCACTCTAGCCCAGGGGAGCGGGTTGTCAAATTTTTGCATGGATTTGGATATATTGGATAATGGGAGAGACTGCGGAGGGGCGATTGTTGTCGGCTGAGGATAAATGATGGTAAGATCACTAATATACCACCGGGTTAGTTTATTTGAGTCGTTTAAAATGTACCTTTAAAAGTGATATCGATCTGTTTATCATTCAAAAGTTGGGTAAACCGGGTTAGATAATCATTTGTAAGATGCAACGATGGACAAATCGCTGACAATATCGAAAATTGACGCGGCTAAGCGGCAATTAGAAACATTTATACGGATGTACTTTAATAGCGGAGACCCTGTAGCCATGCACACCTTAGTTGCAGCAGCATTTGGAGTCATCCGAGATCTCAATCAAAAACGTGGCGGTAGCCCAACATTTCGAGACTTCATATTTCAAAACGTCAAACCAGAATTTCATAAACAACTGCGTGACAAACTAAATGAGGCCCAAAATTTCTTTAAGCATTCAGATCGCGATCATGAGGCGGTGCTGGAATTCAATCCAGAATTAACTGAGTTTATTGCCATGGATGCATGCAACAAGTATGCAGAACTAACTGGTGAGTTTCCTCCCTTGTTTCAAGTCTTCAACGGGTGGATGATGATTACTCATCAAAATATCTTTACATTCCCTGATGATCAACGGGCAAAGCTTGAGAGAGCGGCAAAGATCTTCCTTCCTACTGGAAGAACAGCCTACTTCAACGATATGTTGCTTGCGGTTATGAAAAATGGCGTTTAACTAGCTTAGGGATGCAGGATAGATCGCCGAAAGTCCATCGTCCGCGACACGATCCAAATAGCGAATCACATCATGACATTGATACTAACCGTCAACGGAAGAGAATCAATTTGGATGGTAGCCGATACCCGCCTCTCATATAGTGGCCGCGTTCCTAAAGAGAATGGCAGGAAACTAATGTTTCTCGATACTCTTGACGGAAATGCCATTCTTGGATACGCGGGCTTAGGAGAAACAGGTAAAGGTACAGAACCAGCTGATTGGATGAGTGCGACACTGCGAGGAAGAAATCTTCCACTTGAGCAATCACTTGGCATACTCGCCGGAGCATTACAGCGCCAGTTTCCTAAGCATTTAAAGTCCTTTCCGAAAAATATTTCCGCGGAACACATTATTGTCATACCTTCCATTGTTAACGGAGAAGTACGTTTATATACTATTGATATAGGACTTACAGCAGACCGTAAATTTTATGCGTTTCGCTATACACGCCACAACGTCAACCCGAGGGCAGATCAACCTCTCAGGCCACCCCGAGTTAGTTTCATAGGATCAGGTTCAATATGTCTGGAACGGGATAACACCGCATATGGAGCCGAGATTAATCGCTTTACTAACTGGGATGCCAGAAATTGAGGTAGATGAAACAAAGCTGAATGCAGAACTTGCAAAGCTACCAGAATACCCCGACGAAAACTTGAATTAGAGCCATAGATGGGTTGCCGAAGAAAGCCCATCATTCCCCAATATAGTTATCATTAAGTTGGTAGTGATTATTCAGCCGTGCAAGGAGACCGTCGAGCAGCAGAATTGGTTGGCATTTATTAACGAAAGCTATGGCTGTCTGGCCGATACTCCTTTGGCCCCCTCCCGAGCAACCCGATCTGGATGAAGTCGGTCCCATCCCATGAAATATTTATTGGACACCAACGCTTGCATCGTTTTTCTGAACAAGCGTTCCGATCGGTTAAAACAGCGGCTGGAAGTGTGCCAGCCCCAGGAAGTCGTGTTGTGTTCCGTGGTTAAGGCGAAACTGCTTTATGAAGTAATGAAACGACGAAATACGCATGCTTAAATTTCTAGCTCCATGTATTTTTTCGCGTTACACTCTGCTATCGCTCTCGAATAGAGCTTTCGATCTTGTTTTAATTTATACCTGACCGTGAACCGTGGGAGTTTTGTATTATGGATGCAGCCACAATCGAACGCGAAGCGTTACACTTGCCGCTTCCGGAGCGTGCCAAACTTGTGCAAAAATTACTGTTAAGCCTTGAAAATTTAACCGAATCCGAACTTGAAACGGCATGGCTTGACGAGGCGGAGCGCCGGGCCCAAGAAATAAATGAAGGACTTGTTCAACTCATTCCCGCCGAGGAAGTCAGCCGTAAAGCCAGAGCTTTATTGAAGTGAGTTGTTATTTTCATCCGGGAGCGGAAGCCGAGCACCTCGAATCCATTGCATTTTTCGAATCCCGGCAAAACGGTCTTGGCGTAGCGTATCTTGCTGAGTTCGAGGGGGCGATGGCAACTGTGGTTCAAATGCCGCAACGCTACCGCGTCGAACGTAAACCGAATATTCGCAGCGTTTCTCTTGCCCGGTTTCCGTTTAAAATCATTTTTCGCGATATGGAAGGCATGGTCCAGATTCTCGCAGTTTCTCACAAACGCCGTCGGCCTGACTATTGGTTGAACAGATTGTAACCATCTGCATGGGCGCTTTGATTTAAATTAGGGCGGTGTAGGGCGCCGCAGCCCCGTATCAGTCAGTTGGCTTATTCCAATAAGATAAGGATTTATAATCTAATCCGACGCTGTCAGTGGCAATGCCAGGCAGATCGGTAATTACACCTATCAGATAAGCCGTTTGCTCTTCAAATGGATTAACCGGAGAAGCCAAAGGCGAAGCTGTAACTGGGCCAAATTCAGCAAGATGTTAAAAGCATGGACGCCATCCCTGCGAATCCAGCACAATTTATATCCCAAACCCTTGTGGATGACTCAAACTGGGAGCCGGATGGTGTAACGCTCCAAGTCCGGTTCTGCGAGGGCTGCGAGACGAACCGGTTCACCGGGATTCTCATAGCTACTCTCCCATTTAAGCACCTTGAATGATCTATGCTGCTTTGCAAGACCTGCCCCATTGTGACGCGAAGCCGCATCAAACACGCCACCCCATCATAATCAAACACAACTTCCTGAAAAAAGCGCTGCAACCGACGGTAGCGGGGTTTTGGGTCGGCCTGGCTGGTAAATGCCAAGGCCAGTTACGTCAGACTCATGCGCTTCAGCCGGACTAACGCCAACAACATGCCCACAAAAAATCCAATCAGCACTTGCCCCAGCCCAAATGTCCTTTTAGAATCACCTTCAGTCCATCGCCTGATTTCATTTTACTCCTGTTGGGTCGCTTCAAGCCTTTTATGCGCCCTCTGCGACTATCAATGACTTATAATTTTTGGCGTGTATAGAGCGTATCTTTTTGAAATTGGTCGCCATATTTACAAATCAAGTTTTCCAGAGGCATAACCGTCATGGCCACAACCGTAAAAACCGAAATCCCCGATCAACTTTGGCGACAAGCACAATCCATGGTGGAGCGCGGTTGGGTCGCCAATATGGATGAGTTGATTATCGAATCCATCCGTCGTTATCTGGAGTCCCATCTTGAAGAGATGAACGAGCGATTCATCCGGGAAGATGTCGACTGGGGATTGCATGGACAGGATTAGCCCGGTAGTCGTTGCCGACGCCGGGCCTATCATTCATTTGGATGAATTAGGATGTCTCGATATTCTGGCCGATTTTGGCACAGTCGGTGCCCGAGGCGGTTTGGCTGGAAGTGCAGCGGCATCGGCCGCAGGCGATGGAAACAGCGGCAGGATTGTTTAATCGCCGGAGTGCGCTTTTGATTTCCCCAATGGTCAAGGCTTTAACGCCGCTGTATACCTTGCATGTCGGTGAGCAGGAAGCTTTGCATTTGTGTCTGGAACTTGGCGGTTGCCTGTTGCTGACGGATGACACGGCTGCTCGTCTTGCGGCAAAAAGCTTGAGCATCCCGGCGCATGGCACGCTTGGTCTATTGATCAGAGCGATTCGTAGGCGATCCCGGTCAAAACCAGAGGTGTTGACACTGCTGCAAGAGATTCCTCTGCGAACGACTTTGCATATTCGTCCTACTTTATTGGCGGAAATCATTGTTCAGGTGGAAGCCGAAGTCGAATAACCATTCGCTAAAAATCGCACGGTTTGCGTCTGGAACTCGAGATCTCCAGGGCCGAACCCAAAGCGCTACCATCCACCCCATTCCGAATTAATTACGCAAGCCTTGCCGAATACATTCGCCCGGGGTGAATGAATTCCTCCCTGCAAGCGAATGAAAATGCTCCAGTAGGGCCATTGTCAGAGCCGTTGGATTGCCTGTTCCGGTTTGTGAAGGAGGTGACTGATTGTCAGACTGGCAATTTTTGTGTTCTGCTTAATCATTCGGATAAAACCCGTGAGAAGAATCAGCTTTTATCTCATACGCTCCTCATATTGAACATGTTGCTCCGCCCGGCCGGTAAATTCGATCACATCCGCACGCACCGTAATCTTTGGCAGAGCGAATAAAAGGTAATAATTGGCAGTGTGTTCGTGCATCACGTTGACCAGAGCCTGGGCTTTCCCCTCGGAAACGTTCGCCGACTGGTAGAGCCGGGTGACCGCTTCCTGGTAAAGGGGCGATCTCAGTGTAATGAGCCCCAGAAAACTGAAACCCGTGCTGCTGCCGGTGGCATCGGCTTTCACGATTTTGTAATTCTGCTCTGATAAATTGACGTCCGTCGTCGTTAGAATCTGGGGTCCGGTCTGGGCGGGAACGAGTCCCGACAAGGCGGGAAGGGAAGAGGCCGCCGCGCAGCCGGTCAGCAATGCCAGGATCGGCAGAAGTTTCAAATAGTTCGTCATGACACCGATTTCTCCGCAAAGTTAAGGAATTCAATGGACTCCCGTTTCTGCACCGGAGTCCCGAAAAACCTGAAACCGTCAAGAAAAATACCGTTCCGAAATGCTCCGTCGATGATTCCGGTTCACGCGAGCTTTCGCCGGACGGGTGATATTTTGAAAGCCTGGCTTGCGTATAATTCAATTGAATTCGTAGGAAACGTTTAAAAAATCCGATAAAGTCTCGGTATTGGCCGAAGCTCGGCAATAAGCGGTGCTTTTCCGGTTTTCGGCCGTTGAAACTTTCGTTTTAAAAAAGATTCGAATAATCGGCAAGTTTCGCCATGAGTAACGCAAACGGTCGGAGTCGATGGATTTTTTCTTCCGGTAAAATGATCCTGTCATGTATAAAACTTCTATAAACCAGCGCGTCTACGATTTCAAGAATTTGCGCAACGTGATGGCCAAGGCGTCGCCGGCGCGGTCCGGCGATTATCTGGCCGGCCTCGGCGCGGCCGACAATCTGGAGCGAGTGGCTGCCCAATCGGTGCTGGCCGAGGTGCCGCTCAAACGGTTTCTCAATGAAACTTTGGTGCCGTACGAGCTGGACGAAGTCACGCGCCTGATTCTCGACGAGCACGACG
Organism: Methylosarcina fibrata AML-C10; assembly: GCF_000372865.1. Lineage (NCBI taxonomy): Bacteria > Pseudomonadati > Pseudomonadota > Gammaproteobacteria > Methylococcales > Methylococcaceae > Methylosarcina > Methylosarcina fibrata. The sequence goes on along the minus strand of NZ_KB889965.1, from coordinate 2,007,983 downwards.
GTGCCGCTTTTGCGCCGGTCAGCCATTTGACCGTCGGCGATTTTCGCAACTGGCTGCTGTCCGAACAGGCGACCACGGAAAAGCTGACCGGGATCGCTCCGGGCCTGACGCCGGAAATGGCGGCGGCGGTTTCCAAAATCATGCGCATCCAGGATCTGATTCTGGCCGCGAAAAAATGCCGGGTGATTACCCGCTTCCGCAACACCCTCGGCCTGGAGCACCGCTTCTCCACGCGCCTTCAGCCCAATCATCCGACCGATCATCCTGCCGGCGTCGCCGCCGGCATTCTGGACGGTCTGCTGTACGGCTGCGGCGATGCCGTCATCGGCATCAATCCGGCTTCGGACAACGTCGAAGCCACAATGAAGCTGCTGCATTTGCTGAATGACGTGATCGAGCGTTACCGGATACCGACGCAAGCCTGCGTGCTGGCGCACGTGACGACGACTCTGAAAGCCGTCGAATTGGGCGCGCCGGTTGATCTGGTCTTTCAATCCATCGCCGGCACCCAGAAAGCCAACGAGAGTTTCGGCATCAACCTGAACGTATTGCAGGAGGCGCGGCTGTGCGCGCTGGAACTTCGACGCGGTGGCCGGTTCGAAAACGGAACGTTGGGCGACAACTGTCTGTACTTCGAAACGGGGCAGGGCAGCGCGCTGTCCGCCGATGCCCATCACGGCGTGGACCAGCAAACCTGCGAAGCCCGGGCTTATGCCGTGGCGCGCAAATTCAAGCCGCTGCTGGTCAATACGGTGGTCGGCTTTATCGGGCCCGAATACCTTTACGACGGCAAGCAGATCATCCGAGCCGGGCTGGAGGATCATTTCTGCGGTAAGCTGCTGGGCCTGCCGATGGGCTGCGACGTCTGTTATACCAATCACGCCGAAGCCGATCAGGACGACATGGACACGCTGCTGACGCTGTTTGCCGCCGCCGGAGGCACTTTCGTGATGGGCGTACCCGGCGCGGACGACGTGATGCTCAACTACCAGTCCACGTCGTTTCATGATGCCCTGTACGTGCGCCAGTTGCTGGGGCTCCGGCCCGCGCCCGAATTCGAGCAATGGCTCCGGCAACACGGGATTTTCAACGATTTAAACCGCTTGCAGCGGCCGGAAGTGCCGGCGTTGTTCCGGTCGTCTTTACAAAAATCGGGAGAGCCGGGCGATGAGCGATACTGACGATCCTTTGATCATTCCCGATCCGTGGCACGGCCTGAAGCAGTTCACTCCCGCCCGAATTGCTCTGGGCCGGGCCGGCATGAGCCAGCCGACCCGAGCCGGCCTGGACTTTCAATTGGCGCATGCGCTGGCTCGGGATGCGGTCCAACTGCCGCTGGATTTTGCCGGGCTCGAACAGCGCCTGAACGATCGGGGCTGCCGCACGGTGATCCTGCAAACCCGGGCGGAAAGCCGGCAGCAGTATTTGCAGCGTCCGGACCTCGGGCGGCGTCTGAGCGAAGCCGCCGTGGCCTGCCTCGACCGGAACCCCTTTCCCGAGGCGGACGCCGTCGTCGTGGTCGCCGACGGTTTATCGTCGCAAGCCATCGAGCGCCATGCCGTTCCGTTCCTGGATTTGCTGCTGCCTCGTCTGTATGAAATGGGTTACCGCCTGCCGCCGGTCTGTCTGATAAAACAGGGACGGGTGGCGATCGGCGACGAAGTCGCGGCCCACTACGCGGCCAGACTGTGCATCGTCCTGATCGGGGAGAGGCCCGGTCTCAGTTCGCCCGACAGCATGGGCATTTATTTCACCTACCGGGCGAGCCCCGGCATCAGCACCGACGCCGACCGCAATTGCATTTCCAACATTCATCCACACGGGTTGGGTTACGAGCAGGCGTTGAGAAAGTTGCTGTATCTCATCCGGGAGTCCGAAAAATTGCAGCTTTCCGGGGTGCTATTGAAAGACGAAACCAGCGAAGACGCACCGATGGCTCTTCAGAAAACCGGAAATTTTTTACTCGATTGACCGACCCGGCTTTCCGCAGGACGGGCGGCGCTGGCCTGACAATTTCGGCCATTTGCCTAACGCGTAATCGCCGACGAACGGCAAAAGTTGCCGTTTCCGGCGGATTTCGGCTTTTTGATAATCCGGCTTCTAAAAAAAATTTATCTTTCGGGTGTGGGTTTTGGGCGGCTGATACGTCTTACAGTTGAAGCTTGGGGAAAATTCGATTTTACCTTGGAAGTCAGCCGGAAGTCCGGCTCATTTCCGGCTTCAAACTCTCTCAATAAGTCATCAATAAACCTGTTTCCAGGGATGGATTTTTTCTCCAGCCGGCATGAATTTCAATCATCGCTTTCATTGAATGAAGGCGCGGCAGTGTGTGCCGGATTTTACCCGGTCCATCGATTGTCTGGGTTGTTTATTGATAAATAATAACGATAAAGAGTCAAGTATTCGCCTGTACGGCGCTGCTTCCGGCGTTTCGGGGCAGCGGAACCGTTAGGCACGCATCAATGAGCCATAGCGAGGAAGAATATGGATACGTTAAAGCTTTTGCAAGAATCCAACAGTAAACCATTACAGAATGGAAAACCGGGCCATCATACTATCAACAGCGATCAGGAACTGATCGATCTGTTTCCGTTGCCTCGATATTTCCAGGTGCATTTTCAGCATGTGCATGAAAATACGGACGCGCTTCAGAGCGAACTGGCCCAGCTCAAGCAGGTTGTCGCCGGCGTCGATGCAAAACTGGAACAGTTGACGGCGTTGCTGAGCCGCTCCTCCAAATCGGCAACTTGAAGGCCATTTCTGCGGGCGGTCGATTTTTTCTGCCGAATGATAAAGAGAGGGCGTCCGGCCGGTTCATCTGATTTTCAAGACGAAATACGGCAGCACCGCGCCGACCAGCAAGCAAAACAGGAGCAGTGCCACGGACGGAGCGTTCCAGTCCACCGGATAGACGTCGGCCCGGACCGGTTTGCTGATGCCGGGAATGCTGGGTAAATCGCCGTCGCCGCCGCCGACTTTGAGCTGCGCTTTCATGCCTTTTTCCATGTGCTGCGGCAGTTCGCAGTGCACCAGATAGGTCTTTTTCTGGCTGGGCACGATCAGCGAGGCCTTCAATTCGCCTTTGCCGTAAAGTTCGAGATGGAACATGCCGTCGGGATACAAATAGCCCGGCAGTCCGTGAATCATCAACTGGTGCCGGATGTCGTCCTCGTTGACGAAAGTGATGTTGATTTTCGAGCAGGGCGCCACGTCCCATTGCTGTCGGTCGAAAGCAAACATTTTTCCGGGAAATTTTGCGGCCTGCTTGTGGCCCGCGCGAATGGTGATGTCGATGTTGCCGGCCAGTTTCGGGCAATCGCGCGGAAGTTTGTCCTCGTTGGCGTTCATGATCATGCCTTTTTCGTCCATGATCATGCCGTGATGATCCATCATCGCATGGACAGGCTGTCCCAGACCGAAAATGAACAGAGCGAGAAGAAGCCGGGATTGAAATGTGTTCATTGGATTGATTTCCGTTTCACCGCGATCGCAACAACAAGGAGAAGACCGACGGCCAGACCGGCGCTCAAGCCGAACAGGATCAGCCGAATCATGTCGGGCTCGATCGACCCGGCATCGCCGAGCAACTGAGCGAATTCCTCCTTGGCGAAGAGAGCTTGCGTTTTGGCGTAATAGTTCTTGTCGAAGATCTCGTCGAGCAATTCATCGTGGCCCTTGGGCATGCCCTGTTCGTCGAGCAGTCCTTTATACGCCAGAATCGCCATGTTGCCGCCGGGCTCCATGCCGTCGGTCGTGGTGCCGGTCAGCACGTGATCGTGGAACATCCACAAGCCGGGACCGTAGCTGTGCAAGCCGTCGTTGGCCGTATTCAGGCTCAAGTCCACCCGCTGCGCCGGAGCGATTTCGATGACGTCGCGCGTCACTTGCAGACCTTCAGGCTGATCCACGCCGTCGTAGGCGATGGCGGTGGGTTTATGCCCGTGGATGTGAAGCGCTATCGAGGAGCGCTGAGCATTGGCCACGCGCAGCTTGATGCGTTCATCGCCTGAAGCGAGCACCAAACCGTCCCGCACCGTATAAGGGAAGGAGCGGCCGTTCAGCATGAAATAATTTTCGCTCGATCGGGTCATGTTGTATTCCCGGCTCATTCGTTTGGAAATAAGCCTTGGATCGTTGCTGTCCTGGACGATTTGCGACAGTTGCTTGTCGAGCGACTGATAGAACAGATCGTATTCACTGTTGAATTTTTCCCGTACCGCCACGGAAGGATGCCGAACCTGGCCGGCCCCGACATTGAAAGTCTGCACCCAATTGTTGGGGCGGTTTTCTTCGACGACGAAGAGACCGTTGAGCCCCATCAGATAATGCTGGGCGGTCTGCACGTGGCAATGATAGAGCATCGTGCCGGCATGGCGGGGCCGGATTTCATAAGTATGGATCTGGCCCGGAAACACCGCATGTTCTTCCACGCCGTCGTTATCCTTGCCGTCGGCGGTCATCCACGGATGGTCGACGCCGTGCAGATGAATCGTATGAGGCAGGTAATGAGTATTTTCCAGCGTGACGTACACCCGGTCGCCCTGTTCCACCCGAATCACGGGGGAGGGCGCCCGCAGCAAGGGATTGGCCTGGGTCGAGTTGAAATTTTTTAATGCCATGCCCCGCGATTTCGGCGCATACACCCACAGGCCGGGTCGAATGCCGGGAGCGATGTCGAACGTATTGATGGGAAAGTTGCCGTCCGGCGTGGCGCCGTTGAGCTCGACAACCTCCAGTTTGATGCGGATAATATCGGGATCGCCGTCGCCGTCGAGATCGTCGGACAGGGTCAGCGCATCCTGGGCAAGATGAGTCTGCATCAGGGTGGCCATCGAGACGTTGTTGGTGCCTTTGACGGCGGCCGCGACGTCGTACGGATTGTCGGGCTCGCACGCCAGCGACTCTTCGATTCGTACCCCGTCGATTTCCTGAGCCTGCCGCCATTCGGGATGATCGTTGGGACACGGTTTTTCGGTGCCGCCGGCCTCGCCTGAACGGTTGTAAACGGTTTCCGGCGGAGTGACGCCCGCTTCCTCGCGGACACGAGGAACCAGGAAAACGGCAACGCCGATTAATAAGATCGAGAGAATAATGAATAACGGGATGAGTCTTTTGGTCATAAATTGACGGAAAACCTGAAAAACGATGCCATCTCGCAAGCCGGCCTGGCAAAAACCGGTCCTGCACGGCAGAGGAGCGAACGCCGAAACGGCGTTTTTTCTCGCGAAAGTTAAAAAACCGGAATTATATCGTAAATTGAACGACAAACTGAAAATCCGGAAAGAATAGCTTGCTTTTTTCGCCACCGGGGACAGTGCCGCTTTCTCCGACTTAGAGTTAGATAAGACAGAATGAAATTCGCCATTCAGATCAATTCCAGTCCTTACCGTTCCAATGCCGGCTATTCGGCGTTCCGTTTCATCAATGCCTTGCTTGCCGAAGGCCATGAGGTGTTCAGGGTGTTTTTTTATCACGACGGTATTTATCACGGCCTCCGTTACGCCACGCCGCCGGACGATGAAGTCCGGTTGACGGCGCAGTGGAGCGATCTGGCCGGACGCCACGGCATCGACCTGGTGCTCTGCATTTCCGCGGCGCAAAGGCGTGGCCTGCTCTGCGCGGACGAAGCCGGACGGCAGGGGAAAATGGACGACGATCTGGCCGAGGGGTTTCGTATTTCCGGCTTGGGACAATGGGTTGAAGCCACGCTGATCGCCGACCGGTTTTTGGTATTCGGATAAAACGAAATGAAAAAATATCTGTTTGTCTTGCGCGGACCCGCTCACAACGGCGCCTACGCCCAGGAAACGTTGGACGTTGTTTTGACTACGGCCGCTTTCGACCAATCGGTCGCCATTCTATTGCTGGATGACGCCGTCTTCCAGATCAAACAGGGGCAACAGCCCGAAAGGGCGGGCATGAAAGACGTTGCCGCCATTTTTAGAGCGCTCGAAATTTACGACGTCCATTCGATTTACGCCGAAGCCGAATCATTGCAGGAAAGAGGACTGAAGCCGGGGCATTTATGCCTGCCGGTGCGGGAGATTTACCGGAAAGACGTCGCCGCGCTGATGAAGCGGCATGACCTTGTCATTTCCGCTTAGCGAAAAGACGGCCTTAGCCCGGGTGCAGTTCTTGATAAGCCAGTCGCAAGGCCGAGGCCAGCGTTTTGATCAGCGTCTGGCTGGCTTCTGCGATCGAATCCCCGAACGCCACAATGCCGTCTTCATGCCCCAGCATGACAAAGAGGGAAGTTTCCGCCAGCCGGTCTTCCTCAAACAGGCTGAGCACGGCGGCCGCCATGGCCGGCGTCCCGTAGCGGACATCGGCGGCGACGGCGGACAAGGCCAGCGCTTGATGATGTCGCCAGATCACCGGACTGTGCACATGGACCACGGCCCGTACCCTCTGACTGGCTTGATAGACGGCGGCATGCGTCAATGCTTCCGAGGAAGGCTTGTTGGCGCCTTCCGCAACGATATGATTTTGCCCGGCGTCGGCGTGCACGATTCGGCAGTAATGTTCCGGCGTCAGGCGTTCCAGTCCGCCCGTTTGCGAGCCGGTAATGACAAATTGACGGGTACGGTCCAGGCGGAAGCTGAGATTGCCGAACCCCAGGCCGCCGTACCGCTGCGGATCCTGGCCGATTAAGCCCAACCGGAACAATATCGAACGCCACGCGTTCAATTCAGCCAGTTCGAGGTAGTTTGACGCCGGAGCAGGACGGTAATCCAGCCGGTATTTGATAACGCCTTCTTGTTCGGCCATAAATGCCATCAAGGGTAATTGGAATCAAGGAAGATAGCATAGCTTTTAAACGCAGAGAATGCCATTGGTCTTGATCGCGTCAAGCGGCGCGGTTTTCTCTGGTAGACCGCGCGTCGGCGGCAAGAACGCCGGACCGCCGTTTTTGAAAATGATCGGGCCTCGCGGGATGGTTGGCTCCAAAAGGAAAAAGGCCGGCGCCCGGAAGGAGCGCGCGGCCGGGAGGTAAGGGATACGCTTAGGGCAGATAAGGTTTCAGCGTGTCGTGCCATTTCTGGAACTGGCTGGCGTAAGCGTCGTTCATAAGGTCTGTCTGATAAATCTCGAAATAGGTGGTATTGAAGTTGTTGTAGGCGAAACTGAAGCCGGCGTCCGGACTGTCGTTGTTGGCCCAGTAGCACCAGGACCAGGCGCTCTGGTTCTTCCATTCGCCGCAGGCCTGGTACATGATGCTGGTTTCGCTGCGGACGTCGCTGACTATTGTCGCCAGCGGCGAGTTCAACGTCGGTGCCATGCCGGTCAGCACTTCCTGGAAGAAATTAAGCTTCGGCTTGCTGACGCCGTCGAACTCGGCCATCAGGTCGTCGCGAATCTTTTCGGTAGTGGAAGGCTTGTTGGTACCGTCGCTAATACCGAACAGGCCGGCGTAGAGATGTTTGTTGGGGAAGGCATTAACCCAGGCGCGGACCGAGCGGAGCACCCCGTCTTCCAGTTTTTCCGCGGTGTAGCCGGAAGGCGGTTGAACCATCCGGATCGACTGGATGCCGCCGATGGCCGCATCCACCTGCCGGACGGTGGGATGATCCTTGATCGCGATGCCGTCCACTTGATAATTGCTGAGAGCCGTGATCAGCTTTTCCAGGGCGGTCAGCATGGTCGTATCCCAGGGCACGGTAACCAGGCCGGACTGAGGATCGGTATAGGTTTCAGTCTTATCCATCAGCCAGCTTGGGGCCGCTACGACAATAGTCGCGATCGAAACGCCCTGACCCAGAGCCTGCGCCTGTTTGATCACCGAAGCCACCTTGCTGAAATCGTATTTGCCTTCGGTTTTTTCGATCTGCTTCCAGAAGATCCGGATCAGCACGCCGTCGACGAAGGGCTTGTCGACCACGGTATCGATCGAATAGATGCCGGCCGGCACCCCGCCGGCGCTGCCGCCACCGCCGCCACCATCGCCCCCGCCGCCGGAGTTGCCGGTGGTGGCGCTGGCCGAGGCCGACTGCGCCGAGCGGTTGCCGGCGGCATCGTAAGCCGAGACCGTGTATTGGTAAGTGGTGTTCGGGCTCAGGCCGCTGTCGCTGAAGGTGGTGCCGGCCACCGAGGCGAGCTCGACGCCGTTGCGATACACCGTATAGCCTTGGACGCCGACCGCATCGGTCGAGGCGTTCCAGCTCAGGCTGACGGCCGAGGACGAGACCGCGGTCGCGGCGAGCCCTCCCGGAACGGTCGGGGCCGTGGTGTCGGCCGAAGAGGTCGTGGCCGAGACGGAGGACGACTGCTTCGAGCTATTGCCGGCGGCATCGTAAGCGGCCACGGTATAGCTGTAGCTCTTGCCGGAGGTCAGGCCGGTGTTCGAGAACGAGGTGCCGGTGACGGTGGCGATCTGACTGCCGCCGCGGTAAATCTTGTAGCCTTTGACGCCGACGTTGTCGGTGGCCGCGGTCCAGGCCAGGTTGATCGCCGAGGTCGAGGCGGCGGTGGCGGAAACGCCGCCGGGAACGCTGGGGGCGGAGGTGTCCCGGCTCGGCCGCCAGGCGGCGTGAGCGGACTCGATCTGGGCAGCGCCGAGCACCAGTCCCAGGCACAGCAGGCCCGCCGAGGCCGTGCGGCGGCGTTCGAGGGCATGAGGACGGTTTAAGGCATGAGGGCAAGAAAACTTCATAACGGACTCCCGGTATTTTAAACGCTGTGGAAATTCAAGCGGCCCGGAGTTCCGGTCCAGGCCTTGATGGCGTCTGAGCGCCGGTGGCGTTCAGCTTGGCCGTTGGGAGAAATTATGATGAGAAGGCCCGGTCAATTCTGCGAACGGATCTTCATTTTCGGGAATTTCAAAGGCTTGGCTAGCCAGTTATGTGGACAGCATCCGCTAAAACGTCGAATGTTGGAGCGTTTTATATTGAGAGTAGGAGTGAATTTAGTTGAGGATGGTTAATCGTGGCAGAGCGATGCCCGCGCCGCGATCAAGATTCAAGCCGAGGAAGGCGCCGCTTCTATAAAGAACTTTTAACTGCCGGGACTTCAAAAAGCGGAAGAGGAATTTCAGGTTGTTCCGGAAGCATCATAAAGCCGGCTGCTGCCGTCCATGTCCCCGGTCTGGCTGTAAAGTAAAGGCTTGCCGAGATTCAGTTCGGCCGCAGCCACCACCTTGCATACGACAATCCGGTGATCGCCGGCGTCGGTATCATGGCTGACTTCGCAGTCGAAATAAGCCAGACTGTCCTGCAGTATCGGCGCGCCGGTTTCAGCGCTGAGCCACTGAAAGCCGGCCATTTTATCCCGGCCCGAACGGCCGAAATGCTCGGCGATTGCGTATTGTTCCCGGCTGAGGACATTGACCGTGCAAATACCGCCGTTCTTGAGCAGGCGGTAGGAATAATGCTCGGGATTGATGCTGATCGCCAGCAGCAGAGGGTCGAAAGAGACCTGCATGACCCAGGCGGCGGTAAAGGCGTTGCGAAGTTCTCCGTCGCGGACGCCGACGACGTAGACGCCGTGACTGATCAACTTGAATAGGCGGTCGGCATTTTCAATCATCGAAATGGACCAGTTTGATGCGCATCGATAAATCGACCGCCTTGATATTTTTTGTCAAGGCGCCGATGGAAATAAAGTCGACGCCGGTTTCGGCGATCTCCCGAATGTTCTCAAGACCGATGTTGCCGGAAGCTTCCAGTTCGACCCGGCCGCCCGCCGTTTCTACCGCGGTGCGCAGATCTTCCAGGCTGAAATTATCGAGCATGATCCGGTCAGGCTTGGCCGCGATCGCTTCGGCGAGTTGAGCCAGGGATTCCACCTCCACTTCCACGGGAACGCCGGACAATTGCCGCGCCGTGCGGATGGCCGCCCCGATGGAGCCGGCCGCCATGATATGGTTCTCCTTAATCAGTACGCCGTCGTACAGGCCGAGCCGATGGTTGTAACAACCGCCGCAGGCGACCGCGTATTTTTGCGCCCGCCGAAGGCCCGGCAAGGTCTTGCGCGTGTCGAGCACCTTGCACCCCGTGCCGGCCACAGCCTCGCTGTATCGCCGGGCGATAGTCGCGGTGGCGGACAGGGTTTGCAGCCAGTTCAGCGCGGTGCGTTCTCCGGTCAATAACGGCCGCGCCGGCCCCGTCAATTTGCAGAGCGTGGCGTTCGCCGCGACGCTTGCACCTTCGGCGGCCAGCCAGTCGATCCGGATCTCGGCGGAAAGCTTTTTGAATACGGCATTAAACCAGGGCTGGCCGCAAAGTACCATGGCTTCGCGCGTGATCACTTCCGCTTCGGCACGGACCGGCTCGGGAATGATTGCGGCCGTGACGTCGCCGCCGCAGAGATCTTCTTCAATAAACGTTTCGAGGTAGTCCGGATTGTAATCGGGGATCATTGGGATAGAGTCGTCATGGTTTCGGTCGAGATGGGACGGAAAAGGATGCGTCTCTTCCCGTCGGAGTGCAGTGTAATTAAATTTTCGGCATTTTGCCATTTTTTAAGCTGAAATAGTCCCCACAGACAGGTTGAAATCTCCCGGTCTGCGAGCTCTCCGGCACGTTCTTCTCAATGCCCGGCCTGACCGACATGAGGGACAAGCCCTAACGCACCGGAACAAGCAATAGCCGGCACGGTTACAAGTAAAGGTTTCCCGTCCGGGATGGCGGGCAGCCGATACGATGCGGATCCGATTGAATTTACTTTGTCCCGAGACGTTGGACGCTGTCCGTGTCCCAGCCGCCGCCAAGCGCTTTGTAGAGAGCAACCAGATTTAACGTGACCGCACGTTCACTGCGCACCCATTCGTCCTGGGATCGGTACAAGGTGCGTTGCGCGTCGAGTAAGTCGAGATAGCCGGCCCAACCTTTGTCGTAGCGCTGGCCGGCGAGCTCGACGGCCGCGCGGTTCGCATTAACTTCCTGCTCCAGTAACCGGTAGTGTTCCTGCTCGTTGGCATAGGCTACCAGCGCGGTCTCGACCTCTTCAAATGAGGCGAGGACGGTCTTTTGATAATTCAGCAAAGCCTGATCTTGAACTTCTGTCTGAGCCCGAATATCGGCAAGCACGCGTCCGGCGTCAAAAATCCGCCATTGCACGGTCGGACCGATGGACCACGTGCGGCTGCTCGGGAGAAAGAAGTCGCTGGCGCTGATGCTGATGGTCCCTACCGACCCGGTGAGTGAGAACTTCGGGAACAGGTCGGCTTTCACCTGGCCGATACGGGCCGTCTCGGCGGCAAGTAAGTGCTCGGCCCGTAACACGTCCGGTCGGCGAAGAAGGAGGTCGGACGGCAATCCGACCGGAACTTGGGGCGGTGGTGCCGGAATGGAGCCCGCCACAGACAGTTCCGCAATCAAGGTGCCGGGATTTTGCGCAAGAAGCACGCTCAGGCGATGAATCGACGATCGGATCGAGACCTCGATTTCAGGCGCTTGCGATTGGATGTCCGCGAGCAGCGCAAGTGCACGCTGCAGCTCCAGTCCCGCCGCTAATCCGTGATCCACGCGGTTCCGGGTGATTTTTACCGCTTCTTTCTGGGCTTCAATCTGTTCCTGGAGAATGGCCCGCTGCCGCTGGGCGCCCCGGATCAGTGCGTAATTCCGCGCCACCTCGGACAGCAACGTGACCAGCACGTCGCGCCGGCCGTATTCCATCGCCGCTAACTCGGCCGTTGCGGCCTCGACCGCGCGGCGTTTACCGCCAAAGAGATCGATCTCCCAGGCCGCGTCGAATCCCGCTTTGTAAACATTATTCTCAAAGGGTATGTTGGCCGAATTCGGCAGCGATCCGAGAATCGGCTGGTTTTTGCTTTGTTTTTGCCGGGAATAGGAAGCGGAAGCGCTCACCGTCGGCCAGTAGTCCGCTTCGGCGAAGTCCTGTTGGGCCCGGGCCTGACGTACGCGGGCCCCGGCGATGCGCAGGTCGAGATTGGCCGTTACCGCTCGTTTGATCAAGGAGTCCAGTTCGGCGTCGTGAAAGAGTTTCCACCAGTCGTCCACCGGATCATTTTGGCCGGTGCTGCGGCCGGAAAGGGTGACGTTCCATTGCGCGGGCGTTTGGGTAACGGGGCGGCGATAGTCGGGGCCGACGGTGCATCCGGTAGCCAGGAGCAGAAACAGGGCGGAGATCACGGTTTTTGTTTTCATGGAATATCCGTCGGAGAGGTAATTGTGCATAGGCTGGACTTCAGCTTCATGCCAGGCGCTTGCGGAACAACCAATTGGCCGCACCCAGTGTCGCGATGGCGATGATCAGCAGCGGATACAGGCTGTGCAGCAGTACGACAGGGCCGATGTCCTTGAGAAAAAGCCCCTTGACGATGACGATGAAATGGCGCATCGGATTGATCCAGTCCAGGTATTGCAGCCAGCTCGGCATGTTATCGATCGGCGAGGCATAGCCGGACAGCAGAACGGCCGGCATCATGAAACTGAAAACTCCGAGAAAGGCTTGCTGCTGCGTGGCGCAAACGGACGAAATCAACAGTCCGAATCCGGCCAGAGCCAGACAGTACAAAATCATGCTGCCGTAAAGGAGCAACAGCGATCCTTCAAACGGCACGCGATAGGCGAAAACGGCTCCCAGCAAAATGATCGTTCCCTGCACGACGGCCACCAGAATGGCCGGAATGATTTTTCCGATCATGATCATTCCGGGCGTCAGCGGCGAAATGAGCAGTTGATCGAGAGTGCCTTGTTCGCGTTCGCGCGCTACCGAGAGCGCCGTGACGATGAGCGCGTTGATCGACGTGATGATGGCGGTCAGGCTGGGCAGTACATGCCAGGTATAATCCAGATTGGGATTGAACCAGTGACGCACGACCAGGAACGACGGCACGTTCTTTTGCCGCGATTCCAATCGTTCGTTGCCGTAGTCGTTGACGATTTGCTGCACGTAGCCGAAGGCGATCTGGCCGCTGTTGGAGCGGCGGCCGTCGAGAATGGCTTGAATCTTCGGAGACCGGCCCGCCGCAATGTCGCGCGAAAAATCCGGCGGAAAACGGATGACGATCAATGCCTGTTGGTTGTCGATGGCGTAGCGCATCTCGGCTTCGCCGTAGAGCATAAGCAGTCGGGTAAAGGCCTGGGCTTGGGAGAAACGCTGCATCAATTCCGTGGGCTCGCGTCCGGAATCTTCGTTGTAAATCGCCAGCGTGTTGTTCTTGACTTCCAGCGTGGCGGCAAAGGGGAACACAGCCAGTTGCAGCAAGACCGGCACGATCAGAATCATGCGGCTTTGCCGGTCTTGCAGCAGCATCTCGAGTTCCTTGATGATGAGCGTCAAAATGCGTGAAAACATGATTACTCCAAACGGCGGCGGGTTTTCAGCGCGGTCAACCCGATAAAGAAGCTGCCTGCAACCACCAGGAATAAGCCGCTGTGCAACAAAACGGGCGAGACGTTGCCGGCCTGGAAAAGCGTCTGGATGGCGGTCACAAAATAGCGGGCCGGTATCAGATAGGTAACGCCTTGAATGACCGCGGGCATGCTGCGGATTTCGAAGAGAAAGCCCGAAAGCATGAGCGCGGGCAGAAAGGCCGCGTTGAGGGCCGCCTGGGCGGCGACGAACTGGTTGCGCAGCACGGTGGAGAGCAGCAGGCCCAAGCCGAGACTGCTCGCCAGAAAGAGCGAGCCGATTCCCCACAAAATCAGCAGCGAACCGCGAAACGGCACGTGCATCATCAAGGCTGCGACTCCGACGCACAGAAACAGCGAAACGATGCCGAGTGCGTAATAGGGCAGCAGCTTGCTCAACAGCAATTCGGTCCGGGTTACCGGCGAGGCCAGCAGCGCTTCCATCGTGCCCCGTTCCCATTCGCGGGCCACCACGAGCGAGGTCAGCAGCGCGCCGATGACCGTCATGATGACGGTAATCGATCCCGGAATCAGAAAATTCCGGCTTTCAGCGGCGGGGTTAAACCAAAAGCGTGGTTCGATGCCGATTCCGGGCGGCGGCGTTTCGCCGCGCTCGCCGGCGCGCTGCTGCATCCAGCCGCTCCAGGCACCGGTCACGTAATTTTGTACGAAGTTGGCCGTGTTGGGTTCCGAGCCGTCCGTCACCACCAGCAACGGCGCCGTATTGGCCGGCTGTTTGAGTTTTTCGGCAAAATCCACCGGCACCACCACAAAGCCTCGTACCCGGCCTTCGGTCAGCGCCTGCTCGGCCTCCGCCTGCGTCTTCGCCGCGTGCACGACGAAGTAGGGCGAGCCGTAAAGATTGTCCGCGAAATGCCTGGCCTCGGGGCTGGCGTCTTCGAGTACCAAGCCGACATTCACGGCGGTCGAGTCGAGGTTGATGCCGTAACCGAAAATGAACAACATTACCACAGGCAGAACGAAGGCGATCAGATTACTGCTGGGATCGCGCAGGATTTGCCAGGTTTCCTTTCGGCAGAGGGCATACAGACGGCGGAGGGAAACGGGCGCTTTCATGTCGAAGCCTCCGAAACATGTTGCTGTACCAGGGCAATGAACGCGTCTTCCATCGACGGATCGGGATTCTGCGGGGATACGGTTTGTTCCTTAAGCCGGTCGGGGGAGCCGGCCGCGATGATTTTGCCGCGAAACACCAACGCGATGCGGTCGCAATATTCGGCTTCGTCCATGAAATGGGTCGTGACCATGACGGTGACGCCCTTGTCGACGAGGCCGTTGATGTGCGTCCAAAATTCACGGCGCGTTACCGGGTCGACGCCGGAGGTCGGCTCGTCCAGAAAGAGAATCGCCGGCTGATGCATGACTGCGCAGGCCAACGCCAGGCGCTGCTTGAAACCGAGCGGAAGGGCATCGGGCGTCGTGCCCAGGAAAGGCTGAAGCCTGAAGACCTCAATCATGTCCGCTATCGCGGTTTTCTGCCGCGCGCCGCGCAATCCGTAAACGCCGGAGAAGAACTTCAGGTTCTGTGCGATCGTGAGATTGCCGTACAGCGAGAATTTCTGCGCCATGTAGCCGAGGCGCTGGCGAGCCTCGCTGGCGCCGGTTTTGAGATCGATGCCCATGACCCGCGCGGTACCCGAGGTAGGCGTCAGCAGTCCGCACATCATCCGGAACGTCGTCGATTTACCGGCGCCGTTCGGTCCGAGCAGGCCGAAGATTTCGCCGCGTTTGACGCTGAAATTCACGTGATCGGTTGCGGTGAAGTCTCCGAAGCGTTTGGTTAACGCCACCGCTTCCACAACGGTACCGTCGTCTCCGGGCACCGGCCGCAGGCGCTGCGCAAGAACCGAATCGCCGCCCGGGCCGCCTCCGAGGGCTTCAATGAATGCATCCTCGAAGCGGGGCGCGACGGGCACGAATTCGGCATCCACCCCGGCGTCGAGTTCCTTGAGGGAGGGAGGATCCGCACCCTGGCGGAGCACCAGACGGACCGCGTGGCCTTGAATGACCCCGTCCATGACCTCGGGCCGGCGCAACGCCCGGGCGAGCAATTGCCGGCGGTTGCCGGTCAGCCGCCGGATTTGCAGGCTTCGATTACGGATTCGGCGGGTAAGGTCGGCGGGCTTTCCGGAGAAGATCAACTGTCCGTCGTTCATCAACAGCACCTCCGCGCATAATTCGGCTTCATCCAGATACGCCGTGCTCCATACGACCGTCAGACCCTGGCCGACGAGTTCATGGACCATTTTCCACAATTCGCGGCGCGAAATCGGATCGACGCCGACGCTCGGTTCGTCCAGCAGCAGCAACCTGGGTCGACCCAACAGTGCGCAGGCCAGGCCGAGCTTTTGTTTCATGCCGCCGGACAGCTTTCCGGCCAGTCGTGTGGTGAATCGGGCCAGATCGGTAAATTCCAGAAGGCGTTTGAAGGTGGCGACGCGTTCTTCACCCGTCAGGCCCCTCAGATCGGCGTGGAATTCAAGATTTTCGACAACGGACAAATCTTCGTAGAGGCCGAATTTTTGCGGCATGTAACCAATGACCGTGCGTAGCTTGTCCGCGTCGCGGATCGGGTCGAGATTATCTACGGAAACGGCGCCGGAAGTCGGTTCGAGCAATCCGGCGATCAGCCGGATGAGCGTCGTCTTGCCGGCCCCGTCGGGTCCTACCAATCCGGTAATCCGACCGGGCCTTAGCGCGGCCGAGACGTTTTCCAGCGCGGGCTTCGTCGAGTGCGGAAAGATTTTCCGGACGGAGTCGAGTATGACCAGGGCATCGTTCATAACGGATTCTGCGTGCCTGGCGCGCTTTCAGCGAGAGTGACTGTGACCGGCATGCCCTGGCGCAGCCTTTCATCGGGATTCTCGACGACGATGCGTAATCGGTAGACGAGCGCCGTGCGCAGTTCCGCCGTTTCCACGGTCTTCGGCGTAAATTCGGCGCGCGGAGAAATGTAGCCGATCCGGCCCTGATAAGGTTTGCCGACAAGGGAGTCGGTCCGGATCTCGACCTTCATGCCCGGATGGATGCGGCCCAGGTCGGGCTCATGAATGTAGGCGCGAACCCAAACCGGATGCACCAGGGAAAGCGTGAAAACCGGCGAGCCCGCTTGCAGGATGGCGCCGGCCTCTTGCGCCCGGGTGAGAATGACACCGTCGGATGGCGCGGTCAATACCGTATCCTTCAATTGCAGACGGGCGGTGGCCAGTGCCGCTTCCGTTTGCGCAAGATCGGCTTTGGCCTGGGTAATGTCTTCGATTCGAAATCCGGCTTCGAGAAGCGCCAGGTTGTCGCGCGCGGCTTTGAGTCTAGCCCGGGCCTCCTTGCGGCCGGCCTCGGCGTTGTCGCGTTCCTGGGTCGAGACCCCTTTGTCGGCCAGCAGTTCCTCGGCCCGCTGGAACAACCGCTCGGCATTGACGGCGGCGGCTTCGCGCTCGCGGACGAGCGACCGGGCTTGCGCGATCTCTTCCGGACGATTGCCGGTTTCGCGCAGCTTCAGTCGCGCCCGCAACGAGTCGACCTGGGCCTCGGCGCCGGCGACCTGGTTGCGATAAGGCTCGTCGTCCAGCCGGGCCATCACCTCGCCTGCTTTGACTTTGTCGCCCTCGTCGTAGAGAAGTTTCGCCAGCTTGCCGGGAACGCGAAAACCGAGGGTGACTTCGCGTATGTCCACGTTGCCGTAAAGTATCGGCGCGGCCTTGTTTTCGCCGCGATACGCGCGATAAGCCCAGCTTGCGCTCGCCACGATGACCAGCAAAACGACGACGGAGAGGAGGATCTTTTTCACAATGGCGCCTCGTCAATGATACGTGTCAGCAACAGTTGCAGCCCCGCCAGGTCCTGCTCGGAGGGATGCAGGATGCCGAAAATCCGCCAAAATTTGAGACCGTCCAGGGCGGCAAGAATCAGCCAACTGCGATCGGCGGGCAGGCCGTCGTCGAGCATGCCTTGATACACGTCTTGAAAGAAGCGCTGCATCGGCTCCAGCATTTTCGGATTGCTGGATACCGCACCCAGCAGCGGGCCGGCCACCCGCTGGAGCCGGGGAAACAGGGAGCCCTCGGTATCCAGCATCATATGCAGCATCGTTCGGGCGTGTCGCCCGCGCCCGGGAGACTCGCCGGCCAAACCGGCGGCAAACCTTTCCTGAACGATGGACGCGATGCGCGATACCATGCCCAGCACGACGGCCTCCTTGGACGGGAAGTGATAAAGAAGCCCGCCCTTGCTGATTCCGGCCCTCGCGGCAACCGCATCCAGGGTCATGGCGCCGACGCCTTGTTCCACGACGACGGCTTCGGCCGCATCGAGCAGGCGTTCGCGGGTATTCGTCTTTTGTATTCGTTTCATGAGGTCATATACTGTACCGTCCGGACGGTATAGTCAATAGCCGAAACGAAAAAAGTAAAAAATGAATTGTTATCTGCGATGTTCTCGCAGGCGATTCAAGGCACAATGGCCGCCGTTTAGATTTGCCGGACAGCGCCTTCGAAAGCGGTTAAGACGGGCGATTACCGGATGGAGAAGGCCGGATTTTTCTTTGTCGGGACCGATGAAAGTTGCGTATTCCGATTGAAAACCGCCGCCGTTCCGATGGATTTTCGTCAGATGGAATATTACATTTCGGCCAAGAGCTGCCGCCGTCCTTTCGACGTCGGCTGACAGCCATAAAATGCATATCGGCCTTTTAATTTAGCCAAAGAAGGCCAGAATAAGCCGATAGGCGTTTCTGGCAATTTAAAATCTTCCGGAAACCTCCCGTTTATCCCGGCCTACATGGCCATTGATTGATTTAGGTGTTTAGAATTAGGCCGGATTAACTTTGTTTTAGCCGGTAACGAATGTCATGAACCTCATCTTTTTTACCTGTCCGCCACTCAAAAAGGTCGGATTCGACCATGAAATCATACAATGATTGGTAGCCCAGCTTTTCAGTGACTTCGGATAACTCGTTAGAACAGGTTGCGTCGATGTGCTTGGCCGTTGAGACTAGCGATGTCCAGTCATCGGTTTTACCGGTTTTATTCGCTGCATCAATGATTGCCTGAATGAGCCGGTAACTGGCGGCATAAGCAAGCGCCGGTTTTGAGCGATAGACCCAACGATAACTCCCATTGCTGAGTTCTTCTTTGGTGATGTCGAAGTATTTCGATGCCTCCATTAAATCAGGCAAAGTTTGATATCCCCATCTATTTTCCAGTTGCTCCATTTCGTCCGGCAATATTTGCCGAATTTGTCGAATGGCCACGCTCAAAAATGTCCAACCATCAGGTCTTGGTTTTTGAACGGAGACGTTTAGTAACAATTGGACAATAGGGCTTTGTTGCAGCAAACCGAGTTCAAACGCCCTTTTACCTTCATCAGAGGAAAGATAAGCCGCGAGTTCTTTGAAGTTTTCAATGACCGATTTCAAATACTCAAACTCGGGTATTAATCGTTCTCTTTGCTGATCCAGGTAATCTCTGATTTCCAAACAGCTATCAATAGATTCCGGATTGAAGCGTGGCAATAAATGATGAATCAAGTCATTCCTGTCATCGACCAATGACTTTAGCTCCCGCTTTTTACTTTCATAAAAATCAGCGTCAGCCTCGATTGAAAACGAAAAAGAAATAGACGGCTCTGCGCTCTCAGCAGTGGGTTTAGGTGAGGAATCGGTTGATTGAAATGTAGTTTCGACGAATTCGCCGACGAGCCTGCCCAGGGTCTTCTTTCTTGTATCAGCGATTTTCTTTTCCTGATTTTTTTGGAATTCGTTCCTGGAGCCAGAAACCTGTCCATATGCGATCAAATGTTTCAACATGAGCTCTATTTTCTGAAAATTGACCAAATTCCTGCCAATTTTCTGGAATACTTCGTCTCTGATGGCCGAAAGATCCTGATTTGCATTCATGTTCTGTTTCTAAGTTTTTTAACGCAATAGACTCGGATCTTGCAATCACGCAGTATTAATAGCCTGACGGACCGTTTAGCACTCCGTTGCTGACGGGCTTTTCAAAACGTCTAAGTCTGCTACGAATGGAATCCCGACAGCCAGGACGGCAGCCTAATCTTATCGAAAATGGTAGCCGTTGGGTGTCTGGAATCAGTGGCCGATTATGGATCGGAACAAGCGGCGGGTTTCAATCAAAACGAGTTCACCGGACGAAATCGGCGGCGACATGGCCTTGCATCGAATGGCGCGATCCGGCGCCGCCTCTCCCGTTGGACAAAGAACTGCTTAACGATCGGCAATCATTGCCGAAGAGCCATTTGCCCCGAGTTGAAAACCCGGTGTTTGATGGCCTGGGCCAGTTGATGCACCGCCATCGCGTATTTATTGCTGTTATTGTAGCTTTTGATGACTTTGAAATTGGGATAAACATGCCAGTATTCATTGCCGCCGTAGGTGCTCAGCTCAATGACGGACGGGGAGTGGGCGCTGTTGGACGGTCTGGCCACCGGGCTGTTGAATTGCCAGCCGCTCCGCGCGAAATAATGGGCGACACTGCCGATCGCGTCGTGTTCGTGCCAGAGATCGCGGCGTCCGTCGTGATTGAAATCCACCGCCAGGCGCCGGAAACTGCTCGGCATGAACTGGCCGAGTCCCATGGCGCCGGCCCAGGAGCCCACCGGCTGCCGGGGATCCAGGCCTTCTTCGCGCGTCATCAATAAAAAGTTTTCCAGTTCCGAAGTGAAAAATTTGGAGCGCCGATGGGTGTCGAATGCCAAAGTCGTCAAGGAATCGAAGATGCAGGTTTTTCCGATATTGCGCCCGAAATAGGTTTCGACGCCGATAATGCCGACGATGTATTCGGGATCGACGCCATACTGGACGCTGGCTTTCTGGATGGCGGCGGCGTTGTTGCGCCAAAAATTCGCCCCGTGCTCGATATGGTCCTCGGTAAGGAATTTATTTCGGTAACGGGTCCAACTGCCGGGTTTCGACGGTCCGTACGAAGGCGCGGGAGTTTCCAGGCGAATCACCGATTCCAGCCGATGGGCGTTGGAAAACAGCCCGATCAGATAGCTTTCCGAGAAGCCGTGTCTTTGCACCATGTACCGGACGAAATTTCTTACCGACGGGTAACCGGCGTAAGGGCCGCTGAGGTAGGACGTCGAATAACCGGGCAACGCATTGCCCGGAGACGGCGTCACCGGGTAAGAGGACGCAGCGGACGGCAACGAGGGATTGGCTGCAATGGATGATACCGAAGGTGCAGTCGCCGTAGGCTTGTAAGTACGGTGAGAGTCGACGCGATAGGGTTTCTTGTGATTGCTGGCACATCCTGAGGCCAGACCGGCCAGGGCCAGTACGAGAATCGGTTTCAAAAGGTCGACGGTCACTAATTTCTTCATCGGGGGTGGTTATTTCTTTAATGGGGTAGGGTGGTCTGCAAGGCAGATAACGCAGAGAGCATGCGGCCTGTGATCGACCGGCTGTCGACCGATAAGGGAGCGGCCTGTCCCAGCCTGACTTGTTTCGCCAAATACTCTGTCTCGATCTGCACTATTTTTTCACCATTCTTGCCGACAAACAACAGGTTTTCGTTATTGTGGCCGATCCTTGCCAATCTGCCCCATTGTTTTTCGCTGCTTCCGTCGAACAGGTACCAGTCGCCTATTCGGAGCAATATAAGGCAAGGATTGGATGAACCGGATTGTTTTTCGGATTCTGCGTCAATTTTTCCGGTATCGTCCGTTTCTTCATTCGCGGCGCCGGCTTCCGGCGTTTTCGTGTCTTTTTTATCCATCGCCAGGATTTGCAGCACGGCCAGTTCCTTAAAAAACCGGGACTGAGCCTCTCTATTATAGGAGATTAAAGTCAGGCCGCTACGTAAACATTTAATCATCCTCGGAATAAATTTCAGAATGCGTTTTCTTTCTGCGTCGTCGATGGGTGGGGTAACACTAACAATCAGTTGATTCATCGCCTTGACCGACTTTTCCCAGGATTCAGGCTGACGATGCCGGGTCAGATAGGCTTGCACCATTACGGGATGCCAGACATTGTGTAGAAAATCGGTAACGGTCGGCGGCAGCGATTGGTTCCTTACGGCGTCGGCTACGACCTCGGCCACTGCTTTACGGGCCGAGAACAGCGTTTCATAGTCCATCATCGCCCGGATGGCATTGTCTTCACGCACTCTGCTGTTTTCCCGGTATTTTTCGATAAACTGCGAAAATTCTTCCGCCGCACTCGCCCAGCCGGAGAGATCGAATCCGGTCTTGCTAAAGAGGCTGTTTGCCGTTTCGATGATGTGCTGCCGGACGGAACAGTCGGACTCGTGCTCGAAGTTCAAAAACAGGCCGGCTTCGATCAGTTGGTCGAGAAAGGAGCGAAGCGGGTGGTTTGCATCGGTGAATACGCCGTACCGGCCCAGGCAGACGGCCGCCAAGGGGATTTCCAACTGGGCGAGAGTGGATTTTATCGAATCGGACAGGAACGGATGGGCGTCGATTTCGGAGAATATAAAAGAGATCAGATCGAGCACGTCCTCATCGTTTTGCGTGAGGGTTTTGGCTTCGTCGCTGAAGTTGAGCTCGTCGAGCCGGGCAAGGACTTGTCTTTTTATCGGGAGCCCCTCGGCCGCCGCAAAGCCGCCCGTGGTCAGGTTAAACTGGTTCAAGACCTGAAGCGCGTTTGTTATCTCGAAATGTTCGTAAAAAAGTTCGTTCTTACTGTTTAATGGGTCGAAGCCGGGAGGGGCGCCGTGAGTGCGCCAGTGCGCCAGTTTTAACTGTAATTGCCGAAATTCCTGATCGATCGGTTGCAAAGGAGCCGCTTCCGGGAGCGGGCAATTGCCGGCTTCCTGGTTTTTTTCTATGGGCTCGACGCCCTGTTGAAGATTCGATTCGCAGTGTTTGATCAGTTCCTGATAGATAAAACCCATCTGGTTGAAAACAAGCGTTTCAAACGCTCTGTACAACGCGATCCGCTGCCGTGCATTGAATCGAAGCGGTTGGGTGACGGCCAGGAGCAGCCGGATCAGATTTTCCGGAGCCACCGGATTCTGGCGGCCTGCGGCGGCCGATTTTTCCGATAAAACGGCCATCAGGTGATTCAGGCGGGTGAGTTGTTCATGATGGATTTTTTCACATTCCCGGATGATCAGGTTGGCGGTGTAATTCTCTTGCACATGATCGTCGCTGACCAGCGAAGTTGATTCCAAATGGATCCTTTGCTCCAGCGGTTTTTCTTTTTTTCCGGGCGCCTGATCGAAAACGCCGTTTATTTTGAGGAGATAATTTGCTTTGATTTCGAACCGTATCGAGCGCAGATATTCCTGCGCGTTTTTATGGTATTCTTTGGACAGGGTTTCTCGGCCTCTACTCAAATGCATGCTGAACTCGGGCTCGATCCGCAGGCAGCAGTTGTCGACCAGTTGCTCGAAATAATGAAAAAAAACCGTTTTAAAGGATTCCATAAAATCGGGAGGATTGGGCTTGATCGGACCGATGGGCGAGCAGCGATTTGAAAATGCCGGGATGGACGTTTTTTCAGCATTCTGCTCGATCTTAACGCTTTTTTCGATAAATATTAAGCCAATTCAACAGTAATACTGTGTCCTGTTTCCGATTTTTATCATTTTTTTAAATTCATGTTGATTGAACGGCACTGGCTGACGGAAGCCACCCAAAATCCCTCACCCAATTTCGATGAGCGGCCTGATCCTTCGGACATTTCCCTGCTGGTGATCCACTGCATCAGCCTGCCGCCGGGGGAATTCGATAATCCTTACATCGACCGCTTTTTCTGCAATCGGCTCGACCCCGACGCCCATCCCTATTTCAAAGAAATTGGTCGGATGACCGTTTCCGCCCATCTCGTGATCAAACGCGGCGGCGAGATCGTGCAATACGTCCCGTTCGACCGGCGCGCCTGGCACGCAGGCCAGTCGGTCTACGCCGGGCGGGAGCGGTGCAACGATTTTTCCATCGGCATCGAACTGGAAGGTACTGAACAGACGGACTATACCGACGAACAATACCGGCAGTTGGCGGCGGTGATAAAAGCCTTGCTGGCGGCCTATCCGACTCTGTCCGGCCGGCGAATCGCCGGCCACAGCGACATTGCTCCCGGCCGCAAGACCGATCCGGGGCCGTCGTTCGACTGGAAAAGGCTGTACGATTTACTGGAAGGACCGCCGACGGCGTGATGGATGATAGCGAGGGAAGGCGGCCGAAAAACCCGTTTTCGGCGCTTTGCGGAACGAACGACCGGAAAGGCGGAGTCTACGGCGGGTCTTTCTTCGGCTTGCCCAGGCCGAAAGATTCGGCCAGCATCAAGGCAACGCCTAGGGTAATCGCAGAGTCCGCAATATTAAAGGCGGGCCAATGCCAGCCGCGGTAGTACACGTCCAGAAAATCGATCACGTAGCCGTACACCAGCCGGTCGATCAGATTGCCCACGGCGCCGCCCAATATCAGCGACAAGGCCGCAGCGAGCAGAACCTCGTGTTTTTGCAGCCGGGCCAGCCAGAAAGTGATCACGATGCTGATCGCAATGGCCAGTCCCGCAAAAAACCAGCGTTGCCAGCCGCCGGCCTGGCTCAGAAAACTGAACGCCGCGCCGGTATTGTGAACATAGGTCAGGTTGAAATAAGGCAGGATCCGGATGGACTGGTACAACTGCATGGTGCCGTCCACCGCCAGTTTGGTGCCTTGATCCAGTATCACGGCCAAAAACGATAGCCATAACCATTTCATCATATCGGGGCTCACGCAAATTTTCGGTTTTCGCCATGGCCGTCCACGTTTTCCACGCAGCGTCCGCACAGTTCCGGATGTTCCGGATGTTCGCCCACGTCGTAGCGCTGATGCCAACAGCGGACGCATTTTTTATGTCCGGAAACGACAATTTTTATTTTGACTCCATCGACATCGGTCGCCACGGCGTCCTCGGGACAAAATTTTTCCGCCGTCACCGAAGCATTGGAGGTGATGAAGATGAAATGCAGTTCGCCGGCGAGCCGGTTCAAGGCGGAATAATAGTCGTCGTTGCAATACAGTTCGACTTCGGCGTTGAGCGAAGAACCGATGTCGCCTTTGGCGCGGGATTTTTCCAGTTCCTTGCTGACGGCCGTCCGCACCGCCATGACTTTCTGCCAGAGCTCCAGGTTCAGAGGCGAGTCGGGATCGAGCCGGACCAGATCGCGGTACCAGGTTTCCAGAAAGACCGATTCGCTGCGCCGGCCCGGCAGGTATTGCCAGATCTCGTCGGCGGTATAACTGATGATCGGCGCCAGCCAGCGCACCAGCGCTTCAAGCACGTGGTACATCGCCGTCTGCGCCGAACGCCGCGCCAGCCCGTCGGCTTTGCCGGTGTATTGCCGGTCCTTGACGATGTCCAGATAAAAGCCGCCCAGATCGATCACGCAAAAATGGTGCACTTTCTGGTAAATGGTCTGGAACTGGTAAGCTGCGTAAGCGGCTTTGACTTCTTCCTGCAACGTGTAAGCCCGATCCATGACCCAGCGGTCCAATGCCAGCAGATCGCTGTTGTCGACCCGATGTTGGGCGGGATCGAAATCGGCCAGGTTCGAGAGCAAAAAGCGAGCGGTATTCCGGAGGCGGCGGTAGCCGTCGGAGGTGCGGCTTAGAATTTCATTCGATACCGCCATTTCGCTCCGGTAATCGGTGGAGGCGACCCACAAGCGCAGCACGTCGGCGCCCAGATCCTTCATTACCGACTGCGGCGCCACCACGTTGCCTTTCGACTTGGACATTTTTTTGCCTTCGGCGTCGACGGTAAAGCCGTGAGTCAACACCGCCTTGTAGGGCGCGACGTCGTTCATCGCCGTGGACGCCAGCAGCGAAGACTGGAACCAGCCCCGGTGCTGGTCGGAGCCTTCCAGATACAAATCGGCGGGAAACCGGAGCTGCTCGCGTTTGTCGAGCACGCAGGCGTGCGTTACGCCCGAATCGAACCAGACGTCCAGAGTATCGGTCGATTTTTGATAATGAGCCGCATCGTCTCCGAGCAGCTCGGCGGCATCGAGCGCGAACCAGGCCTCTATCCCTTTTTCTTCAATGCGCCGGGCGATCGGCTCGATGAGTTCGACCGTGCGCGGATGCGGTTCGCCCGTTTCCTTATGCAGAAAAAACGTGATCGGCACGCCCCAGGTGCGCTGCCGGGAAATGCACCAGTCGGGCCGGCCCGTCAGCATGCTTTCGATTCTGGCCTGGCCCCAGTCGGGAATCCAGGTTACTCGTTTGACTTCATTCAGGGCTTGCTCGCGCAAGCCGTTCTTATCCATGGAAATGAACCATTGCGAGGTGGCCCTGAAAATGATCGGGGTTTTATGCCGCCAGCAGTGCGGATAACTGTGCAGAATCGCATGATGGTGGAGCAGTTTGCCGCTCTCTTCCAGAACCTCCAGGACGTGGGCGTTGGCCTTGAACACGTGCTCGCCGGCGAACAGCTCGGTGTTCGGCAGGAACACGCCGTCGGGGCCGACCGGATTGTCTACCGGCAAACCGTATTTCATGCCGACGATGTAATCGTCCTGGCCGTGACCGGGCGCGGTATGGACGGCGCCGGTGCCCGATTCCGTGGTGACGTGGTCGCCCAGAATGATGGGCACGGCGCGCTCATAGAACGGATGTTGCAGTCGCTGATGCTCCAGCGCGCAACCCTTGCAGTAAGCGATCACGTGATAATGTTCGATGTCGTAACGCGCCATGGCGTCTTTCAGCAGGGCTTCGGCAATGACCAGGCGTTCCTTGCGGCCTTCTTTTTCGCATTGGACGACGGCATAGTCCAGCTCGGGGTTTAACGCAACGCCCCGGTTGGCCGGCAAGGTCCATGGGGTTGTCGTCCAGATGACCACCGACAACGGGCCTTCGCCTTCGTGGCCTTCGATGTGATGGCAGCCGGCCAGGAAGGCGGCTTCGTCGGCGACCTGAAAACGGACGTCGATGGCCGGCGAATGTTTGTCTTCGTATTCGACTTCGGCTTCGGCCAGGGCGGAGCCGCAATCGGTGCACCAATGGACCGGTTTGGCGCCCTGGACGATATGCCCTTTCGCGGCGATTTTGCCCAAAGCGCGGACGATGTCGGCTTCAAAAGCGTAATCCATGGTCAGGTAGGGGCGATCCCATTCGCCCAACACGCCCAGCCGGATAAAAGCCTCTTTCTGCAGGTTGACCTGCTTGCCGGCGTAGTCGCGGCAGGCCTTGCGAAACACTTCCGGAGAAACCTGCATGCCGGCTTTGCCGATTTTCTTTTCCACCTGCAATTCGATCGGCAGGCCGTGGCAATCCCAGCCGGGAACGTAAGGCGCATCAAAGCCGCTCAAGGTTTTGGACTTGACGATAAAATCCTTCAGGACTTTATTGACGGCATGACCGATGTGAATTTCGCCGTTGGCGTAGGGAGGGCCGTCGTGCAGGATGAATTTGGGCCTGCCGGCAAAAGCTTCCCTGATTTTTTCATATAAGCCGGCTTCGTTCCATTTTTTCAGCCGTTCCGGTTCGCGCTGCGCCAGATTGCCTTTCATCGGGAACGAAGTATTGGGTAAATTGAGTGTTTTCTTATAGTCCATGGTCATACGTTTTTTAAATCGGCAAAAATCTTCTTGGTTTGAGCTACATCTTTTTCGATCTGGGTTTTCAGCAGTGCCAACGAGGTAAAACGCATTTCGTCCCGGATTTTTTGCTTGAAATGCACTTCCACGTAATGCCCGTATATTTCTTCGTCAAAATCAAACAGATGGGTTTCCAGAATCACCTTGGAGCCGCCGTCGACGGTAGGCCGAGTGCCTACGTTGGCGATTCCGTGGATTGCCCGGCTGTCTATTCCCGTCATGATCACGGCGAACACGCCGTGGATCGGCGTATTTTTCCTCAACAGCTTGATGTTGGCGGTCGGATAGCCCAGCGTCCTGCCCCGTTTTTCGCCATGCGCCACCCGTCCGCACACCGAATAGCTGTGGCCGAGCAGCCGTTCGGCCAGAGCCAGATCGCCTTCGCTCAAGGCATCCCGGATTTTGGTGCTGCTGACTCTCAGATCGGCTAACTGGAAGGAGCCGGTGTCTTCCACGGTAAACCCCAGCAGCTTGCCCTTTTCCTTGAGCATCGCGAAATTGCCTCGCCTGGCCTTGCCGAAGTGAAAATCGTCACCGATTACCAGATGCCTTACGTTCAATTTTTTGATCAGGATGTCGTTAATGAACTGTTCGGCTTCGCAATTGGCCAGATACCGGTTAAACCGCACAATGACCAGATGATCCACCGGCAGGGCGGAGAAGGCGAGGACTTTCTCGCGCAAGCGCATCAGCCGGGAGGGTGCGTTGTCTTCCAGGAAATATTCCAGAGGCTGCGGTTCGAAAATCATCGCCACGGCCGGGCAGCCGAGTTCCTTGCTCCGCTCGGACAGTTTTTTTATGACTTCCCTATGGCCTAAATGCACGCCGTCGAAATTGCCGATGGTGAGCACGCACCCGTTTTTAAACGGCTCCAGTTGAGAGAGTCCTCTAATTAAACGCATGAATCTCGATGAATTCAAAAATCCTGAATTCTATCATGATTAATGCCCGAATGCCCTAGCCGGATCGCTGTGTCAAGTAGAGGAAGGAGAAAAAACGGGCGGCGGCTCATAAATCATGCCCATGGGCTCCGGGACAAGCTCCGCAGTCCCTTGCGAAACCACCCGGCAACCGGAGAAAGCCGAGAATGCCGGCTGCCCCGTTTATGCTTCAAACTGTAGGATCGGCATTCATTCCAGATCGGAGCGAGACGAAGGATCGTTCGGTAATTTTCGCTATCCTCCGCCTTGGCGCCAGTCGGATGAAGAAGTGAAAAATTTGGATCGAACAGCCTGGCCGGCGCTTGGCCGAAAAGTTTATTTGGCGGCCGGCGGAGCATCGGGCGTCGGTACCGGAACGGGTGCCGTGGCCGGGGCGGGCATCACTTTGGCGGGCGCGCTTTTCGCGCTGTTCAAAAGTTTTTCTTCTTTTTCCCGTTTAAGCCCTTCGCCGTACATCGTGATCGTAATCATGATCAGGATCGGCGTGATCATCAGAATGGTGAAACGGGTGGGCTCCTTCATGAAAAACAAAGGCCATTTAGGTTTGATCATGCCGATGATGAAAAACAGAATCGTGATGATGCCGAGATTGATTGCGTAAAAAACCATTTCGTTTACCTATTAAACAGTTACCAAGGATAATCGGCTATTATTATAGGTCGGGCGGTTTAATGCAACAGGCGGCCGTCCGATCGGAAGAGGATAATCATCGGCGGATTTTTCAAAAGTCAATGCCTCCGGGAATACGGTTATCTCGCCCGGTAACGGGGAATTGTTCCAAGGAGATAATTGGCAGGAAAATAAGATGGGCTCTCATGAGTAGTAGTCAGTCACGAAGAAACACAAGGATACAGGCGAGCCAGTTTACGTCGTGCCTGTTGCGTCGTAAATCGCCAATTGACGGGCGTCGCCTTGGTGTTGCGCGGTAGGATATTGGCTTCGACCTCACGCCGGAGGCTCTCTGTGTCCGGTATCCGCTGTGATAAACACATGTTCGACAAGACGGCCAGTTCGATCTCAGCGATGTTTAGCCAACTGCCATGCTTGGGCGTGTAGTGGAACTCCAGCCGTCGCGCCAATTCACGGGCTTGCTCTGCTGGAAAGGCTTCATACAAAGACGCCATTTTATGGGTATTCAGATTGTCCAGCACCACCCGGATCACCGCCGCGTCCGGATAAAGTTCAGCGATATGCTTCATGCTGTGCGCGAATTCGATTTTGGTCCGCCGCGCGGTGATGTCCACCTGCCGAAAACCGCGTTTAGGTTCGCAGATCATCATCAAATCGCAGACGCCTTTCCGTTCATAGCCGGTGTCATAGCGGGCCGGTTGACCGGGCTCAGGCGGGAGAGGTTGGCGGACTTCCGCAATGAGTTGCTTCGGACTTTCGTCGAAACACACAACCGGGCGCAACGGATCGTAGGGTTCTTCATAAAGGTCCAGCACGTCTTCCATCGCCGCGACAAATTCAGCACTCACCTCGGGAATGCACCACTCTTGCTTCTGCCAGGGTTTGAGAGTGTTTTTTTAAAAGCTGACGGATGGTTTCATAGCTGCAACGGTCGGCATACGCTAATTCCACCACTTTGTCCGCCAACAACCGCAAGGTCCAGTGATCATGCCCTGTCGGCGCCTCACTACAAGCCAAGGCGATAATATGGGCGGCCTGCTTCTCCGTCAGTTTTGGGGCACGTCCTGGACGGGGGCGTTCTTTCAGGGCGGCTTCCGGGCCTTCTTCCACACACCGTTGGCGCGTCGTCAACACCATTGATTCCGAGACACCCAAAGCTTGGATAATGTCTTTATCCTGAATACCCGCTGCCGCTTTTAATAAAATTCGCGCGCGTGTCAGATGGCGTGCCGCGGCTTTTCCTTTGTTGATCATGGCTTCCAAGCCACGCTTTTCGTCTTCAGTCAGATTGACTTTGTATTTAAGAGCTGGCATTGCTTGACCTCAATCAGTAACCATCAATGCCACTATAGAGTGACTTACAAGCCCAATATATCCTTTTGATTTAAATTGACTGACTAGTAGTTTGGAGCTATCCTGAAAAATAGTTTTTCATGGATAGTATCTTGATTGAAAATTCTGGAGAATAAAATGGGTGGTTTTGGTTTGTTCGTGTTGGTGTTGCTGGTGTTGGCCGTGTTGATCGTGTTTTTGGCCGTCAAATCGGTCCCTCAGGGAATGGAGTATACGGTCGAACGATTCGGCCGATACACCAATACCCTCACTCCGGGGCTGAACATCATCGTCCCGGTGATCGATCGCATCGGGCATAAAATGATCATGATGGAGCAGGTGATGGACGTGCCTTCGCAAAAAGTCATCACCAAGGATAACGCCATGGTGACGGTCGACGGCGTCGTTTTTTATCAGATCATGGATGCGGCCAAGGCGGCTTATGAAGTCAGCAAGCTGGACTGGGCCATTCTCAATCTGGTGATGACCAATATCCGGACCGTCATGGGCTCGATGGATCTGGACGAATTATTGTCGCGTCGGGACGACATTAACGCCCGGTTGCTGGTGGTGGTGGACGATGCCACGACGCCGTGGGGCATCAAGGTCACCCGGATCGAAATCAAGGACATCGCGCCGCCGGACGAGCTGGTCGAAGCCATGGGCCGGCAAATGAAGGCGGAACGGCTGAAACGCGCCTCGATTCTGGAAGCGGAAGGTTTGAGACAATCCGAAATCTTGCGCGCGGAAGGCGCTCAACAGGCGACGATTCTGGAAGCGGAAGGCCGCAAGGAAGCCGCTTACCGCGATGCCGACGCCCGGGAGCGGATGGCGCAGGCCGAAGCCAGGGCCACGCTCATGGTATCGGAGTCGATCAGCAAGGGCGACATCCAGGCGATCAATTATTTCGTTGCGCAAAAATACATCGAGGCGCTCCAGCACATCGCCGCCGCCGAAAACGGCAAACTGATCTTCATGCCGCTGGAATCCTCCAACGTCATCGGCGCTTTGGGCGGAATTGCCGAACTGGCGAAAGAAGCAATGAATAAAAAAGGATAAGCCATGACCGCAGCCGACGTTGTCTTCTGGTACTGGTGGGTATTGGCCGCCCTGTTGCTGATTATCGAATTACTGGCGCCCGGTTTTTTCTTTTTGTGGATGGCGGCATCGGCTTTCGTCACCGGCTGTCTGCTCCTGCTGATGCCCGCCGTCAGTCTGAATGCCCAGATCGTGGTGTTTTCCGTGCTTTCGGTCATCGCCATCGCCGTGTGGAAATTTTATGTCGGCCGGCATCCGATCGAATCGGATCATCCTCTCCTGAACAAGCGGGGCGCCCAGTATATCGACCGGGTTTTTAACCTGTACGAAGCCATCGAAAACGGTCAGGGCAAAATCAAGGTGGACGATACCATCTGGAAAGTGGAAGGCGAGGATTGCGGGCTCGAGACCAAGGTCAAGGTGATCGGAGTCAAAGGCACGGTGTTTTCGGTGAAAAAATGGCCGTCCGCCGACCGGGAAAAACACTAACGAACGAAGATCCGGGCAGGAGAGCCATCGCTGCCGGAAAACATTTTTATTCTCTCCTAATAAAAGGCCCGGAAACCCGGGCCTTTTGCTTTTTCGCGGCAGTTGTCCGGGCAGCGCGGTTGCGCCGGGCGAGAAAGCTTCTGATTTCATAAGTTCGGTATCCGGCCGCAAAAATTCCCTGCTTTTGGCCCTTTCCGCCGCGATTTTTTCTTTCCATTGAAATGCTCTTACCTCCGGCCTCCATTCTGTGTGCGGGGAAAACAGCATTCTGCCGTCGACGCAGCGGTAAATTCTCCCAACCGGCTCTTTTTAAATGGCTGCCTTTCAAAAACAATTTGCATCGCCTGCTGAACGATATATAATATCGACTCGATACTAATAACTTATTGGAGAACCAATATGAAAAAAATTATTAAAATATCAACCGTTGCTTCAGCCGTCGCTTTCACTTTGGCAAGCGGCATCGTCAGCGCCGAGTCCGCTGCCGGGTACATGAAAATCAACGAATTAAAAGTGCTTTCGGAAGGCAAGGGCGCCAGCAAAACGTTGGATTTCGAACTCAGAGTCGATGCGCCGATCCCGGTCGACGGAAAATCGGGCGCGTTCGGTTATGCCGCACTGACCGACAGCGGCAATAACATCATGGTGGCGGTGACTCACCTGCCTATCGACGACAGCTCGCATGAAGATCCGGTCACCGGTTTTCATACCCATGTTCTGGATCTGAAAACGCCCACTTCGGCCTGCCAGGGTGCCAGTTTCGAAGTCGATCTGGAAAATTCGGGCAAAAATTCCGCATTCGACTCCGATTACAAATGGAAAGTGGATGGTAACAGAATCACGGTTGATAACGTGCCGGTAGCCGACCTGGGCGACGCCGGCGTGGAAGCCGTCGTTTCCTTTACTTTGAAACCGGTACTGGATGCGAACAACAAACCGACCAACCTGTGCGTCACCGTAGTCGATAAGGCTTAAAGCCTTTCGACCGATGGCTTCCGGCCGGTTTGCCTCGTTCTTCCTCAATGCCGGGGCGGAAGGGCGAAGGGCGGCGGAAACGCCGCCCGACTCTCCTGAAAAAATCAAAAGCCGGAACGGATAGACGCGCCCATTTTGAATCATTGATAAAGCGGCCTCGTTGGGAAGCTGTGCGTCCGGTTTTTCGTATGGATGCGTTGAGGCCGCTTCTTCTGCCCGCTCCGAAACTAAAACAGCCCGGTAATTCTTCCGTGATCGTCGATGTCGATTCTTTCCGCGGCCGGTGCTTTGGGCAAACCCGGCATGGTCATGATGTCGCCGGCGATGGCGACGATGAAGCCGGCGCCGTTGGCCAGCCTTGCTTCCCGTATTTCGAGGGTATGCCCGGTCGGTGCACCTTTAACGGCAGGATCGGTTGAAAACGACATTTGCGTTTTGGCGATGCAGACCGGAAAGCTGCGATAATCGCGATCCCACGCCGACAATTGCGCCCTGACTTTTGCGCCGGCCGTGATGCCGGAGGCGCCGTATAACTTGGTGGCAATCGTTTCTATTTTGCTCCAGAGGCTCTGATCTTCCTCATAGACGTAGCGGCATCCGGGTTCCCCGGACTCGGCCACTGCGATCACTTCCCGGGCCAGGTTTTCGGCTCCCCGGCCGCCTTCGGCCCAATGCCTGGAGACGATGCAGGCGGCGCCCAAGGCTTTGCATTTTTCCTGTAACAGCGCGATTTCGGCTTCGGTGTCGAACGTGAAATGATTGATGCAAACGATGCAGGGCAGGCCGTAATGATCGGTAATGTTGCGGTAATGTCTTTCGAGATTGGCAAATCCCGAGTCCAGCGCGGCCAGATTTTCCCGGTTGAGATCTTCCTTGGCCACGCCGCCGTGGAATTTGAGCGCCCGGATCGTCGCCACCAGAACCGCCGCCGAGGGTTTCAGGCCGGACATGCGGCATTTGATGTCGACGAATTTTTCGGCGCCGAGATCGGCGCCGAAGCCGGCTTCGGTGACGACGTAATCGGCCAGTTTCAACGCGGTCTTGGTGGCCACGACCGTATTGCAGCCGTGCGCGATGTTGGCGAACGGGCCGCCGTGAATGAAGGCGAGGTTGTTTTCCAGAGTCTGCACCAGATTGGGCTTGAGCGCATCCTTCAGCAAGGCCGCCATCGCGCCGTGGGCGTTGAGATCGCGGGCGAAAACCGGGGTTGCATTGTCGGCTTTGTA
The DNA here is from genome assembly GCF_000372865.1 of Methylosarcina fibrata AML-C10. Taxonomy (NCBI): domain Bacteria; kingdom Pseudomonadati; phylum Pseudomonadota; class Gammaproteobacteria; order Methylococcales; family Methylococcaceae; genus Methylosarcina; species Methylosarcina fibrata. The sequence goes on along the minus strand of NZ_KB889965.1, from coordinate 1,974,450 downwards.
GCCGATGACGATACGCCCGAGACGCTCTTTCAGATCGGCGCGGCTGGTGGCCAGGCAGAGAATGGCCATGACCTCCGAAGCGACCACGATGTCGTAACCGTCTTCGCGCAGATAGCCGTTGGCGGGTCCGCCGAGGCCGGCCACAATTTGACGAAGGGCGCGGTCGTTCATGTCGACGACCCGTTTCCATTGAATGCGGCGAGGGTCGATGCCGAGCGCATTGCCGTGATGGATGTGGTTGTCGATCAGGGCCGAAAGCAGGTTGTGCGCGACGCCGATCGCATGAAAGTCGCCGGTGAAATGCAGATTGATGTCCTCCATCGGCACCACCTGGGCATAGCCGCCTCCGGCCGCGCCGCCCTTGACGCCGAAGCAGGGACCGAGGGACGGTTCGCGCAGGCACATAATGGTTTTTTGGCCGAGGCGGTTCATCGCATCGCCGAGACCGACCGTCGTCGTCGTTTTGCCTTCGCCGGCGGGCGTCGGGCTGATCGCGGTGACCAGAATCAGTTTGCCGTCTTTTTTATGGCTCAGGCTGTTCACGTAGTCCAGCGACAGTTTGGCTTTATAGTGGCCGTAGGGATCGAGGTGTTCGGCGTCGATGCCGTAGTGCTCCTTGGCCAGATCGATGATCGGCTGCATCCGGGCGCGCTGGGCAATTTCTATGTCAGACATGGTGTTTCTGTTTCCTAATGTGCAAAACGTGTAGGGCGAGTTCCATTTCGCTGTGGTCGAAATCGAACCCGCCGATGAGTCAGGCTTCCGGTTTTATTTGCCGTAAACAGGAAACTGCGCGCACAGTTTATGGACTTTTTCGCGCACGGCCGCTGCCACGTTTTCATCGTCGATGTTTTCCATGACGTCGCACATCCAGTGCGCGACGTCGATCATCTGGGCTTCCTTGAAACCGCGGGTCGTCGGAGCCGGCGTGCCCACCCGGATGCCGCTGGTGACGAACGGCGACTGCGGATCGTTGGGCACGGCGTTTTTATTGACGGTGATGTGCGCCTTGCCCAGCGCCGCGTCGGCGGCCTTGCCGGTGATGCCTTTGGGAATCAGCGATACCAGCATCAGATGGTTGTCGGTGCCGCCCGAGACGACGTCGAAACCGCGATCGACGAAGACTTTCGCCATCGCCTGTGCGTTTTTGATCACCTGCTGCTGGTAGACCTTGAATTCCGGCTCCATCGCTTCCTTGAAGGCCACGGCCTTGGCGGCGATGACGTGCATGAGCGGTCCGCCCTGAATGCCGGGAAAAATGTTCGAATCGAATTTCTTTTCCAGCTCGGGATTGCTTTTGCACAGGATCAGGCCGCCGCGCGGGCCGCACAGCGATTTGTGCGTGGTGCTGGTGACCACGTCGGCGATGGGCACCGGATTCGGATACAAACCCGCCGCCACCAGGCCGGCGACGTGCGCCATGTCGACGACGAAATAGGCGCCGACCTTGTCGGCAATCTCGCGGAAACGCTGCCAGTCCCAGATTCTTGAGTAGGCCGAAAAACCGGCGACGATCAGTTTGGGCTTGTGTTCCAGCGCCAGTGCTTCCACTTGTTCGTAGTCGATTTCGCCGGTTTTCGGATGCAGGCCGTATTGAATCGCGCGGTAGATTTTGCCGGAGAAATTGGGTTTGGCGCCGTGAGTCAGGTGGCCGCCGTCGGCTAGGCTCAGGCCCAGAATCGTGTCGCCGGGCTGAATCAGCGCCATGAACACAGCCATGTTCGCCTGCGAGCCGGAGTGCGCCTGGACGTTGGCGTAATCGGCGCCGAACAGGGCCTTGGCGCGGTCGATCGCGAGTTGTTCGGCTTTGTCGACGAATTCGCAGCCGCCGTAATAGCGTTTGCCGGGGTAGCCTTCGGCGTATTTGTTGGTCAGCAAGGTGCCTTGAGCTTCCAGCACCCGGGGGCTTGCATAGTTCTCCGACGCGATCAGTTCGATGTGATTTTCCTGGCGCCGGCGTTCTTCTTCGAGCGCCTGGAACAACTCGTCGTCGAAACCGGCAATGGTCATGGCTTGGCTAAACATGAATGTCTCCTGATTAAGTGTTTGAAATCTTTAAACGGCAAAATGGATCAGCAGCACCTGGAGGTCGGCCACGTTGGTGCCGGTCGCCCCGGTATCGAGCAGGTCTTCGGAGGCTCCAAGCGCTGTGTAGGAATCGTTGTCGTCGAGGCGGCCGGACGGGTCGACGCCCGCCGCGGTCATGCGCTTCAGGCTGGCCGGATCGACGATGCCGCCCGCGCTCGGGGTCGGGCCGTCGCGGCCGTCGGTGCCGCCGCTGAGAAAGGCCCAACTGCCGGGCAACCGAATTTGTTCGGCGGCCAGCGCGAACGCCAGCGCCATTTCCTGGTTGCGGCCGCCGCGGCCCCGGCCTTTGACGAGAACGGTGGTTTCCCCGCCCGCCAGCAAGGCGAGCGGTTTTCGGACCGGCGTTCCCGAAGCCGGGACGTCCTTGATGCGGCGATCGGCGGCGCCGGCCAGCTCGGCTGCCGCTTCTCCGGCGATGCCGCAGAACCGGTCGCTGTAAAGGCTGGCGTCGTAGCCGAGTTCCTGAGCTGTTTCCAACGCCTTGTTCAGACTGATCCGATTGCTGCCGATCAGCGTGTAGTCCGAATTCTCGAACAGTTTGTCGCCCGGTTTCGGCGTTTCCGGCACCTTTCCGGCAAGACCCCGTTCCAGATAATGACGGACGGCGGCGGGAACCTGCGGCCACAGATGTCTTTTCCGAAGAACGGCAACGGCGTCGGCGAAGGTCGAACGGTCGGGGACCGTGGGGCCGCTGGCGATCGAGCTCAAATCGTCGCCCAGAACGTCCGACAGCACCAGAGCGTGCACGTCGGCAGGGTAGGCCATTTGGGCCAATCCTCCGCCTTTCAGACGGGAGAGATGCTTACGGACGCAATTGATCTCTTTGATGTCGGCGCCGCTGGTCAGAAGTAGGGAAGTGACCGCGCATTTTTCTTCCAGCGAAACGCCTTCGACCGGACAGGGAATCAGCGCCGATCCGCCGCCGCTGATCAAAAACAGAACCAGCTCGCCGGCTTGCGCGGCCTTGACCCGCTCGGCGATCCGTTCGGCGGCTTTCAACCCGGACTCATCGGGCAAGGGATGGCCGGCACCGATGACTTCGAGGCCGGCTACCGGAACGGCATTTTCGTAATTGGTGACGGCAAGGCCCGGGTCGGCCAGCAGCTTCTCCGGAATGATTTCCAGAGCGGCTTGGGCCATTCGGCAGGCGGCTTTGCCGAAGGCGATCAGGTGGATTTTCGGCCATCGGCCGCTGCGGAACAAGGCGTTTTCCGGGGAATGCAGGCGGATTTCAAGGACGTTATCGCCGGCAGCGAGGCAGTTTTTCACTGCCCGATAGGGATCGGCCGCGCGGACGCCCGCGTTAAAAATGGCGAGCGCGTCCTGCCGAATTGCGTAGAAGGTTGGCTGTACCGGTTGGATCATGCCGTTCGGATAGCGCCTTAAGCCATTTGCTTGGCTAAGGCGAAGATGTTTTCGGCATCGAAGACCTGCCGGTTGTCTTCGAACAATTTGCCGATGCAGGCCCGGTGAAGCGCCAGTTTCAGGGTGCCGAAGCCGATGGCGCCCCAGATGATCTTGCCGTGGCGGTTCTGCCCTTTGTCCATGACGTCGATGCCGCCGATGCCGAGCGGCGGAGTGGCGTTGGCGTCCGCCATCAGTTCGATGTTGGGATTGTGTTGCCAGTGTTCGGCGGTGATCAGCTCGACGCCCGCGGCTCCTGTGGCCAGAACGATCTGGGCTTGCTCGATCGCCCGGCCTCTGGCGTCGCCGTCGGCGGCTTCCACCGGCGTGATGTCGACCCCGAACCGCGCCTTCATGTCGGCGCAGACCTGCGCGGCCCGGTCCATTTTGCGGGCGGTCAGGGAGACTTCCGCGCCTTCCCGGGCGAGCATCGCGGCGGCGCGCTGGCCCACAGGGCCGGTGCCGGCCAGCACCACGGCTTTTTTACCGGTCAGAGCGCCGCTGGCAGCCAGTTTGGCGACGGCCGCCGCCGCCGTGGTGTTGCTGCCGTTGCTGTCGAGCATGACGGAAACCTGAAATCCCGAAAAAAAATGTTTTTGCACGGCGGCGAATAATTGCTGCCCGGCCGCCATGTTGCTGCCGCCGATGAAGATGGCGGTATTTTTTTTATCTTTCGGCGCACGGGTAAAAATCGCGCCTTCGACCAGCCCGGCGATGGTATCCGGCGTCAGACCGCCGTAACCGATGACGTGATCGGCGCCGCCGTCGTAACCCACCACGGTATCGAAAACGGAAGGGTGCGGGTCGGTGTCGAATTGAAATAATAATTTTTTCATGAATACTTTAATGAGACTCCGGGTTGCCGGGATGTTGTTACAGTTTATCAAAAGCACCATTATACCTGAGAAAACGGTCGGGCTGCTCTAGTATGTGGAGTGGACGCCGGGGAAACGGATCTTCCGGTTTTGTCGAGAAAGAGCATCGGCCGGGGAAGCGTTGTTGTTAAAGCCCTAGTGCTGTGATATGGTTAACACCGCTGATAAGTGGGAGCCGAAACGACTTTATCATTGGAGTCGGGAATATTAAATGCCGTGGGGAATTTCAGGATATTCCGATTAGTCGAATGTAATCGATCGTTCTCCGGGGAAAATTTTGAAATTAAAGGATAACAGATGAAAACACCCGTTCACATTGCAGTTACCGGCGCTGCCGGACAGATCAGCTATTCCTTGCTATTCCGGTTGGCGTCCGGTTCGCTGCTGGGCCCGGAACAACCCATCGTCCTGCACCTGCTGGAAATTCCGGCGGCGATGAATTCGCTGCGGGGCGTGGTGATGGAACTACAGGATTGCGCCAGCCCGCTGTTATACCGTGTAGAAACCACCGATGATCCCCGGATTGCGTTTAAAAACGTCGATTATGCTTTTTTGGTGGGCGCCCGTCCCAGAAGCGAAGGCATGGAGCGCAAGGACTTGCTGGAAGTCAACGCCGAGATTTTTTCGGTTCAGGGCAAAGCCTTGAACGAGGTGGCCAGCCGCGACGTCAAAGTACTGGTCACCGGCAATCCGGCCAATACCAATGCCCTGATCGCGCTGAAAAACGCGCCGGACTTGAATCCCGACAATTTTTCCTCGATGACCCGCCTGGACCACAACCGGGCCATCAGTCAGCTCGCCGAAAAATGCGGCGTTTTGCCGACCGACATCAAAAACATGACCATCTGGGGCAATCACTCGACCACGCAATACCCCGACCTTCATCACGCCAAGGTGAAAGGACAGGACGCCTTGTCGCTGGTCGATCGCGGCTGGTTCGTCAACGACTTCATTCCCACGGTGCAGCAGCGGGGCGCGGCGGTGATCAAGGCGCGCGGGCTGTCCAGCGCCGCTTCGGCCGCCAATGCGGCGATCGATCAGATGCGGGCCTGGGCCCTGGGCACGCCGGAAGGCGATTGGGTCAGCATGGGCGTACTGTCCGACGGCACCTACGGCATCGAAAAAGATTTGATCTATTCCTTTCCGGTCACCGTGACCAACGGCGAAGTGAACATTGTCAAAGGATTGAACATCAACGAATTCAGCATGCAGAGAATGCGCCTTTCCGAAACCGAACTCAAAGAAGAACGGGATGCGGTCAGGCATTTGCTTTGACTGTCCGATGCCCGGCGAGACAACAAAGGGCGGTCGTTACCGCCCGCTATAAAACACTGCGGTCGTTTTACCGCCCGCTATAAAACACTGCGGTCGTTTTACCGCCCGCTATAGAACATCTGCGGTCGTTACCGCCCTGTTAATGCAATCGTCACTGAAAAATTAGCTTCCCGATAGTGTTGCCCCTGGGGAGTGGCTTTAGCCGCGATCCAGACGTTCCACGCGGCTAAAGCCGCTCCTATCACACGATTCGATTTCGGTAAGTAGTTTTTGGCCGAATCCTAAAGAGCTTTTAAGGATAAAAAAGCCCGAGTAACCGTATACTAAAAACCATCGACTACAGTGATTTAATGGGAGTCTTGTTTTTAACCTCAAACGCCAGGGAACACAGAGGCTCAATGTCCCCACCTCATCAGGGTTGATTTCAGAAACGGCGAAACCCGTTACCGTCCTTATCAAATAAAGTAGGACATCAAGACCAAAGCTTTCCGCCGCAAACAGAATACCTGCACTTGGGACACTCGTGCTGTTGTTCTTGAATATCAAGAATACGATGCCAAAAGTATTCGTTGAAGAGTTTAAATCCTGGATCCAGAATTTAGGCTATGAAGATGTGTTGACGACTCTATACAGTTATGGTCATGTTCAACTGCAACGCCAAGGCGAGATCATCCAACAACTAAAGCTGCCACGGGATTACAACAAAAATGTGGACGACATTGCCAAAGTTGTTCTTAAAGTGATGGCCGAGCAGAAAATGCAAAGTTATGGCATATAAGCGCCTAATATTAAATTGTTGTAACGCAAAAATTAGGCTGATCAACTGTTCAGCGGCAAAATATACGCTTTTTGATCATCGCAACACCGAAAACGGAACACTGACTTCATGGCTCAACTGACACTGGGACAACTGGAACGACATTTGATGAAAGCCGCCGACATACTGCGCGGCAAAATGGACGCTTCGGAATACAAGGAATACATCTTCGGCATGCTGTTTTTAAAACGCATGTCCGACGTATTTAACGACCGTTACGATCAAATCATCGCCGAACAGCTCAAACTGGGCCGCAGTCTCGAACAAGCCCTGCAACGCGCCGAAAGCCCCAGCCTCTACCCCAACGGCTTCGTACCGAAAATCGCCCGCTGGAGCTACCCGGAACGGGCGCAAAAAATCGACGGCATGGCCGCGCATTTGGCCGACTGGGGGCCAATCGATCAGAAAAAACATCTAGGCCCCATCGAACAATGGCCGGCCAAAGGTTTGGGCGACAAGCTCAATCAGGCGCTGGGTGCGCTTGCCGCCAGTAATACAGCCCTGGAAGGCGTACTGGAACACATCGATTTCGAGCGTAAAATCGGCGAGGCGACCATTCCCGACAAGGAACTGCGCAAACTGATCGAGCATTTCAACGGCTACCGCCTGCTGGATAAGGATTTCCAATTTCCCGACCTGCTCGGCGCGGCCTACGAATTCATGATCAAGTTCTTTGCCGATAATGCCGGCAAACGCGGCGGGCAATTCTATACCCCGCGCGACGTGGTCAAACTGATTACCCGGATTGCCAACCCCAAGGCCGGGATGTCGATCTACGATCCCACCGTGGGATCGGGCGGCATGTTAATTCAAGCCCGCGACTGGGTAGCCATGCACGGCGACAAGCCTGATAGCATCGCCCTGTTCGGCCAAGAAAACGACGGTGGCGTTTGGGCGATTTGCAAGATGAACCTGCTGATGCACGGCGTCCCCTCCGCTGATATTCGCCACGGCGACACCTTGCTGAACCCCAAGCATCTGCAAGGCGGCGAATTGCGGCGCTTCAATCGCGTCATGGCCAATCCGCCGTTCGCTCAAAACTACGAAGCCGAAGGCATGATCCACGATGAACGCTTCCGCTTTGGATTCACCCCGGAAACCGGCAAAAAAGCCGATTTGATGTTCGTGCAACACATGTGGTCGGTGTTGATGCAAGACGGCCTACTGGTCAGCGTCATGCCGCACGGCGTATTGTTTCGCGGCGGCAAGGAATACGACATCCGCAAAGGCTTTATCGACGCGGATCTGATCGAAGCCGTGATCGGTCTGCCGCAGAACCTGTTTTATGGCACTTCGATACCGGCCTGTTTATTGGTGATGCGACAAAACGCCGCCGGCAAACCGGAACCGCGCCGCCAGAAGATTTTATTCATCAACGCCGACCGCGAATATTACGAAGGCCGCGCGCAAAACTTTCTGTTGCCGGAGCACATCGACAAGATTGCCGCCACTTATGAGCAGTGGCGGGAAATTCCCGGCTATGCCGCCATCGTCGCCCTGGACGACATCAAGGCCAACGATTACAACCTCAATATTCGCCGCTATGCCGACAACGCCCCGCCGCCGGAAAGCCAGGACGTACACGCACACTTGCGCGGAGGCATTCCGGAGCGGGAAATCCGCGCCAAGCAAGCCCTGTTCGACGCCCATGGGTTTGCCTTGTGCGATTATCTGACCGGCATCGAACCCGGCTATTGGGCTTATCCCGCCCGCATTCAACAAAAATCCGACCTGCAAACTTGGCTGGAAAACGACGCCGGCGTTCAGGCCAAGGAACAGGCGTTGCATGGTGCAATGGCGAATTGGTGGCAACAGGCGCAACGCCAAATTGCCGAGTTGCCCGGCAATGGCCGCTTGATGGATTTGCATAAAAACCTGCTGGAAAGTTTCAATCAAAACCTGCTGCCGATTGGCCAGTTCGATTATTACAAGCTGGACGGCATTCTGGTGACCTGGTGGGACGTGCACTTGAACGACCTGAAAATTCTGCTGGCCGCCAATAAACCCAATCCGGACAATCCCAGTAAAACCCTGCCCGCGCCGGATAGGGCCGCGCGTTATTTGATTGGAGCATGGTGGGATGCTTTGCAATCGGCGTTGGAAGAAAGCCAGGACAAGGACAGCAAGGTCAAGGTGGATTTAAAAACCGAAATCTTGCCGGTCAAACTGACGCCGTTGCTGCTGCAACGCTGGCAAAAATTGGAAGCTAAGCAGGCGGCGCTGGAAAGCGACAAGGAAGCCTTCGAGGCTGGGCCGGAGGATTTCGAAATCGGCGAGGATGAAGACCATTACGCCAAGCAACTGGAAGACGAATTACGTACCCTAAAATACCATCAAAAAACCGCTCTGCTGCGCAAGAAGCAGCTTTGGGGAAAAGGAGATGGCTCGATAGAGTATTGCCGTCAACACGGCTTTAATGTTGCCTCATTGGAACGGGAACTCGAAAGCCTGGATGCGACGCTCGCCAAACAGACGCCGCGCATCAAGGAACTGGAAACCTTGCTGGCGCCTTACGTCGCCATCAAAGCCGGACTGGCCAAAACCAAGAAAATCATCACCCGATTGAAGAAGATTCTGCTGATCCGTCTGGAGCGCAAGATTCGCGCGTTAAGCGAAGCGGAGGCGCAAGCCTTGTATTTGTCGGTATTTTTCGAAGGCATCGCCAGCCAGCTCGACCGTGCCTTGCAAAGCCAGCGCCAAGCCGCCATCGCCGAATTGGAAAACTGGTGGGACAAATATCAGGAAACCTATGCCGATATTGCCCAGCGGAAACACAAAGCGACGAAAAGGCTGGAAGGATTTTTGAGGGGGTTGGGGTATGAATGATAATTTTCAACCATTAGGCAGTCTTTTAGACAACATTGCCGGTGGTGGAACGCCTTCAAAAAATTGTTCTTTTTATTGGAACGGCAATATACCGTGGGCTTCTGTAAAAGATTTCAAAGACAATCAATTTGGTTTATTTAAAACTCAAGACTCGATAACCGAAGAAGGATTAAAAAGCTGCTCGTCAAAATTAATACCGCCGGGTATTCCATTGCTATGTACACGTATGGCAGTAGGACGAGCATCAGTTACTAGCTTTCCAACTGCGATTAATCAAGATATAAAAGCATTATTTCCAAAAGAAAAACAGCTTGATTCTGCATATCTTGTTAGGTCATTACATTATCAGCAAGAAAAGCTTGAACGAGTTTCTATTGGTTCCACCGTTAAAGGAATCACGCTTGAACAAATCAAAGAACTATTAATTTTTGTTCCGGCTATAGATGAACAAAAAGCCATTGCCACCATTCTCGACACCATCGACGAAGCTATCGCCACCGCCGAAGCGCAATTAACCAAACAGGAAAAAATCAAACAAGGCTTGCTGCAAGACCTGATGAAGCGCGGCATCGATGAAACCGGCCAAATTCGCCCGCATTGGGAAGATAGGCCGGATTTGTATAAGAAAACAGAGCTGGGCTATTTACCGATTGCCTGGGAAGTGAAAACGATTGATAGTTTGGCTAATTATGTCGGAAGCGGTGTCACGCCAAGGGGTGGTAGCGAAGTTTACAAAAACTCCGGCATTTTATTTATTCGCAGCCAAAATGTAACTTTCGATGGTTTGAAACTTGCCGACGTTGCCTATATTGACCAATCAACTCACGAGGCAATGCAATCCAGTGAAATTATGGCGCATGACGTATTACTGAACATCACTGGAGCTTCAATCGGTCGTTGTTGCCCGGTGCCTAAGTCACTTGGTATCGCAAACGTCAATCAACATGTCTGTGCAATCCGGCTTCCAAAACCAAATGAACAAGACGCCAACTACTTATCGTTAGTACTGTCTTCGTATATTGGGCAGGATCAGATTGCGCGATTAAATGCGGGCGGAAATCGCGAAGGCTTAAATTATCAGCAAATTCGCTCGTTTTTAATTCCGTGGCCGAAAGATTTAGAAAGAAGCCAAATTGTCGAAAATCTGGCGTTCCATAAGGAAGATGTGATCTCCGGCGGTAAAGAATTATCAAAATTGAAACGAATCAAAACCGGCCTCATGCAAGACCTACTCACCGGCCAGCGCCGCGTCACGTCGGAACTGATCCGGCAAGTCGAAATCCTGACTGGCTCGGCCTAACCTTATGCCCGTCCCCGAGCGTGTTTGGCTGTACCACATCACCCATATCGACAATCTGCCGGGGATCATCCGCGCGGGCGGTTTACTGGCGCATAATGGCGTTGACGAAACGTACACCGACATCGCCCATCAAACCATCCAATCCCGCCGCAATCAAACGCCTGTTCGTTGTCCGCCCGGCGGTGTATTGCATGACTATGTGCCGTTTTATTTCTGCCGCCGCTCGCCGATGCTGTATGCCATTCACAAGGACAACATCGACGGTTACAGCGGCGGTCAGCAAAGCATTGTGTATCTGGTCAGCGAACTGGCGCGGGTGCAACAGGCCGGTTTGACGTTTGTATTCACCGACGGTCACGCCATCATGCAGTTCAGCGAGTTTTACAACAACGTGGCCGATCTGGACAAAATCGATTGGCCGCTGATGCAGGCCAGGATTTGGATCGACACCGACGAAGACCCCGACCGCAAACGCCGCCGGCAAGCCGAGTTTTTGCTGCACCTGCAATGCCCGTGGCCGTTGATTGCCGGCATTGGCGTGTTCGATGAAACGATGAAATTTCGCGTGGAAAGTATGTTGGAATCGTTAAAACCCGAACATTTACCGCGTGTCAAAGTGTTGCGGGATTGGTATTATTAACGCCTATGATTACCTATCGCCAAGGAAATTTATTGCAGTCCGACGCCGAAGCCCTGGTCAACACCGTCAATTGTGTCGGCGTGATGGGTAAAGGCATCGCCTTGCAATTCAAACAGGCGTTTCCGACCAATTTCACCGCCTATCAAAAAGCCTGCAAAGCCGAAGCGGTACAACCGGGCAAAATGCTGGTGGTCGATACCGGCAACATGATCAACCCGCGCTGGATCATCAATTTCCCGACCAAAACCCATTGGCGCGCGCCGTCGCAAATCAGCTATATCGAACAAGGCTTGGCGGACTTGGTTCGGGTGATTCGGGAATATCATATCCAATCGATTGCCCTGCCGCCGTTGGGCTGCGGCAACGGCGGCCTGGATTGGCAACAGGTGCAACCATTGATCGAAGCGGCGCTGGCGGATTTACCCGATGTCGAGGTGCTGGTTTATCCACCGCAACCAGCGCCCGACGCCGACAGCATGCCGGTGGCTACCCAGTCGCCTCCAATGACCCGTGCCCGCGCGCTGTTCATCAAGTTGATCGAGCAATATTGTCTGCCGGGTTATCGTTTGAGTTTGCTGGAAATTCAAAAGCTCAGTTATTTTTTGCAGGTGGCGGGCGAGCCGTTGAAACTGGACTTCAAGCCGCATTTTTACGGGCCGTATGCGGAAAACCTCAATCATGTGTTGCAACGCATCGAGGGGCATTTCATTCGTGGTTACGGCGACCGCAGCAAAGATGCCGAGATTCATTTACAGTCGGATGCGGTCGCGTTGGCCGATGCGTTTTTACAGAGCGATGCCGACGCCGGCCAGCGTTTGGCCCGCATCAAAGCGCTGATCGAGGGCTTTGAAACGCCTTACGGCATGGAACTCTTGGCGACCGTACATTGGGTGCAACAGGAAAACCCCGATGCCGACGATGCCGACGTCGTGCGCAAGGTGCATCAATGGAGTCGCCGCAAACAGGCGTTGATGCACGATAGCCATATTCTGAAAGCCTTGTCGCGTTTGCGCGCCTATGGCTGGATTTCATCAACCGAAACAAATTAAACGATTGCCTGATGGATCATAACGAAGACAGTGAAGTCGAACAACCGTTTATCGCCCAGCTACTGGCCCAGCCCGCACAGTTATGGCGGCATGTTCAAGGCAGCAAGGACAGCATAACCGATCAAGGCCGCGAGCATTGGCGGGAAGTCCTGTTGAAACCGCGCCTGCTGGACGCCTTACAGCGCATCAACCTCGACGCCAGCGGCAAGCCTTGGCTGGACGATAGGCGACTCAATCAAGCGTTTAAGGATTTGGACAGACTTAACGCCGCGACCGGCCACGGCCTGATGGAGAAAAATCAGGCGGCCACCCGCTTGCTGCTGGAAGGCACGACGGTTGACGGTCTGCCCGGCTGGAATGGAGGCCGCGATCAGCGCATTCACTTTATTGATTGGCACACGCCGGAAAACAACGATTTTCTAATCATCAATCAGTTCCGCATCGATGAGCCGGACGGGCAGCACAAAAAGTTTATCCTGCCGGATATTGTGCTGTTCGTGAACGGCATTCCCTTGGTGGTGATCGAGTGTAAAAGCCCGGCCACGACCAACCCTATCGAAGAAGCCATCAATCAGTTGCTGCGCTACTCCAATCAGCGCGATTGGGTCGATGCGCGCGAAGGCAACGAAAAGCTGTTTCATTATGCGCAGTTGCTGATCGTCAGCGATTACGACGATGCGCGTCTGGCCTGTCCCTGTGCGCAGTTTGAGCATTATTTGCCGTGGAAGGATTGTTACCCGACGACTGATACGAGCATTTTCGCTGCACAGCAGGGTAAAGCCACGTTGTCGCCACAGCAAATATTGATCGAAGGCGTATTGCGGCCCGAGCGGCTGTTGGACATCCTGCAAAACTTTGTGATTTTCATGCAGGTGGATGGGCGAACCGTAAAGGTTGCGCCGCGCTATCAGCAATATCGCGCGGTATTGAAAGCCATGCAGCGGCTTGAAAGTAAACCGACACGACTTCAGGATGGCGAATTCGACCGTCGAGGCGGGATAATCTTTCATACTCAGGGTTCGGGCAAAAGTTTGACGATGGTGTTTTTGGTGCGGCGGATGCGCAACCATGTCGATTTGCGTCATTTCAAGGTGGTGTTCGTCACCGACCGCATCGATTTGCAGGATCAATTATCGGCTACCGCCGAACTGACCGGTGACGGCGTCAATATCGTGGAGCGCGTGCGCGAACTGCCGGCGGTTTTGCGCAAACCGGGGCCGGGATTAGTGTTTGCGATGCTGCAAAAATACCGCTCCCCGGATGAGGAGAAGAACGACGACGAGGCGTTGGACGGCATCGGCGAGTTGAATGCGTCCGAATCGATTTTGCTGATCGTCGATGAAGCCCACCGCAGCCATGCCAAGAACTTGCATGCCAATTTGATGATGGCTTTGCCCAACGCGGCAAAACTGGGTTTCACCGGTACGCCCATCATTATCGGTAAGAAAAAACGCACCGCAGAGATTTTCGGCGATTTTATCGATCATTACACGCTCAGGGATGCGCAAGCCGATGGGGCGATTCTGCCGATTCTGTACGAGTTTCGTAATGCCAACGGCGAAATAAAGGACGGCAAGACCGCCGATGAAATCTTCGAGGAAGTGTTTGCCCAAAAAACAATCGCAGAACGGCAGGCAATACAGAAGAAGTACGCAAGCAGCCGGGCTTTGCTGGAAGGTTCTGAGCTGATCAAAGCCAAGGCTCGCGATGTGATGCGGCATTATATCGAGGTGGTGCTATCCAATCACTTTAAGGCGCAATTAACAGCAACCAGCCGTTTGGCCGTGATGCGCTACTTCGATGCTTTACGCGAGGCACGCGCTTATTGGCTGGAAAAGATCGAGCAATTGCCGGGGTCTTTGCAAAATTTGCCCGATGAAATGTTGGAAACTCTGGATGAAGAACAACGGTTTTTGGTGGAGGCGTGGCCACTGCGGAGCCTGATCGCCAAATTGGAATTTGCCCCGGTGTTTTCCGCTGCTCATAACGATGATCCGGCACTGGCCGAATGGAGCGATAAAAGTAAAATCGAACAACGCATTGCCCGCTTTAAAAAGCCGTTTAGCCACAAAGACCCGGACAAAGCCGATCCACTGGCGTTTTTGATCGTCAAAAATATGTTGCTGGTCGGGTTCGATGCGCCCAATGAACAGGTGTTGTACATCGACCGGCGTCTGAAGGAGGATGAACTGCTGCAAGCGATAGCCCGCGTCAACCGTACCCGGAGCGGCAAGAACGTCGGTTATGTAGTGGATTATGTCGGTATTGGCGGTTATCTGGCCGAAGCGTTGAGTGCATACGCCAAAGACGACATCAGCGGTGCGTTTCGTTCGGCCAAGCAGGAATTGCTGGATTTGCGTGACCGTCACGCGCGGATCATTAATTTATTCAAGGAATGGGGTATTGCCGATTTGGACGATACCGAAGCGGCTGCCGAAGCATTACGGCCACTCGATAGACGAGGGAAGTTTGTCGTTGCCTATCAGCAGTTTTTGAAAACCTTTGGTAATCTGGAACATCGCCCTGAAGCTCGCCCTTACGCCAAGGATGCTAAAACGCTGGGCTTTATCGCAGCCCGCGCCCGGAATAAATTCAAAGATGCAAAACTGAACATTGCCGGGGTCGGCGACAAGGTGAGAGCGATTATCGATGAATATGTCATCAGTAAAAGCATTGAGTCGGGGATAGCCCCCGTTGATTTACTGGACGGCAAATTTAAAAAACAGGTTAAGCGTCAAAAGTCGGACCGTGCCGCCGCCGAAATGATGGCACATGCCGCGAGGCATTACCTTCAGCAGAAAAATAAGCAAAAGCCGGACGCCTATACCAAATTAAGCAAGCATCTCGAAGCGATTCTGAAAAAATTCAGTCAGGATGCCAAGGAGCTTCGCAAAGCCCTGGAAGAATTCATTAAAAACATGGAGCGGCACGAAGAAGAGAACGATACCGGTTTGAATGGTCAAACCCAGTTACCGTTTTATATGTTGCTGGTCGAAGAATATCAGTCCGCCGGTGGTGATCTGACCGAGGAAATCAAGCTTGACTTGATCGAGATGACGGTCGAAGCGGTGGAGCAAATCAGCCGGCAAATCGTTAGCGTCAACTTTTGGAATGACTCTCACAAGCAAAGCGTGTTGCGTGGTCGATTAATTGAACTATTGGACTACAGCTCTATTTTTGAATTTGAAGCGGTTGAGGCGACGGCTGACCGAATGTTGGAACTGGCCCGACATCTTCACCGCAGATTGGTAGCGGATTGATATGCAGTTCTATCAATCGGACGATCTACGTTTTACTGTTCAAACCAGCGCCAAACGCAAGTCGCTGGGTATCACCGTGGATCGTGACGGCTCGTTATTGTTGCATACGCCTCTGAATGTCGCTGATGGCGAAATCGAGGAATTTATCAAGGAAAAACGGCTATGGATTTATACCAAGCTTGCCGCCAAGGAGTTTTTAACCGAACAAGCCCATCCGGAACGGCGGTTTATAGACGGTGAAGGGTTCTGTTATTTGGGGCGCAGCTATCGCTTGGTGTTGATAAATAGCCGTATTCAATCTGTGATTTTCAGATCCGGTCGATTCTATTTGGCAATGAACCGGCAAGATTCTGCCAGAGAATTGTTCATCGACTGGTACAAGCAAAAGGCCATGCTTAGTCTTCCCGGGTTAGTGTCCGAATTCACAACACGTCTTGGCGTTAAGGCGCAAGGGCTTAGAGTGATTGAACTTGGTAATCGTTGGGGATCGTGTTCTGACGGTGGAGTATTGAATTTTCACTGGAAAGTCATCCAACTACCGCAAAAGCTTCTTCGCTATATCGTTGCCCATGAAGTTGTGCATTTAGTGCAAAAACATCATTCGCCTGAGTTCTGGCAAACCCTAGAGCGATTACTGCCGAATTATGCTGAACTCAAATTCGAGCTGGGAGCGGAGGCGTTGAAATATGTACGGTTGTAAATGCTAATTCATGACAAATAGCCAGATCCTGTGTATGCCGACTTTGAATCAGGCAGCAATTATTTAGTCTACCCTGAAAAAGCCTAAATTTTAAAATCAGGTTTATTATGTTGGCAGTAACACAAGCCTACTCTGTGAGAGCGCCCAAAAGCGATGGAGCCCTTGCCAAAGATCAGGCCAAAAAATCCTCAGCTGCCTGAGGATTAAACGGATATTATGGCCAGCCCCGCATAAAACGGCATGGAGAGCATCGCCCAGCGTGCCTTTGAGGTAGTTACGGCGCAGAAGTCCGTCGTTCTTCAGGTGGCCGATGATGGGCTCGATCGAGTTGCGTCGTTTCAAGGCCCGCTTCAGCCGGCGCGTATTCAACCCACGCTTTTGCCGCGCCTTGTAAATTTTGACGCCCGGGATGTCAACGCCGCGATAGCCCAGATCCACAAAGGCTTCTTCCGCTTTAACGCCGGATAGGATTTCCGCCTGCTCCAGGCAGGAGTACAGGGTGTGTCCGTCGTAAGGGTTGCCCGGAAAACTGCGTGCGCCGAGCACGAAGTTGCTTTGATTCGTGACGGTGACGCCCACTTTGACGCCGAACTCGTACTTTTTATGGACTTTGCCCTTGCTGATGCATTCGGTTTCCGGCGCATGGAAGCTGTAAAGCTTGTTTTTATCGTGGGGCTGTTGCGCCAGAATCCGCCGGGTTTTGTGCAGGGCATCCTGAAATGCCGCCTGAACTTCGACCGGCCGCGCTGGCAATTGTCGTTCAATATCCCGGAGCACGCGCCCGACCAGGGTCTTTAACTGCTTGAGCACTTTGCGCTTGCGCTGCATCTGCCGGGCATGCTGATAACGATTCACCAACAAGAGCAAGAACGGTGCTTTGCGATTGTAATTCTGGCGCAGCGGAATCCGATGCGTATCAGTCAGGCGGGCCAGATGTTGCCGGCATCTTTCGTACAGCTTGCCATCGGTCGGGTAGGTGATCGCTTTTTCCTGCACCGTGCTGTCCACGGTGACCGATTTGAAGTGGCTGGGCTTGACGGTTTTACTGTCCACGCCCGCCTGAATGGTCACCGACAGCAGCCATTCGCAGCCGGCTTCACCGATCCTTTGCCGCCATTTTGTCAACGAGGTCGGATGGCAGGGCAATTCATGCTGGAAAAACTCTTCCCCGCAAAAATACTGCCAGTATGGATTCTCTACCCAGCGCGCCACCACCTCTTCATCGGAGTGTGCGAACGCGTGTTTCAAATAGTGCAGCCCCGCAATGAGGCGGATGGGTAAAGCCGGGGCGCCGGTGTCCGTCATAAAATATTGGCCTAACTCCTGGTCCAAAACCCGCCAATCGATCAGATCGGCTAACCGATACAGTTGTCCAATAAATCCGTCAGGCGGGTGCGGAATAGATCGTTTTGACCGCCGCTTTCGGGTGATTTCGGCTTCATGGGCTCAATCCATAATTGCAAGAAATTAGGATCTATTTTAACGCTTTCTTGTAATTTTAGCCTCGACTATTGCTTGCTTTATATTTCTATTTCAATGAGTTGTAAATTATTCAGGGCGACGATTTAACTCCGATTAAAAACCTAGCACGCTGAATTATTGTTTGATTCAGATTTTCCATGCCATAGTTAAAAAACAGTCCGGCTTTTGGCTTAGTGATGGAACATTTTAGTGTTTTTAGACAAATGAATAGTAATGGGCCAAGATCTACTTTGCCTGAAAGTGATTTCCGAACTGATCAAAAGCAATAAGATTCAGTTAATGCGATTCGAGTTTCATACGACTTTGTCCCCGGGTTCCCGGCCTGCGAAGAAGGCCGAAATATTTTCTATCACCCGGTTGCCCATCGCGATCCGGGTTTCTTCGGTCGCGCTGCCGAGGTGCGGCAAGAGGGCGATATTGTCCAGCTCCAGAAGTCCCGGATAAACGTTCGGCTCGCCTTCGAACACGTCCAGGCCCGCTCCTGCAATCCAGCCTTCCTTCAGCGCCTTGCACAGCGCGATATTGTCCACGACGTCGCCCCGGGCGGTGTTGATCAAATGCGTCGAAGGCCGCATCCGTTTCAGCCGCTGTTCATTGATCAAATGGTGATTTTCAGGACTGCCCGGGCAATGCAGCGAAACAAAATCCGCTTGCGCCAGCAGATCCTCGATCGTTTCGCAGCGAACCGCGCCGAGATCGTCGACGACCTGCCGGGGCGGAGGGTTGCGCGGCGTATAAAACAAGATGTTCATGCCGAAACCGTGATGCGCTTTTTTCGCCATCGCCTGGGCAATGCGGCCGAGTCCGATCAGTCCCAGGGTTTTGCCGGTGACTTTCTGGCCGAGCATCTGAGTCGGGCACCAGCCGGTCCATCGCCGGCTGCGCACCAGGCGCTCGCCCTGGGAAGCACGGCGGGCCGACATCAACAGCAGCAGCATCGCAATGTCGGCGGTGCAGTCGGTCAACACGTCCGGCGTGTTGGTGACGGTCAGACCCTGTTCCCTGGCCGCGGCAATGTCGATGTTGTTGTAGCCGACGCCGAAATTGCCGATGATTCCGGCCCTTTTGTTCTCGACGCGGAGCACGTCGGCGGTGATCGGGTCGGTTACGGTCGGCAGCAGGGCGTCCGCGGTCTGCAGGGCCCGCTTCAGTTCGTCGGCCGTCATCGGGACGTCGCTTTCGTTGAGCGTCACGTCGTACAGTTCTTTCAGTCTGGCTTCGACTTCGACAGGCCACTTGCGGGTTACGACGACTTTGGGCTTGCTCATGGCATATCTCCTGATGAGGAAGGGGAGGCGCGAGGGCAGGAAAGCGTCTTTCCTGCCCGATACCTTTATTCTGCTTTTGCGGTGGTACGGTAATACTCGACAGCCGCGGCGACGCCGCTGCCGGGCTTGATGTCGAAGCCGCAATCCAGCATGGCCATTTCGACGCCGGCGAACGCGCCGAGCATCGAAACGTCGTTCATGTCGCCCACGTGGCCGATCCGGAAGACTTTGCCGGACAATTCGGAAAGTCCCGCGCCCAGCGAAAGATTGTATTTTTTGAACGCGGTGCTGATGACTTCACGCGCGTCCTTGTGCTCGGGCACGACGACCGCCGAAACGGTGTCCGATTCGAAACCGGGATGGGCGCACAAGCCCAGGCCCCAGGCTTTGATCGCCCGGCGGGTGCCTTCGGCGAGACGGTGGTGGCGTGCGTAAACGTTGTCCATGCCTTCTTCGAGCAGCAGATCCAGCGCCTTGCGCAGGCCGTACAGAATCGGCAGGGCCGGCGTATAAGGCGTATAGCCGTCCTTGTTCTGATTCATTTGATCGCGCAGATCCAGGAAACAGCGTGGATACTTGCTGGTTTCGGTTGCTTTCAACGCTTTCTGGCTGAAGCACAGAAAGGCGCCGCCGGCCGGCAGCATGAAGCCTTTTTGCGAACCGCTGATGGCACCGTCGACGCCCCATTCGTCCATGCGGAAATCCAGGCTGGCGATCGAGCTGACGCCGTCCACGAACAGGAGCGCCGGATGGTCGGCCGAATTCAGGGCCTTGCGGACGCCGGCGATGTCGCTGGTGACGCCGGTGGCGGTTTCGTTATGGGTCGCCAGCACCGCCTTGATTTCGTGGTTTTTGTCTTCCTTCAGGCGGGCTTCCAGCTTGTCCAGAGGAATGCCCCGGCCCCAGGTTTCCTGGTGGATTTCGACGTCGAAGCCCAGGCGCTTGGCCATTTCCGCCCACAAATGACTGAATTGGCCGAAGCGGTATATCAGCACCTTGTCGCCGGGGTTCAGCGTATTGGTCAAGGCCACTTCCCAACCCGCGGTACCGGTCGCGGGGAAAATGAAACACTGGCCGTCTTCGGTTCTGAAGACTTTTTTCAGGTCTTCGAGCAGCGGCTTGAACAAGGTGGGAAACTTGGGCGAGCGATGATCTTCCATGGGAGCATGCATCGCGCTTAAAACTTCATGGGGCACGTTGGTTGGGCCTGGAATGTATAGGTGGTTACGACCAGCCATGGATTTTCCTCTCTGGGTAGTGATACGTGAAATAAACTCGGCAGTTGCAGTCGGGAGCCGTTTAAATGAGCCGAAATCAAAAACCGATAATGATGACATACCGGAGTGTAATCGGCAAGGCCCGTTTTATTGAGGAGACACAGTTTACGCGTTAATCATTGACTTTGCCCCGCCTGAAAGTACAATGGGGGATTTATTTATTCCCGGCCGGAGAAGAAACAAGGATGCAGTCTTCCGGGCCGGTTTATTCGTTCAAGAATTCACAAGCAGGTAGTTAAAAATGAGTCACACTTTATATACGGCGTCGGTGCAACGCATTCAACGCTGTGAATTAGCGGTTCCCGGCTCCAATCCCGGGATGTTTGAAAAAGCCTTGAAAAGCGGTGTGGACTACATTTTTCTGGACTTGGAAGATGCGGTGGCGCCCGACGACAAGCTGCGGGCCCGCAGAAACATCATCGAAGCCATCAACGATCTCGACTGGAAAGGGCACGGCATCACTCTGTCGGTGCGCATCAACGGGCTCGACACCCAGTATATGGTACGCGACGTCGTCGATCTGGTCGAGCAGGCCGGCGCCAAAATCGACACGATCCTGATTCCCAAGGTCGGCGTTTACGCCGACGTCTACATGGTGGAAGCGATGCTGAATCAACTGGAGATGCAGCAAGGGCTCAAAAACAGAATCGGCATCGAAGCCTTGATCGAAACCGCGCTGGGCATGGCCAACGTCGAGGACATCGCCCGCCAGGGCGCGTCGGGCCGTCTTGAAGCCCTGCATTTCGGCGTGGCCGATTACGCGGCCAGCAACCGGGCCAGAACCGTCAACATCGGCGGGCTCAATCCCGACTATCCGGGCGATCAGTGGCATGCCGCGATCAGCCGCATGACGGTTGCCTGCCGGGCCTACGGCCTGCGTCCGATCGACGGACCGTTCGGCGATTTCAAGGACCCCGAAGGTTATAAAATGGCCGCCCGCCGCGCCGCGGCGCTGGGCTGCGAAGGCAAATGGGCGATTCATCCCTCGCAGATCGAGCTGGCCAACGAAGTGTTTACGCCGCCGCCGGCCGAAGTTGAAAAGGCCAAGCGCATTCTGGCGGCGTTACAGGAAGCCGCCGCTCAAGGCAAAGGCGCGGCTGCGCTGGACGGCCGTCTGATCGACGCCGCTTCCGAAAAAATGGCGAACAATGTCGTCCGGGCGGCCGAAGCGATCGCCGCAAAAACCAAATAACAGCAGATAGCGAAGAGGGAGATGTTGTGGATATTCACGAGTATCAGGCAAAAGAATTATTGAAGGGCTACGGCGTCAGAATCGCCGAAGGCGGCCTGGCCTACAGTCCCGAAGACGCGGTTCAGCGCGCCCGGGAAATCGGCGGGCATCTTTGGGTGGTCAAGGCCCAGATCCATTCCGGCGCCCGCGGCAAGGCCGGCGGCATTAAAATCTGCAAGACTCACGATGAAGTGGCGGCCGCGGCGGAAGAATTGCTCGGCAAACGGCTGCGCACCCATCAGACCGGGCCTGCGGGCAAAGTCTGCAATCGCTTGTACGTGGAAGCGGGCACCGACATCGCCAAGGAAATGTATTTCTGTTTGCTGGTCGACCGCAGCGCCGAGCGCATCGTGATGGTCGGTTCCGCTCAGGGCGGCATGGAAATCGAAGAGCTGGCGAAAACCGATCCCGACGCGATCACCAAGATCCATATCGAACCGGCGGTCGGCCTGCTCGATTATCAGGCCCGAGAAATGGCCTTCGCGCTCGGCCTGGATTCCGAAATCATGAGCCATGCGGTGAAAACCATCCGGGGCTGCTACAGAGCCTTGCGCGATCTGGACGGCAGCATGCTCGAAATCAATCCGCTGGTCATTACCCGCAGCGGCGAGCTCGTGGCGCTCGACGCCAAAATGGGTTTTGACGACAACGCTCTGTTCCGTCAGCAAAAAATTTCCGAATTGCGCGACAAGACTCAGGAAGATCCGCGCGAAATGGCGGCTGCGGACAGAGGCCTCAGCTACGTCGGCCTCGACGGCGACATCGGCTGCATGATCAACGGCGCCGGTCTGGCGATGGCGACCATGGACATGATCAAACTGGCCGGCGGCGAGCCCGCCAACTTTCTCGACGTGGGCGGCGGCGCTTCGGCCGAACGCACCGAAAAGGCTTTCCGCCTGGTTCTGGCCGATCAAAACGTCAAAGCCATGCTCGTCAACATATTCGCCGGCATCAACCGCTGCGACTGGATTGCCGAAGGCGTGGTGCATGCGGTGAAGAAAATCGACATGAAAATCCCGTTGATCGTGCGTCTGTCGGGTACCAACGTCGAGGAAGGCCAGCGCATCATCAAAGAAAGCGGGCTGCCGATCATTACCGCGGACACCCTGGCCGAAGCGGCCGAGAAAGCGGTACAGGCACGCAACGAAGTGGTTGCAAAAGAAGCGCGCGCAAAAGCAGGTTGTTAAGGAATCGAAATGGCAATTTTTATTAACGAAAACACACGCATCATCGTTCAGGGTTTTACCGGAAAAATCGGTTCTTTTCATGCGCAGGACATGATCAACTACGGCTCCAGGGTGGTCGGCGGCGTCACTCCGGGCAAAGGCGGCCAGACTCATTTGGGCCTGCCGGTGTTCAACACGGTCAGGGAAGCCGTGCAAAAGACCGGCGCCGAAGCCAGCATCGTCTTCGTGCCCCCGGCTTTTGCCGCCGACTCGATCATGGAAGCGGCCGACGCTGGCATCCGATATTGCGTATCGATCACCGACGGCATTCCGACCCAGGACATGATGACGGTGAAAAATTTCCTGCGGCGTTTTCCGAAGGATCAGCGTATGGTTCTGACCGGACCGAACTGCGCCGGCACCATCAGCCCGGGCCGGACGATGCTGGGCATCATGCCCGGCCATATCTATAGGCAGGGCAGCGTCGGCATCGTCGGGCGCTCGGGAACCCTGGGCTACGAAGCCGCGGACCAGATGAAACGTCTCGGCATCGGCGTATCGACGTCGGTCGGCATCGGCGGCGATCCGATCAACGGCAGCTCGCACCGCGACATTTTCGAACAATTCGAGCAGGATCCCGAAACCAAGGTGGTCCTGATGATCGGCGAAATCGGCGGCCCGCAGGAAGTGGAAGCCGGGCTGTTCGCGAAAGAACACATGACCAAGCCGGTCGTCGCTTACATCGCTGGGCTTACCGCGCCCGAAGGCCGCCGCATGGGCCATGCCGGAGCGATCATTTCATCGGCCGGAGAAAGCGCCGCCGAAAAAGTGGCGATACTGAGGGAGCTTGGCGTCACCATCTGTCCGACGCCGGCGGCGATGGGAGCGACCGTGGCCGAGGTGCTGTCGAAGCTGTAAACGACGTGCCGACTTCCGGTTTGGGATGGCGGCGACGTCATCCCTGACGATCAGTTCATAAGATGCCTGGCGGTGTTCATAAAGGATCTTTTTGTTGTTTAACCGGGCGGGCGCTCATGCGGTGCCCGCCGGCTATCCTGCCGATGTGCCGACATCGCCGCGGGATGGGGGTAATGCTTTATGCTTTGTTTTCATAAATGGAATGATCTCGCGAAGAGCAAACATTCCAGTCTCTGTCTTATTTTTCTGATCGCCTGGACGGCCTTGATCGCAGGCTGCCAGACGACGGGCGGCAATCAGTCCTCTGGCGTGACGGGCGGTGTTGAAGTCCGGGGTGAACAATTGAAGGGCGCCTGGCCGGCCGAACTGCCGAGAACCGTTTATGTCAGCGACTTCGAACTTCAAGCCGAGCATGCGGAGGATCTCGAGGAAAGAGGAATCTTGCCCGGAGGACGCTTGAAAAAACCGGGAAAACGGCTGTCTCGTTCGTCGGCGGGGGCGAGTCCCGAGGAACAGGCCAGGAAGATTGTCGACGCCATGAGCCGGGGCCTGGTCGAAGAGCTCAATGAAAGAGGTTTGGCAGCCCGGCGTCTGACCGATCCGAAAGCGGCCTTGCCGAAAGAAGGCTGGCTGATTCAGGGCGTGTTCACCGAAACGGCTAAAGGCAGCCGGGTCAAGCGAGCCGTGATCGGCTTCGGCCGGGGGGCCTCCCGCATGGAAGCCCAGGTCGCCGTCAGCGATTTGAGCAGCCGGAATCCGAAAAATCCGTTCATCGTATTCGGTACCGTGAAAAAGCCCAAAAAGACGCCCGGGGCCGCGGCGGCCATGAATCCGTACGTCGCGGCCGCCAAATTCGTCATGGAAAAAAACGCCACCGAAAAAGACGTCCGGAAAACCGCGGGGCAGATCGCCGGCGAGATTCTGAAACATACGCAGAAATTCAAGGAACAGGCCGAATCCGGAGTGGAAAAGCCAAAACCGTAGCCCGGCGGAATCAGCGTTTTTTCGGATTTCCGAATGAGCGGCGTCTGTTCCATTCCTGCTTCGTCGCTAATTTTTGGGCCACGGCACCGACATCAAGATGATCAGCACGAAAGCGATCAGCAATACGGGCCAGAAAAAAGGCGCGAGAAAGGCAACGAATAAAAATGAAATGAACAGACTGGTCAGAAACAGCACCAGCCCGACGCCGAAAAAGAGCAATAGACCCAGGAAAACCGTCACCAGCATGACCACCAGCAAGGTGGGGATTACCGCCAGGCGAGCCAGAGGATCCGCAATCGGATGGCCATTGACGGTCAGCGCAAATTGACCGGTTTCAGGATGAAACAGATAAGCCAGCACAGCGATCAGGCCGCCCATCACCAGCAGTTTTACAATAAGCGGATGCTTTTTCATGGATTTTTACCGGACAACACGATCAGCCAGTCTTCACGATAAGGTTGCGCATAATCGATTTTAAACCGGCGGGCATTCATCTTTAGAGAAGAATTGATGAAAATGACGTGGCCGTTCGGATGTTGAGCCAGCCACCCGCCCATTTCGCCTGTTTTGATGACGGTCAAAGGCGCTTCCAGGCGCATCAGAAACTCAAATTGTCCGTCGTATTCGCCGGCCCAGACGAGCGGTTCGCCGTCTTTGAAATAAGCGCTTAAAGGCCGGACGGCCGATTGTAAATCATACGCATTGCCGGTGGAGCTGAAAAAACCGGCCAGGCTGGCGGTCAGGCCCAGAACGACGGCGACCGCATAATGATAAGGGGTTGTGCGGCGAGTTTTCAGCGCCAACATTATTCCGCCCAGACCGATCGACAGAATGATCCAGGCCCACCATGCCTTTCTATTGTCCAGCCAATAGTATAATTTGAGGCCCGGTATCGCGGGCAATGTCAGCAATAAAATTCCGGCCGCGCCGATGACCAGATAGGGCAAAAGGTCGCCTGGCCGGAATTCGAATTTTTCAGTCCCCGATATCCGGCTCAGCAGCAAGGCCAGCGCCGGCATGAGCGGCAGCAAATAATGGATCTGTTTGCCGCTGATCAGCGAAAAGCCGACAAAGCCGGAAGCAAACCAGAGAAGACAGAAACGGAACGCCGGATCTTCCAGACGAACGGAACGAAACGCTTGCCGCCATAGCCTGGGCCAGAAAAACCAGGGAAACAGAATAACCGGAGCCCACGTCAGATACCACCCGATGGGCCGGCGGTGCGCAAAACTGTTGATCATCCGGTCCACCGTCTGATGCCACAGCAGAGTTCCGCCGTAATTTTCCCCCGCTGATTGAATCGCCGGAATGGCCCAGCACAAGGCCATGGCAATGCCTCCGAAAAGCGCCAGGCCGCCGTGCAGATACCAGCGGGCAGCCTGAGTCTGGGCGGTCCCGCTCCAGAGCCCGCCCAGTAAATACGGCATCAAGAGATAAACAAACACCGCCGGTCCTTTCGTCAGCAGGCCCAGTCCGCAGCCCAGCGCAAACAGCGTCCAGTGTCTCCATGACAGCGTCCCGGACGCTTTAATCAAGCCGGTCATCGCCAGCAATACGCACAATACCAGCAGCGTATCGAACATGGCGCCGTTCATGAACGCGCCCCAGATCAGGCTGCCCAGCAGCAGCCAGGGGGCCATGCGCGCGCACGCTTCGTTGCCGGGCCACAGCAAAGAGGCCAGATATCGGACCCAGTACAGAGAGGCCAGCCCGCAAAGCGGAGAGATCAGCAGCAGCCACGGCTCATTGACGCCGAACAGGCTCCAGCCGAGATTGTATAGCCAGAAAAGCAAGGGCGGCTTGTGATGATAGGGAACTCCGTTTAGATGCGGCACCAGAAAATCATGCCGGCTCCACATTTCCCAGGCGACCGCGGCATAACGGGTTTCATCCAGCGGAATCAGGTGGTGATAGCAAAGATTGACGGAGGTGAGCAGCAACCAGCCAGCCAGGATGTCGAAACGGCGGGCCTGTTTCAGAAATTTGGAAAATAGCGCCGGCGTGTTGCCGGCAGGGCGAAAGGAGATTGTTTCGCCAGAGGGTTCAATTTTTGCGGAGGTCGATGCTTCTACCATGGGATCCCTTTAAAATCGGCTATACCCGGGTGATTCATCTTTTATGCCAACTTTATCTGTTGAGCATGAGTATATAAGTTATTAATAAATAAATGATTTATTTTTAAAAATGAATCGTGCCGTATAAAAGGGCGATTCGGCGCGGTTGAAATAAACCGCGCGAGTTGAAATGAACCATGAACTGGGCGCCGGCCGCGACCACTCCGTGCCCAACGTCCTGTAACGCGTTTAGCAAAACCGCCTATCCGCCGTTTCCTGGGGCCGCTGCGGAAGTTTCGTCGGCAGTGTCCAGATAATTCAGTAATTGACCGGACGTCCTGAGCGCTTCCAGTTCGGCTTCCGTTTCGGCCTGAATCAAATCGACCTCGGTCAGGCGCATTTCGGTCCGTGACCGGTAAGAATCGAGCAATTCCAGAATGGTGCCTTTGCCGAAGCGGTAGGCCGCTTCGCCCATCGATTTGAGTCCGGATAATTTCGACAGCACCTCCTTTTCGAATTTGAGCCGGGTCTCCCTACGGCGTACCAGGAGGCCGGCAGCGCGTTCGATGGCCACGCGGGTGCGGGAAGCCGTGTAGTCGTATTCCAGCCTGGCTGCCAGTTTGGCGGCTTCGGCGCGGGCCATTCCGCCCTGGTTGCGGTCGAAGATCGGCACTTCCACGGAAACTCCGGCGAACGTCGTGTTGCTGTAAGGACTGTCGGTATAAGCCGTCCCGACCTGTACCGAAACGTCCGGCCAACGTTCTCGCCTCGCTTTTTCCAGACCGGCTTCGGCGGCGGTTTCGCTGCGCTCGGCGGCGATAAGATCCGGGTTGGCGCGTATCGCTTCGGCCAGGAGTTTTTGCGCATCGGCCGGTACGCCCAACACCGTCAGTTTGCCGGCCGCAGCCGGTTTCCAGTTCGGCAGGCCCAGCAGGACGGCCAGATCGCCGGACGATTCCGCCAGATCGCTTCGTGCCGTTTCCAGTCGGGTCGCGATGCCGCTGGCTTCGACGCCGATACGCAAGGCATCGTACGCGCTGGCGTTGCCGGCTTCCTTGCGGCCGCCGACGATGGCCGTCAAGCGATTCATCTCGCGTGCGGTTTCTTCCAGAACGGCGACTCGTTCCTGGCCCGCCAGCAATTTAACGAACAACCGCCGCGTTTCGTGAACCAATGCCGCGTATTCGGCTTCGACGTCCGCTTCGGCCGCACTGACGCCTTTTTCCGCCGCTTCGATGCGGGCGCCGCGTTGGCCCGCAATTAACAGCGGCATTTCCATGGTGACCTGTTCCTGGACGTTCCCCTCGAACATGGTGTTCCGGCTTCCGCCGACCAGATCGTAGCGACCGTAACTGACGGTCGGATTGGGCAGAACGCCGGCGGCAACCACTTCGGCCCGGGCCGCTTCGATGCGTTGCAGGATAACCGCAAAGCGCGGACTTTTTTCACGCACGATGTCGAGCAACTCGCCGAGCGTGACCGGGACCGGCGCCGATTCGGCGGACGACGCCGGCGCCGGTCCGGCGAGCACATACAGCAGCAATAAACAGGATAAGACCGGCAAACGCCGCTCCGGAAAAAACCACATTTTCATGACGCATCCTGGATTTCGTCGGCTTCCTCCGGCGTGATCAATCGTTTCGGAGTGATGTAGGAATAAATGACCGGCAGCACGAACATCGCCACGAAAAACGTGGTCAACATGCCGCCGACGATGACGATCGCGAACGGCTGCTGAGTCTCGCTGCCGATGCCGGTCGAAACGGCCATCGGCAGGAGGCCCAGCAAGGCCAGCAACGAAGCCATCAGGACCGGCCGCAAGCGATCGGTCGCACCGTTCAATACCGCATCGACCAAGCTCTGGCCGTCACGCCGGTTTTGTTCGGTGGCGCTCAATACGAGCAGCCCCATCAGCGAAACCTGGCCCAACAGCGCGATAAATCCGATCGTTGCGCTGACCGACAAGGCGATGCCGGACAGCAGCAACACGAATACGCCGCCGGTCATCGCGAACGGCACGGACAACAGAATCGCCAGGGCGCTGCGGGCCGACTGCAGCGCGCTGTACAGCAGGCCGAGCACGATCAGCACCGCGATCGGTACGATCACCGCCAGCCGTCCCATCGCGCGCTGCTGGTTTTCGAATTCCCCGCCCCACGCCAGAAAATGGTTTTCGGGAACTTTGACCCTGGCTTCGACGAGCGACTGGGCTTCATGCACCACGGTGCCGAGATCGCGTCCTTCGACGTTGAATTTCAGCGCCAGAAAGCGGCGGTTGGCTTCCCGTTCGATCGAAGTCCGTCCGCGTTCGATGAAGAGGTCGGCGACTTCCCGCAGCGGAATGCGCGCGCCGATGGGCGTCGGGAGCATCAGATTGCCGATCTGCTCGACGTTCGCATGCTCTCCCGTCGGCAGAATGACTCGAACCGGGACCGGCCGTTCTCCCTGCCATAAATCGGTCACCACTTTTCCCGCGAGGCTGGTCTCGATCGCATCCTGGGCCGCATCGACCGTGATTCCCTGGCGCGCCAAAGCGGGCCGGTTCAGGCGGATTTGCAGTTGCGGCACCTGGGATTCGCGGTACAGGTCCAGATCGGTCACGCCGGGCTCGTCTTTCAGCACGTCTTTGGCGGCCTCCAGCGTCGTCCGCATTTTTTTCAGATCGTCGCCGTAGATTTTCAATACCACCTTGCCGCGTACGCCGCTGACCGCTTCTTCGACGTTGTCCTTGATCGGCTGGGAAAAATTGAAGCGGACGCCCGGAATCGCGGTCAGCGATGCCCGCATCGCATCGACCAGGCGCTCCTTGTGCCATCCTGGCGGCCATTGATCGCGGGGTTTCAGATGGACGAACGTTTCGCTCATGTTCACGCCTTCATTGTCGGTGCCGTCCTCCGAGCGTCCTTGCTGGCTCAAAATGCCTTTGACCTCGGGGAACGCCAGCAGTTTTTCACGCATGTCGAGCAAGATTTCCTGCCCTTTGTCCAGCGAGATGCTCGCCGGCATTTCGACAAAAATATGGATGTCGCCTTCGTCGAGTTCCGGCAAAAACTCGGTGCCCAGGCGGCTCGCCGCCAACGCTCCGCTGATCAGTAAAATGGCCGCGGCTGCCAAGGTCAGGCGGCGTTGCCCGAGAGCCCGGATCAACAGTCGGCGATAGGCGCCGCGGATTTTCACCAGAAACCGCGGCTCTTCGATCATGGCCTGTTTAGGATGAATCAGGGCGGCGCAAAGCGCGGGCACCAAAGTCAAGGCAAAAATCAGGCCGCCTACCAGGGCGAAGCTGTAGGTCAGCGCCAAGGGCCGGAAGATGCGGCCTTCGACCCGTTCGAGAGTGAACACCGGAAGCAACGCCGCGATGATGATCAACATGGCGAAAAAGGCAGGTTTTGCAACGTCGAACGCCGAATCGACGATCAATTTGACCATTTCGTGATGGGTGCGGGGCCGCTGTCGCGTCGCCTGGTGGATGACGTTTTCCACGAGGACCACGGCGCCGTCGAGAATAATGCCGAAATCGATCGCTCCCATCGAAATCAAATTGGCGGGAAGCCCGAGCTGATAGAGCCCGGCAAAGGCTACCAGCAGCGACAGCGGAATCACCACGGCGACGATCAGGGAGCCGCGGACGCTGCGCAAAAACAGCCAGACGACGCCAACAACCAGCAGGAAGCCGTGCAGAAGATTGTCGTAAACGGTGTGCAGCGTATTGTGGACCAGTTCCGTTCTGTCCAGAAAAGGCTCTATCTTCATACCTTTCGGCAAGATGCGTTGATTCAGATCCGCCACTTTTTCATGCACGGCCTCCAGGACCACGGAAGGGTTTTCTCCGCGCCGCAGCAGCACGATGCCCTCGACCGCTTCGTTTGCTCTGTTCAGACCTACCGTGCCCTGCCGCGGGGTATAGGACTGGACGAGGCGGGCGACGTTGCCGACGGTGACGGGTGTGCCTTCTTTGCTTTTCAGCACAATGCTGCGGATTTCATCCGGCCGGCTTAAAAAGCCCACGCCGCGCACGACGATCTGCTGGTCGCCGTGCCGCAGATAACCGGCGCCGACGTTTCGGTTCGATTGAGCGATGGCCTGATTGACGTCTTCCAACGTCAAACCGAACGATTCCAGCCGAACCGGATCGATTTCGACATAAAATTCCTTATAGAGACCTCCGAAAGTCAGCACGTCGGCGACGCCGGGAACCTGCTTCAGGACGCGGGAGACGTTCCATTCCATTTCGGAGCGCAGGTCGTACAACGAGTGGCGGTCGCTGACCACGATGAATTTATAGATTTCCCCGAGCGGCGTGTAATCGGGCGCCAGCACCGGCATCACGCCGTCCGGCAGTTCCGCGCCGGCAAGCCGCTGCGAAATGAGCGTGCGCGAGTGGAAGCTGTCGGCGTCGTCGTCGAAAGTCATGGTGATCAACGACAGGCCGAACAGACTCTGGCTGCGCATTTGCAGCATTTGCGGGGTGCCGTTCAGGACGCGCTCGAGCGGTACTGTGACCTGCCGCTCGACTTCTTCCGGCGCATAGCCCGGCATCAGGGAAATGACCGTCACTTGGGTATTGGTTACGTCCGGGTAGGATTCAATCGGCGTCTGAACATAGGCATGTACGCCAAACAGAGCAATGACGGCGGTTATCACAATAGCCGCCATCCGCCGATGCACGCAAAACTCTATGAGCAATTTCAGCATACGGCGTCTCTACAGCAGCATGGCGGCTTCGCCGTCGATCAACAGCGCGCCGCTCACTACGACGCGCTCGCCGACCGACAAGCCTTTCAGAATCGGTATCAA
The DNA here is from genome assembly GCF_000372865.1 of Methylosarcina fibrata AML-C10. NCBI lineage: Bacteria > Pseudomonadati > Pseudomonadota > Gammaproteobacteria > Methylococcales > Methylococcaceae > Methylosarcina > Methylosarcina fibrata. The sequence continues at coordinate 1,943,039 of NZ_KB889965.1, read as the reverse complement.
ACCTTCCTGCGCTTGACCGATCTGCACGATTCTCGATTCGAAGACCCCGGGCGACTTCTGGATATAGACAAGGGTCGTTTTGCCGTCGCGAATCAGGATCGCCGAAGGCGGTAAAAAAATATGGCCGGGACCGGAGGTCTCAATCAAAGCTCGTGCATACATGCCGGGACGCAGCGCAACTTTAGCGTCGTCGGGCTCGATAAATACCGCGGCCCGGCGGAGATCGCTTTGAATCGCTGCGCTTTCCGCTACTACATGGCCGTGGATCGGGTCGGGCAATGAAGCCAGCTCGATAACGACTTTGGCGCCTTTTTCGACCAGCGCCAGATCTCGTTCGAAGACGTCCGCCACGATCCAGGCGGCGGAAGGTTCGCCCAGATCGAATAACGGCGAGCCGTTACCGACTGTAGCTCCCACCGAAACGTAGGCTTTTAGCACCATGCTGTCGAAAGGTGCCCGCACGGTGACCTCATCCGCGATGCCGCTGCCGAGCAAATGCAAAAAATCCCGGCTTCGTTCAAGATCCGTACGAGCCTGTTTCAATTGCGTTGCCGCTTCGACCCGTTCGATTTCGAGTCCCACTCCCGCTCGTTGCATCTCAAGCTGCCGCCGGTAACGATCTTCGGCCCGGGCAAGTTCGGCTACCGCACGGGCATAATCCGAGCGCATCTGCGTCGCCTCGACGCTGGATAAAGTCGCCAGGGGGGCGCCCGCCTTGATTCTGTCGCCAACCTGAACATAGATCTTGGTGATTCGTCCCGCCACTATGGTTCCTGTCGTCGAAATCGCCTTGGCTTGAAAATCCACGTGCGCAGGCGCAGAGATGACGCCGCCGAGAGACTCGGCCTTGACTTCCTGCACTTCAATATAAGGAATCGACTCGGGACGAAGAGTAACGGTTCTGCTGCCGGGCGAGCCTTCGGGCTTTGATTCGGCAGGTCCAGGCGACGTTTCGGTGGTGGCCGGCGGTTTTTGCGACGACGAGGGCATCCGGTCGGACTCGCGTCCACTGCATGCCGTTACCAGGAGAAACGTTAAAAAGTAAGGGAAAAACCCCAGCTTCTTGAAAAAAGCGTTCCGAAAAAATGGGTTTTTCATATCCAGAATGAAGCAATCCATTGAAAAGGGAAAAACAATTGAAAGAGAGTTAAAAATATTGAAACGATATTATAAGTTAACGGCGGACCTGCTTCAAACCCGAACTCCGGGTTCCATGCAATATTTGGACGTGCCGTATTTCGTCGCTTCATGGCGTGAGCCTTGATTGCATTTGCATTATCCGGAGAAAATCAGGTGGTAGGTTAAAGCTGCGTTCCTCGATAAAACAGCCGTTTCGCCGCTTCTGCGGTGATCATATAAGACAGGACGATGACTCCGAGCATGCCCAGGGTCGGCAAGGGCAGCGGCTGAAAGCCGATCAGCGGCGCAAGCGGAAGGTAAGGCAAGGCTAAAGTCAAACCGACGATCATCCAGGTGGTAATCGTCAAATAGTTGCCGGGACGGCTTTTGAAGACGGGTTTTTTACTGCGTACGACGAAAATGATCAAGGCGGCGGATATCACCGATTCCAGAAACCAGCCGGTGCGGAATTGTTCGAGAGGCACCTGTAGCCACAGCAGCAGGCCGAACGTCATGTAATCGAAAATGGAACTGACGAAGCCGAAAGTGACCATGAATTTCTTGATGAATCGGATATTCCAGCGCCGAGGCTGGGCCACCATGTCGGAGTCTACGCGATCCGATGCGATGGTCATTTCCGGAAAATCGGTCAGCAGATTGGTCAAAAGGATCTGCTTGGGCAACAACGGCAGAAAGGGCAGGATGAGCGAGGCGCCGGCCATGCTGAACATATTGCCGAAATTGGCGCTGGTCGCCATGAATACATATTTTAACGTATTGGCGAAAGTAATCCGGCCTTCCTTGACGCCTTGCAACAACACGTCCAGATTCTTTTCCAGGAGCACGATCTGGGCGGTTTCCTTGGCGACGTCGGCCGCGCTGTCGACCGAAATGCCGACGTCGGCCGCGTGCAAAGCCGATACGTCGTTAATGCCGTCGCCCATGTAACCGACCACGAAGCCGGCTTGTTTCAAGGCAAGAATAATGCGTTCCTTCTGGTTGGGTTCGACTTCCGCGAACACGTTGATCTCGGGCATCAGATTGATCAGCGCGTTTCCGCTCATTTGCGCGATTTCCGGACCGGTCAGGATTTTAGCGCCATCGAGGCCCAATTCCCGGCTGACGGTTTCGGCTACCCAACGGTTGTCTCCGGTGATGATTTTCAGGGTCACGCCCAGTTGCCCGAGCTGCCGGATGGTTTGGGCGCAGTTGGCTTTCGGCGGGTCGAACAGCGTGAGAAAACCCAAGAAAAGCATGTCCTTTTCTTCCTCTTTAACGTTTTCCCGTTTTTCGGCCAGGGGTTTGTAAGCGACGCCCAAGGTACGGAGTCCCTGCGCACTGAAGGCCTCATAGTGCTGTTGAATGGACTCCCGAACTTCCTCGATGTCGGCCAGGGTGCCGTCGCCGTTTTCGACCTGCGTGCAAGCGGCCAGCACATTGGCTAGCGCGCCTTTGGTAATGAGCACCTCCGTGCCCGAGTCGGAAACCAGTACGCTCAAGCGTTTACGATAAAAATCGTAAGGCACTTCGGCGAGTTTGCGGTAATGGCCGACGTCGAACGCCAGAGCGCCGCGGACCGCTTCATCGATGGGATTTGCGAAGCCCGTTTCAAAACAGGAATTCAGATAGGCATAGCGCGATACTTTATCGCTGGGGTTGCCTGCGGCATCGAGAGCGCCCTTGACGTGAACGATGCCTTCGGTCAGGGTGCCGGTTTTATCCGAGCACAAAACGTTCATGCTGCCGAAATTCTCGATGGAAGTTAACTGTTTGACGATGACTTTTTCCTCGGCCATGCGCTTGGCGCCGTGAGCCAGATTGATGCTGATCACGGCCGGCAACAATTGCGGAGTCAGCCCTACCGCCAGCGCAAGCGCGAACAGGAAAGAGTCGATCACCGGTTTGTGCAGATACACGTTGACCGCGAAAATGAGGATGACCAGAATTAAAGTGACTTCCATCAGCAAATAACCGAAGTGCCGGATGCCGCGTTCGAAATCCGTTTCGGGCGCTTTGCGCCGGATGCGTTCCGATAATTTGCCGAATTCGGTGCGTGGTCCGGTGGCGACGACCAGCGCTTTCGCTTCGCCGCTTTGGACGTGCGTTCCCATCCACAGCGCATTGTTGCGTTTGCCGAGCGGAGCATCGGCGGCGACCGTTCCCGGCGATTTTTCGACCGGATAGCTTTCTCCGGACAGCATGGCTTCGTCGATGAACAGATGATCGGCTGCCAATAACAGGCAATCGGCCGGAATGACGTCTCCGGCCTTGAGCACGACGACATCGCCCGGCACCAGTTCGTCGGGCCACGTTTCCAATATCCGGTTGTCGCGCAGCACCGTCACCTTGACCCGGACCAGCGCGAGCAATTTGTCCACCGCATCGGCCGCGCTTTGTTCCTGCCAGAATCCCAGAATGCCGCTGATCAATACAATGATCGAAATAATGACGGCGTCGATTCGGTCGTGCAGGAAAAAGGACAATCCCGTGGCGAACAGCAAAATCAGGATAATGGAACTTTTAAACTGGGCCAAAAACAGCCGCCAGGGCCCCGTTTTCTTTTTACCGTTCAATCGGTTGGCGCCGAAGCGTTGCAAACGTTTTTCCGCTTCCCGTTGAGCCAGACCTTGCGGCGTGGCGTGCAGCCGCTCCATATGCTCGTCAACGGTAATGGCCCAAAAAGCAGCATCTTGTCGGGTTGGCGAAGGCTTTCGCTGAAAATTCATAGGGGCTCGATGGTCGGGTAATCGGAAAAACGTTTTCCTTGTTAGATTGTAAAGTAAAGTTCCGCCGTCTTCATTTAGCCGGATGAACTATCTTGTTCTTGATGGCGGAGAACGAGTCTTTGATCCTGGCCCAGATAGCCGCCGATTTTTCGGTATGAATAACGTCTTTCATGTCGTCGATCGCATCGTAGAGCTCCTTGTAATCGTCCTTGGATCCGTAGCCTAACGTTTCGGCGAGTTTCAGTTTTTCCTTGGCCGCTTCGGCCAGATCGAGGATTTCCTTTCTGCTTGCTTCCTGGCTCAGATCTTTTTTATGTTCCAGCTCGGCGGCTTTGGTCAGCAGCGCCTCTGCGCGAAGCACCGGCAACGGCATGATCTCGGTGGTATCGACCAATAAATTCAGAACGTCGTAGAGAGCATCCCGAGCTTCCTCGGTTTTGCCTTGATCGATCAGCGCGGTGGCTTCCTTGATCGCGGCAGGAAACGTGGCCAAAGGAATAGCGGTCGTGGTGATGCGGATTTCACTGACCAGATCGGCCAGGACGCGGCGGGCCTCCTGAACCCGGTCGTCGTCAAGCAGGTCTTCGGCGCGGTCGATCATTTTTTGAGCCTGTTTGTCGTCGCCGTCGAAATCGTAGATGTCCGCCTCCACCTGGGCGGGTAGCAGCCCTGCCGCAGGGTATTTGGCGAGCACGGCGTTGAGCTTGTCCGATACCTGCCGCAGCGAAGTCAGGGCTTCGTTACTGTTGTTTTTTTGTAAAGCTATCAACGCATTCCGGATTCCCATGATAACGTCTTTCGCTTCGACATCTATATTTTGTTCTCTTTCTTTAAGCAACCGACGTTCTGTTTCCCTGGAGTCTTTCGGCTGGGAAGAGGCGGACGAAGAAACAGTAGCGGGAGTGCGTGGGGCTGCCGGGGCGTTGATCGGAAAACTCAAACCGGCCGATACGGCTAAAGCGGCGGCAATGGCTGCGTTGGTTCTTTTGTTGATGAGATCGTTCATGATGGTCTCCGGAGGTTGAATGACGGGCCCGCTTGCAAGCGGTTGTGGGAGGAGCAAGCGTTTTCAAGGACTGTTGCGGCAGCTTGCTGTTCTCTTAGCAGGCTTAAAGCAAACTGTATGCCAGAACTCTGGCCAAGAAGGACGAGCTGGCCTCGGCGCGGATGATGGCTTGACTGAAAGCCCGCAAAGGCTGTTTCCGTCCTGCCGTCCAACTTTCGGGTGAGGGGCAATTCATCCGTCATTAGAAAGCGTTCGGATCGGTTTCAAATCGTGCACCGGCTGAAACCACACTTCCGACGGGTGGTTTTCAACCGATGCCGTGCGTTTTGCGCGGTCCCTACCGTATCTTGTCCGTATCGCTCATGACTTTTCAGCCGTTGTAAAACCGGCGGAAATTAACGGCAACGTTCCGAACGCCACCTCTTGCCGTCCCCCGTTGCAGACGTGCGCGAGCTTGAAGATTGCCTCACATGACTGTCAATAAGGCTGAGGAGTGTGCTAACATCATTCTCAACGCTCACGTCGTGTCGAAAGGTTTTGCCTTGAAGCCGGTTCAACGATAAGTTGAGCCGGCCGTCAGCGGAGACGGACCGACATTTTTAATTTAATCAGATCCCTATGAAAAATAAATTGCTGATGTGTCTTTTGATGTTCGCCTTGACTCCCGCCGCACAGGCCCAGGTAAGGCCGCTGCCGCGCGGGGTTGAACTGGTCGATATTGTGATTTATCGTCCGCTCGGTCTGACGACGACGATCGTCGGTACGGCTTTTTTTATCGGCATCAGCCCGTTGACGGCGCTAACGACAATTTCTCCGCCTCACGATGCCTTTCAGAAAGCAGCCGATCTGTTGATATTCAGACCGGCCAAATTTACCTTCGACCGGCCTTTGGGCGTTTATTACGCCGATCCCGACGGCGAATACCGCCGGCATCAATGACCTGAAGCAGGACTCCCGTTTTAGTAAAGTGTTTGTTATGGAAAAAATAAAAGTTCTTTTTGTCTGCATGGGCAGTATACGAGCATGAAAAAAACATCTTATAAGTCAATGTGTTGCGTCATTCCCCAAAATGCCCCCAAAATTACTCCAAAATATTCATTCTATTTGATAGCTATTTCAAGCCATTCCGCACCTCTGGAATCATGATATAGGTCAGTCATTTTTGAGGATTTGTGACCAAGTAGACGCTGCGTATCTAAGCCTTGGTCACGATATAACCGCTCAGCAAGTGAGCGCTGTTCATGAAATGTCGGCGGAGATCCATCCCACGTCAGTCTTGATTTCACACGCGCTTTCTTGAATCCTTTACTCACTGTATTAAGATGAACAGGATCACCAATTTCTTGATTTACTCCGCGTCGGGTGTGATGAACAAGGTACTGAGAAAGGGCATACTTTCGGCACCTTGTGACGACATCTCCCAAGCTAGCATCAATACATTCCAAACGAAGAGCTAATGGTATTTTGATCAGCGTTCGTGTCTTTTGTTGGGGCACATGTAAGAAGTCGCCATCTATGAAGGCATAAGGTTTGATCGAGTATGGCTTTTTCTGAATGAATGCCGAAAATGCTGGCTCCCAGTCAGAACCGCGTTTGAAGCGTGCAAGAGCAATATCCTCCAGGCGTTGCCCTGTAATAATCGCCAGCAGCATGGAATTTTGCACCCAGGGTTGAAGTGATTCTGCGGAATCAAAAATAGTTTGCCAAGTTTCGAACGTCAACCTAGCGCGTTTCACGCGTACGGCTTTATTCTTTGTCATAGTTGCGGGATTGGAATCTAATTCTCCGGCTTGTATTGCTTCCGCAAAAACATCGATTAGTGTGGAGCGTAATGACTGCGCCATACGCTCTTTGCCAGCGGCGCGATACGCATCCAAATTAGTTACAATTTCCTTAACTGTGATTCCCTTTATTCCTTTATTGCCGAAAATCTCGCCTAAACGTTTGACTAGATGGATTCGCGTTCGGTAAGTGTTTGGTTTAATCTCTCCAGACTGCAAACGGTCGTTGGTGATTTTCAGGTATTCATCGACCCATTTATTGAAGGGCATACCCGCGGATTTGATGCGAGGCTGCTCAGCTATGATGTTATCTGGCGTGATTTGCGCTAGTTGTGCATAAATTGCCGCATTGAGTTGTTTTGCGCGATTTTTAGCTGTTTCTTCGTCTGCGCCGAGCCCCCAGAACTTTCCATTTCGAGGGTCCTTGTACTGGAAAGATAGATTTCCTGTTCGCTTGTCTACTTTGCGGTAGAGGTTTGGTATCTTGTTTAAATCTCGATTCGTTGACGATCTGCGACGAGGCGCCATAATCTTAATACCTATTTACTCAAAATAGCTAAAACCAATGGGTCCACAGGCGATATACCTATATCAACATTGCTTGGGATTTCAATGGATTTTTGTGGTTTCTGGAAGATAGCATCTCTTTGCACCAGCCAATCTCTACCTACTTTCTGGGCGGGGGGCTTGATATAGCCATTTCTCGCCCAGGTGCGCAAGGTATTGGGTGTATAGCGCCCTCCGAATTTTATTGCGTTCCACTGTTCTAGAGGTACTAGCACGGTCATATTGTCACTCAAAGTTGCAAAGGTTTCAGCTCAATTGTTAATTTTTTCCTAGGTTTTTTTAGCGTCGTCTAGATTTTGATCAAGATGTGTAGCCATAGCCTCGGTACCAACGAAGCCATGGCGTACATTTGACTGCTAACCCGTTAAGGAATATGTGCCGTAATGAATTCTGCCATCAAAGCGAAATAAGTAGAGACTTTCATGAAAAGGACTTCACTCAATATTTACAAATACAGCACACATTCTGCTGCAGTTCATTATTAATCAGTTTGGCGCTTCGACAATGGCCACATCGCACCAGCTTTAAAATCCCACACTCTGACCATTTTGCAATCATCCAAGAATCAGAAAAATCGAAAACTGGTCTGACTTTATAAACAGTCAATATATATGCCTTGTATCGGCGATACGCGTTAATACATCGCTGAATGAAGTCATCATGGATTTCAATACGAAAAAAAAACACAAATAATGTGGCTTCCTTCGTCCTTGAAAAGCTTTTATAGATAAAATTCGTGTTGAACTTTAACGGTCCTCTCGGTGGGGATCGTTTGTGCATATCGACAAACGCTTTGCGTAGAATCTTAGGTGACAACCCTGTCTCATCGGAGATGATGTTAATTCTTGCTTCAAGCGACAGAAGTTCAATAGCGGTAGCATAGCGATCAATGATATTCAGACTCATAAACCCCTTCCATGTCTATACTACCGATGACATTCAAAAATACGTCGATCTCATCTCCTTGTAAGGCAGCCAGTTTCGATGCGAACTCGGTAGTAAATCGTGGTTCAAAACAAATAACGCCAGAAGACGAAATTCGACGAATTTGTTCTATATCCATATTCGCAAGAGACTCAATCATTCCAGCCCCCAACCCAAAAGTGATATGAGCAGCAGATGGATCACGGCGTGATAACTCCCTGGCCTTAATAAGTAGATCACAAGTAATATCAGATATGTCGCCAAATGTTTTGGTTTCCCGAGCTGCAACCCGGTCCAAATATTGGGAGGACTTTAAAAACGCTTCTTCGTAAGCTAAATGATGTTCATCCGACAAATTCATCAAATGAACCCTGCTTGTTATGGTTTCGCTCCCAAACTCAAGAACCAGAGGGAACAAAAAATCTTGAAAGAAAACTACAGTTACTTTAGCGATTGAATCGAAATCTACTCGACAAATCTGATCAGAAGTCAACAATTGTTCAGTAACGACCCGGGAAAGATCAGATCCTTCCGAATTAAGCATTTTTCGTCTATATAACTTCTTTAACAAAATCACAACGCCTCCGAATGAAACGTATATTTTGAAAATATATCGTGGGCGTTTTTCTTGTTAACGTTCAAGTTAGGCGTTTTCCATTTTTGACGCCCACTTGAATCAGTAATTGAGTCGCATAGTGGACAAAGCTTATAAAGCTCTGGGTAGTCTCGAATGGAAACATATGTCGAATTGCATAGGGCGCAGCTAATTCCACTTATATAAGCCATGGCAATCTGCTGTCCAATGTGCCAAGCCCGATTGATATTTAGTATCTTAGGATTGTCCTCAATAATTTGTTCATAGAGCATATAGGAAGCAAGGAAGATTTCTCCTTTTGTCGCATGCTTTGCGGTTTCGTTTTCGGTATTTTTTTTGGGGTCGGGGCTGCTAGTTTCCTTGCTCCCGACTTTGCCGATAGACGAAATATCTTGATTCTCGCCATTGATCGCCTTTTGTGAAATCGTTTGAAAAACATTGAAATAAATTGAAGCATGTAGGCAATTTTGTGGCGCTTTGACTATCCAGTCAGGATCATAGGGCAATAGACCGGCTGAGGGCCCTTGGCCATGGATCTCTTTATGGAATTGAAGAGCGGATGCTTTTGATATCTGGCAAACAGCTCTCACAATCGAAGGTCGCCCCCCTTTTTCAATGATGCCTTTTGCCAGATCTAATTTGCGTTTTAGACCTAAAATGTCTGTCTCTTTGGGTGTAAGCCGCAAGTGAGATTCCGTTATCACTTAGCCCCCTTTAAGCCTGTGCGAGCAACGCAATTGGTAATAAGGCTGCGGCTATACTTGATGTAATACCGTGCGGCGCTGGCATGACGGACGGCATTCTAAAGACAGCCCTGCCGCATTCAGACAGGCTTTTGATTTCTTCCAGCGTCATGCTGGCAATTTTCTCGATTTCTATGTCATTAAGATTAAACCTCCAAATAGCCTCCATGGGATTATGCCGGGCGCATTCCCTGGCCAGCATCAAAAATTGGAAGTTAATAGCTTTTAAATCATCGTTAACAAGATTCATAATTTTAATCACATCTCCATATTATTTTTTTGGGTGAATTTTGGCTGAGGCATTAAAAATGCCATAGCGCGAAAAATCACCCAAAAGGGCAATAACCCGCGCAAGCCATGATGCGCAAGGTATGTAGGGTCACACATCCCAAATGCTAGTCACTCCAAAAATTATGTAATCAAAAAAACCTTGTTGACGAAATATGTAAATATTGATCTACACAGGCGCCGCTCCAATTCAAGAACCGATTGTGGTCAATTCGTCCTCTCTACACCCTCCAGAGATATCACGCATTTAGGGTCAACGAACGCTCAAAAATCGAAAGAGGCCGAAAAACAGCGTCTTTTGTGCCGATGGAAAAAAGCTGTTTCTCGTAAGATTTTTTCAACGTTAACCGGAAGAAAAATTGATGAGAAAACAATTAATAACCTGTGCTCTTGCTCTTTGTATGGCTTTGGCCAACCCGTCCCAGGCCGGAGAAATAAATTCAAAGTCTGATAACGATCAAACACTTAAAGCGTTCAAAACCTACGCTTCAAGGTCTTTTCCGCCAGAACTGATGATCGTCAAATTGATTTACAAGGGAGATAAACGTGCGTAGTTTTTATGGTTCGCACGCTATCTTGACGCTAGTCTTGATCGCGGTTTTTGTAACAGATGGGATAAAAGATGCTTTTCTAGTCTTAGTGCTGGCGATACTGGAAATAAGCCTTTCGGTTGATAACGCCGTCGTGAATGCCGGTGTGCTAAAAAACATGGAACCGATATGGCAGAAGCGTTTCCTTACATGGGGCATGTTGATTGCCGTATTTGGCATGCGCCTGGTTTTTCCAGTCTTGGTAGTGTCATTTGCAACAGGATTAAGTGTTCATGATGTGATCTTGCTGGTGATAAATTCACCCGAGCAGTACGCCCATCACTTACATCAGGCTCATCCGATGATCGCATCGCTCGGTGGCATGTTTCTGTTAATGGTCGGATTGAGCTTCATGCTTGACGAGACGCGTGATGTCTTATGGATCGGGGCTATCGAAAAACGTCTTCAATCGCTGGGCAAAATCGATGCAGTAAACACGACAATCTCGCTCGCTTGTCTATTAACCATTAGAGCCACAGTACCTTCTGAAATCAAGGCCACGGTTTTGATCGGTGGTATTTGGGGTATATTCCTTTACGGATTCGTGAGCAGTTTGGACAGTCTGTTTGCGGTTTCCGAAGATCAAATGTCAATCACGCAAACCGCTAAACGAGGTGGTCTCATTGCGTTTTTGTATCTTGAATTGCTCGACGCCTCATTTACCTTCGATGGTGTCATTGGGGCTTTCGCAATATCTCAAGAAATCCTAATCATCACGCTTGGCTTGGGGATTGGAGCTCTATACGTTAGATCACTGACCAATTACCTGGTCAAAAAAGGCGTATTCGATCAATACATTTACCTCGAACACGGCGCTCATTACGCCATTCTCGCACTGGCAATGCTCATGCTGGTCAGCATCGTTCATGAGATACCAGAAGTGATAACAGGAGTTACCGGCGCCGTCTTGATTGGTCTATCTCTCTGGTCCTCAAATTCATACAAAAAACAACAGGCATTGCTTGTTGCTCCGGAATCGCTCAAGCAGCGTTATCCCAACCTTCACAACAATTCTTAACCAACTCATAGGGGTAAAAAATGACTTTAAGTTTGACCAAAGGCGGGAATATCAACCTGTCAAAAACGGACTCTTCATTAAAAAATATCATCGTCGGCCTTGGCTGGGATGTTAGAGAGAGTGACCAGGAAACCTTTGATTTAGATGCCTCCATTCTAATGGTGGGTCCCAACGAAAAAGCAAAAAATGAGAAAGATCTCATTTTTTACAACAATAAGAAGTCGCTTTGCGGTTCGGTGAATCATGCGGGTGATAACAGAACTGGCGCCGGCGAAGGCGACGATGAGTCTATTCACGTATTTTTGGACAAAGTGCCGGATGAAATTCAAAAACTTATCATTTTTGTATCCATTCACGACTCTGACAAACTCAAACAAAACTTTGGCCAAGTCCTTAATGCATTTGTACGACTAGTCAATAAAGATACTCAAGAAGAAGTTACTCGTTACGACCTAAGTGAAGAGGGAGATACGGCAATTTACACATCAATGATTTTTGGAGAGATCTACCGCTACCAGGGTGACTGGAAATTCAAAGCAGTTGGTCGCGGGGTTAAAGGCGGCATTGCTGAATTCGCAAGGATGTACGGGCTCGACGCATGATTTCTCTAACCCCACTAAAAATGCTGGTTTTATTACTTTGTTGTGTCCTCTCTGGTGCCTTGGGCGGCTATTTCGCCGCCTCTCTTTCACCAGTGCCGGCACAAATTGCCATTGTCGATGTGCAAGCCTTAGTCAAAAAAGCTGTAGAAACAGACCAGGCTCAAACCGAAGAAGACGCCAAAGCTCTTATGACGAAAGTTAAATCATCGACTGAAGAGTTAATCCAGCGCGGCGTGGTCATTCTCGACGCGCAGTCTGTCCTGAGCGCTCCAGAGGAGGCTTATGTCAACATTGAATAGAGACGAGCCGTTAACGATACATGTCTTTATCGAACGAACAAAGACATTCGGCCTTATTTTAGTCAACCACCTTAAGTCGCATTCGATTACTTGGGTATTGTTGATTTCATTGTATGGCGTAATACACGCCAACTACCGTTTGGCTATCAATCAAACGCCTAGCCTGCCTTACACGCTGTTCCTGATTTGTCTTGATAAAAATGTCCAAACCGGGGGCTTTATAGCATTCAAATGGCACAACGGCGATCCCTATCCAGATGGATATATCTTCGCTAAACGCCTACTCGCTGGTCCAGGCAACATTGTTACTAAGAAAGGCCGGGATTTCACCGTGGGCGACCGGACGCTCGTCGGTAAAGAAGATGGTCTTAGCCTCAAGAAATTATTTCCAAATGATGAGTTGCATGATGGGAAAAATACGATCCAATTGGGTAAATACTTCGTGGCCGGTGATCATGAATACAGCCTCGATTCTCGTTATAACCTTCTTGGACTGGTAGATGAAAAAGATGTCATTGGTCGCGCGTACCCTATTTTCTAGTTGCTTCCTGGCAGCATTGGTGCTGCACCTGCCGTCTTCTTCCGTTATGGCGGGAGAAGACGATTTTTTTCTAAAGGAAATCCTTAAACAACAGCAGCCCAATATGAATCGACAATTGCCCGATTGGTTGAAAACCAAACCCATGCATTTAAGTCCGCCGTTAGAAAAGCTATTTAATGAAGGCAATCGGATCGCAAATCCAGGTTCTGATAACGATATTGACATGGGTAAGCGGTCACTTGCTCAGGCTGTGCAAGGACGCTGGATTTTCGTTTCGTTCGGCATGCCGATGCATGAAATGAAAGCTGCGGCTGAAGAAGCAGCGGCCACCAAGTCGATACTGGTTTTTCGAGGAGTGGAGAAAGACCAAAACACGGGGTCAATCACCAAAAAGCTTTTGCCGATTGTGCAGAAATTAAAGCCAGTCCCAGGTGCTGTCATCGATCCAACATTGTTTACGAGATTCAATGTTACAGCAGTACCAACAATAGTCGAGACCGATGCAGAAGGAAAAACACGTAGTGCTCGTGGCTTACCGGGATTCGATTGGTTAAGCAAGCAAGAACCTGGAGATCATGGCCAAAAGGGACCAATTTACGGCATTTTAGAGCCTGACATGATTGAAGAAATCCAGCGCAGGGCGGCAAATGTCGATTGGGAAAAACAAAAAACCGAAGCCATCGCCAATTTCTGGAAGAAACAAGACGAATTTAATTTACGACCGGCCGAAAAGACCAGGGAAAGGGCTATCGACATGACAATCGTTTCGACGCAGGATATTTTCCATCCTGACGGACGATTAATTATCAAAAAAGGCGACAGGATCAATCCGCAAGCAATGATGCCAATGCGGCACGCCTACATCATATTTGATGCCACCAGTAAAAAACAGGTTGAAATCGCCAAAAAAGCCGGCGACGAAATTCTCAAAAAGGGTAAACCAGTTATTTACCTGTTTTCCAAAATCGACAAGGAGCGTGGCTGGAGCCATTACAACGAGACTGGTGATTTCGTGAACGGTCCTTTGTACAAGCTCAATAAAAGCATCATGGACCGGTTCAAGCTAGAGGTGTTGCCAACCGTAATAGAAGGTCAAGGCGATCACGTTGTTGCCAAGGAACTTTCAAGCGGCGAGGTTCACTGATGCGTCAAAAAATACTATTGAGCCTATTTGGATTGATGCTCTCAGGCCAACTCTTGGCGCAAGAAACAATCAATACTTCCGAAAGTAATACGATTTCAGCAGAGAAATTATTATGCCCCGATGCCGATCTTTGGGGAAAGAAAATGATTACAGGTATTTGCTGGAGTTGTTTGTTCCCCGTCAGGCTTTTGGGTATGACGCTTTACGATATGGATAACGATATACCGGATGGAGCGACGGATGAAAGCTTTTGCTTTTGTAGCGACGACAATGGTATTCCAAATATTGGCATGACGGCTAGCGCATGGCTTCCCGCAAGACTCATTGAAGTCGTTAGAAAGCCTTACTGTTCTCCAGCCCTTGGGGGCATATCGTTCAATAATGGCGTAAGACTTTGGGGTGGGCATAAAGAGGTGGAAGGCGATGGAACAGACAAGACCTTTTACAACTACCACTATTGGGCTTATCCCTTGTACATGATCCTGGATCTGTTCGTTCAAAATAGCTGCAATGCGGGCGGATTTAGAAGTATGGACATGATGTACATGTCTGAATTGGACCCGACATGGAATATTGATGAATTGGCTTTTTTTCTCAATCCTGAAGCAGTGGTATTCGCTAATCCTCTGGCTGTAGCGGCCTGCACAGTCGACTGCACCGTAACTACTGCATCGCAGCCGATGACCTCGTTATGGTGGTGTGCAGGATGCTGGGGCAACTTGTATCCGTTTGTTGGAAATATTGCTTCCGATGCCTCGCCACCGAGGGACACCAGTTTATTATCGGCAAGGGTATTGGCCGCACTTCACAGGCGTGGACTAGCCCACAAGACCTATGGCAATGACGCTTTATGTAGCGGAACGATCTACCCCATGGTCCCAAAGCAACAATACAAAATGAGCATGATGTTCCCGGTCGCTGAAGCGGAAGCCGAAAAACTGCTGACTGAGAAGAAAGATGCAAATGGCAACACAGTTATTGGAGCAAACGGACAGCCAGAAATGGTTGAAAAGGTCGTACCCGGCGAAAACTGTTGCCACTACATCGGAGAATCTCCCTTTAAATGGGGTGAGTGGCGAAACATACCAGGTACAGGTGAGGATTTTGTTTACCTGATCTGGCGCTATACCGATTGCTGCCTGAGTTACATTGAAGAATAAAAGCCATGGATAAAATCCAAAAACCAATAGCACACATACTGATTGTTTGCATATTTCACAATTCTATTGCAGCGTTTTATTTATTGACGCTAGCAGCATTCTTTGTGCCATTTCCTGTATTCGCTGATGCTTTTCTCGACCAGGCGGCTGAAGGTGAGGCATTGGGTGGTTCGCTCATGTCAGGCTTTACTGTTCCAAATGTTAATAGCTCGACCGGTCAGATTACCCTGACAAATGGACTGGTTGCAGGCCAAACCATAGAGCAGAACGATATGTTCCAAGAGATCCAGCCGGGATCGATGGATGCCGCAGCCGCAGCTTATGGAAATGCTGGCGCTCAGGGAAGTTATGTTAATAGCAACATCGAAAATTTAAGTACTGGCTCAACACAACACGCCAATGCGTATCAAACGCTCATGGGTGCCAATACGGCAATGCCGAACATGCTGAACGATCCGATTTGGAAGCAATCGGATGACGTTTTGTCTCTCACCTCGCCATTGATCGACGATATGTTCAACGGCTGTGAAAAAACAACAAATTGGGGTGAAAAATCATGTTCAATCCACATCGAGGACCTGAAGCAATGTAAAAAATCTTTTAAGACAGAAAAGTGTTCTGTGACCCGATCCCTCGCTTATAGTCCTGTAATGGGGTTCGGTTCAGGAGATGGAAACATAGAGAGCTGTGGTATAGGTTGTACCTTTCTCAATCTTGGGATAGTTGGTGATAACTATTGGGCTGGTAATTGCGACACATATACGCAAACCGTCTCGTTTAGAGTGTTAAGACCCGACAAAATCAAGCGAGTGACAATTTATCGCGTCAAATATGACGACGAGACCCGAATATGGATGAATGGAGCATTGGTTTATACCGGGCAATCGGGTTGGGGAGGCTGCGAACACGGGACCAGTTGGGATGAATATCCAGACTTGGATATAACATCAACATTCAAGCAAGCTGCGGCTGATACATTAATTAACTTCGTCCAACAAACCAGGGTCGATGGAAATGGAGAAGGTTACGCGAGAATAAAAGTAGAAGCTGAACCCGATATCGAAGAACAATTTATTGATAGCCCAGCTGGATGCAGGGAGAGATTGTTTAGCGCATGGCCACTAGTAGTCAGTCAATTTAAATCAAAAGGATATATTGGGCTTGTAAGTCACTCTATAGTGGCATTGATGGTTACTGATTGAGGTCAAGCAATGCCAGCTCTTAAATACAAAGTCAGTCTGACTGAAGACGAAAAGCGTGGCTTGGAAGCCATGATCAACAAAGGAAAAGCCGCGGCACGCCATCTGACACGCGCGCGAATTTTATTAAAAGCGGCAGCGGGTATTCAGGATAAAGACATTATCCAAGCTTTGGGTGTCTCGGAATCAATGGTGTTGACGACGCGCCAACGGTGTGTGGAAGAAGGCCCGGAAGCCGCCCTGAAAGAACGCCCCCGTCCAGGACGTGCCCCAAAACTGACGGAGAAGCAGGCCGCCCATATTATCGCCTTGGCTTGTAGTGAGGCGCCGACAGGGCATGATCACTGGACCTTGCGGTTGTTGGCGGACAAAGTGGTGGAATTAGCGTATGCCGACCGTTGCAGCTATGAAACCATCCGTCAGCTTTTAAAAAAACACTCTCAAACCCTGGCAGAAGCAAGAGTGGTGCATTCCCGAGGTGAGTGCTGAATTTGTCGCGGCGATGGAAGACGTGCTGGACCTTTATGAAGAACCCTACGATCCGTTGCGCCCGGTTGTGTGTTTCGACGAAAGTCCGAAGCAACTCATTGCGGAAGTCCGCCAACCTCTCCCGCCTGAGCCCGGTCAACCGGCCCGCTATGACACCGGCTATGAACGGAAAGGCGTCTGCGATTTGATGATGATCTGCGAACCTAAACGCGGTTTTCGGCAGGTGGACATCACCGCGCGGCGGACCAAAATCGAATTCGCGCACAGCATGAAGCATATCGCTGAACTTTATCCGGACGCGGCGGTGATCCGGGTGGTGCTGGACAATCTGAATACCCATAAAATGGCGTCTTTGTATGAAGCCTTTCCAGCAGAGCAAGCCCGTGAATTGGCGCGACGGCTGGAGTTCCACTACACGCCCAAGCATGGCAGTTGGCTAAACATCGCTGAGATCGAACTGGCCGTCTTGTCGAACATGTGTTTATCACAGCGGATACCGGACACAGAGAGCCTCCGGCGTGAGGTCGAAGCCAATATCCTACCGCGCAACACCAAGGCGACGCCCGTCAATTGGCGATTTACGACGCAACAGGCACGACGTAAACTGGCTCGCCTGTATCCTTGTGTTTCTTCGTGACTGACTACTAGGTGGAACTGCCCCTACCTTTGTATCATCTGGTTCGTTAAATGACCAGGCATCGACGGATTGGTGGCAGTGTTCCGAAGCAACAAATGCACTGGTTGTTGGCCCCGTAACCATCACTCCGGACAATTACACGTCTAACGTTTCAAATAATACGGACATCCTACCGGATGCTCCTGACATACCTCCTAACCCAATTTGTAATAAAGCGGAAACGCGAACATCGGGAACGATATCTCTGGACTGTTACACAGACTACCAAGGTTATCAAGTTTGTCCGCAATATAATTACGACACTAACGAACATAACACATGCGAATCTTTATCTTCCTGTGCTTACATCAAAGAAGAATGCGAGAAGGATGCGTATGGTAACGAGTTGATCGATCCGGTCACGGGAGCCTGCAAGGACTTTATTGTCACTTATGACTGCGGAACCGACACCCCATCGACATGCGACACAACAAACAACGGTGAAAATACTATTTGTGACGCGCAAATTCGATGCATGGGTGGGGAGTGCGTTGATCCCAAGCAAGAATCAAATGAGGATTTCATTAAAGCAGCAACCGCGCTGCAAACTCTGAATGAGTCACAAAAACAATTGTCTTGCGATCCGCTTTCAGGAGCATGCAAGCTATTTGCAGGTGAGGCTTACACGTGCCAAATGGCCGATTTATCAATCCTTGGATCGGTTGATTGCTGCAATATGCCTATAGGCGGAAGCTGGATCGATTACATCTGGTTGGCAAAGAATACATGGAGCTTAGCTGACACATCTGTACAAATATATGCGTATGGACTGGAAGGCATTGGTCAGAGCGGTGCCTGGCAGGTACTAACTAGCGGAACAGTCCTTCAAACGCCCGTCAGTTTAATATCAGAAGCCTATACGGCAATTACCGATACGTTTACATCGATGTCCGATTCTGTTGTTTCGATGTTAGGCGAGGAGATAGGCGTTGATTTAGGGATTGAGGCGATAAAACAGCAAGTCGTGCAATGGCTTGGTGAATGGATTGCGTCGACATTCGGGGAAACCGCGGCATCAACATTGCTATCAGCAACGGTAAGCGGCAGTGGTGCAGCCGCAACGACAACGTATTCAATGGCCGGATCATTACTGTCCTCAATCGTAACCGTTGTCGGAATCATTTATGCGATTTATCAAATAGCAAAACTTGTTGTCCAGTTGGTTTTTGCTTGTACGGAAGAAGAAATAAAGCTTCAAATGTATAAAAATCAAAAAATGTGCACCAAACCCGATGAGATTGGGACCTATTGTTCGTCTAAATTCTTAGGAAGCTGTGTCGCCGAAAAGCAAGTTTACTGCTGTTTTTCAAGCCCTTTTGCTAGGGTGTTTCAGGAGCAGGCCAGGAAACAAATGGGCAATGATTTTGGTGAGCCATTGGCGCCAAGTTGCGAAGGATTAACGATAGAGGAAATCAGTCAACTTGATTTTGACAAAATGGATTTTGGTGAATGGATCAATATGTTGAAAGTGGCAAACGTCATGCCGCTTGACGGGGCTAAAGCAGACGAAATGTACAGCACCCAGTTTTCAACCGTTGGTGACCTACCTAACACTGAGACGAATAGTGTTATTGATAGGATCAATCTGCAAACCCAAGGAACCGATATCGATGCTCAAAGACAATATTTAATTGACAACATGTAGCTGTCTATTTATTGGCCAATCAGAGTGATAACCAGATAGCGCGTAGCCAGGAGATTAATGATTAACAGAGTTATCCACAGATTCTGTGGATAACTGACACCTCATCCTAAAGGATGGGTTGGCTCCCTCCGGATGGGCGGCTATGCCCAGCCGCAAGAATATTCCTGGCTGCATTGATATCGCGGGCATACAGCGAGCCACATCGGTCACGGGATTAGCAAACCTGTTTTACCTTTAGAGCTCTGCTGCCGCAGTATCTCCACCATTTTTCACAGGCGCAGTATCGCTGCGCTCCAGCTAAATATCAAAAGAGGCCGAAATACAGCGCCTTTCACCATGATGCATTTTCTCGTGACCGTTTACGATGACGGCATGAAAAAACATCTTATTCTCGCGTTCTCATTGTTGGTTTCTCAAAGAGCTTTCCCTGATACCGCGTTGGCAAACAGCTTTTGGGGTGTGGCAGCAAAGTATGCAGGCATAAATGTCGCGACTCTGTATGGAATAGCAGTACACGAAAGCGGTATGCACTGGTCAGATGGCAGTTTCAGACCTTGGCCGTGGACTCTCAACGTTAATAAAGGCAATGAAGGTGTTCAAGCCGGACCACGGCGATACGCTTCCAGGCAGGCTGCCGAAGCGGCTTTGGTCGATTTGATTAAAAAAGGAATTAGGAATGTTGATGTGGGAATCATGCAGGTAAATCTCTATTGGCATGGTGACAAAGTTGAGAACGAAACTGACCTATTAGACCCAAGAACGAATATTAGGGTTGCTGCGGATTATTTGAAAGATTTAAAAACTAACAGAAATATTACTAAAACGGTATCCGATTACCACTCTCCGTCCAACCCTGCCAGAGGAATCGATTACGTGGGAAAAATAAAACGTTACGAGAAAATAATTAATGAAAAAATCAAATAAATTACCGCATTTAATGGCTATTACCTTAGTTTTATCGGGTTGCGCTACAACGGATACATTTCATTTTGACTCTTTGTTTGGCGATGATAGTTGCGAAAAAATTACCATAATAGCTTTCCTGCCTACGGTCGTTTCAGATTTGGATTACAAGAGTATTCAAGGCGCCAAAGACCAGGTGATTATCCCAAGTGAATTTCAGCATGCGCTAACTGTTTCGGGTCATAAAAAATCGATTTCAGCGCCTGTAACGCCGGCATTTAAATCATATCCATTTAATGCGCTTTCGGAAAACTACATTCCGAAAACAGAAACCGTTTTATTTGAGTTTGATCAATCATCAATATCAGATGGCGAATCAAAAAAACTTGATGATCTTATTCATAAGATCGAATCATCGAACTTAATGCATGTCAGCATTGAAGGACACACTGACTCGAAAGGTTCCGCAAAATACAACAAAATACTTTCTGTTAAAAGAGCCATAGCTGTAAAGGACTATTTAGTTCAGCATGGAATAAGCGAATCGAAAATATCTACGAAAGGATTTGGAGAAACCTCGCCTGAATTTCAGAACGATACAGAAATTCATCGAGCTCAAAACCGCAGAGCAAACCTAATACCCATGACAGGTAATTGATATGCGAGATATACCAAATTATTTAGATGACCCACAGCAAATATTATTCTGGGAGCTCGATGAATTCATTCTTCTGGCAATAGCATTTGGAGCCGGGATTATGGTGGGTTATCTCGGTGTATTGCTGGTGATGGGACTTGTTGGGATCAAGTTTTATCGCAAAATCAAAGACAGGCAAGCATCTGGTTTCCTTCTACATGCAATGTATTGGTATGGCGGCATGGGTTCAAAAGAATCATTTCCTACATCATTGCCGATTTCATTTATTCGTCGTTTTTTTTAGAGCAGGATATGAACTATAAAAATTTTGCTTCAACATGGTTAAGCCTGCAGGCATCAAATCGATTTTTAAAATTAGTTATTATCGGTTTGGTAGGTTTGAATCTACTGACTGTTATCGGGTGGCTAAAAAAGGATTCCTCCGTAATATTGATTCCGCCTGAATTGTCAGAAAAGGCCGAGATAGCAAAAAATAAAGCGTCGGAAGGCTATAAAAAAGCTTGGGCAATGTATACCGCAACACTCATTGGAAATGTCACGCCAGAAAATGCGGATTTCGTCTTGGATTCTTTTGCTGGGATGGTAACAGGGGAAATTCGAGCGCTCGTAACTGAACAGATTGCCCAGGAACTGGATACCTTAAAGCAAGAAAAGGTTACATCGAGTTTTGATATTGTCAGGGTTACTTATGAACCTGAAACAGACAAGGTATTTGTGACCGGGAAAAACAGAATGACTGGTGCCGGAGGAAAATCTGACGCAACCGAACAAACCTTTGAATTCAAAATTGATGTAAAACAGTATTCACCAATTATTACTCAAATGGCTTCATATGAAGGAATGCCCAAATTATTAAGCGTTCTTCAAAAAGAAGAAGCAAAACAAAAAGCTGAAGAAGAACGCCAAAAAGCATTACAAAAAAATAGGAGCCAACCATGATGAAAGTTAAATTAATTATTAACTCTATGGCGATAATTGCATTTACTAGCGCTTACGCAAATAGCGATTCACCGCCTCCACCAGAATTGCCATTCGAAGCTGCTGATGGGTCATCCTTAACTTCTTATCAGAATGGTGAAGCCGGTGACCTGGGCGCCTATGACAATAGCAATAATCAGGTGATAGTCGATCCCGTGTTCAAGCAGGCAACGAATCAAATAACGCCCCCTACGCACTTTCAACCGCGACAAGGGGTGCCGGATGAGCCGTTGTTACAGGATCAACAAACACAAATTCCACAGGAAGAGCCAAAACCCGCGCCGAAACCCAAAAAAAGACCAAAGGTTTTAGATAAAGCTCCTGAAAATTCAGCGGAAAATTCGAAAGGTCTCGATCTCGGTTTGCAATCAGGGATTACGATCAAGCCAAAACCGGGGCGGACAGAAAGCGTGATCATCGCCAAAGGTAAGCTTAATAGAATCGTTACGCCTTATGCGGAACCGAAAGTATTAACAGTGGACAATGTTGAAACAAAGGTCGACGGCTCTGCAATTTACATCGCAACCGATTCGGAATCTCCGGTGAGCATGTTTATATCGGACAGCGAATCTGGCAATGCGGCATCACTACAACTATCACCTCAAGAACTAGTCATGCCGGTAGAAATCAGAATCGAGGGCGATCCAAAAGCCAATACAAGTGAAGCAGGGTCATCGAAAAATGACAGGCTATTCAGACAGGACTCGCCATATATAACCGAGGTGAAATCAATTATGCAAAATCTCGGCAAGCAACAAATCCCGCAAGGATTCACGCTAGAAGATTTGACGGATGAATTGCGCGCAATGACCTTTTGCCATGACTCTGGCTTGACCTATTGGCCGGGTCAATTGCTGTCAGGCCACGACTCAAGAATCGTTGTGCTTATCGCGCAAAACAATGGACTTTTGGCAACAACGTTTGAAGAGTCATTCTGTGCCAGCGAAAACACCATGGCGGTTGCAGCATGGCCGAAGGTTAGGTTGGAGCCTGGAGAAAAAACCGAGATTTATCTTCTATTACGATTGCCAGAAGGTAAAAGTGGCGAAGAAATCAGACCTTCCCTGCTCTAATAATTCTGGAGAATCATTATGATCGATCTTGAAAAGAAGACCGCCAAGGAAAAAATCATCGAATGGTATGAAAAGCTCGATCCTACCAAGCGAAAGCAATTAACGTTATTCGGCGGGAGCGGTGCATTGTTCATTGTGGCAGCAATTCTCATCTCGGCCACATCGGATAACACTTCTAATAACTTTCTTCAAAAACCCAGGAAAGTCGAATACACGTTGTTCAACGGCAAAAGCCCGCGTGACGTGTCCATTGATGCCATGGCAGGAAAAATAAAAAAATTGACCGAAGATTTTTCTGAGATTCGAGCCCTGTTTCAACGCCAGGATCAAAAAATTCAAGAAGCGTCAAAATCACTAAAAATGCAAACTGACGAGCTGAATCGCAAAACAGAGCGATTAGCGCAACAGACAGGCGATCTTATGCAGCAAATGAGCGCGGCACAAGAAAACCTGAAAAATCAAATCCCGCTGCCCGATGTGCCGCTGGATGACCAGGGCAATGAAAATGGAAAGGGCCGCGGGAAAAAAGGAGGCAAAGAGCTTCCTCAGCCAGATTTGTTAGGCCAACAAGGTCCTCCAGCCTCAAATGGCGATGTTTCGTCGGCAGAAACTGGCCCGAAAATTCGCGTGGTAACTGGTGCCGGTGAAGAAGCACAAAAAAATGCCAAAAGCGGCTCCAGCTCTGATGCCGGCGCTGCCAAAAAACAGGGAGAAAAAAGAATCACTGAATATGTGAACATCAAAAAACCGTCAAGTAAAACCGGTATTCCGGATATGTTTTTACCCGCAGGCAGTATTTTGAGCGGTACATTGGTTACCGGTCTTGATGCGCCTACATCTAACCAATCTCGTAATGATCCTTTTCCTTCTCTATTGCGGGTCAAGCATGAGGCAATTTTGCCTAACCGATATAGGATGGATATTCGGGAATGTTTTCTTATTGCCAGTGGTTATGGCGATTTGAGTGCTGAACGAGCATATATGAGAGCAGAAAGGATTTCATGTGTGAAGAAAGACGGCGCAATCATTGAAACAGCTATCGATGCGTACTCTGTTGGCGAAGACGGGAAAGCGGGTGTTAGAGGTCGGTTGGTCAGCAAAAACGGACAAATCATTTCAAATTCACTGCTGTCTGGTTTCGTATCCGGGATTACCAATGCATTTGCTCCTCAGAAAGTCAGGGCTTATGCCAATGTAACGCCTGGCCAGGAACAGGTATTTCAGTACCCATCTCCCGAGATGATAGGAGGACAAGCGCTGATGGGTGGCATTAAAGGCGCTGCGGAGCAGATTGCTGATTACTACCTGGAAATGGCAAAGAACATCTTCCCAATTATTGAAGTTGATGCCGGCCGGAAAATCGACTTCATCATGATCCGCGGCATGTCGTTGTCGCCGAAATCGAAATCTAACCAACAAGGATCAGGTACGGGCGGAAGTACACGTAGTGCGAGTTCAAGTTACGTAGGTGGTAATGAGACGTATGGAAACGAAATGATGGGAAACATGATGAGCGGAATGCTCAGTAGTGGCGGACAGGGTGTTGGCGGTTATTTAGGTTCTCGTATGGGCAGCGGTTATGGCGGCTATCGACGCTAAATTAAATATTTTGGAGAAAATAATGTTGAAAAAGACATCGGTTTTGTTTGCCCTAGTTATGTTCTGGGTAGAAGCACATGCAGTAGGGCTAGATGTGGCTCAGACTAACAAACCAAAAACAGATACTGAAATGACGGCAGAAGTCAAAGACATCATGCGTAGCGTCGACGAAGTGAAGCGATTACCGGTGACGGGATTATCGATGGTTAAGGCGGGTGAAAGAACGTTCTTGATCACGGATAACGGTCATTTTGTCGTTGCGGGTAATTTCAAGCTAGTTGATATGTGGCAAGGAAAGGTTATTGGATCAGTATCGGATACCAAAGGAATTGACAAAGTCGACTTGAGGAAAATTGGCCTAAATCCTGATGAACTCTCTACGTTCACCATAGGCAAAGGCAAGAAAGAGGTGACTATATTTGTAGACCCTCAATGCAACTATTGTCACGACCTTATTGTTCAGCTTGAACCGTTGGGTAAAGAGTATTCATTCAAGTTGGTCTTGATCCCTGTTCTCGGAAAAGAATCAGCTGAGATCAGCAAAAAGCTGATATGCAATCAAGATAAAGATCAATCTTTGAAGGCGTTGATTGCGAAGGATTATTCCAAACTACCAGCACTGGTTCGTAAAGAAGGGGCATGTGATCTAAAACCCCTGCAAAAAGCAGTTGTGGCAACTAAATTGCTGGATATACAGGGAGTACCTTTCATCTTTTTGCCATCAAAAAACACATTCAAAGGTGGCGTTCCATCATTCAAAACTTTATTGGAAAAAGACCTTGAGGATGAAATCAATGGTAGATAATCGATACTTCAAGTCTATATTTTTGGCTTTGTTTGCGTCGCTTTTAAATGGGTGTTCGTACTTAGGAATTGGACAAGGCGACTTTTCCTGTCCGGGTGGTGTTGATGGGGTGCGCTGTATGTCAGCACGTCAGGTTTATCAAGCCACCGAGTCTTCGGATTACGTAAAAACGATAGCGGAATCCGATAAGTCTGAGAAGAGAAAAACAGCAATCGTCACCGATCATATTCAGAACGGAACTAGTCAGGTGGCAGTGCCAAGTATCGAGCAACCGATTCCAATCAGAACGCAGGCCAAGGTGATGCGTATTTGGATGGCGCCCTGGGAAGATGATGATGGCGATCTGCATGCTGACGGATACTTGTACACAGAAATTGAAAGCAGGCGATGGAATCTTGGCGATCGTTTTCGATCGCCTGGGACGGCGATATCTCCTTTATCGGTACAAACACCTACATCAGGAAAATAGTAAAACGCTTCAAGTTCAACAAAAAACCGAACCTCGTGTTCGGTTTTTTTATGCGCGGTCGAAAGGCTGGCAAAACACATAGCCTTTAGATTCTCCACTGAAAGAGCATCTATTTTTGACATCTTTCGAGCTTAACCAAAGTTGATTTTTTCTTGAAAATGAACTTGTTCCGGAACAGAACCCCGGTCGGCGAATTGCAAATAGCTGGCCACCTTAATCAAGCATATTTTTGGAGTTGTAAATCATGAAACAATTGAAAGCCCTTTTTGCTAACAAAGCTGTTGTTGCTTCTGCCGTGGCTGCTGCCGCTCTCTTGTCTACCGACGCGATGGCTGGTACTGGCGGTACCGAATTCGACGACATCTACACTCTGTTAGTAGGTTGGACTCAAGGTACTTTGGGCAAAATCATTGCTCTGGGTATGTTCATGGTGGGTTTGTCTGCCGGTATCATCAACCAATCTATCGTTGCTGTTGTTGTTGGCATCGGTGGAGCGCTGGCTCTGTACTACGGCCCAACCGTCATCAGCGGTGTTGTTTCCGCTTTGGTGTAACTCCAACGGAAGCGCCCGTTCTAACCGGCGGGCGCAGCAGTAAATTGTTGTTAGTTGTACCCCCAAAAAGGTCGCTCATTGTCATTGGTGAGCGGCCTTTTTTTTAAAAGCTCAACAAGAAACAAAAGAGGCCGAAAAACAGCGCCTTTCACTGCGACGCAAATAAATACATCCCTCTAGAATGGATTCAGTAGCCAAACATCAGGGGAGTAATTTGTGGGTGCATTTGTATATGAAAAGCAACTCAAGCGTCATACGCTGAGTGAGCTTGTACCTGTCGAGTCATTTGATGAAGAAACGTCTTTGTTCACAATGGCAGATGGATATATTGGATTTGGTTTTATCTGTAAGCCATTGCCTGGTGGCGACGACTCAATAACTCAACGTCTAAACGTTCTGTTTTCGTTTGACTATCCCAAAGAAAGCTTCATTCAAGTAATGTTGATGGGGTCTCAAGACATTCGGCCAACCCTGGACAAAATCAAGCACATTCGAGATACCAAGGATGAAGCATTGAAACAATCGATGAATAATCGATTGAAGATGTTAACAGATGGTTCTAGCCAGGCGATTAGTCTTCATGCTCAATCATTCATTCGAGAATACAAGACGATATTCACCATCAAAGTACCTCTCGAAAAGAAAAACCAGCTTCCAACTCAGCATGAAATCTCTGCGGCAAAAGATCTCCGGTTATCGTTCGAACAAACCTTGAAATCGGCTGGGTTTCTTCCGCAAACCATCGATGCCGAAATGTACTTGCGCGTGGTTGGGCAAATTCTGCATTGGGGTCCATCTGCAAACTGGCGTTCGCCGGCCCCGTATTACGATGACACATCTTCCATCAGCGAGCAGTTGAGCGAATATGACGACATGTTGCAAACAAATTCCAACGGCGTGTGGTTAGGTGATAAACGGCTAAGGATACTGTCCCCTGGACGCTTGCCGGCACAGATGAGCCTGCAAAATATCCGAAGAATGATTGGTGATCCATTGACTGGTAATCGAGGAATTCACGGAAATTTTTTTATCAACTTGAATATCTTCATTCCCGACAATGCTGTTGAGAAACAAAAAGCGGATAAAGAGCGGAACGTAATCAACTACCAGGCATTCGGTCCTATGCTGAAGTTCAACCCCAAATTGATCTTCAAAAAAGAAAGCTCAGATCTTTTGTTTAAGTCCATCAATGACGGCGACAGGATTCTCAAGATCAAATTATGCGTCGGTTTATTCACTGATTCACTTGGGCAAAGCGAAACACGGCTAACAGAGGCTCAAACCTATTTCAGTGAAATCGGTTGGGCCATGAAGGAAGACAAGTTTTTAACGCTTCCAATGCTGGTCAATTCGATACCCTTTTGTGCCGATCTTCAAGCCGTAAAGTTTTTGCAAAGATATAAACGTTGCGGCTCAAAGCATGCGGTTGAGTTTTTGCCAATCGTTGCCGACTGGAGTGGGACTGGGACGCCACAATTGACGTTTATATCGCGTGGAGGACAGATCATGAATATGGATATATTCGATTCGAATACGAACTACAACACCTGTGTTGTTGCCGCGTCAGGTTCAGGTAAATCGTTCCTGACGAACGATATCATCACGTCTTATATCAGCTCAGACGCCAAATGCTGGGTAATCGACATCGGGCGGTCATACGAAAAACTGACAAAGATGATCGGAGGCGACTTCGTTGAGTTTGGTGAAGATAGTGAAATTTGTCTGAATCCATTTCAGATCATCAAAAACTATAACGAAGAAGCCGATATGTTAGTAGGCATCATCGTATCAATGGCTGCCATGGAAGACAAACTGTCGGACCTTCAGCATGCCCGGTTACGTTCGATTCTGAAAGAATTGTGGGACGAATATGAAAGCTCGATGACCGTTGATTTGGTAGCAAACAAGTTGCTCGAAGATGAAGATCGGCGGGTTGTAGATATGGGGCATCAGCTATTTGCCTTTACAACTCAGGGTGAATACGGTCGATTCTTTAACGGCGTGAACAACGTGAACTTCAACAAATCACTAACATGTCTTGAGCTTGAAGAGCTAAAAGGCAGGAGTCACTTGCAACAAGTTGTACTGTTGATCTTGATTTATCAAATTCAACAGGCGATGTACCTCGGTAATCGTGATCAAAGGAAAATTCTGATCATTGACGAAGCCTGGGATTTATTGGCGAAAGGCAATATCGCGCGGTTCATTGAGACGGGCTACCGTCGGTTCCGGAAGTACAACGGAGCGGCCATAACGATTACTCAATCGCTTAATGACCTTTACAGCTCACCATCAGGCATTGCAATTGCAGAAAACTCGGCAAACCTGTACTTGCTGTATCAAAAACCAGAAACGATTGAATCCATTAAACGGCAAAACCGCTTAATGATTGGAGAAGGTGGCTACACCTTTCTTAAATCGGTTCATACGGTAACAGGACAGTATTCGGAAATATTTTTCGTTACCAGTTATGGCGTTGGAATCGGTCGTCTTATGGTTGATAAGTACACAAAACTTCTCTATTCGACTCATCCGAACGATATCAAAAAGATTGCGGAAAGAACTAATCGAGGCATGACAACTGCCGAAGCGATCGAAGACATCCTATTATCAGACGAATAGCGAATAAGCATTAAATCTTAATAACTCAGCAAGAGAAATACCATGGCGGAAAATACTCAAAATCGACTCAGCAGAGAAACTGCTCTTAGAAGAAACTTCATTCAAAATTGCCGGAATAGCAGGATTCACGAAAAATCAAACTTTTCTGAAACTGTGCTAAGGATCTATCGACGTAGGTTTAGAGAAGTATCAAGGGCGGCTTATTTGACAAGGTTCTATTGTAGTAACGGCCAAGGTTTCGATGTTGAGCAACAAATTACAAAAGAAATGACCGCAATGATCAAAGATGTAAACGAAAACATTGCGAAAAAAATCGTTGTCGCAGACCAACTCATCAAAAAGGCGAACATTAAGGTCGGCGAAGCCCAGTACGAAAGCGTCAACGTAACGATCATCGATCCGATTGCCAAGCTTTTCTTGAATACGCTTAATGCGGCACGGGATTTGGAAGAGAAACTCAGAGCATTGTGGTTAGCTTGCCAGTTGGATGACACGCAAAAGCGTCAAGCTTTGGCCGAAATCGAGAAAGAATTTACTGATGTTCACCAACGCTGCAGGGCGCTGATGGAGGGCGTGAAGAATCGATTTTATGAACAAAGAAGAGCTAGGGAAATTGCAAGGGATGCTTTAAGCGGTTCAACGTCTGAAGAAATTGCTGTATCTGAAACCGAAATCATCGAGGCAATTGAAAAAGATACAGATGTTGACGAAAGCGATTCCTTGCCAACGCCTGAAAAAAAATCCGCAAAGAAAAGCCAGTCAAGCTCAGCAGGCGTTTCTAACCTACCTGTCGATGCCTTGAGTGCTGACGAAAACTTATCAGACACAACCGCGTGATAAATCGACTCCTGCCTTATGTGGTGGCCGCCTCTCTAGTCGGCCATATTACGCATGTACATGGTAGCGAAAGTGAAGGAACTAATTTTTTCGGTGTTTCAGATGGTCGCGAACAAATCTCCGTAATACCCGACAATGCCCCCTTTTACGAAAATAAGGAAAGGGGGTGGTTCTGGTATGAAGATCCCTTGACCGAAGAAGTCAATGATGTTGAACAATCCATCCAAGAGCCTCCGCCGCTAACTACGCCTGAGAAAAAAGAACAACCGACGCTCGCGAAACCATTAGAGCCAAAGCCCTTGTCTTCGGAATGGTTTCGGAAAAACATGGAGAAATTTAGGGATAAAGCTATTGATGATCCAACCGCTGAAAACGTATCGACGTACATGTACCTGCAGCGCGTCATGCTGGATAAGGCTGAAAAATTTGCCGATGCATCTCAGAAGCTGGTAATGATGGACGCGGTTCTGGATGAAAACGCCAGGCGGCCGATTGCAACTTTCGGGGCATTTGCCAAAGACGATATGTCAAACCGTGGCACCCAAAAAGCAACTAAGAAATTGGCTGAGCAAGCCGGCATTTGGTTTTTCTATTACAGCACCTGCGAGTTTTGCGTCAAAGAAGCCGGTGTTTTGAAAGGCCTTATGAATGCATTCGGATTCAAAGTTCTGCCGATCGCACTTGATGGTTTGCCTCTTCCGGGAGGAGCGTTTCCGGAGTTCACGACCGATCATGGACAGGGCAAAAAACTAGGCGTTGAGACAACTCCTGCCTTATTTCTGGTCAAGCCCGGTGAAAACGGCGGCGCTATTCAAATAGGTCAAGGACTGTTATCTGGTGACGAGATTATTCGCCGTGCCATTGCACTTTCTCATGAAAACGGTTGGCTCAATAACGATGAATACGACGGAACCTTAACCGTGACACCTATCCAGGTTGATAACGAGACGATCAAGAGTATTGATGAAGACACCATGGACAAGCCTGGTGAACTGGTAAAAATCATTCGAAATAATTTAAAGAAAAAAATGTGACCTTATGACCAACAAAGTAGTCGATCAAAACAATCAACCTCAAGAAGACATTAAATCTCTATTAGCAGATCAAGTTCTAATGGATCTGATGAACGAAAGGAAAAGTGAACGTCGGTGGAAATGGATCAAACGATTTACCTTTTCCACTATCGGCGCCTTACTATTTGCTGTCTATCTAGCGTTTTATGCGAGCAGTTTGGGCTACAGACTAATTCCTAATACGGAGATAGTTGGCGTTGTGAATGTAACCGGCTCAATCGGGTCAGGTCAGCTGGCCTCAGCAGAAGAATTGGTACCGGTACTGGAAAAAGCCTTCAATTCGCCCAAGGTGAAGGCTATTGCTCTGAATATCGACAGCCCAGGCGGACAACCATTTGAGTCTGAACGCGTTGGCCAAACCATTGATCGACTAAAGAGTGAGACAGGGAAGCCGGTCTATGCCTTTATTGGTAACACTGGTGCGTCGGCCGCCTATCTGCTTGCTTTACACGCCGACAAGATTATTGCAGGCAGGTATAGCCTGGTCGGGTCAATTGGCGCAGTCATTACAGGTTGGGATCTTCATAAGTTGGCCGAAAAATTTGACGTAATCCAACGAGTCTATGCATCAGGAGTCCACAAAAATATGCTTAACCCCTTTGTGGCTATGTCAAAAGAGTCCGAAGCCAAAGCCCAGAAAATGGTCAACCAGATGGCCGTAGTCTTTACTGACGAATTTAAAAGTAAACGAGGTGCTAAGCTCAAGGAAGGATTCGATTATACGACCGGCGAAATATGGGGAGGCGAAGAAGCGTTAGCCATTGGCCTAATCGATGAAATCGGTACGATCGAGGGAGTGGTGAGTAATGAATGGCATGCCAAAACACACGATTTTGGACCAACTAACCAAGCCAAGGGATTTCTTCCTCAGCTTGGAACAAAAGCAGTTGAAAAAGTCTTGGCTCTAGTCGAATAACGCCGATAACCTGTGACTAAGTAGAGTTTTAGCCGGCGATCCCCGTGTCAAATTACCCTTTCTCCAAGGCGAAAAACCCACGCTATAAGTCAGAGGCTTTAGCAGTGGGCGGATTCATGCGAGCAAATTTTGACCTGATCGATTATGTGATTGCTTAATTTTTGGCTCTTTTGAAGGCGTGAACACCCAAATAAGACTTCGAAAAATCAAGAATCTCCGAAAAAGACGCTTAAAAACAGTGTCTTTCGATAATACATGTTGATGAAAACTTCTGCATAGTAGGCTTTTATACATCGACTTGTAATATGTTTATGAAGGCTTTGCAGAACCCACTTTACACACCTGTTTTTACCCCGGTTTTTCATCTTGCAGAGGCAAAAATTGTCGGGCTGGATGTGCAAGTCAAGATAGGACAAAAATTTCTAAGTGATTTAGAAGTTTTTAATGTTCTTGAGTCGAGTAATGAAAAAAACTTACTTCCCCAAATCAGCGAATACTTACAGCATTGGTCAGAAATGTCTGGCGAGAGGCTTTATCTATCATGGTCTGTCAATATCCACATGGACAAAAAGAGGCTGGGAATTTTTCTTGAAAAATTAGCTCACCACGTGCCACTTAACCAAGTTGAAATGATGTTAAATATGCAAGTCATTAATGCTGAGGGTGTCATGCCCCATCAGACGGAGCTTTTAGAATGGTTTCAAAATATTGGCATAAAAAGAGGATTATCAAACGCTAGACTATTAGATTCCAATTTGAGCGATTTATACGAATTCGTTGATGTTTTAAAAATAAAAAAAGGCGATATTAGAGAAATGCAAGAAGACACCTATTCAGCATCTCAATGTCATTCGGTCATTGAAAAGCTGAATGCCAAAAATATCAAAATTGTTGCCGATGATCTTTATTCAAAATCAGATGTGACCTGTGCCATTTTGATGGGGATAAAATATGGACAGGGTTATTTTTTATCAAGAAACCATTCTTCGCCTAAGCCTGTTAGGAAGCTGAAAAAAATCCAAGGCAATCCTTATTACAATCGAAAAATCGATTTTTTCCATGACTTAGCATGGGTTTGATTTATGTCAAAACTGTTACTAATCCTGTTGCCGCTTTTTTGGGTCAGTCCGGCTAATGCCAACCTGGACAATGAAATTAAAGGGATGTTTACCGACATGATCAACGTCACTCCAGGTGGCTCTTACGAGACACAACGGAGAGGCGTAATTACTGGTGGCGGAATCACGATGCGCAATAAGGTTGTTCACCCAAACCTGATCTCATTTGTGCCACCAAGCGCAAGAGGCGGATGTAATGGTATCGATATGTTTGCAGGCTCATTCTCATTCATCAATGGAGCCCAATTCACTCAGTTGGCAAGAAGCATTGCCCAAGCCGCGATTGGATATGCATTCCAGCTTGCAATCGAGGGTATGTGTCCAACTTGCGCCCAAGTCATTTCTAAACTGCAAAGCGAAATCGCAAAAATCAACGCTTTGATGAGAAATTCCTGCGAAGCGGGTAAAGCAATCGTAAATGCTACCGGTCTTCAAAATTGGGCTCACGAACGCAGACGGGAAGCATCAACAATCAACACAGGCCTTGGATTTGTCGATGACTATTTCAATTCAGAAGAAAAAAACGCAAGTTCACCTACTCAGGTGCTTATTCAAAATGGCCGTTCTGACGAAATTACCGGCAATGTGGTGTATGAGGCATTAACCGAATCGAATGCAGCGAACTGGTTTGTGAATGGTGACGATCAAATCAAAATGACTTTGATGAGTTTAACGGGAACGTTGATTATCAGTAAAAAAGATGACGGAAGCGATGTGAAATATGACTTCAGACAACCGATCGTCAAAGTCAGAGATTTGATCGAGGGCGGCTCCATTGAGATTTACAAATGCGAATCCGGAGAATGCTTGTTACCTAGCGGAGGAGAGAAAGAAACCATCACAATCCAAGGTATGCGTTCCCGAGCGAAAGCGATGGTATGGGGCACGGGCCCACAATCAACCGGTACAGGCGGCATTATTCGCAAAATGACTAGCCGCGACACGAATGATGCATTTACGGCTGATGAGCAGAAATTTATCGAAGCATCATCCCCTGGTGTTTATGGGTTGTTAAGAGGTGCAGCGGCTGAACCGCAGTCGGCTGGCCTAATCGCAGATCGTTTGGTGGATGTCGTGGCATCAGAATTAACAAACCGCATTGTCGAGGAAATGTATGGTGTGGTTGATAACGCAGTTAAAGGTACTGGCCGACCACTCGATTCATCCATGCTGGCTGTTATGCGCGATGTTAGGGATCAGATCAAAGAAGAAAGACGGATCACAGGCGAAAGCATTGCCGGCATCAATTCATTAATCCAATTGCAAAAAAGTATCAAAGACAGCTTGCGCATACCAATGAACAACAGGGTTCATTAAGACCATTAGCAAAAGGTATTTTTATGGCTTACGAAGTATTAAGTATTGGTGACGCAGAAATGCTTTACAACACCTACCAAGGTGCTGCGATGATTTTTGGTAACGGAAGTTTAACCAAACTCATTCGCGCCGGTGCAACGCTAGGAGTTCTTTTAGTATCCATCAATTACTTGACCAATCAGGAATTCCCGCTCCGGTATTCATTGATTGGTTTGATTGCGTATTTAGTCCTATTCGTGCCAAAAGATACCGTTGTTATCGAGGACGTATACACCGGGCAGGTAAGAACAGTTGCCAACGTTCCGCTCGGCATTGCTGCACCGATGTCCATTATTTCGACCATGGGCGTAAAAATGACAACTATGTTTGAGACCGCATTCTCGACACCGTCGGAGGCCAGTTTATTGGAAAACGGGTATTTGAATGCTCTTAAAACCCTAATGAAACTTCAGAACCTGGGTCTTGGCACCGCTGGTTCTGATAGCGACATATCAGGATCGGTTGGGGAAACGATTGACACATACATTGAAAATTGTGTGATGCTGGATTTGGATCTTAACGAAAGTGATCATGAAGTCACCAAAGAAACGCTCCTTAAATCGACTGGATTACTTGATGCAATCAAAACATCATTCGTCAACGTCGATATCTTAGTCAAACTCCCTTCCTCACCTCCCCAGGGGGAACAGAAATCCTGCAAAGACGCTTACGCTGCATTGATTTCATATCTGAGAGGACAGGACTTCGTTGACCAAATGGATCGTTATGTTTCAGGCGTTTTAGGGATAACTGATGCCTCAGTAAGAGCATCTGAAAAAATCGATCAAGCTAAAGCAGCTCTTAATATGTCTGGGCAAGATTCGCAAACCTACATGGAAAACGCCTTATTAAAATCCTATCTTGAAGATGGGCGAGCCGCTTTCATTCACCGTCCTGCCAAAGAGCAATTAAAGCAACAATGGGCCGCCGAACAAACCATGTTCAATGAAATTGCCCGTCCATTGATGGCATTTGTTGAAATGTTCACCGTGGCGATATCACCGATTGTTGCCTTTCTAACAACATTGGGTCCTATCGGGATGACCATGATGGTCAGGTATATCCAGCTCATGCTTTGGATATCGCTATGGGGCCCATTGATGGCGGTATGCAACATGTATATCACCGTTGTCACAACCAGGGCTCTTGATGCCGTAGCGAACTATGCGGATTCCAATGGTACGGATCTTGATGCGATGGTCATGCATGATCAGGTATTTGAAACAATTGAAACCTGGTTATCGGCTGGCGGGATGCTGGCTTCAAGCGTCCCTGCACTTGCACTCATGATCGTTTATGGCGGTTCTGTTGCAGCAACAAACTTGTCTGGAAAAATGACTTCCGCAGCATCCAGCAGCGTTAAAACAGGAGCGACGGCTCCTGATCCGATCAAAATTGATTCTCCTATGACGCTGGGATCAAAATCCGAATACTCACCGAACACAGGGCCAAAGAAATCGGGGATGGCCGACACCACGTTCTCAACATCCTCGACATTCGGGAGGGCGGCGCAAAGCGCTACGGCCTCGCTACGAAGTGCAAGTTCGTCCGCAAGTCAGACGCTTAGCAGTTCCTTGCAAACCTCTCAAAAATCGGGAACCACTAGCTCTGATGCAAATTCCATCATGAGTGCTTTGAGCAATTCTACGGCTGAATCGGACCGTTGGGCTGCATCTACGGGAAGAACGATTGCCGACAAGGTAGGACGGACAGATGCGGAGAAGGAAGCGATCGCCACCGGTGTAGGTTCGGCCATTTCTGCTGGTCTTAGCACGGGCATGGGTATTCAGTCTTCCTCTATCGGCGCCTCCGGTAACGCTCAACTACAGTCTCAGGTCGGAATGGATGCTGGAAAATCGAAAGAATTGTCCGACGCTATCCAAAACGTTTGGAACCGCGAATACTCAGGCAGTACTCAAGTTCAGAAAATGCAGCAAAGTGCTCAGCAGCATCAAGACCAAACCTATTTCGGTTCAGAAGAGATGAAGGGGCATGCAGAACAATACCTAAGCCAATTACAAGCCGTGAGCCAGGCCAGCGAGACATTCAGTCAAACCTCGTCTATGCAAGACTCTTCTGGAAAATCGCTATCTATGTCTTTCCAAGATTTGGCGAGACGGCTTAACAATTCTGCTGCGATTGTGGATATCAATCTGGAAAATCAAGCCATTGCAGAAAGCGTGGGGGCCGAGGCTTACCAAAAGCTTTCTGACGATGCTCAATATGAAATCAATCGATCTAGTGCCAGCGGCATTTTTGGTGGTGATAGAGATGCGTTGGCTGGCTTTTTGAAGCTCAACCAAGCCGATCCGATAAAAGCGGCGGAAATTGTTAACAAAGCACTAATGCCAACATCCAGTGGATCTGGAGTCGATATTACGCCAACACAATTCCAAAACGACCAAAAAAGCATTAAGGACATCATGGGGGATCAATCCGCTGATGACATTAAATCCTTGGCTGAGAATTGGAGCGAAAGCCAAGATAGTGATGGTGATCGCAAATCCACTCAAGCGGGTAAAGGCCCTACTATTGAAAAAGCCGAGTTAGCGGGTGGCCGCCAAACAAAACGCGGAAATAACAATTCTGAATCTGAAGGCAGCGATGGTGATCATAAAACCACATCGAAGCACCAAACACCACACGTTTCGGAACACCAGGCTCATGGCACAAAAACTAGCCACACCGCTGAACCGAAACAGGCGTCAATAGATCATGCCGGTGGCAATAAGCATGGTTCTGGGTACACTTCAGACCTCAAGCAAGCCGCAAAACAGATCAAACCAGTGAACCTATCGGCAGAAGGTGATTCACGCAAAGCGGAGATCGATTCTGCTCTTAAAGGCGGAAACCTTGACAAAGCAGATGATGTTCGTCAGAAAATCGAAAAAGGCGGCAAAATCGATAACAGCAAGGACATGTCTGAGATGGCTGATAGAGCCTTCCGAAACGAAGGATCGTTGCTTTATGACAGCACAGTTACCCCGGTAGCTAAAACCGCCAAATCGGCGATGACCGGTCTTCGAGAAGGTATTGAAACAGCTGAAGATTACATAAATAACGCAGTATCAGGCGCATTATCGGATTCGAGTGACAAGCGGCCAATTCAACCAAGTGATGTTTCAGATAACGACTTACCACCAATCACTAAAAAATAGAGGAAATCATGTTAAGACCCAAAAACAAATTAAACAGAAAGAAATCAGCCGAACTTGGTTTGAAATACAAAATGCAACTGGATCAAGCAAAAGCGGAATTCGAGAAAAAAGAATTTGCTAGTGAGAGCGATGATGGCAACGTCAGCGTTATCGTAAACGGCATGCGAGAAATCAAACAGTTATCCATCGCAGATGAGTTCTTGAAAAATTCTCACGAAACAGTCGAAGCAGCCTTGACTTTGGTAGTAAACAAAGCATTGTCAGCGGTAAGAGAAGCAAACAAACGACTAACCGCCGAAGTTGCTGAACGATTCAACACACAGAACGGCATCACAGTTAAATAAGGACGGTTATGATGAACAAATTTTTACTGGCCTTTTTGGCCGTATTAGCGGTATCCACGGTAAACGCATATGCGGACCACGGCCTTCAAATCGACGAACCAAAATTGATCGATGCCGGAGGAGCCGTTCAACTGAAAAATGGTGATATTCCGATGCCGTCGGAGATTGAGCTTCAAGCCCCGCCAATATCGACCGAACAATCGTCATCGGTACCGGGAAAATTGAATACGATCGGCCCAGCTCCAAGTGGACGGGTACCGATGTTCATGAGAGAAACCACAGATGTTAAGCTTGGCAGTCTACCTCCAGAACTGCAAAGAATGCGAGACGAGTATATCGCCAAACAGCATTCGGAAAACAGAGGGGAAGAAACAAAAACCAAGCGTTCTTCCTCTGGTAAACACTTTAAAAAGTAACTAAGCCCTCGTTTTCAAGATACCCCCAAATTTTCCCAAGATAGCATTCTATAAGAAGAAGCTAGATTGGCCGCCGCGGCAGGCGCTATCCCAATCGGATTCCAAAGCCCGGTTTCTCGCGCAAAAGCAATGAAAATACTACTGTTAGGACTATTGGCAGTTTTGTCACTGCCGCCGGCGGCCTATGATCAAAATTCCGTTCCTACTGTTAATGGTTTGCACCTTGGCGATAGCTACAGACAGGTGGTGTCAATTTTAGGTAATGGCGAAGCCTTCGGGTTTAGCCAACCGTCGACGTTGACCAGAACCGTTAATCTCCGCTTTCCCGGCCAATACTTTTACTTTGACAGCGAGACCGGCTTCCACAACAACGGCCAGCGTTAGTACGATCCGTTTATTTTAGCCAATCAGTGAAATAAAGGAGTGTTATCGTGAAAGTCCAGCCAAATAAACTTGATGACTTTCGGCCGAATTCAACTGTTTCACGATATCGAACAAATTGCTTTCAAGTACGACCTGTTGAATTTTGCCGTGATCCAAAACCTCCCGAGTGCCGGCAGCCAGGCACAGCGTAAAAACGCATGAAGCGAAGTTTCTCACAATGCTGGACCAACATCAGAAGTGGAAAAATAGCTGTTGCACAAGCCATAAAACCGATCATCGTCAATATAGGGAGTACATTCAGTAGCTTGACCGGTGTACACCCTCGAATCGAAACTTGGGGCAATGCTTCTGAGCCTGCGGTTAACGAACAAAATTTCTTGATTGTCATTAGCGCGACGAGTTACAGGCGTAGAAGAAATCGACAAAACTTGCCAATGGCCTTGGGCTTTATCCAGAACGGCATAATAACCTTCGCCGACAGGGTGGGAAACGATAACGAGCTTTAGCGCCTGTTGTTGGATGGTCGGATCGATCAGAGCAACAGTGTTCCCTGAGCATCCGGATAGGACGCTAATCATCAAAGTTAAAAAGTAAAACCTAGCTAACTTTTTCATTCCTGCCCCTTACTGAACAATTACACCTCGATTGAGCGTGTATGGCGTAGTTTCTTTTTGGGCTACCCTGAGATATGCCCATTCCGGCAGATTCTCAGAAATCCGTTGGAAAAATTGAGCATAATCGAAATCAGGTATTTCGGTACCTTCGACATAATGTCGCTTTCCTGCAATGAAACCTTCCTTGTTATACTCATTTGTGATTTTTACAAGACCAATTGATTGTTGCTCACATGGCTTTTCATAAACATAAGCTTCCTGACCAGTGACAACTTTCTTTATTGTCATACGACCTTCCCATTGCAGTGCTGTTGCAGAAGGGACAGGAGCATGGATCTGGCAGGACCAGTTTTCACATAACGGGCCGTTGACTCGAATCCATCTCGGCCGTAGCATCCTGTCGAACGCATAATGATCGTCGTATTCCTCAATTCTGGTCTGATAATCCGTGCCAAGAGCTCGCGTAATGGCTCTTTCCACATGCTTGCTCATCTTTAGTTGGGCATCTAGCTCGCTTGAAACCTCGGTCAATGGCATAGCCACAGCAAGATAATTTACATTGTAAGCAATATTTTTGGGTGTTGAGGAGCCAAGAGACCCCAGAAAAAGTGCAGCAGCAATACCTATATCGGCGCCGTGAGAAATAATTGCACCGTGGACAGGTCTACTGGCAGCAGCCAATCCAACAGAGGCAGCATTCAATACAGTCGGATCCGAAGCTTTTCCAGAATTCTGAGAACTTGAAGATCGTGCAGAAACGCGGGTAATTTTGGCGTCAGGGTTAAATGGATTTTGGGCATAAGTTTTCATGCCAGGCGATCCGCAACCAGTCAGCAAAAAAGCAGTAGAAAAAATAATCGAGTAAATACAATATTTCATCTAATCCATATGTTCGTCAGTAATAAAGGCCAGGACCATCATCCTTTTGTCCCAACAAGCAGCCGTTGGTTGCTGCATCGGTCCATGACAAATAAATTCCCGGTTTTGGGATAGCATTCAAGTGGCTGATCACAGAGTGATCGCCTTCTCCATCCTCTTTCAGACCGTTTAAGTCAAATTTCAACTCATCGATATCTGCAATAGATCTGCGTGCCATTCGACGATCAATTGCGATCGAAATAAAACCAAGTTTTACTATTAAAAATGTTTTTAGATAATTCCAAAAATTAATGATTGCTTCCATAATTAGAACCTGCCTTTTTATGAGCGAGACTGCTGGATATTTTGATCCAAACTTGATAACGAAATAATTAGGTAACCCTTTCTCCGCTTTGCTTCCATGATTTGCAGACCTGCATCTATGGCCTCTTTTTTAGATAAATACCAGTCTTTTTTAATGGTCCCTGGAGATCCCTTTCTTCCCCATTCGCGCACCAAAGACCAATCCCCAAGAATGCCTGGGGAGACGGAAATCTGGTAAAAGCGGTGCATATTCTTTAAAGAATCGTGGCGTTCAAGGTAGGTCAAAGACATAAAACCCTATTTTCTTATGGGGACTTTACAATTTTTGTCAGAGTACAAACTGAATCATAGGCTGTCAACAGATACAGTGAATGTATTGTCATGACAGAGTTGGCTATGTAAAGATTTTATTTTCCACCTAAGCTGAATTTACGGTAATCCATTTGGTATTAAAGGTATTTGCTTTATTTATCAAGTTCTTCAAGGTCGCGGTTGCGTGTTTCCCCGCCCATGCGGGCGACAAGGGCCGCACCAATCATGATGGGACCAGCAAGGGTAAGCCCTGCGGTTGCGAGCGGTGGCACAAGCGCCAGCATATTGACGATCTGCGCCACAACTCCGCCCAGCTTGCTGCTGCCTGCAACAAGGCCGGTGCTGCGGCCGCGAATGTAAAGCGGGTAACTTTCTGCCGTATAGGGCAACAAAACAGCAATAATCCCGTTCGAGCCTGTTAACAGCACGGCAAAAACAACGATGGGCGGTATATGCAGCATAGTCAGGTTTGTACCCAACAGTGAAAGGCTCAGCAGACCGATAGCGGTCAGCAGTGACATTAACACCAGAGTGCCCTTGGTGCTCCATTGGCTATAAATCCATGCGGTAATAACGCAAGCCGGCATGGCAAGGAGAGACGAGGCGAATAACAGCTTGCTGGCTTCGCCCACCTCATAGCCCGCCGCTTTCAAATTCGCGGGCATCCACAGGAGAATCCCGAAATTAACCAGGCTCCAGGCGAAGGCCATAAGGTTAAGCGCCAGCGTTTTGCCGAACAGAGGTTTTTTTACCAGTGCCCTGGCGCCATCGTTCGCTAGGTCGTGATGCGTCGGAGCAACGATACTGGAAGTCATGGTTGTGCCAAAGCGCGCCATGATATCGAGCGCTTCTTCGCGCCTGCCGTTCATCAGCAAAAAGCGTGGCGATTCGGGAATGAAGCGATTGAAAAAAATCAGCAACAGGCCTGTCGGCAAACCGACCAGCCACAAAACGCGCCAGCCATAGAGCGGCTCCAATAGGTGGGCAAGTCCGCTGGAAGCGAAATAGCCGCCAGCCAGTCCGATGCCGCCAATCAAAACCAGCGACCAGCCGCGGTGCTTGGCCGGAATCGTTTCTGCCAGCAGCGTATAGGCAATGGGCAGCATGCCGCCTGCCGACAAGCCCATCACGAAGCACATCGCAAGGTTCCATTCAAACGTCGGCATCGCTCCGCAAATAGAGGTGCCGATAAACAGTATCGCCGCTAATAAAATCGCGGCGCGTCTGCCCATACGGTCGGCCAGAATGCCCCATATCCAGGAGCCGATCGTCGTGCCCGTCAAACCACAGAAGGGCAGCCACGCCACCATTGACTTGGCAATGCCGTATTCTTTCATGATTCCGGGGACAACGAAGCCGAGCGTTGCAGGTTTCATCATATCAATGACGAGTGCGGCCATCAGCACCGCCAGCAATTGCCCATGCGCTTGGGTCAGTTGGCCGTCGCTTATTTCGTGGATGGCGCCGATGTCTACGTGTTGTGTCTGTTTGAAAGTCGTGGGCAACAAGCCGTAGGCGGCCAAAAGCGTCCCCGCGACAATCGTGGCCATGCCCCACAGCATCGGCGCAGACATAGGCATGCCGGCCATTTTGAAATCGTTCGGTGCGGCTTCAATGAACATAGGAATATGGCTGAGAACGCCAAAGGCAACAGCGGCTGTGCCAAGCCAGAAAGCAGCGTGGTTGAGGCGGTTCTGTTTAGAAAGAATTAAATCCGCCATTCTTTGTACTCCCATTATCGTCCGTTAGCTAAAAGATATAAACGTGCTTGTTTCTGAAAAAAGGGAGGCCAATTAGCTTTTTTGATGAAGGAATAGGTTAATCGACCACCGATTATGAAAAAATCCAAAGCACGGACAGGATCGTAAATGCCGTACCTGAATACGGAGTCAAGCATAAAATTAAAAAACGTAATGATACGGCAGAGCGAAAAAAATCTCTTGACTCCGTATTCGACTACGCACTTAAGCTGACCATGTTCATTTCTTTCCTTGCAAAGACGAAATCCTGTGAACGGAGAAAGACCGGTAGGTTTAAACGCGGGCGTGGCAATGTCACACCTTAATTTATTTACACGAGAGGAAATATTTCCATGCAGAAAATCAACAAAAAACCTTTAGCCGTTTTCGTCGGGACGCTTTCGGCGGGAGCGGTGAACGCGACTGAAAACCCATTTGAGATAAAGGAGTTGTCGAGCGGCTATGCCCTTGTCGCCGAGGCGGACACCGCCAAGGACAAGAGGGAAATGGTTTGCGGCGGGGAGAAGCGCAGTGCTGAAACGATGAAGCCGCAAAAAGACAAGAGCACGCAGCAGAAACCGCAGCAGAAACCAATGGAAGGTAAATGCGGTGCCGGTATGAACATGAACGGTGCTCCGGTGTCCAACGCACCTTGATGCTTCCTTTGCGATCACGGTGGCTTGTCCAACTTGATTTTTGCAGCAAAGAATTCCCGAGATCAGCCGCGCTACCTGTCGAGGGGGCGGATTATATCCGTTATTTTTGTGGCGCGGAGTGCTATCAAAAATGATTTCTCAGATGACGTCGACTGAACAAGTCGACGCTGAAAAGAAGTCACTTAAAGCGGTAGCGATTTGTGAATTTACGTCTTAGAAGGAGGTGATCCCCGTGCTGCGTAAACGCTGGCTATTACGTCCGGTGGCGCATTGCAGCCAAGGTTGTAGGCGCCGGTCCTGGGCATGACGTTAAACGGCTTAATGAAGCGAGAATCGATTGCCGATTCATAGCTAAGGATATGGCGATGCGAGGAGGTGCATCGTTCGCGGAATATACGCGAACGGTGCGCTTCATTTTCAGTACATCCTGTGTAAGCGCTCAACCGTAACATCTAGGGGCTGTTGCCATTTTACAATCATGGCCTTGAAACGCAGTTGGATTGGCTTCATTGACTGGATTTTTCAGTCACAAAGAAAAGCCATCCATGCCGCGACAACTGTTTACGGATAAACTTTGGAATAAACTTAAATCCGTCCTGCTGAGTTTGGGGATTTATGACAAACCCACGCTTCGGCAAACAGTTGAAGGCATTTTTTATCGTATGCGAGTCGGCTGTCCTTGGAGAGAC
This sequence comes from Methylosarcina fibrata AML-C10, assembly GCF_000372865.1. Taxonomy (NCBI): domain Bacteria; kingdom Pseudomonadati; phylum Pseudomonadota; class Gammaproteobacteria; order Methylococcales; family Methylococcaceae; genus Methylosarcina; species Methylosarcina fibrata. The sequence goes on along the minus strand of NZ_KB889965.1, from coordinate 1,899,473 downwards.
TTGCCAGCAACCTTTGGAAAATGGAATGCGGTCTATAAGCGATTCAACGCCTGGTCGCTCCAAGAAAAATTAATGAGGCTCTTTCAGGCGCTGGTTGTGGAGCCTGATTTGGAATGGGCATTCATTGATGGCAGTATCGTGAAAGCCCATCAGCATAGCAGCGGTGCAGCCCATGAACAGGAAACGGCGATCGGGAAATCGGTTGCGGGCAACACGACTAAAATTCACATGGCCGTTGATGCGGGCGGCCTTCCCATCCATTTCTCGGTCACCGGAGGGGAAGTCCATGACTGCAAAGAGGCTCCGGTATTGGTAGCGAAACTTCCCTCGGTTGAGTTCATGGTCGCTGACAAAGGCTATGACAGTGAACCTTTACGGATGCAAATTCGCGATCAAGGGGCTGTGCCGGTCATTCCAAGAAAACAGAATTCAACCATCGGGAATGATGAAATGGATTGGTGTCTCTACAAATATCGCCACCTTGTTGAGAATCTGTTCGCGCGGCTAAAGCATTTCAGAGCGGTCGCCACGCGATATGATAAATTGAAACGCAATTTTGAAAGCGTCATCGCCTTGGCCTGCGCTTTCATCTGGCTACCGATGTGAAACGGCAACAGTCCCTATTATGAAAAAAATTTTGTCCACTGCGTCCCTATCATTTTTTGATCAGGGGTTGACAAGACCCTTAACATTCAAGCAGACATCATCGTCCTAATAATAAGCGCGGGCACGGCCCACTGCAAAAAGCTGCAACGGTTTCGACGCGCCGCAACCAGCCGGATGTGCCGCTGGTCTTGCCGACGGCCTGCTTGACAAACACAAGTCAAGGCGCTGACGGGATCCGCTTGGTAAGCAAACCTGAGCACAGGGATAAAAATAATGCCGCCCCCAATCGCGGTGGCGTTACCGATGTATGCGCCGAACACACCGACGGCAATCACCAGCTAATGGCTATCGGCAAGCCCGATTGGGTTTGTAAATACATACCCGTAAACGGCAAGCCAGATAAGAGTGAGTACAAAAAGCCACAGCGTGAAATACGGAAAGTTTTTTGCTAATGAGTTATTGCCCGGCGCAACCAGAAGGGCAGAATAACGAGGGATCATAGGATAGCCTGCCAAAGTAGCCGTATTCCAATCGCGAACAAGAACAGCGCAAATACCCGTTTCAGTTTCTCGGTCGGCAGCTTATGCGCGAGTTGCGCCCCCATTGGGACGAATATCCGGCTGCTGGTCACGATGCAGAGAAATGCCGGTATATAGATATAGCCCATGCTCCAACTGGGAACACCAGCATTGCCCCAGCCCAGGGCGATGTAGCTAAGAGAACCGACAATGGCGATGGGCAAGCCACAAGCGCTGGAAATGGACGCGGCTTGGCGCATGTTAAACCGGCGCTTGACCAGAAACGGGACGGTGATGATCCCGACGCCAGCGCCCAGCAGGGTACACAGCGCACCAATGACGCCGCCGACTCCGAGCAGGTTTCGCTCATCTGGCGGCTGGTCAGGATCAAGTGCTGGCAAGTAGGGCTTGAGCATCTGAAAGGCTACCCATAGCGGAAAAAAGGCGAACAATATTTTGAACAGACCGGTTGGTAGACTATCGGCGACGACCGAACCCATTAGAGAACCGACCAGAATACCGGGCGCCAGTTGCTTTACGACCAGCCAGTCGACTGCACCAAGGCGGTGATGGGCCTTAAGCGAGGCGGCCGCCGTGAAGATGATCGTGGACAGAGAAGTCGCCACGGCCATCAGCAGAATTAAGTCCGGCGCAAACCCTTGCGCCGAAAAAAGCCAGACCAGGAAGGGAACGATGATGATGCCACCGCCGATGCCGAACAGCCCGGAAAGAAATCCTGCCACGGCGCCCAAAAGCAGGTAGATAAAGTACGAAAAGCCTATTGACCCCAAGGCGAGTGCCGCAATGATCCAGAAAAGATTCTTATAGGCACGCAGGCTTCGCACCTCAGTACAAATCGAACATATCTGGCAAACCTGGGTGGAGGCGTGGCTCAGCTTGCGATAGGCGAGCACGAGACAGTTTGCGGCGAGGGTGATGAACAACGGGCGCAGAGTTTCCAGCGTATGCAGATTACTGACGCCCGCGCTGCCAAGACCCGCCATAAACGTGCCGGGAGCACCGCCGTATAAGGAAGCCCAATCCCGGCAATGCCGCCAGTGCCCCATAAGTGTGGATTTCACTTGCATCATGGCGTTTTTCCTTTCAAAAAACTAAAAGGCGTCCTACTTATGTGTCGCTTAAAAATAGCTAATGCATAATGAGCCAATTCAACCCCTTTCTTTTTAATAAATTCCCCTATTAATGGATTAATACTGGGCTTGTTTTTCGTAGCACAAACCGCCTCAGTGCTTGAATAGGTTGAAACGCAATAAGGTACGAAATAGGTCAGAGCAATTTTGATGAACTCCTTTATCGATAATCCATTGCTCAGTATTACATCGCCGTGATTAATCAACATCAGAATTGAACCAACTACCAGCGCAACCTTGATGGCGCGCGTCAGAATATTTGTTTGTAAGGCAATTTTAAGCCATTCATTTATCATACTGTGTCATCCTTATGGTGCCAGGCAACAAAGCCTATTTTTCATCCTTTTCATCGGATATAGATTGCAGTTGTTTTCTTTTTTCTTCTTTTTCTCCTTCATCATAAAGCCCAAAATCTTTTTCAAAAAGATTAAAACGAAAGCCCATGAACTTAAGTACGACAAAGGCAATAAGAAAACCAATAACCGGGTAGAAGAATAATTGCGTACCCCACGGTATGTCGTGCGGGTCTTTCAGGTCAATACGTAAAATTTTAGTAAAAACAAAGAACATAAAATCAGTCATTTTATTCACCTTGATTTTTAAAAAATAAACAAGGTCGATTATTTTTCGTAAAAGGAAAAATAACCGGGTGACCACTTTGAAATAACCAAAGTTCGGTTTGGATCATAAATGCCGTACCCAAGGCCAGAGTCAAGCAAAAAGTTAAAAAGAGAGTGCTTAATTCGAATCCGAACAACTGTTTATGATGCAGCGGTTTAATGCTGATGGAATATCCTGCCAATTATTTTGTCTGGCGACTATTTCTATCCGGCTGTTTGCGGAAGGTTTGCACTGAGCGATAGTCATTAATCCGTCCGCCGCATTAAAAATGAACCAGCCTTTATTCGTCAAAAGCACGCCTTTTATTCTTTCTGCTTTCAGTTGGCTTAAAAAATCCGCTGTGCGTGCATAATCAAAACAACTTTGCTCCGGAAATACGGCGCCGAAGCTACGGTATCCATCCGCTTCATTGAGACTTGGGCGATCCTTATGCGTCAGGATGAGTTCGGGTATCTGATGAATTGCGCCGGTCTGATGGGCATTTGGAAAAACGGCCCGTCTTTCCGGGTTTCTCGTTAAATCCAGCCAGGCGATATCCAGTTTGCCTTGAACGGTTTGGGCGACGACAATTTTAGGGGGATGGCTTTGTTCAGCCCAGCAGTTAAGCCGCTGTACCGCCGCTTGGTCGGCTAAATCCATTTTATTGGCGACCAGCACATCGGATAAGGCGATTTGATCGACAAAATTTTCGTGCGATGTGTAGCGGCTATCGCTTAATTTTCTCGGGTCAACCAGGCAAATACTGGCGCGCATGTCCAGCACGGTCCGAAAATATCCGTCGGCGAGCATATCAAACACTCGCTTTGGGTGGCCTAACCCCGTTGGCTCTATCAGCAAACGGTCCGGTTCGACTTCCGTTAACAAGCGATTGACAGCAATCTGAAAAGGCAGTCCCACCGCACAACACAGACAGCCCCCGGCTACTTCCTTCACTATCGCACCCGAAGCGGCGAAGATAGCGCCGTCAATGCCGACTTGTCCGAATTCGTTGACCAATACCGCCCATTTTTCGCCAAACGGTTTTTGTTGAAGCAGATTAAGAATAGCCGTGGTCTTACCGGCGCCGAGGAAACCCATCACCATGTTGGTTGGGATATTGGTAAACTCTCTGGGCACTTAGGCTTAATCCCTTGTGCGTCTTTACAACTTGATTTTATTAAACGCCAACAGCGCCGCAGTTAACGAAATCAGGAATATCGCCGAAAACCCCATGACTGCGGTTACCGTATCTGCTGACAAGAAACTACCTAATGCTGTCCCGGAAAACAGCATGATCCAAAAAGCAGTATGACAAGGGCAGACGAGTAATGCCAAGGACGCAAAACACCAACCGGATAAACTCCTTCCCGGCGAAAGGGGTTGATCGGAATCTTGTTGTATTAATGAAGTTGCACAAGACTTGCTATCGCACTCGGATAAGTGGCCTATTTTTAAATTTGCTTTCATTATTCCGCCTTTCTTTGTTTCGATTCATTGACTACAACAGCCAATTCCTTCGCCAAAAACACCGGCGTAGTTTGTTTGCCACGCTAAACGCGCAATGAAATAGTGCGGATCTGTATGGAATACATCCAGACAATGAGGGCAGCGACAAAACCCAACAGGTTTTCCGTTAAAATCGATTGTCACTGTGGCATTAACCGGTTTTTCAGCCAAACAAACAGGACACACCGTCAAACCGGATGTTTCGGCCAGACATGATTCAGGGTCGGTCATGAATAACTCCAGACATCCCTTGCAGCAAAACCAGTATTGCTTCCCTGCATAATTATGCTGAACAGCTTTTTCCTTAGTAAGGCCCAATCGGACTAATGAGCATCCGCAAGCCGGGCAAATGGGGGATTCCATCGTTTATTACCGGTTTTCCGTCTTGCACTCGTCATCCGCACAGGCAGGACTTTTGCGTCCAATCATAAAATCCCAGATATTGGCGACGATAAAAAGCGTGAGCCCTATATAAACTAATATCACGGCGACAGGCAATATCCCGGTAACGGTAAGCCCCAAGCCGAGGGTACTGACCGATGCGCCGATACTGCCCGTCCAGAACGCGAGCATCGCTTCTTCCGATAGCGCTTCGTGTTGCCTGGCGGAACGATAAAGCGTCCATAAATTTAACGCGGCGAACCCTACAAACATCGGCAATAAAAAGGCATCGTTTATCAGAAAGCCAAGCCCGACGGCAGCCACGGCACTGAGCACGAGCGGGATGCCGAGACAACAGGCCGCGGCAATCGCGGCGCCGAACAAACCGCCAAATTGACTCAATTTTTCGTTCATTTCTTTCAATTCTCCACGATAATCCGCTCAAGCTTAGATCGCAAAATGCCGCCTCAGGCTTCGCTCAAAATGATTTAGTCTGCTTCGGCTCTCTTCAATGTAGAGGGTCAGTTCCGTTAGACTGACAGTGGTTGCTTTATCATCCCTCTCATCACTGGCTATTAATAAACGGGCTATTTGTTCTAATGGCACGCCTGCATCGCGAGCGCTGCGAATAAACTGCAAGCGCTCAAGCGCCGTCTGTGAAAACAAATAATATCCGCTCTGCGTGCGTTCGCCGGCTTGAATCAAGCCCCGGTCCATATAAACTCTAATACAGTGGATACTAATGCCGGATATCTCAGCCAATTTGGAAAGCCTGATCAACTTTTCATTTTTAAGGCAGGCACTCACCTTTACCCCGCACAGCAGGACAATAATTTCACGTCCTTGGCGAAGGTTTGCGCGCACAGTTTGACGCCTTCTACCATCGTCAAATACGGAAACAATTGTCCGGCCAAGTCTTCTATCGTCATCCGGTTATGGATGGCCAACACCGCCGTCTGGATCATCTCGCCTGCTTCCGGGGCCAGAATTTGCGCACCGATCAGGCGGCGGCTGCCTTCCTCAATCACCAGTTTGATAAAGCCTTGCGTTTCAAAATTAGCCAGTGCGCGCGGCACATTTTCCAACCGCAACAGACGGCTATCGGTTTCGATGTTTTTCAAATGTGCTTCCGCTTCGGTCATGCCTACCGTCGCCATTTGCGGTTCGGTAAACATGACCGCGGGCATCGCCGCCAGATCGATGGCCGCATCGCCGCCGGTCATATTAATCGCGGCGCGGGTACCCGCCGCTGCCGCGACATAGACAAACTGCGGCTGGTCGGTGCAGTCGCCGGCGGCATAGATATGTTCGACATTGGTGCGCATGTGATCATCGATCCTGATGCTTTTATCTTTATTGAGTTCGACTCCCGCGTTTTCCAGACCCAGGCCTTCCGTATTGGGCGGTCTGCCCGTGGCAATCAGCAACCGATCGCCTTCAACGATCCGGCCTGTGGTGGTTTTCAGAGTGAATTTTCCGGCTGAAAAGCGCCCTTTCTTATAACTCACCGCTTCGGCCTGGGTATGGGTCAGGATGGTCATGCCTTCGGATTCCAGTATTTTATGCAGTTCCGCCCCTATTTCCGGGTCTTCTCTAAACAAAATCGTGCTGCGGGCGAGCAAGGTCACTCTGGAACCCAGCCTTAAAAAGGCTTGTGCCAGTTCCAATGCAACGATGGATGAGCCGATCACTATTAAATGTTCCGGCAGTTTTTCCGCCACCAATGCTTCGGTGGATGTCCAGTAAGGCGTGCCCGCCAGTCCTGGAATCGGCGGCAACCCAGATGACGAACCGGTAGCGATCAGAAAGCGATCGGCGCTGATTTCGGTAAAGTTGCCATGCTCCCGGTCAACAATAAGCGTTTGGGCGTTTTTAAACCGTGCGTTGCCTTTGAGCAACGTGATATCCGGTTGGGTTTGCAAAATATCTTCATATTTGGCCGCTCGCAGTGCATCGACTCTGGCCTGTTGTTGCGCCACCAATTGCTTGCGGTCGATCACCGGATGTTGTTTTTTAATGCCGCCGAAGGCATGAGTTTTTTGCAAATGCGCGATGTGCGCCGCGCGTATCATGATTTTTGAAGGCACGCAGCCGATATTAACGCAAGTGCCGCCAATGATCGGATTGCGTTCGATCAACGTCACTTTGGCGCCGTTTTCTACCGCTTTCAGGGCGCAGGCGAAAGCCGCCGAACCGCTGCCGATAATGGCGACATGAAGCGGTTCGCCAGGATTTGCAGCGGACGTTTTGTGATCCGCATCGCTTTGCTTTTGTTCGTTATCCAGTTCCGTTACTTGATAACCTTTTGCCTCAATCTGTTTAATCAGGGATTCCGGACTGGATTTTCCTTTGACTTTAAGCGTGCCGATCCCTTCCGGATAAGAAACCTTGATTTCCACGCCCTGAATGGCGTTGAGTTTGCTTTCGATACCCTGAGCACAACTGGGGCAGGTCATCCCCGCAATTTTGAGTTGCTTGATCCACATGAAAGATTCCTCGAATTATTATTGCTTGCGCACGGTTGCAGGATACCCCGCATTCGTGGTGGCCTTTATCAAGGCTTCAAGCGTGGTTTTTTGAGGGTCGAAAGTCACCGTGGCGGTTTTTGCATCCGCGTCGACGGTTACATTTTTCACGCCGTCAACGCCTTGCAGCGCCTTTTTGATGGTGATGGAACACATTGCACAAGTCATATTCTGCATGTCGAACGTAACCGATTGCAGGCTCGCTTGTGCTGGCTCGGGCGCCGCCGCATATACCGTTTGCGTTACAAAAGGAGCGGCTAACAAGCTTAAACAAATAACTGCGGTTTTAATCTCCATGACGGTTCTCCTGTATTTACATAAAAAAGGGCGCGTACCAGGGAAAGGACACCAGTAACGCTAAAAAACCGGAGCCAATCCAGAAAATCAAACGTTGTTTACGTTTAACGTCAGGCGAGGCGCAAACATCGCCTGCTTTGCAACTGTCCGGCACTAAATAGAGTTTGTAAAACCCCAGGCCGATAAAAATCAGCGTTAGAATTAGAAAAAAAGGCCTGACAGTTTCCATTGACGTTAAAGTGCTCATCCAGACGCCGCCAACTCCTAACGATAACAGCAGCAAAGGCCCGACACAGCAGAGGGATGCGCCGACGGCCGCAAGCACGGCTCCTATTCCTAGCCAGGAGGCGGGGGTTTCTTCTACTATATCTTGGGCGTTTGACAGGGTTTTTTCTAATGTTTCTTGCTCGGTTGACATGGTTTTCTCCTGCATAAAAATAAAAAACATAGCCTTGATGGATGGGGCGTTGTGCACCTTAGGGCTTGAATAAGGAGTCTAAACTACGTACACGGGTACGGAGTCAAGAGCGGTTGGGGATTTTTTTAAAGACTGTTTAAAGTTTTGAATCTGACGACGCATCCGCAATGGCGTCAATGAGGGAGCAATGTTGCGCCGCCGGATCGGTTTGGCAGCCTTTAATCAGGCTTTCCAATACGTTGCGCAAGGCAAGCAGGTCTTTTAGCTGATTATCAATGTGCCGGCATTTCTGTTCCGCCATTTTTCTAACATCGTCGCAATGGCCTCCATCCAGCGATAACAATTCTGAAATTTCCTTCAAAGTAAAGCCGAGTTGTTGCGCACGTTTAATAAACCGAATACGGGCAACGGCGCTGGCCGGATAGTGCCGATAACCGCTATAGAGCTTTTCCGGTTCTACTAACAAACCGATACGGTGATAATAGCGAACGGTTTCGACATTCACTCCGGCGGTTTTTGCAAGCTTGCCTATCGTAAACATGATTTATGGATGGTAGATAAAAATTGTGCTGGCATTTTATATACCGCGAATTTACAGGCAATGTCAAAATGAATAAACGAATTGCCTCAACTTAAAAATAACCCAATGACTCGGTAAAAGAAGGGCCGTGCCTCCCATGTATGTAACCGAAAAGAAACGGGTTACGACAATGGGAAAACAAGAACGACGAGCCTATTTGCAGGCTGACCTATCACGCATTTCTGCTCGAACTATGCAAGATCGGCAATATTACCGGCTCATTTACAAAACTTCTCAATAAAAACAATGCGCTAAGCCAAGTTACAATATCCGCATTAAAATCGGCAAAATACGACAATTATTGTATATTAAAATATTTTGAAACAATAAGTTATGTTTTTGTAAGATCGGCATGCCCTCTCCCATTGAAAATCCCTATCGAATTGAACCTTGTCTGCTTGAAAACATTCCGCTTGATCTTGCGGACCGTATAGCGGAACTCACGTCTTTGAGCGAACTGCTGGGAGCGAGATTGCATCCGCGCACGGCTGCGAGCTTGGCTAATTTGGTTCGGATGATGAACTGTTATTACTCGAACCTCATTGAGGGCCACAATACAAAGCCAAGGGATATTGAGCGGGCATGGGCGGACGACCTGGAACAAGACGAATCGCGGCGTAATTTGCAAATCGAAGCTCGGGCGCACATTCGGAAATGAAACCGGAAGCCTTTCTCATTCTGGAAAGAGTTCTGATCATGGGCGAGATGCCCGCGCGGAGAAGCCGGCAGAATCACAGGCTTAAAGAAGTGTAGCGCCAGGATGATACTTTCGGATTTGGTTAACGACGGGATTTTAGCGTCGGCCACCCTTAAAGGACCCGTGTCGCTTCGTTTTACAAGCGATGCGGTCGAAGTTTTGTTTCCCCGGCTTTTTGTCGATCATCGATTTGCTAACCATCATAATGGTGCTCAAATTTTGCACAAGTGAAAATTTTATTTTTATAAGCCATTGTTTACTAATGTGATTACTTGATTTGTCAGTCCAATCGAGCACAGGAGTGGCAATACAGAATGAATGTAGGCTATTGTTTTTACACTATTTTTCAGGTTTTTGTGACTTTGCAACATTGCTTCATTTTAAAAAAATCTTGGATATTTAAGAATCAGAAATTGCTCAAAAAATCGGTATTGATAACAATAATCATAAAACGCCCACAGTACTTTCTACTGACTACTTTTCTCCGAAAATTGGTCTAATTTTTATAATCTCCGTGATAAATTATGTTACACAGCCTTTAACAAAAAGAAGGGCCTCTGAAAACAAGTAAATATTATCGGTCAAATTAGTCAATGTCCCCCTAACATGCATATGCAGGGCATCGTATAGATATTTTATCATTTTCAAACTCAGAGGACTGATGTGTCTAGAACCACCCAGATAGCATACTTAATTCCAAAATTTACAGACAAATGCCAACAGACTTTACATTGTGATTAGCATGAGCATCGCTATAATGCCGTATTCTTTTTCAACTTTCAGTGTCGTTCCCTGTTAAGTAACTGGCAAGATGGTATAGATATTGCTCTATGTTTGCCCGTTATATACAAATTTCTGTCAACTGGTTTGGAGTATGGTGATGAAAAATAAACTATTCATTGTTCTAGTATTATTGTTCGGAGTGTTAGTAGCCTGTAGCGAGATAAAATCGCATCCGATGGATATGAGCGTGGCCGTGCGAAACGCGGGAACCAAGGCCGATCATGAGGCGCTGGCTGAGCATTATGATGCAACAGCGAACGAAATGCAGGCCAAAGTTGAGGAACACAAAAAGCTTCTCGAACAATATCAGGCGAAAAGTTATTTGTATGGCAGACAAGCACCAATTTTTGAACAACACTGTCAAACTTTGATAGGCGTCTATCAGAACGCCGTAACCGAGAACCACGCGATGGCCGAGTTGCATCGGACAATGGCGCAGTAATAATGTTAAGAGTCTTGGTGCGCTTTTTGGCGTAAGGGCGCACCAATTCAGAGCGAAGTAACTATGAAATAATACTTGCTGGGATGTAATTCGATAACAAAAACACATGATTTTTCTGAGACTTGGATATTATCCGAGCTTTTAACAGGTTTTATGCACATTGTTGGTGCAATAATCTTTGTTTTGGTGCGTAATTGCCCTTTGTTGAACTTTTCCATGGCATCCGACAGCTGGCGCTTTTGCTGCACTGCTTGTTATTCGGGATTTTTCCGTAAACGAAAAAATCCTTTTCATCGATTCTTTAATATGTAGACCGACGATCAGTGCATGATCGTTCCGTTGCTGTTATTATCACGGAATTTGCTGGCGATCCGACTATAGGACTGGCTACGGATCCGGCTCTGCGGCATTTGCAACACGATGCCGTAACGCGTTTCACGGTTACAGTTAACCTACAGGGCGTTCTCAATTAAGCCAAATCATGCTGGCGACCAAGTTAAGAATCGATTGATAAGTGATAGCCAGCTGCTCATAGCGCGTGACGATGCGGCGAAAATGTTTCAATTTCAGAAAGCAGCGTTCCACCAGAATGTGCTCTTTATACAATGCCTTATTGCATCTCTCGGGGCTTTTCTATGCCTTCGGCGGAATAACAGGCCGTGCTTGTTGGGTGATAATCGCGGCAATAAAGGCATCGGAATCATAACCTTTATCTCCAACACATAATTTGCCTCAAACCCATTGATAAGCGCTTCCGCCTGGGTGAATTCGGAAGTCTCACCGGAAGTGAGCAATAAGCGAACCGGCTTGCCCAAGGCATCCACCGTTGCATGAATTTTTGTGCTCAAGCCGCCGCGGGACTTGCCCATCGCTTCTTCGTGCTGCTGTTTTTTTTCCCGCGCCGTGTGGATGAACGCGAACGATGCGGCCGTCTACCATCAGATACTCCAGGTCTGGATCATCACTGGCGGCGGCTAAGAGTTTTGCCCAGGTGCCTTTATCACGCGAACGGTGATAGCGCACATTAACCCGATGCCAATGTCCGAAGCAGGCCGGCAGATCTCGCCACGGTGAACCGGTTATGGCAATCCAGAGTACCGCTTCGACAAATAATCGATTATCAGCAGCCGTCTCACACCGCAATCACTGGCTTTACCAGGTAAATGCTCCTTGATCCCTTCCCATTAATCGTCCCTGAGTAGCACCCGTATCATCTTTTTTACGCACAAATACCAGTACCATACACCAGACTGAGCCGTTTTTTAAATTCTAATTGAGAACATCCTGTAGTTAAATGCGACGTAACGTCCCGGGGCATATATTCTATCGTTGGGGGAAAAAATGGATGCGAAGTTTGGCTTGTTTTTTTGTGAGGCTTAAAAGGCCTTGTATAGAATACTGTAGGCTCTGGCCGATTTGACATTATCAGTTGTTTAGCCTTTCTAAGCACAAACCAAGTCCCGGAAGATAACGCAAATGTAATATTCCGGTCAGCCTCCCGTAAGGAACAACTGATTAAACTGGACGCGTTCAAATTAATTGCGAATCAGTCATGAAATCAGTTCTGAAACCACACTTTCGCTCCCTGCTGTTAGTCTTCCTCGTTAGCACCGGCGCCGCTTGGGCGCAAGCTGAGACGCAAGTGGAAGTGTTCAAGAGTCCCCAGTGCGGTTGCTGCGGAAAATGGATCAAACACCTGCAACAAAATGGTTTTCAGGTAAACACCCACGAAGTGAACGACGTTCCGGCAGCGCGGAAAAAACTGGGTATGCCCGATCGCCTGGGTTCCTGCCACACCGCCAGGGTCGGCGACTACGTCATCGAAGGCCATGTTCCCGCCGCCGACATCCAGCGCCTGCTCAAGGAAAAACCCCAAGCTCTCGGCTTGGCCGTTCCCTCCATGCCACCCGGTTCTCCGGGCATGGAAACCGCCAAGCCCGTTCCCTATGAAACCCTGCTTGTCCAGGCGGACGGCAGCACCCGCGTTTTTGCTAGACACTAAACCCTAGGAGAAACCCCATGAAAAGTTTGATTGCCCCGTCCTTACTACAGACCTTACATTCCCATTTTGTATGATATAAACCCTTTGGTGAATTCATCGTGAGTTTCCTCATCTATTGAACTTTAGGCGGTTCTCAATTGGGAGACCCACGATGATTCCCGGAATTGTCAAACTCTTGGAGTCCCCCAGAAAAGCCGAGTGTTTACCTTTGATTAATCAGACAAAAGAGGAGAGCATCATGACCGATGAGCACGAGACGCACCACATCGCCAAGGGCAGGTGGGTGTTTTACGGGTTTCTTTTAATTGCCGGATTCCTGCTGTTCACAGAGCATCGCGCCCATGTGCTTGGCATCCTGCCGTATCTGTTCCTGCTGGCCTGCCCGCTGATGCATTTGTTCATGCATCACGGTCACGGCGGCCATGGACAACATGCCCACAACCACCACAAAACCGATGGGGACAAAAAATGAATGCTCCGTCACCGTCCTATGGGCTCTGGTCGCTGGTCATCATCAATTCGCTGGTATTCATCATCTTCGCCTTCAGCTTCGCCAAGCCGCAAAGCAAGCGCGACTGGCGCTCTTTCGGTGCATTCTCCGCCTTCATCGTGGCACTGTTCACCGAGATGTACGGCTTCCCGCTTACCATTTACCTGCTTTCCGGCTGGCTCACCAAGCGTATTCCCGGCATCGATCCGCTTTCACATGATGCCGGCCATCTGCTGGAAGACCTGTTCGGCTGGCGCGGCAACCCCCACTTCGGACCATTTCACTTGATCAGCAGCGTTCTGATCGTTGCCGGATTCTTTCTGTTATCCAGCGCATGGCGGGTGCTGTACCGGGCGCAACGCCAGCATACCTTGGCCACAACCGGACCCTACGCAAAAATCCGGCATCCACAGTACGCCGGGTTCGTGATGATCATGTTCGGATTCCTGCTGCAATGGCCGACCATCGTGACAGTGGCGATGTTTCCGATTTTGCTCTACATGTATGTCCGACTGGCCCGAACCGAAGAGAGAGAAGCCTATACTGAATTTGGGGAGAAATATTCAAAATATGCTGATCGTGTGCCGGCATTCTTTCCACGATTCGAAATTTAAATGGCGGTTGATGTAGCGAGTCATTATCAACTGAACACTGAACTATACGTTAACAATCCGAAAAAAAATGTCATTTTAACTATTGAATTATTCTGGAGAAAGCCCATGAGAACCAAATCATTAATTTCCCTGTTCATTATTCTCGGATTGCTGGCTGCTTGCGCCGAGAGGAATCCGCATCCGATGGACATGAGCGTGGCCGTGCGAAACGCAGGAACTAAAGCCGATCATGAGGCGCTGGCGGAACACTATGAAGAAGTGGCAAAAGAAATGCAGCTTAAAGTCGATGAGCATAAGAGACTTCTTAGCCAATATGAAGCTAAAAGTTATCTTTACGGTAAACGGGCGCTAGATTTAAAGGCGCATTGCCGAAGGTTAATTAATATTTATGAAAATGCTGCCGAAGAAAACTTGGAAATGGCAAAACTGCATCGGGAGATGTAATGTTTCGTACGAGCAAGGGGATGGGAATGATACCTTTCCCCAATGCGACTTTACAGACTGAAGCCTTAGTCAGAGCGGGCAAACGGCTTAAACGTCAGTCATTGCCCGTACTTTCTTCGGATGAGTCCGGAATTTACTATCTGCTTCGGTGAGGCTATGAGAGTCACAGAAAAACCTCTTGACAGTTATCCATGGTACCTTCGTCCCTTCTTCTGGAATCAAAAAAGAAAATACGGACAAATCCTTAAACCGGCATTGATTTGGGCCAGAGTTCCCAGGTTGTTTGCCGCGATAGCGGTACTCTATGGAGTGCTGGATAGGAAAAGCAGCCCTATCGATCCGGTCATCCGATCCTTGATTACGGTGAGAGTATCGCAAATAAACGAGTGCCGTTTTTGCATTGATATTAACTCTGCCGTGTTAGCACAAAGAACCGGCTCCATGAACAAGGTGGAAGCCCTTGAACGATGGCAAGAAAGCGAGTTGTTTGATAACCAAGAAAGGGTTATTCTGGAATATGTCGAGGCGGTGACGTATACCGATCGGCAGGTTGACGAGAATTTGACTCAGCGCCTCTATGAATACTTTAACGAAGATGAAATAGTCGAACTCACCGGACTCATTGCCTTTCAAAACTTATCCAGCAAATTCAACAGTGCCCTGGATTTGCCGGCACAAGGGTTTTGCCGTTTGCCGGAAAGTGCAGATCGCAATAATGAAAAATCTAACGTACTATCGCCGTGAGTTCAAAGCCATGGGCACTCCGTGCGATATACAACTGTTTGCCCGTGACGAAGCGAAAGCCAGACAGGCTGCGGATGCCGTCATTGCTGATGTGCAAAGACTGGAATCACTATATTCGCGTTACGAGACTGACAGTTTTTTGTCTGAAATCAATCGGGTGGCGGCCATTGGCGGCAGTATCGGCGTGGATGACGAAACTGCCTGCTTGCTGGATTATGCGGTCACTTGCTATGAGCAGAGTGGTGGCCTGTTTGACATCACCGCCAGCATTTTGCGGCATGCCTGGAACTTCGACCAAAACATTCTGCCCGAACAATCGTTGATTGATAAACTGTTGGACAAAGTTGGCTGGCATAAGGTGATCTGGAAAAGGCCTGTGCTGACTTTTTCCGTGCCGGGCATGGAAATTGATTTTGGCGGCATCGTCAAGGAATATGCCGTGGATCGAGCAGCGTCCTTGTGTTACGGACTAGGGATAAGGCATGGCATGGTTAATCTTGGCGGAGACATTAAAGTGATCGGCCCCCGTGTTGATGGCCGTCCCTGGAGGATAGGCATACGGCATCCGCGCAGCCGCGAGGCATTGCTGGGTACCTTGTGGCTGTATAAAGGCGCTCTAGCAAGCAGTGGAGATTATGAGCGTTGCATTCTGGTCAATGGTGTGCGCTACGGACATGTATTAAACCCCAAGACAGGCTGGCCGGTGCGCTATCTTACGGCAGTGAGCGTAGTGGGTGAATTTTGTGTCGTGGCTGGCAGCGCATCTACAATAGCCCGGCTTAAGGAACTCCAAGGACCTGATTGGTTGGAGGAGCTAGGATTACCCCACCTTTGGGTTGATGTGCATAGTGTTTTAGCAGGGTCGATTACTGCAAAGTCTGTCGATTCAATCGTATGGCGGAAGTAAAAGGGAATATCCAGTCATTCAGAGGATTTTTAGCTGCGATAGCGAGAAGTAGTGGATGAAGAGAAAACAGACAATCATTAATTATTTTGTGCTCCTCATGAAATCTGCCTTGCTATGGGCCTGCCTGTTTGTGCCTGCTTGGGCTCTCGCTGCTGAAAACAAAGTCGAAGGGGTGTTACCATTAACGCAACTGATCCAGGAGACGTTAGATCAAAACCCTGACATCAAGGCGGCTGAACGACGCTGGGAAGCCGCGAAGGCCAGGATTCCGCAGGTGCAAACTTTACCCGACCCAAAAATCAACTTAGGTTATCGCGAGTTGAGCGCTCGTGAAACGAGTTACGGTTTCAGCCAGGCCTTGCCGTTTCCGGGGAAGCTGCGCCTGCGCGGTGAAGTCGCGGCGAGCGAGGCCGATATCATCGAACAGGATTATCTGGCAACCGCGCTGCAGGTGATCGCCGCGCTGAAACAGAGCTATTACGATCTGCACTTCATCCATGAGTCTGAAGCGATCTTGGAGAACACACGCCGGGTTTTGGTCCAATTCGAAGCGACTGCTGAAGCCCGCTACGGCGTCGGCCAGAGCGCACAACAGGACATTTTTCGGGCGCAGGCGGAAATTTCCCGGCTGCTGGCCCGTCTAGCGACGCTGGCGCAAAAGAAACAATCCCTGCATGCGGACATTAACCGGCTGTTGAATCGTCCGCCGGCCGATCCTTTAGGATCCCCCGAGGCTATTCAGATGACGCC
The DNA here is from genome assembly GCF_000372865.1 of Methylosarcina fibrata AML-C10. NCBI lineage: Bacteria > Pseudomonadati > Pseudomonadota > Gammaproteobacteria > Methylococcales > Methylococcaceae > Methylosarcina > Methylosarcina fibrata. The sequence continues at coordinate 1,883,018 of NZ_KB889965.1, read as the reverse complement.
ATTGAAGCATAAGCTGGAAGGGCTGAACTCGCTGCTGGATCAGTCGGCTCCGCTGTTGCTGCAGCGTGCGAAAAGCGTAGAGCGTGGTGGCAAGGCGGTCGAGTTGGCCAAGCGCGACTATTACCCGAATTTCGAGCTTGGTGCTGCAGGGCTCCGTGAAGAGCCGATGGGCAAAAACGGCTACCAGGTGATGCTGAGCGTCGAGGTGCCTTTGTACTTTCAAACCAAGCAAAGTCAGGCGGTGCGCGAGGCGCAAGCCGGACGAGAAGTCGCCGTCGAGGATCTGCAATCGATCCGGCAGGAACTGTTGTTTCGGATCAAGGACAATGTCGTCCAGTCCGAACGGGCCGAACAACTGGTCAAAATCCTCGGTGAAGCAATTATCCCGCAGGCGCGATTGACCTTGGCCTCGGCGCAGGCCGGCTATGCGGTCGGCAAAGTCGATTTTCTAACCTTGCTGAACAGTTTGTTGACCTTGCAGGAAAACGAAATCGAACGGCATGGCGAAATGGTCGAGCATGAGAAGGCGCTGGCGAGACTCGAAGCGATCATTGGAGAACAGCCATGATAAATTTAGTCACTTCCACAAGAGGTTTGCTCCTCATAGGGTTATTGTCAATTCGTTGCGCGGCTGCCGAAAACCAGGATCATGCTGCGCACTCGGCGGCGGCGACCGGTAAGATTCCCAACACAATGACCATCAGCAACGAGCGTCTGCAATCGATTGGCGTCAAATTCGAAGAAGCGACGCGACGGGAAGTCAACAAAACCATTCGCACCGTGGGCCGCGTCGAAACCGATGAACGCCGGTTAGCGCGCGTCAACATCAAGCTGGAAGGCTGGATCGATCAGCTGTACGTGAATACGACCGGTCAGAAAGTCAAAAAAGGCCAGCTGCTGTTCACGCTGTACAGCCCCGATCTGGTTGCCACTCAGGAAGAATACTTGCTGGCCGTGCGCGCCGCGAAGACCTTGGGAACCAGCGACTTTCCAGAAGTTGCGGAAGGGGCGCGCAATATTCTCGAGGTATCGCGCCGCCGCCTGCAATTATGGGATATCGCCGATTATCACATTAAGGATCTGGAACGAACCGGCAAGGTATTGAAGACCCTGCCCTTCCATGCGCCGCTGAACGGTACGGTAATCGAGAAAACCGCTTTGGCCGGAATGCGCGTGATGCCGGGTGAAGTGCTCTATACGATCGCCGATCTGTCGAAAATCTGGGTCATCGCCGATATCTACGAATACGAACTGCCGTTGATCCAAGCCGGACAAACCGCACAGGTGAGCTTGTCTTACGCCCCGCAAACGGTATTTACCGGCCGTATCGCCTTTATCTATCCGACCGTCGACCCCGAAACGCGTACCGCTAAAGTCCGTTTCGAACTGGACAACCCGAAGGAGTTATTGAAGCCCGGTATGTATGCGAATGTCGAACTTGCGGTGCCGCTCGGGACGCGGCTGGCGGTTTCCAAGGATGCGGTGCTGGAATCGGGCGAGCGGCAAATCATCTTCATCCATCATGGCGGCGGCAGATTGGAATGGCGTAACGTCAAAATTGGACTGCGTGGCGGTGATTGGGTGGAAATCGTCGAAGGCTTGAAGGAAGGCGAACACATCGTCACCTCGGCCAACTTTCTGCTCGACTCCGAGAGCCAGCTAAAGGCTGCGGTCGGCGGCATGCCGGGCATGAAGCATTGATTTTTGAAGCATAAGAGGGGGGATCATCATGGCTGGCTGTTGCAATCAGAATTGTGCTTTGGAACGGCTGCAAAAACGGCAGCGCGGCACGTTATGGGCTGTACTCGGCATCAATGTTTTAATGTTTATTGTGATTGTTGCCGCTGCGTTTTATGGCAAGTCATCCGCCCTCCTGTCCGACAGTCTTGATAATCTCGGAGACGCATTGACCTACGGCATCAGCCTGTACGCAGTTTCCAGAGGCGCTGTCTTCAAGGCCAGAGTGGCCTTATTTAAAGGCGCCCTCATTTTTCTAGCTGCTTATGCTGTAGCGGCTCAAGTTGTGTTTAAACTGCTTACGCCAACCCTCCCTCTCTTTGAGGTGATGAGCGTGTTCAGTCTACTGGGTCTCGCCGCCAACTCCCTTTGCCTTTTTCTTTTATGGCGCCACCGCCATGAAGATATCAATATGAGTTCGGTGTGGGAATGCTCTCGTAACGACATTGCCTCGAATTTGTCTGTATTTATCGCCTCCGGAGCGGTTTGGTACACAGGTACAGGGTGGCCTGATATTGTCGTAGCCTCTTGTCTGGTGTTGCTTCTTTTAATATCCGCAATCGGCGTCATGATTGCTGCATTGGAAGAGATTCGGGTACCGGCCTGATATGTTAAGTTTAACCTTTTCTGTTTTCTCACGGAGCGTGAGAACCCGAAAACTTCATCTTCTCTTTATGCCTTTCGGAAGGGCTTCAAGGACGAGATATAGGGGAATTTATGGTCGAGGATATTATCGAATTCCGTGCCAAAAAAAGTCGGTGGCATGGCGGGCATGAAAGGCTGAATTTTTCACAATTTATCAAAGTTTGACTGTAACCTGATTCATGACAACCACAAAAGGAGTAATACCATGAGTTCCTGCTGCCACGACCCCACCGAACCGCCTAGAGCCGATCCCCGAGACGTCCTTCGGGAACAAGAGCACTATGATAATCTGGTCCGTGATCTCTTCACCGGCAACCCTGAAAGAATCCTGCTCCGGTTACTAAACGAATCCAATGCCTATCTCCGGGAACTGGCGGCGCTCAGGGCACATTATCCCTCCGTGCGTCTGCAGGCGATCGCGTTATTGAATGACAAAAGTTTGGATACATTGGAACGTATCTGTCAAAAGGAACCCGATAGTGCATTCGGCGTGGCAGCTCTGCAACGGATCGAGAAACTGAAATAATCCGGCAGTTTTAGTTCCAAAAATTTGTTGAGAAAAGCGGATGGAATCCTTTATCGCCCCACTTGGGCGTTCAGCTTCTAATGGGGTAATGGCAGCCTTGTGGGAAGTGAAGGCATCATACTGAGTTTACGTTCAAGTTTTATGCAGTCCAACATTCTTCCTTATCAGAAGAAAAAGCCAGGCTATCAGGGTGGGAATTTTTCAATGTCAGCATAGAGAATTGCATGGTCGAGAACATCATCGAATTTTGCGCTAAAAACCGCATCATCGTATTCTTGCTGGTTTTCGCACTTTCCGCGGGCGGCTTGTGGGCGATGAAAAACACCCCACTAGACGCCCTGCCGGATTTGTCCGACACTCAGGTGATTGTATATACGACCTGGATGGGGCGATCCCCCGATCTGGTGGAAGACCAGATCACCTATCCCATCATCACGGCGCTTCTGTCCGCACCCAATGTGACGGTCGTACGGGGATTTTCGGATTTCGGCTACTCCTACGTCTATGTCCTCTTCAAGGACGGCACCGATATTTATTGGGCGCGCTCGCGGGTGCTGGAATACCTCAACCAGCTCTCGGGGCGCCTGCCGGAAGGCGTGACACCGCAGCTTGGGCCGGACGCCACGGCGGTGGGCTGGGTGTTTCAATACGCGCTGGTCGATGAAACCGGGCAACAAGATCTCGCGTCGCTGCGCTCGTTCCAGGACTGGTATTTGCGCTACTGGCTCCGCGCCGTGGACGGCGTGGCCGAAGTTGCCAGCGTGGGAGGTTTCGTGCGCCAGTATCAGATCAATCTCGATCCCACCAAAGTGCTGGCCTATCGGCTTAACCTGAACGAGATCATCGAGAAGGTGCGCATGAGCAACCTTGATGTCGGCGGCCGGGTCGTCGAGTTTTCCGGCATCGAATACATGATCCGGGGGCGAGGTTATATCAAATCGACCGCCGATGTCGAGCAGATCGCGGTCGGCGCCAGCCCGAGCGGCACGCCGATCCTGCTGCGCGAGGTCGCCACGGTCAGCCTGGGGCCGGACATGCGGCGAGGGTTGGTCGAGCTTAACGGCCAAGGCGAGGCGGTGGGCGGCGTCGTTATCATGCGCTACGGCCAGGATGCCACGGAGGTGATTGATCGCGTCAAAGCCAAACTCAAGGAGATCGAGCCGTCTCTTCCCACAGGGGTCAAAATCGTCACTGCCTACGACCGCAGTGACTTGATCAAGGAGGCTGTTTCCACCGCCAATGAAAACCTGATAGAGGAGTTGATCACGGTCAGCGTCTTGATCATCGTCTTCCTGCTGCATTTCCGCTCCGCCCTGATTCCCATCATCACCTTGCCCATCGCCATCCTGATCGCTTTTATTCCGATGTATTTCCTTGGGGTCGGCATGAATATCATGTCCATCGGCGGCATCATCGTTGCCGTCGGCGACATGGTGGACGCCTCCATCGTGATGGTCGACAATGCTCACCGTCGCCTGGAGGAATGGGAGCGCGGCGGCCGCGTGGGCGACCGCAACCGTGTGCTCATCAATTCCGCCAAGGAAGTGGGCCCTCCTATTTTCGCCTCGCTGCTGGTGATCGCCGTCGCCTTCATGCCGGTCTTCACCCTGGAGGGTCAGGAAGGCCGCTTGTTCAAACCGTTGGCATTGACCAAAAACCTGTCCATCGCCATGAGCGCAGTAATCGCGGTCACCCTGATCCCGGCCTTGCTGTCCCTTTTTATCAGAGGGAAAATCATCCCGGAGCAGCGCAACCCGATCAGTCGCTTGCTGCAGTGGGCTTACGCGCCTGTTCTCAGGCTCGCGCTGCGCTACCGAACAATTCTTGTCGCCATGGCTATCTTGCTTATCGCCAGCATCGCGTTGCCGTATCAGCGCATGGGTTCGGAATTCATGCCACCGATGTATGAAGGTACCATTCTATATATGCCCACCACGCTGCCGGGTATCTCAGTCACCGAAGCGGGGAAGCTCTTGCAACAAATGGATAGGAAACTTAAGGCGTTTCCAGAAGTCGAGCATGTATTCGGCAAGTCCGGCCGCGCTGAAACCTCCACCGATCCGGCCCCTTTCAGCATGATGGAAGTCGTGGTGGAACTCAAATCCAAGGGGCAATGGCGAGAGGGCCTGGGTTACGAAGACCTGATCGCCGAGATGGATCGTGCCTTGCAGTTTCCAGGCGTGACCAATACCTGGTCCATGCCAATCAAGGCGCGCATCGACATGCTCACCACTGGCGTGCGCACGCCAGTAGGCATCAAGATATTCGGGCCAGACCTCAAAAAAATCGAGGAGATCGGTAAGGCCATAGAGATGATTGCCAAAGAGGTTCCCGGCACTCGCAGCGTTTACGCGGAACGGGTTTCGGGCGGCTATTTTCTCGACTTCGTCATCAAGCGCGATGAGATCGCCCGTTATGGCTTCACGGTGATGGATGTCAGCAAGATCATCGAGTCGGCCATTGGCGGGGAAAGCATTACCACCACCATTGAGGGACGCGAGCGCTATCCCGTCAATGTGCGTTATTTGCGTGAACTACGCGACGACTTGTCCAAACTGGGACGAGTGTTGGTGAGCACTCCGAATGGTGCACAGGTGCCCATCACTCAGCTCGCGGAGCTACGCATGGTCAGCGGCCCGGCGATGATACGGGACGAGGACGGCATGCTGTCCGGTTACGTCTACGTAGACATGGCCGGGCGGGATGTCGGCGGTTATGTAGAGGATTTGAAGCGTATCGTGAAGGAAAAAATCGAGTTGCCGGCAGGCTACACATTGACCTGGTCGGGACAATACGAATTCATGGAGCGGGTGCAAGAGCGCCTCAAGATATTTGTGCCGCTAACCCTCGCGATCATCTTCGTCTTGTATTACTTCACATTCCGTTCCGTCGCCGAAACGCTGATGGTGATGCTGGGTGTGCCGCTGGCTCTGGTCGGGGGCGTATGGGCGCTGTATGGTTTAGGATACAACATGAGTATCGCCGTTTGGGTGGGTTTAATCGCGCTGGCGGGGGTCGCCGCCGAAACCAGCGCCGTGATGCTGTCCTACTTGGATGAAGCCGTCCGGAGACGCCAGGAAGCCGGACAGTTGCATTCGCTAACCGATTTACTGGAAGCCGTACAAGCTGGCGCGATGGAGCGCATCAGGCCGGTCATGATGACAGGTCTGGCCAATATCGTCGGGTTGTTTCCGGTTATGGTTGCCACCGGCACCGGTGCCGACGTGATGAAGCGAATCGCGGCACCTATGATCGGCGGCATCGGTTCGGCCATGCTATTGACGTTGCTGGTCATCCCGGCGCTTTATGTGATTTGGCGTTGGCATAAAGACATCAGACGCCTTTCGGTAAGCGAATAGGAACTCAAAATGATGGCCATACTGTTAGTGGCGATGTTGCTCGTTATTCTCATTGCCGCCGAGATTTTTACCAATGCGCTAGAACATCTTGGGACTCGGCTTCATATCTCTGAAGGCGTGACTGGATCGCTGCTGGCGGCAGTGGGAACCGCTCTGCCCGAAAGTATGGTGCCCCTTATTGCGGTTTTCGCCGGCACAGAGCGCGTTAATGTCAATGAGGAAATTGGCGTTGGTGTAATTCTTGGCGCCCCGCTCATGTTGTCAACCTTGTCCCTCAGCTTGATGGCTTTCTCGGTATTGAGACAACGTGGATTCAAAGGGCAACTCACCCCGGAGCTATCGGGACTTACGCGCGATCTCGATTGTTTCCTGCTGGCCTACGGCATTGCCGCTATCGCATTGATTGTTCCCCATAATCCCCGGTATTTCCTGGCGATCCATGTAGCGCTCGTCGCCGCATTGGTGTTGACTTACTTTATCTATATGCTGCTTACCATAGGCAAGTCGGCCCAATTGGTCGAAGATGGACGCGGCACGCATGCAGACTCCCGCCTGTATTCATGTTACCTGGGACTACCTAACTACATGGTTGTAATCCTATCCCAGCTTGTACTTGGGTTGGGGTTGGTGGTATTAGGTGCCAAAGGCTTTGTCCACGCCGTGGAACATGTGTCACGGGACCTTGGGATCTCGGTGCTGTTGATGTCTTTGCTCATCATTCCCATTGCGACCGAACTCCCGGAAAAGATTAATAGCATCCTATGGATCCGCCGACGCAAAGATACCCTGGCTTTCGGCAATATTACCGGTGCGATGGTATTCCAGGGAACGATCCTGCCTTCCATCGGGATATTGCTCACCCCGTGGACGGCATTACGTGTAGAAGTACTTACAGGTGTACTGGTGACTTTTGCTGCCGCGCTTTGGCTCAGGTTGGCGATCCGGCGCGGTTATTTACAGGTCTGGCAGTTCGGCATTAATGGAGCATTGTACCTTAGCTACCTCATTGCCATACTGGTGCGTTAATCTCAGAGTAGCGGCCATCTAACTAATGCTACGGAAATCTGCTCGGAAAACAAAAATGATAAAAAGAGTCGCAGGTAGTCACTAGATCATATCAATAGAGGTGAATGAATATGGCAAGGTTTCGGATAGGAATTACAGTATTTCTCGGATTATTGGCTTCAGCCAACATCTACGCCGTCCCCAGCATGGGACGCCAGACAGGTATGCAGTGCTCCTCCTGCCATACGGTCTTCCCGGAACTGACGCCGTTCGGGCGGCAGTTCAAGTTGCGCGGCTTCAGTCAAAAAGCTCCCAATGTCAAATTTCCTGCCTCGCTCCCTATTTCAGCCCTATTGCAGGTTTCCTGGGTTTCTACCCAGAAAACGAAAAATACAGATCCAGAGAATTTTCCCCATAACGATGAAGTCATCCCGCAGGCGGTAGGTTTATATTATGGAGGGAAAATAACCAAGAAATCGGGGGCTTTAATCCAAGCCTCTTATGACGGCATAGAGGACAAGGTCGTGGTGGAGATGTTTGACGCCCGCTATGCCGATAGCCTTTCTTTTGCTGATAACCAGGAGATGGTTTATGGTCTTACGCTCAACAATAATCCGACGCTGTCGGATATCTATAACAGCACACCGCAATGGAGTTTTCCCCATGCCGAAACGGCTGCACTGTCACCGGCCGCGCGAACACAGATCGACACAACACTGGCTAGCCAAGTAGGAGGCTTGGGTGTCTATACCTTATGGGATAATCTGGTCTATGGGGAAGTGGCCTTTTATCGTAGCGCCAGACGAGGGTTGCTACGTCCGTTGGGTGCTGGCGTCCCAACAGAAAACGTAGTAAATGACTTTGCACCCTATTGGCGTGTTGCCTTACAACACGAATGGGGATCTCATAGCTTGGCGGCGGGAACCTACGGCATGGTGGCTGACGTTTTTCCGGACCCCGATAATACGGGAGGGCCTGCAGATCGTTTTACGGACGTTGCCCTCGATGCCCAATACCAGTATATCGGCGGAGAGCATATTGTTAGCACCGCTGCGACCTGGATCAGGGAAGCGCAAGACTGGAATGCAAGTTTTGCCCAAGGCTTCACGTCTAATAAATCGGATGTTCTGCAAACTTTCAGGATTGATGCCCATTATTACTATCAACGCCTTTTTGGCGGCGGCATCCAGTTTTTTTCCACCTGGGGCAATAGCAATGCTCTCAAATACAACACCGGAGAGCCGGTTACAGGCAGCGCCAACGGCAAGCCAAACAGCAATGGCTTGATTGCAGAACTAAATTATCTGCCTTTGTCAAATGTGAAACTGGCGGCACGGTATACAGCCTATGGACAATTCAATGGAGCCAGCCACAACTATGACGGGTTCGGCAGAAATGCGTCCGACAATAACAGCATTTTTTTGCTGGCCTGGCTCTTGTTTTGAAGCCAAAAGCTTCTAGCTACGATAGATGGAGGCATCCATGCAAGCGCTTGTGAAATCACGTTTTTCTTTAAAGATCCTGCCGGCGTCCCTGCGCCTATTGTTTAGCGTTTTTTTACTGACGATAGGAATAGGATATTTGGCGGCGCTGTTCTATTTGTTTCTTGTGGACGTAGATCCACACAAAAGGATGGGGATGGGGTTAGTCGAAGGAATTACCATGAAATATCACGGCGTGCCAAGCAATTCCCGCCTTGAATCTGCTCTGCGAGGGATAATGTCGAATAAGATCACCTCTTCGGAAAAAGAGGAGGTGTTTCATTGGATAAACACGGGGGCGTCAGTTGAAGGTTATCGAGAAAAGGTAAAACCGCTGTTGGATAAAAGCTGCGTTATTTGCCACAACGCAAAGTCGAATCCTTCCGTTCCGTCCTTAGCCACCTATGAAGAAGTCCGCGAAGTGACACGCATTGACATGGGACCAAGCCTAGATCAGCTTGCACGTGTATCTCATGTTCATTTGTTCGGTATCAGCATCATTTTCCTTCTGACTGGAATGATATTTTCGCTGAGCGAAATCACCTCAGCCTTGAAATTGCCCATCCTTGTGATACCTTACGTCGCGATCTGGATAGATATCGGATCCTGGTGGATCACAAAGTATCAACCCTTTTTTGCCTATATTGTCATTATTGGGGGAGGCTTAATGGGTCTGGCGCTGGCTGCACAGATCCTTATTTCACTATGGGAAATGTGGTTAAAAAAACAGGGCACTGCACCTGTCGATCCAAACTAAGCATAGGAGGATAGAAAAAGGGGAAACGAGATCAACAAGCAAAAAGGGAATATTCTACCCTTTAGAACGCCTGATATTATGCTGCTAGCGATTTTCATTTTCTTCATTGGAAATGAAGGCAACTGGATCAGAAGATCAACGCAAGGTCGTTGATGAAGTGGAAATAGCCGAGGGGGTTTTGCTAGTCGAAATGGCCCTGCTCATCCCGGGAAGCATGCTACGCGTTCAATGCGCGACGGGTTCGCTTCGGGTTCAGAATAGCACCCATGTTTGTTTCGCTATTCGGCAGCAATATCGGGAAACACGCTACCGAATAAAAAATAAATTTTTCAAGCAATTCCAATCTTTCAATGACAGGAGAAAACTATGAAATTCATGCTTACCACCAGCGCCGTCTTAGCTGTTTTTTTATTTGCGACACAGTCTCACGCAGCCGATGGTCAGGAAGTATATAGCAACAACTGTGCTGTCTGCCATGACGCTATGCCGCCCAAAATGGGTGACAAACAAGCATGGGAGCCGCGTCTCAAACAAGGCCAGGACGCCCTGATGGCCGCTGTCGTAAACGGCAAAGGCACAATGCCGCCCAAAGGCGGTAATTCCTCTTTGTCCGAGGAAGACATTAAAGCCGCATTGAACTATATGTTGGATCAAGTCAAGTGACCGCTATGGGCTTAGGCGATGCAGCGTCATACAACATCGACCAGTCCCTAGCCGTGCTCATGCATTATGGGGATTGCCGGTTACAGGCTTTTCGCAAAGGTGTCTGGCGCCACATACTTTCTGCAGGGATTTTGGGCATTATAAAGCTCAAAATCCCTGCAAGAATTCAGATTCAGGTCAAATGCGTATAAAGACGAGCGCAGCGCGTGACAACGAATAAAAAGGGGAGATTCGATAGCAAATGCGACCGGAATCTTGGGTAGCCTTGAGAATTTGGACATTTTTCGGGGGGCACTTGGCCTGGATTCTGGCCCTGATCGTGGCGTTCAGAGGCGAGTTACTGTGGGCTTTGGCGTTTGTCCTGTTCGCCCTCGGCGCCGACACAGCGGGCCGGATTTGGAGCCGCAAGTGTCCCATTCCTATGCCTTATTCCATGCGTTGGGTGCTATTTTTCCCCAGAGGCCCACATTCGCCGAAGCGGTTTAAGGAAGTTCTTCAACCCCGTAGCGGAGAACGCATCCTGGAGATCGGACCGGGGATTGGTATTCATGCGCTTCCGATAGCGGCTGCATTGCTTCCGGACGGCGTGCTCGATGTTCTCGATGTGCAACAAGCAATGCTTGACGACTTGGTACTGCATGCCGCGAAACGCAATATCGGCAACATTGTGCCGAAACAAGGAGATGCTCAGCAGCTTCCTTATGCCGACCGATTCTTCGACGCGGCATATATGGTTGGGGTGCTGGGGGAAATCCCGGAGACGGCTGCAGCACTTGCTGAACTCCGGCGAGTCCTGAAGCCCGGCGGCCGGCTCGTCATCAGCGAACTGCTCATCGATCCGGATTTCATATCGCTTTCGGCTCTACGCGAGATGGCCAAGATCTCGGGTTTTGTATTCCAGCGGAGTATCGGTCCAAGCTTTGCTTACTCCGCCGTATTCCGTCCTGTGGAAGCAAAACGCTTATAACGAGAAATAGTAAGAGGTTCGACTATCTCAATGGAGATTTCAGCATTAATCGGATTGATCGATCGCTATAAGGCCGATCCGGAATCCGTGTTCAACACCTGGTTTGTAAATGAGGAAGAGCGCATGAAAGCCTTCCGCGCGATACGGCGCGGTGTGCGCGATGTGGTGGTCAGCATCGTTGACGGGAGTATCGGCAATGATTTCAAAGGCTCATCCTTGGAGGTGGTGCTGACCGCGATCACCGAACAGAAGCAGGTTTTTGAAGGGGCGGCCCATCCGTTCTACTGGAAACCCAAGCTCCGCATCCCGGACATCTACGAAAACGAGATCAATAAACGCACGTTTGGCGCTTTTCTCAACACCCGTCTCAATACTACGCAGTCGGATTGGGTATTAACCGAAATGAGCCGCCTTTTAATACCTCCATGGTCAATGGCTTCAATGCACTGTTCACGGACAACAAGAAACTCGGCTCCTGGGAGGGTTATCTGGCAATGCGCGAGATCGTCACTCAGACGAACGATCAGGTACGGAATCATCTATCAAAAGATCTCGGTGTGTTTGCGGGCTTGCTGTATGAAATCGGCTCGGGGCGGCTACTGATGCCCGGCAACGCGCAAGCCGTCCTCGCTACGGAAAAGGCAAAAGCCGAGAAAACCGCCAAGTCTCGACATGCAGCGATAGTAGAGGAGCAGCGCGAAGAATCCGAGCATACGCGAATTCAACATCTGCTGATTACGATTGGCCGCGCACTCAACTTAGCGGTGCACGTGGCACGCAATGACCGTCATCGTGCCTGCGATGGTGAAGCCTTTGCCTTGCTCACCGTGCCTGAATTGCCTGCCAGGGACTGGTCGCGAGAAGTGATGGAAACGGTGAGCCTGATCGATCTGATCTGGCTGAAACCGGAAACAGGGGAAATCGTCAGCGCATTCGAAGTCGAGAAAAGTACTTCCATCTATTCCGGCATTCTCCGGTTAGAGGATTTGGCGAGATCGATTCCCCACCGCCTATGAGATTTTTATCTGGTGGCGCCGGATCGCCGTGAGAAAGAAGTGATGGCGCAATTGCCCCGTCCTGCTTTTCGTGAAAATCTTGCCGACGTTCCCATCGCCTTCATTCCGTTCAGTGATCTGTGCGAACACTGTAAAGCCCTTTGTATCTTTGGCGAAGATCATTCCATTTTGAGAAAGATTGCCCGAACCCTTCAGTAAAATTAGTATTTAGAACCATGTTTAAAGTCATCCTTAACTGCATCCGCTCCATTGGTATCGTAAAGCTCGTTTCTGCCGTTACCCTTCTGCTGGTGGTCATCCCCGCATTAAACGCCTGCGCTGCACCCCATTACGCCGGCCAGAGAGTATCGCCTTTTTCGTGCAAATCGTACCAGTGTAACAGCCAGGTTCGGAGCCGGAAAAACAAGTTCGGCAGATACTGAAGGCGAACTCCATGAAGACACGATCGAAACCCCCAATGAAACAGGCCAGCGCGGACCCCCGAAACGCACTTCTTGCCAGCATGCTCATTCATCGAAAAATCCTGATCCGGTTGTTTTGGGGGTGGTTAATGTTGAGCCTGGTGGTGAGCGGTATCGTGTTGACCCTGGAAATCTATAGGGTCGAAGCATGGGTTTATCAGTTGGCTCTCAAGGAGTCAGCCAGCTTCAGCGGAGAAGCCGCCCATAATTTAGACAGCATCGATCGGAGCGCCTTTGAGCATTTGACTAAGCTGGCTCGTCAGTTGGTCGAGCAACACTTCCTTGTTGTCGAGTTGTACGACAGAGGCCAGCAACTTAAACTTGAAGCCGTCCGGAGTGGAAAAGAGTTGTCCGAACAGACAATTGACCAATATCGGCATAGGTTTCCTAATGAACAGGAGTTTTCCCATCAACTGCACTTCGTTAACGGCGAATGGTTGCTGGTCATCGTGGTTCCTCTGAAGGACGCCAAAAATACGAAAATTGGCTACTTCGAGGGTATCTACCAGGTAGACCGGGAAACGTTGGTCGGTATTGAACAGGAGATTTTTCGCACGCTGGCCTTCGTGACACTCGGCATTTCCCTGACGACTTTACTGATGTATCCCATCATGCTTAATCTCAACCGGTGGCTTATCAGCCTATCCAATACGCTGTTGAAAGGTAATCTGGAGCTGATGAATGCGCTCGGTTATGCAATTGCTGAGCGCGATTCCGACACCAATAGTCACAATTATCGCGTAACTTACTACGCCTTGCGGCTGGGCGAGGCCATCGGGCTCGCGCCGGAAAACATGCGTCATCTAATCGCCGGCGCCTTTCTACACGATATCGGCAAAATCGGTATCCGCGATCCGATTCTGCTCAAACCGGGCAAATTGACGCAGGAAGAGTTCGAAGTCATGAAAACTCACGTATTGCTGGGCGTCGATATTCTGAGTAAATCGAGCTGGCTCGGCGGCGCCAGGGACGTCGTCGAATTTCATCATGAAAAATACGACGGCAGCGGCTACCCGCAAGGGCTTAAGGGCAAAGCAATTCCACTGAATGCCAGGATATTTGCCATCGTGGATGTATTCGATGCTCTGACTTCCCATCGCCCATACAAGAAACCGTGGCCGGTGCCGGACGCCATCGCTGCGCTCGAACGGGACAGCGGCAGCCACTTCGACCCGCAACTGGTGGGGGTTTTTGCAAGGATTGCACACCGTCTTCATGAAGAGATGAGCAGCCTTGAGGAACATCGAATGGAGATGATGCTGCAGCACCTCATTGGTTACTATTTTTTGGCCGCCCCCAACGGAGCCGCTGCCAAAAAACATAGCGCTCTATATTAGAGTAATGAAGCTGAAAATTACCAATGACAGCAAAAAACAAACCGTCTGCCCAAGGGCGTAAAGGCAAAGAAGCCTGTTTAACCTGGCTCTTTTTTGGCCGAGCATGACGCATTTAGACTTATAATTTCAGTGCGCAGCTTCTGTAAAATAATAAAAGATGAATAACCTCTTACAAATTATTACACAATATAAAACCGATACGCAGAGCGTTTACAATACTTGGTTTATTGATAATGACCAACGGCTAAAAGCCTTTCGTACCATTCGCAGAGGGGTTTTACAGGTTGTCGACGATATTAAAAATAAAGCTTTTCCAAACGATTTCAAGGGGAGTTCTTTAGAATTTGTTTTGGACTGCATTGCCGAACAAAAACAAGTATTTGTCGGGGTATCGCACCCGTTTTATTGGAAACCTAAGTTACGTATACCCGACATCTATGAAAATCAAATTAATAAAACTGCCTTTGGTCAATTTTTAGAAAACTGCCTCAATGCTAAATCGGAAGAGCAAATTATTAAGGAAATAGTGCGGTTAGATGCGTTAAAAATTAAAGGCTTGGGTCCTGCCGTGGGAAGTATTTTATATTTTTTGCACCCAACTTTATTTCCGCCTTTCAATACGGCTATCCTCAATGGCTTCAATGCTTTATTTAATGATAAAAAGAAATTAGGCTCGTGGACGGAATACCTAAAAATCAGAGAAATATTAATTGAAACCAACAACAAACATAAAGCTTTACTTTCTAATGATCTAGGGGCGATTGCGGGATTGTGTTTCGAAATTGGTACACAAAAGATGCTCATCGGCGATGATGAATATTTAAGTGAACATGAGCGGAATAAATTAGAGAGAAACATTGAAAAACGCCAAAAAGAAATTCAAGATGAAAAACAGGAAGAAAACCTTCATTACGAAATGCAGTTTCATCTGTTGAAAATCGGTCAAAGATTAGGTTACGATGCTTTTGTGGCTTCAAATGACCGTTCAAGGTCATATGCGGGAGTTAGTTTTTCGTTTATGAGTCCCGATAAATATCCGGCTATCAATTGTGATAAGGAAACTGCCAGTACTATAAGATTGATAGATGTGTTATGGTTTGAGAAAGGGACAAATAATGTGATTTGTGCCTTTGAAGTTGAAAAAAGCACCAGTATTTATTCGGGAATTTTACGACTGACCGATCTTTCTTATTCCATTGCTACCGGCAATGAAACTTTTTATTTAGTTGTACCTGACAGTAGAGAAAAGGATGTAGTTTTACAACTCTCACGCCCTTCGATTAGGCAAATCAAAACCCCAATCAAATACATTTTATTTTCAGAACTTCAGCAGCACTGTGAGGCACTTTGTAAGTTTGGGGACAACCACCAAATAATGCAAAAAATTGCAAAACCCGCGTGACCCAAGCATAGAGGAGGGAATCATGACTATCCATTGGCATAAATTGATCATAATCACTTTAGTCGGCGTACTTTTATTGCTGGAGGGATGTGCGGTTACCCAGCCAGCATTCTATCGGGCTTCCGAATTTAAGCCTGAATTCATAGGTCAGATTACGCTATTGCCAGCTGTTGATGCGCGAATTGATAAGAATGTCGAGGCAAATCTCGAAGATCAATTGCGTGGAGAGGCGGCAACGATCCTCAAGAGGAAAGGATACGCTGTAGTCCTGAGTGGTACTTCGCGCGAGACCGCTGCATTGAGGGGCGATAATCTACGGGCCGCTGACCCTGCCTTGATAAAACGCCTCGGCCCGCCAGAAGCACGCTGGATAATGGTCTTAGCCCTTATTGATCTAAATGTGGATGGCAACACCGACAAGGTGGAAGCATCAGGCTTTTTATATGACAAGGAGAAGGATTTACTCCTATGGCGGGACACAGTTATTTGTCTGGTCGGAGATGGTGGGATATTTGGAGTATTAGTAAATGACGGAAGTGGCGATAAAGCTATTTCAGTCGCAGTTGACGCATTATTAAACAGCATTCCTGAATAAGCTAAGTAAGCGCAGTTGAGGACAGAGAATAGAGAGGACGGCCACGAACTGCCCTCCCGACAATATTGACTTTGTTTCACCACTCAGGGATACCGATGCGGACGGAAGCAGTTCTATAGATCCGCATTAACCGGAAGCCGAATCTCAAACGTTGTGGAGCCGTCCTCCGAATGAACTAAAGCCTCACCGCCATGCGCTTGCGCAATAGAACGTGTGATCGCCAAACCGAGTCCTGCGCCTTCACCAAAACGCTCCCGTGAGCCATGCACCCGGTAGAAACGGTCGAACAGCCTTGACAAATGCTCAGGGGCAATGGTTTCCCCCGTGTTTTTTACCGACATAACGACGGTCGAGCCGCGGGAATTATCAACACGAACCTCTATTTTTCCTCCTTCTGACGTGTGACGCACTGCATTGGAGAGCAGATTGCTGACGGCCCTGCGCAGCATCAATCTGTCGCCGAAAACGACTCCTCTTCCGGAACAGATCATCCTGACATCCTTTTCCTCGACCAACGCCTCATAAAAGTCGGAGAGGCTCTTCACCTCCGCCACCAAATCGACCTTCTCGCGATGGGGAACTAAGAGATTGTTGTCCGATTTGGCCAAGAACAACATGTCGGCAATCATTCGCGACAAACGCTCGAACTCTTCCACGTTGGAAGCCAGTATGTCCCGGTATTCGTCGAGTGACCGGGTCTTGGACAGAGTAACCTGAGTTTGTGTCAGCAAATTGCTGACCGGCGTGCGTAGCTCGTGGGCAATATCCGAGGAAAAATCGGTCAGCCGGCGGAAGGATTGTTCGAGACGAGCCAACATCTCATTCAGGGTTAGCGCTACCTCAGCCAGTTCGACGGGAATGGAGTCGGCCGACAACCGTTGGTGGAGATGGTTTGCTGTAATCCTAGCGGCACTACGACTGATGTCCCGAAGGGGTGCCAATCCCTGGCGCGCGGCTATCCACCCCAAAAAGCCGGTAATTAGGGCCGCCAGACCCATGGCCGTCCATAACGCCGTCCGAAACGAGTGCATGAAATGCTCGTGGTGCGACAGGTCGGTGGATACCCCCACCACCACAGAAGCTGCACCTTCGAGATTAGTCGGCAGTTCGGCGGCAATGCCGCGATAGCGATGATTCTCAGGATCGACCCAGAGTATCGGGCGAGGGTTTTTCTGTCTGGCAACAGCAAGTAACTCTTTGGGTAACTTCGCATCCTCAGTTGGATACAGAGCCTGACCATCCGGCGTCAAGACGACTACCGCCAAACCGGGATGTCCTATCAAGGAATCGTGAAATTGTGTCGGTAGTGCCTTCAGTTCCTGGCTGGAGCGAACTTTTTCCACGGAATGGCGGAGAAGTTCCAGTTTGCCGCCGAGCAATTCCATATCCAAATCTTCAAAATGCCGTTCGACGAGCGAGCCGATCAGCACCCCCAACAGCAGGAGTACCGTCGTCGAAGCCGACGCGAAGAGCAAAGTCAACTTGAAGGTGATGGATTTGCTTACGCTCAACCTCATTCAGCCGCCTCCAGCACGTAGCCCATACCGCGGACGGTGTGGATCAGTTTTGGCTCAAAATCATCATCCACTTTGGCTCTCAGGCGCCGGATAGCAACCTCGATCACGTTGGTATCGCTGTCGAAGTTCATGTCCCAGATTTGGGAGGCGATCAGGGAACGGGGAAGCACCTCGCCTTGGCGCCGCAAAAGGAGTTCCAATAAAGCGAATTCCTTGGATGCTAAATTGATCTTCTTACCGGATCGGGTTACCCGGCGCCGCATCAGGTCGAGTTCAAGGTCGGCGACTCTCAGAAACTCGGACTCTTTGGCCACCGTCCCGCGCCTGAGAAGGGTTCGGACACGGGCCAGTAGCTCCGCAAAGGCAAAAGGTTTCACTAAGTAATCGTCCGCCTCGAGTTCAAGTCCCTTGACCCGATCATCCACACTGTCGCGAGCCGTGAGAAAAAGTACCGGCATGTCTTTTCCCGCTCTGCGGATACCTTGCAGCAGTTGCCACCCGTCGATACCCGGCAGCATCACATCCAAAATTGCCAAGTCGTAAGCTTCTGTTAGCGCCAAATGCAAGCCATCCTGCCCATCCCGCGTTAAATCGACGATGAAGCCGACCTCCTTCAGACCCTGCTTTAGATAATCCCCGATTTTAGGTTCGTCCTCCACGATCAGGATTTTCATCTTAACTCTCACGCGTAATTTGTCCCGGAATGCCCTCATTCTATACTGGCAGCAGGATTCCAGTCTCGAAGATTACATAAAAGTAATCTACGCGTCAGTTTCCTGTTAACTGGGGACCGTAGAATACACGTTCAGACAATCTGCGAGAACTTTCCATGAAAACAATTATGCTGAGCATATTAGGTGTCCTTAGCCTCGGCGCCCTAGCGGTGATTGGCCTGCTCCAGGCCGGAGCGATCGATATGGCGGCCGATACACCCCACAGCCCCGCCGTCTACCGCCTCATTGAGTGGGCGCGGGAACAGTCTATTGTACGCCGGGCCGCCGCCATCGTTCCACCGGACGACTTGTCCGATGCCGGACGGATTCGCCGGGGCGCCGGTAACTACGACGCCATGTGCGCGAACTGCCACCTCTCACCCGGCATCGAAGATTCCGAAATACGAAAAGGCCTCTATCCGCTCCCGCCGAATCTCTCCAAACCTGCAAATGCCGACGATTCCGACCGGACGGATGCCCGCCGGTTCTGGATCATCAAACACGGTGTCAAGGCGTCCGGCATGCCGGCCTGGTCGAAAGGCGGCATGGAAGATGAGGCGATATGGGATCTGACGGCTTTCCTCAAGATCATGCCGGATCTTTCACCGGAAGAGTATCGCCGGCTGGTCGAAGCAAGCGATGGGCATGCCCATGGCGGTCTGGAGGAGCACGGAGCCGAAATGGAAAGCAAGTCCGGCGCCGCACACACTCACGCCACGAAACCGCATGCCCACAAGCACGGCGTATAAGCACTGACTAGGCCCCGGAAAATTACGGAAATGTAATGTCTCGGTCAGCCTCCCGTAAGGAACAACCGTTTAAACTGACTACATTCAAATCAACTAGGAAACCGTCATGAAATCAGTTCTGAAACCCCATCTCCGTATCCTGAAGGTCTGAAGAAGCCGGTAATCACTAGGGAGTATATTATGGGAAAACCCATGCAGCATTGGCAGTATTTCTGAAATAGGAGATCAAGATGGTTCAAGACTCCGTTTGTATGATGAAGTTTACTCCGCGCGAGGCAGGAGCCACCGTGGAATATGGCGGCAAGCTGTACTATTTCTGTTCGCCGGGCTGTCGGGATCGATTCGTGGCTCAGCCCCAACTTTTCGCGGACAAGGTTCCGGCCATGCGACTAACCGTTGGCGTCATGGGTTCGGCAAGCGACGCGACGCTATTGGAAGTGAGTGAGAAAGCGTTCAGCCTCGGAAAAGCCATCGCTGAACGAGGGTTTATCTTAATCACCGGCGCCTGCCCTGGTCTACCCTACGAGTGCGCACGGGGAGCCCAGCAACACGGCGGCACCTCCGTCGGCATTTCGCCGGCCCTGAGCCTGGATGAACACTTGCTCCAATACCGCTCTCCGGCCGACGCCTACGATGTCATCGTCTATACAGGCAGCGGCTTGATGGGACGCGAAGTGACCAATATCCGCTCCAGCGACATGGTCGTCATCATTGGCGGACGTTCGGGCACCCTTGGCGAATTCGCCATCGCCTACGACGAGGGCAAACTCATTGGCGTACTTCAAGGCAGCGGCGGCATCACCGAACGGATCCCCGATTTGGTCAAAAGCATCGATAAGGACAGCGGCGCCCGTTTGGTCTACTCTCCCGATCCATTCGAGCTGGTCGCGCGGATGATCGAGGTTTATATCCAACAGCACTATCGTTGTCCTTCTTGCTTTTGTATGGAACGGGCGGATCGGCAGCCAGCCGAACGTGGCGTGATAGCGCAAGAATCCTGAACTCTATGCCTTGGGAGGCAATTGACGGAGACTTTTTATTCATGACGGGCTTTATTTCACAGCTTCTGCCGGGTGTCCGCGAGTAGACCGCCTAACTCCTACGAAACCCTGTTCGTCCACTTTGACGGCAACACTAGCGTTTTTGCCAAATACTAAATCCACTAAATAACTCTAAAGAAAAAATCTATGAAAAAACTGATCCCCCTCGCCGCTGTCGTCTTTTCCGCGCACAGCTTCGCCGCTACAGACCATAACGCACATGACGGTCATGGCGCGACACATGCGCCTAGCACCGCCGAAACCCCGTCGATCAAAGTATCTGGGCAGACAATCGACAAATCGGCTGGCAAAGTCAAGGCGCCGTCTAAGTCGAAAAATCATGCAAGTCATTCTCGGCCATCCTCTTCAGACGGCCATGCGCATAAACATCCAGACGCCAAATAATAAATTCATCACCATTTTATGCATGTTCTTAATAAATCTATGAAATACGTAAAATTAGCATTAATAACCGCACTGTTAGCCGCTATTTCTGCGTGCGCAACAGATCCCAATAGATCTAAAGATGAGGATCACTCACATCATGGCAGCAGCGGCGGACATAGCCACTAAAGTAATGACAGCTTGAGATCCCGATGACTTCATCGTCAGGCGACTCGGCCGAATATGATGACTTGCCTGAGTAAACATCACAATGAAGCCTATTTCCAAATCTTCGTTAATATTGCCTAACCTTTCTCGCCGGCGCTTCATTGAAGGGCTAGCGGCTGGAGGAATTTTATTAGGGCTATCGCCGTGGATCAAAACGGCTCAAGCCAAGGAAACAAAGCAATTCGCCGAGGTACTGGCCGGCACGGAGTTCGACCTTACGATAGCGGAAACATCGGTTAACTTTACCGGTGCGCAACGTGCGGCAACCACCGTTAATGGTTCGATTCCTGCGCCGACACTGCGTTGGCGAGAGGGGGATACGGTGACGCTTCGCGTCACCAACCGCCTCGCCGAGGAAACGTCGATTCATTGGCACGGCATCCTCCCGCCTTATCAAATGGATGGGGTACCGGGTATCAGCTTTAAAGGCATCGCGCCGGGGGAAACCTTTACCTATCGCTTCAAGGTGCAACAATCCGGCACCTACTGGTACCATTCCCACTCCGGCATGCAGGAGCAGACCGGCTTATACGGCGCGATCATCGTTGAGCCGGCCGGCGCCGACCCGATCCGCGCCGATCGCGACTACGTGGTGCAGTTGTCCGACTGGACCGACGAAGACCCGATGCGGGTCTTCGATAAGCTTAAGAACCAAAGCGACTACTACAACTTCAACCAGCCGACGTCTGTCGATTTTTCCCGCGATGTCGCCAATGAAGGGATGGTATCGGCTATTCAGAAGCGGCACATGTGGAACATGATGCGCATGAACTACACCGATCTGTCAGACATTTCCGCCTATACCTACACTTACCTGATGAACGGCACGACGCCGGCCGGCAACTGGACCGGGCTGTTCCGTCCTGGCGAGAAGGTGCGGCTGCGCTTCATCAATTCCGGCTCTATGACGTTTTTCGATGTGCGGATACCGGGTCTCAAAATGACGGTGGTTCAGGCCGACGCACAGAACGTCGAGCCGGTCTCGGTGGATGAATTCCGCATCGGACCGGCGGAGACCTATGATGTCATTGTGACACCCGAAGAAGAAGCCTATACCATCTTTGCCCAGTCGATGGACCGTACCGGCTATGCCCGCGGCACGCTGGCAACGCGTGCCGGCATGGCAGCGGCGGTGCCTTCTCCAGATAAACCCCAACCACTCACGATGGCCGATATGATGGGCGACATGGGCAGTGGCGGAATGGCGGGAATGAATCACGGCGGTATGGCTATGGATCACAGCGCTCATGCCAAGGGCGGCGGACAGGTGCGCGTGCGTCACGCCAGTACCGAATATGGCGCCAGCGTGGATATGCGGGTGGACACGCCGCGCACCAATCTGGATGATCCCGGCATCGGCCTGCGCAACAATGGCCGCCGGGTGCTGACTTATGCCGATCTGCATACCGTCGGTGGGCCTCTGGATACGAGCAAACCGGCTCGGGAAATCGAGCTTCATATCACCGGCAACATGGAGCGTTATAGTTGGTCGCTCGATGGCCTCGAGTTCGGCGAATCCACCCCGATACATTTTCGTTACGGCGAGCGGCTGCGCGTGATTCTGGTCAATGACACGATGATGACCCACCCCATGCATCTGCATGGCATGTGGCAGGAACTGGAAAGCCCGGACGGACGTTTCCAGGTGCGCAAACATACGATCATTGTGCAGCCCGCGCAGCGTGTGACTTTCCTCGCCACCCCCGACGGCTTGGGCCGTTGGGCGTGGCATTGCCACCTGTTCTTGCACATGCATGCGGGCATGATGCGTGAAGTGGTTGTGGCCTGAAGATGAAGGCATCAAACAGGCGTAATCGAAGAGTGAAACAGAAAACAATGATGACCCGGCGAATATATAGGATTGTCGCTTTGTTGGTTTTTAAACTGTCTTCCTCCTGGGCACAAGACCTATCAACCGTGGAAAACGGTCAAACGCATGCCGAGCACGCCAATCATTCCGTACAGACGGAGCAGAAGCGGCATAAAATAAAGCACGGTGCAAAAACAAAGCCAGCCCCGGAAAAAACATCCGAAGAGATAAGACCGGTGCATGGCATGAATCATAGCAAGATGAATCACAATATCATGCCGAGCATGAACCAAGGGAATAAGTCTGGCACAGATGAAGGTTCAGGGCATGATAGGAAGCATGGCGAGGTTTCAGGCAAGACTGACCATATGAACCAGATGAGTGACGAATCGATGTCCATGCAGGGCGGCTCGGCCCCACCCGATGCTCGCGATCCACATGCCTACTCAGATGGTTACGACTTCGGCCCGATCCCACGACCCAGGATGGGGGACGAAGATAACTTTGGTTCGTTGCTGGTCGATCGACTCGAAAGTGTGATGGCACGCAACAACACGTCCATGACTTATGACTGGCAAGCCTGGTATGGCCAGACTTATGACCGCGCACTCATTCGAGCCGAAGGCGAGATTGAAGACGGAACATTTAAAGACGCACGTAACGAGCTGCTTTGGGCCCACGCCATTACCGCTTATTTGGACACCCAGTTGGGCATACGTTACGATAGTGGCAAAGGAACTGATCGCGGCTGGCTCGCCTTCGGTGTTCAAGGGTTGTTACCTTACTGGTTATATGTGGAAGCGACGGCTTATGTTAATGAGCAAGGCCGTACCGCATTCCGTCTCGAAACAGAATACGACTTATTGCTGACGCAAAAGCTCATTTTGCAGCCACGCATTGAGATGAATTTTTATAGCCAACGAGACGATACGCGGAACGTGAGCAGCGGCTTGTCCAACATTGAAGCAGGTCTGCGCCTGCGTTACGAGATTCGCCGGGAATTGGCCCCCTATGTCGGCATCGAATGGGCCAGTCGATTTGGCTCTGCGGCGGATAATATCAGGGCTTCGGGTAATGCTGCCGACGAAACGCGACTTGTTGCCGGGGTACGCTTCTGGTTTTGATCCTTCGGCACTTCATCGTACATTTTTAACGCCCCATGGAAATCGCCGGATTACGTTTGAGCAGGGTAAATATATATCGCAGATATATGGCTTCATACAAAACTGAGGATGGGCGTATTACCATCCGTTCCGGTTAGTTAATTTTCATTCTTGATGTCAATGGAAGGAGAAACACCACCATGAACACATGGCACAACCCCTCGATTACCGAAGCCGCCAGCCTTCTTACTACCGATATAGAGCATGGACTTTCCGATAAGGAAGCGAAAAAACGGCTCGAACGGTATGGGCAGAATAAACTCCGCAAGGGCAAACGATTTTCGGCCTTGGCTATTTTTGTTAGCCAGTTCAAAAGCCTAGTTATTTGGGTATTGATGGGTGCGGCAGCGGTTTCCGCCGCATTGGGCGAAACGGTAGACGGCATCGCCATCATTGCCATCGTAATTTTAAACGCCGTGATTGGTTTTTTTCAGGAGTATCGTGCCGAAAAGGCGGCGGCAGCGTTGGCTCGTCTGACCGCACCCCATTGCCGGGTGGTGCGTGGCGGCCATAGCGTGGTAGTCGCTGCGACTGAAATAGTCCCTGGCGATATTCTATTGCTTGAAGGCGGGGACCTGGTCGCTGCGGACGCTCGCCTGATTCAAGCATCTGTTCTTCGCATCAATGAAGCACCACTGACCGGGGAATCACAAGCGGTTGGTAAGTTCACCGGCAATTTGCCTCCGGAAACCCCACTGGCGGAGCGGAAAAACATGGTTTTCCTCGGCACCAGCGTGACAGGTGGCACCGGTCGCGCCTTAGTGGTTGATAC
The DNA here is from genome assembly GCF_000372865.1 of Methylosarcina fibrata AML-C10. NCBI lineage: Bacteria > Pseudomonadati > Pseudomonadota > Gammaproteobacteria > Methylococcales > Methylococcaceae > Methylosarcina > Methylosarcina fibrata. The sequence continues at coordinate 1,858,691 of NZ_KB889965.1, read as the reverse complement.
CGGGATGGAAACAGAACTCGGCCATATTGCCAAACTGCTGGAGACCGCCGAAAGTGGAGAAACCCCACTGCAACGTCAACTTAATCGGGTAGCGCGCTTGTTGTTGTGGGCCTGTTTCGGCATCGTCGCGCTGATTTTCAGCCTCGGATTATTGCGAGGAATTGCACCGTTTGAGCTTTTCTTGAGCGCAGTGAGTCTTGCCGTAGCGGCCATTCCCGAAGGTCTGCCGGCGGTGGTGACTGTCGCGCTCGCTTTGGGGGTGCAGCGCATGGTGCAGCGTCATGCCTTGGTGCGACGCCTGGCCTCGGTTGAAACGCTAGGCCGAGCTCAGGTTATCTGTACCGACAAGACCGGCACGCTGACGATGGGTGAAATGACGGTCCGCAAGTTGATTACCTCGGAGAGCTTATATCGTGTCACCGGCGAAGGTTATGTCACGGAAGGAGCCTTCTTTTCCGGCAACATAGAAAGTCCGCCATGGAAAATCCCAGAACTCCTAGCCTTGTTGCGCGCGTCGGCCGCCTGCAATGATGCCGAATTGACCTTAATCGATGACCGGCCAGGAATAGTGGGCGATCCCACCGAGGGGGCGCTGCTGGTAGCCTCTGCAAAAGGCGGTATTACCCGGGCGATTATAGAAACTGAAATGCCGCGTCTGGCTGTTGTGCCCTTCGATTCCGACCGCAAACGCATGACGGTTATCCGTAGTCGGGAAAGCCGTTCCTGGGCATTCGTCAAAGGCGCGCCCGAAGTTATCCTTCACCGTTGCACCTTGATCCGTACCGGCCAGGGAGTAAGGGAATTGACTGAGATCGATCGCAGCCGGTTGCTCCAGGCTAATACCTTACTGGCACATGATGCCCTACGCGTCCTTGCCATCGCTGAGCGCCCCCTGGGTGGCTTCAGCTTCGAAGATGGCATGGTGGTAAACGATAGCGAAATCGAGCAGGAGCTTACCCTTTTGGGGCTTGTAGGCTTACAGGATCCACCTCGTGCCGAGGCGAAGGCGGCCGTGGGCAAGTGCATACGGGCCGGCATCAAAACCGTGATGATTACCGGCGACCATCCGGATACGGCACGGGCAATAGGCCATGAATTAGGCATTCTGGGCAAGGGTGACGAAGTTCTCGTAGGCGCCGAGCTTGACAGGCTGGATGACGAAGCGCTGAAGGAACGTGTAGCTCAGGTTTCGGTTTATGCGCGGGTTACGGCTGAGCACAAGCTCAGGATTGTCCGCGCTTGGAAGTCGCTGGATGCAGTCGTGGCGATGACGGGGGATGGGGTTAACGATGCGCCTGCGATCAAAGAGGCGTCCATCGGTATCGCCATGGGCATCACCGGCACCGAGGTGACCAAGGAGGCCGCCGATATCATCATCACCGATGACAATTTTGCCTCCATTGTTGCTGCCGTAGAAGAAGGACGGGGCATTTATGACAACATCGCCAAAACCTTGGCCTATCTGCTGGCAGGGAATACCGGCGAATTGATCGTGATGCTGAGCGCGGTCCTTCTGGGTTGGCCGCTGCCGCTTCTGCCGCTGCATCTTCTGTGGATCAACTTGGTGACAGACGGTTTGCCGGCGCTCGCTCTGGCGACTGATCCGATTGATCCCGACGTATTGAATCGCCCTCCGCGACACTCCCAAGAAACCCTATTCAACTGGAACTTCCTCAAATTAACCCTGCTCACCGGCTTGCTGACCGCCGGCGTCACGCTTGGCGTGTTCGCCTATGAACTCTACATCGACAACAGCCTTGAACAAGCCCGCGATGCCGCCTTCACCGCCCTGGTGATAGCAGAACTGCTGCGCGCCTTCGGCGCACGGAGTGAGCAGCGCACCATTTGGCAGATCGGCCTGTTTTCCAATTTGCGTTTGTTTCTGATTGTGGCAGTAAGTTTCGCCTTGCAGTTGGCGATACACCATGTGCCCATGCTGCAAAAGCTGTTTCAGATCGAACCAGTAACGTTAAATCAATGTGTGGTCTGGATCGGGGTTGGATCTATACCGCTGATTATCCTGGAACTGAGAAAAGTCATCCGCCGCCCTCAAACAAAGAAGGTTTGAAATAGAACTGAAGTTTCAAGAAAACACACTATCTTATGCTTTGGAAATGGCGATCCTTTAATTTTTCATCTAAATTGCACCATAAATCAAATTGTGGAAAACATAATTCGTCTCCAATGGATTTCGGAAAATGCTTATTACAAAGCAGAAGCCAGAAATTTTGCACCCGGCAGGGAGCTTGAGGATTGGCTGGCAGCCGAAAAAGAATATGTAAAGATGCAAATTGCACTTTATCTGACTATGGTTGAAGAAGATGGTGCTATGACTCTCCTGGGTCTACAACAACTGGCAAGATTGGTGGGGGTTGAAAACCCTGAATGTAACAATTTGAAAATCGAACTGATTCATTCCATCCAGAATGCGAGTCAGCATCGACCCTGCTTTCGAACGGATACAAGCAATACCTGTCAAGAAGAAGACTGTATATGGAGAGCTGAATGTCACAAATTGATTGCGGTGTGGTATCGCTAACCGGAAAATACTGGTGTTTCAGCCAGACAGAGTAAGCGGCTCTTTTGCCTACCGTCTACGACTATAGGGTATGACAATGACAAATTACGCTCATGAAAATACTTACACCTGCCCGATGCACCCCGAGATTCGCCAGACACAGCCGGGCAACTGCCCCAAATGCGGCATGGCCTTAGAGATAGCGATAGCTTCCGCTCCCGGTGGGCGCACGGAATATGTCTGCCCGATGCATCCGGAAGTGGTCCGCCAGGCGCCCGGATTCTGCCCCAAGTGCGGCATGGCCCTGGAATCTCGCAATGCTTCAGATGAGGAAGAGGAAAACCAAGAACTTAGCGATATGCGGCGAAGGTTTTGGGTCAGTTTTACCCTGTCCTTGCCGGTGTTTTTGGTCGCGATGCTGCATGACCTGATGCCGGCCTCTGTGTCCGGTTGGTTATCTCTACGCCAACTCCAATGGCTGGAATTCGCCTTGGCCACGCCGGTCGTGTTGTGGGGCGGCTGGCCTTTTTTTCAACGCGGCTTGACTTCTGTACTGACTCGCCGCCTGAATATGTTTACCTTGATTGCGTTGGGAATCGGCGTAGCCTGGATTTACAGCGCGCTGGCCACCTTTCTGCCGCAGATTTTTCCGCCGTCGTTACGAGATCAGCATGGCTTGGTAGCCGTGTACTTCGAAGCGGCGGCCGTGATCACGACTCTGGTTTTACTCGGCCAAGTGCTGGAATTGCGGGCAAGAAGCCGAACCAGCGCGGCAATTAAACTCTTGCTGGGATTGGCGCCTAAGACCGCGCGGCTTCACCATGCCGACGGCAGTGAGACGGATATTCCCCTAGAGCAGGTGAAACCCGGCGATATTCTGCGGGTGCGACCAGGCGAAAAAGTGCCAGTGGACGGTGTCGTGATCGAGGGCACCAGTTCGGTCGATGAGTCGATGGTGACAGGAGAGCCGATTCCGGTCGAAAAAGTGGCGGATATGCCGCTGATCGGTGCGACGATTAACGGGACAGGAAGTTTGTTGATGCGTGCCGAACGGGTCGGCAGCGAAACCCTGCTTTCTCAAATTGTGCATATGGTCAGTGAAGCGCAACGCAGCCGGGCGCCGATTCAAAAATTGGCCGATACGGTTTCCGGCTACTTTGTTCCCGCGGTGGTACTGACGGCCGTCATTACACTTGTAGTTTGGTGGGGTTGGGGTCCTGAGCCCCGATTAGCGCATGCCGTCGTGAACGCAGTAGCGGTGTTGATCATTGCTTGTCCCTGCGCCCTGGGATTGGCTACCCCGATGTCGATCATGGTCGGTACTGGGCGCGGGGCGACGGCGGGCGTCCTGATTAAAAATGCCGAAGCGCTGGAAGTGATGGAAAAAGTGGATACCTTGGTCGTTGATAAAACCGGCACGCTGACCGAAGGCAAACCGCGACTGATCATGGTCGAGGCGGTCAATGGCTTCAGTAAGGAAGAGGTCTTGGACTATGCGGCCAGTCTGGAACGTGCCAGTGAACATCCGCTTGCGGCGGCAATCAGCAAAGGCGCAGAAGCGCAGGGGATAAAGCCATTGCCGGTCACCGAGTTTCAATCGCTGACCGGCAGAGGGGTCATAGGGATGATAAACGGCAGGAAGGTTGCTTTGGGGAATGCGCAGCTGATGAAGGAGTCTGGCATCACGACAGACTTGCTGGCTAACTCGATAGAGGCACTGAGCAAACAAGGACACACGGTGATGATGATCGGGATCGACGGTAAAGCGGCTGGACTTCTCAGCGTAGCCGATCCGATCAAGCCCACAACCTTCAAAGCATTGGCGGACTTGCATCAAGAAGGCATTCGGGTGGTGATGCTGACCGGAGACAACCGCACAACAGCCGCGTTTGTGGCCAAAAGCCTGGGAATCGATCAAGTGCAGGCGGAAGTGTTGCCGGAGCAAAAAACTGAAGTGATCAAAAAACTACAGAGCGAAGGCCGCACCGTCGCGATGGCTGGCGACGGCATCAACGATGCGCCGGCGTTGGCGGCGGCCCATATCGGGATCGCGATGGGTACGGGCACGGACGTCGCGATGGAAAGTGCCGGTATTACGCTCGTGAAAGGTGATCTGATGGGGCTGGTCAAAGCCCGCCATTTAAGTCGAGCGACTTTGCGTAATATCCGCCAAAATCTGTTCTTCGCGTTTATCTATAATGCCCTTGGCGTGCCTATTGCCGCCGGCGTGCTCTATCCGTTTTTCGGTATTCTCTTGTCGCCGATGATTGCGGCGGCAGCAATGAGTCTGAGTTCGGTTTCGGTCATCAGCAATGCGTTGCGGCTAAGGCGTATCACACTATAAATGAGAGATTGACAGGGCAAAGGGGGAGAAGAGTGCCTATTCATATTCCATCACAAACCAGCCGCTCCTTCCGATTGAAAACCGCCAACAGTTCCGATTCAAACCCAGGCCATTGATTCCGATACAATTACGCCAGTAGTGAATGTCGGTTTTTAGGTAAGACGAATTGGCGCTTTCGACCGAGGCTGTGTCAAAACGCAAAAATCCAAAAGCCTGTGGTTTGGTAATGCCTGATTACGGACAAAATATTAGCCTTAGTGGAGCCAATCATTGATCTGTTGCTCCTCTTAGGCTGATCGGTAGAGCATTTTACATGTCAGGCAAGTTTAGTGATGAGTTTTGACACGGTCTGGGCCCTATGGCGACATTCGCTTTATATTTCTATAAGGCTGCACATTTATAGATTGCAGACATTCATAGTTTGGAAAAGCCTCCGTTCACATGCTCATGCCCATCTAGTCGGGGCGCAAATACCTCCATATATGCCAGAAAGCTTGTGTTTTTGACTTTATGGTATAATGACTAATTATGGATACTTTACGACGTTCCAAAACTTGGCTTTCTTTTGTGCTAATCCTTACGGTACTTGGTCATTTCGGCCTTAGTCATGAGGAGTCGGCCTTTGTGCTGTGTTTTGGTGCTGACGGTCATGTCGCCGTAGAGCGCATCAGTCAAGATCATGGCGCCAATGCGGATAAAGCTACTCAGCACAAGGACGGGGCTAACGCCTATATCACGGACGGCGATTCACCCTGCACGTCGCCTTGCACCGATATCCCCCTAGCCGGCGATGACCATGGCGCCCATGTTCCCTTATCAGTTTTATCTAAAATATCGCTCGATCTTGGGCTGTTGCCCCTATTTTTCCTTGTTTTTTTCCTCATACCCTACGCCAGGGTAATTCCACAGCGACATTTTTTTTCCGATCCTCTTTTCACGGATTCCCGGCTGCTTAGCCTACGCAGTACCGTTCTTCTGATTTAGCCCGCTCTTCATAGCCGTAACCCGCCGGCCGATGGCGCAGGTTTGCGCCTGCTTGTCCGCTCGGCGTTCGTTCCAATCCACGCTACGGAGAGACTATCCATGTGCTCGAATTATGCGCTGCCGTTCGGCATCGCCCTCAGTATCATCATTGCAGCCGGTCCAGCCGGTGCCGATCCGACAGACCAGAAAACGCCGCTCGTCCATCTGGAAAACCAGAATCAGGCGGAGCGCGATCCAAGCGCGTCCGACGAACCGGCCGGAACTTTGGTTTTGCCGCAGGCGCTGGCCCTGGCCTTGACCCAAAACCCAGAACTCGCCGCCTTTTCCTGGGAGACCCGCGCACGGGAAGCGGCCGCTTTGCAAGCGAGCTTTTTCCCGAATCCGACTTTCGGCGCGAATGCGGCGAACTTCGGCAACCGCTCGATTCAAGGCTTCGACGGCGATGTGGTGACCTTGGAACTCAGCCAGTTGATCGAATTGGGCGGCAAGCGCGCGGCTCGAACGGAGGCCGCCGCCCTGACCAAAGAATTGGCCGATTGGGATTACGAATCCAAGCGCATTGATGTCCTAACCCAGGTCTCCCAGGCCTTCATTGAGGTGCTGGCGGCGCAACAACGTCTGTCGCTGACACAGCAAATTCAGGAACTGGCGAATCAGATGCTGGTGATGACGTCCGCGCGGGTCCAGGCCGGCAAGGTCTCGCCCGTCGAAGAGACCAAGGCCAAAACGGCCCGCGCTTCGGTGCAGATTGAACTGATGCGCGCCCAAAGAGAATTGGAAGCGGCCCGCAAGCGTCTCGCCGCGAGCTGGGGCAGCGCCGCTCCCCGCTTCGAGGCGGTCGCCGGCGATCTGAACGCCATTCGTCCCCCGCCATCTTTAGAGTCGCTGCTGCAGCGGCTCGCCAACAATCCGGATTTGGCCCGCTGGGCTACGGAAATCACGCAGCGGCAGGCGCTGATTACGGTGGAAAAATCCAAGGTCATTCCCGATGTGACGGCAACGCTAGGGGCGAGCAAGTACCTGATGCCTAACGATTATGCGCTCGTAGTCGGTTTTTCGATACCGCTGCCGGCATTCAACCGCAACCAGGGCGGCATCCTCGAAGCCGAGCATCGGCTGACCAAAGCGGAGGAAGACCGCCGCAGCGCAGAGGTGAGGATTGCGACCGCATTGAACACCGCCTATCAGCGCTTAAACGCCGCACATGCCGAGGTCTCGGCGCTGCGGCAGGAAGTTTTGCCCGGCGCGCAAAGCGCCTACGCTGCCGCCCGCGAAGGCTATCGTTTAGGCAAGTTCGGCTTTCTGGACGTGCTCGATGCGCAGCGCACCCTGTTCGGAGCCAAAACCCAGTACCTGCAGGCGCAGGCGGATTATCACAAGGCGGTGGCCGAGGTGGAGCGATTGATCGGCGGCGGTCTGGACGACGGTGCCTTGGCCAGTCTTAAACAGGAGGCATCGCAATGAAAACGAAACAGAGTTTGATTATTTCCGGATTGATCGCGGTCGGCATCGTGCTTGCCGTATTGATCCTGCGCCTAGAGCCGCCTACCCATACAGAGGAAGAAAGCGAGTCGCATGAAGCAAAAACTGATGATAACGGAGGTCCGCACGGCGGCAAGCTTTTCGTCAAAGGCGACTTCGAACTGGAAATCCTGCTCGCGGAAGACGAAGGCGAACCGCGCTTCCGCATTTATCTGTTTAATCAGGATAAGCCTCTGCCGCCGAATGCCGCCCAGGTGTCGGTGATAGTGACGCGGCCGGATGGCGAGAAGCAGAACATCGGCTTTGTGTCGGAAAAGGATTTTTTGCAGAGCGCCCAGCCAATCGAGGAGCCGCACGTATTCGAGGCAACCGTGATTGCGCAGCATGATAGCCAGTCGCTGCAATTTTCCTGGGTTAAAGAAGAGGGGAAAATCAATCTGACCGATCAGCAGGTCAAGGAAGCAGGTGTAAAGACCCAGACAGCAGGTGGCGCGCACATCAAAAACGTAGTGACCCTGCCGGGTGAAATTCGCTTCAATGAAGATAAAACGTCTCACGTCGTCCCTCGTCTAGCCGGTGTGGTCGAGGTTATATCCGCCAACCTCGGAGACCCGGTTAAGAAAGGTCAAGTGCTGGTAGTGATTGCAAGTACCGGACTGGCGGAACAACGTAGCGAGTTGCTCTCCGCACAAAAACGTCTGGAACTGGCTCGTGCCACCTTTGCGCGGGAAAAGCACTTGTGGGGGGCAAAGATCTCGGCGGAGCAGGACTACCTGCAAGCCCGACAAGTAATGAACGAGGCGGAAATCGCCGTACATAATGCTCAACAGAAGTTGATGGCGCTTGGCGCAAGTCCAAATGTATCGGTCAACTCCGGTTCGCTCAACCGATACGAGATTCGTGCGCCGTTCGACGGCATGATAGTCGAAAAGCATATTGCCCTGGGTGAAGCGGTCAAAGAAGATGCGAGCATCTTCACCATTTCCGATTTGTCGTCGGTGTGGGCCGAGATCATCGTATCGGCGAAGGATCTCAATGTGGTTCGGGTTGGCGACAAGGTCACGATCAAGGCCACGGCACTCGACTCCACGGCATCCGGCACCGTGTCCTATGTCGGCGCACTGATGGGCGAACAAACCCGCACCGCCAAGGCTCGCGTGACACTGGAGAATCCGCAGATGGCATGGCGACCGGGGTTATTTATCACTGTCGAGATTGTTGCGAAAGAGACCGAAGTGCCGGTCGCCGTGCCGTCCGATGCCATCCAGACCGTCAACGATAAACCGACGATTTTTATTCGCGTGCCGGGGGGCTTTATCGCCCAACCGGTCACGACCGGATTATCCGATGGCAAAGCCACCGAGATCGTGACCGGACTCAAACCCGGTACCGAATACGCCGTTAATGGCAGCTTCGTGCTCAAATCTGAACAGGGTAAAGAAGGAGCCTCACATGAGCATTAATGTAATAGCCAGTTCTACTCGCTTAGACCTGCCACTACTCCGGATAGTTGATGCAGGGCAATTATTCATACGTAATGGAGAGAATTATGTTGATACTGAAAACCACCGCTCTTTTCCTCGTTACCGCCCTTGCCGAAATCATCGGCTGTTTTCTGCCCTATCTGTGGCTCCGCAAGAGTGGCTCCCCATGGTTGCTGCTACCGGCAGTGCTCAGCCTGTCGCTTTTCGTATGGCTGCTCACATTACATCCGGCCGCCAGTGGCCGTATTTACGCTGCTTATGGCGGTATTTATGTGGCTACCGCTCTGGTTTGGCTAAGAGTAGTGGATGGAGAAAGGTTGTCCATATGGGATTGGATGGGGGCGGGAATCGCTTTGTTCGGAATGGCGATCATTGTGCTGGGCTGGCGCAGCGAAGTTTAGACCATGATTTTATTGATTTCGTAAGGAAAACTACAGTGCAGGAGGCCGCCCATCATGTTTGAACGACTTATCCGTTTAGCCATCGAGCACCGATGGCTGGTTATCCTGGCCGTGCTCGCTATGGCGACGCTCGGCATTTTCAATTACAAAATCCTGCCGATCGATGCCGTCCCGGACATCACCAACGTCCAGGTGCAAATCAATACCTCAGCGCCCGGCTATTCGCCGCTGGAGACCGAACAGCGCATTACCTATCCGATCGAAACCGTCATGTCGGGCCTGCCCCATCTGGAGCAAACCCGGTCACTGTCGCGCTACGGTTTGTCGCAAGTGACAGTGATCTTCCAGGACGGCACCGATATTTACTTTGCACGGCAATTGGTCAATCAACGCATCCAGGAAGCCAAGGATAAACTGCCTGTCGGAATCACGCCGGCGATGGGGCCGATCTCGACCGGCCTGGGGGAAATCTACCTATGGACTGTCGAAGCCAAAGACGGTGCCAAGAAGCCTGACGGTTCGCCTTACACAGCAACCGACCTGCGCGAGATTCAGGACTGGATCATCAAACCCCAACTGCGCAATGTGCCGGGTGTAACCGAGATCAATTCCATCGGCGGTTTTGCCAAACAATATCAGGTCGCACCGATTCCGGAAAAACTCGCCTCCTACGGCCTGACTTTACAGGACATCGTCACCGCGCTGGATCGCAACAATAACAATGTCGGAGCCGGCTACATCGAAAAGCGCGGCGAACAGTATTTGATCCGTGCGCCGGGCCAGGTACACTCGATAGAGGATATCCGCAACATCATTCTCGGCAATGTGCAGGGCGTGCCGATCCACATTCGCGATGTCGGCGAGGTCAAGATCGGCCGCGAACTGCGCACCGGCGCCGCCACCGAAAACGGCCGCGAGGTCGTGCTGGGCACGGTTTTCATGCTCATCGGCCAGAACAGCCGTAGCGTTTCGCGGGCGGTCAACAAAAAAATGGAGGAGATCAACCGCACCTTGCCTGAAGGCGTGCAGGCAATCACCGTCTACGACCGGACGGTGCTGGTCGATAAAGCAATCAACACCGTCAAGAAGAACTTAGCTGAGGGCGCGATGCTGGTGATCGTGATTCTGTTCCTGTTCCTTGGCAACATCCGCGCGGCCCTCATCACGGCGTTGGTGATTCCATTGTCGATGTTGTTCACCTTCACCGGCATGGTGACTTACCAGGTTAGCGCGAACCTGATGAGCCTGGGGGCGCTCGATTTTGGCGTGATCATTGATGGTGCCGTCGTGATCGTCGAAAACTGCGTGCGGCGGCTTGCCCATGCCCAGGAGCAGCAAGGTCGTGCTCTGACCCGCGACGAGCGCTTTGATGAGGTGTTTACCGCCTCCAAAGAAGCGCGGCGAGCGCTGCTGTTCGGTCAGGTCATCATCATGGTCGTGTATTTGCCGATCTTCGCCCTGACCGGCGTGGAAGGAAAAATGTTTCATCCAATGGCTTTCACGGTCGTGATTGCCTTAGTGGGTGCCATGATTCTGTCAGTCACGTTTATTCCGGCGGCCGTAGCGCTGTTTATCGGCGACAAAGTGGCCGAGAAAGAAAATGTTCTGATGCAGACGGCTAAGCGTCTTTATGCGGTAGCGCTGGATCAGGTCATGATTAACAAACCTGTGGTGTTGACGTTCGCTGTCGTCACAGTAATCCTGTCAGGTCTCTTGGCGACGCGTATGGGCAGTGAATTTGTGCCTAGTTTGAACGAAGGAGACTTCGCTATTCAGGCGCTGCGGATCCCCGGTACCAGTTTGTCGCAATCGGTCGCCATGCAGCAACAAATTGAACATTCTCTGAAACAGCAATTCCCGGAAATCGACCGGGTGTTTGCGCGGACAGGCACCGCCGAGATCGCCGCGGACCCGATGCCGCCCAATATTTCGGATGGTTACATCATGCTCAAGCCACGCGAGCAGTGGCCCGATCCGGAGAAATCGCGGGACGAACTGCTGGCTGCGATACAGGCGGCAGCCGGCAAACTCCCCGGCAACATTTTCGAATTCTCCCAGCCTATCCAGCTGCGCTTCAATGAACTGATTTCAGGCGTCCGCAGCGACGTTGCGGTCAAGGTATTCGGCGATGATCTGGCTGTACTGAATGCCACGGCCGCTAAAATCTCGGCGGTCATGGAAGCTATTCACGGCGCATCCGAGGTTAAAGTGGAACAAACGACGGGTTTGCCGATGCTGACGGTCAATATTGACCGGGACAAAACTTCGCGTTACGGCTTGAACGTCGGCGACGTGCAGGATGCGGTGGCCACCGCGATTGGCGGGACAGAAGCAGGTACATTGTTTGAAGGGGATCGGCGTTTCGATATTATCGTTCGCCTACCGGAAAACCTACGCAGCGACTTGGAAGCGCTCAAGCGTCTTCCGATTCCATTGCCGCGAGCACAAGGCGGCGACGGCCGAGCTACCTATATTCCGCTTGCCGAAATCGCCAGCCTTGATCTAGCCCCAGGACCCAACCAAGTCAGCCGGGAGAACGGCAAACGCCGGATCGTGGTAAGCGCCAATGTGCGCGACCGCGACATCGGTTCATTTGTTGCCGAGGCCGGGCAGCGGCTTCAGCAGCAAGTCAAGATTCCGGCGGGATACTGGACCACCTGGGGCGGACAGTTCGAACAATTGCAATCGGCCGCGCAGCGCTTACAGATCGTGGTGCCGGTGGCGTTAATGCTGGTTTTTACACTACTGTTCATGATGTTTGGCAACGTCAAGGACGGTTTGCTGGTCTTTAGCGGCATTCCTTTTGCGCTGACAGGCGGTTTGGTCGCGCTATGGCTGCGCGGCATACCGTTGTCGATCTCGGCGGCGGTCGGGTTCATCGCGCTTTCGGGTGTGGCGGTGCTTAATGGTCTGGTGATGATTGCCTTCGTCCGCAGCCTACGCGAAGAAGGCATGCCGCTGGATAAAGCGATTCATGAAGGAGCGCTCACGCGTCTTCGGCCGGTGCTGATGACCGCATTAGTCGCGTCATTCGGTTTCGTGCCGATGGCGATCGCCACGGGGACCGGCGCCGAAGTACAGCGTCCTTTGGCAACGGTGGTGATTGGCGGTATCCTGTCATCAACAATGCTGACGTTGCTGGTGTTGCCGATTCTGTACTGGTTTGCACACCGCAAAGACGAACAGGAAAGCGGCAACACCGTCTAGTGAAGTGCCAATTAATTTTATACGGTATAAAAATTATGGGCTCATGTAATAAAACTGAAAAATCCTGCGGTTGTACAGGAGAGAAATCGGATAGTAGTCAGCCAATTGCATCAATACTTACGAGTGGCATGACTTTCAAGATCGAAGGTCTGGACTGCGCCGAAGAAGTCGCCACTTTAAAAAGCGCGATCGGGCCGATAGTGGGTGGCAGTGACAAACTGGCGTTTGATGTTTTAAATGGGCGAATGACGCTTTTGCCGGACGCTGAGCCTGTGGCTGAAAAATCCATCATTAAAGCCGTTGCCATAACCGGGATGAAAGCGACCCGCTGGCAATCCGGTCAGGCACAAGCGGATGTAAAACAACTGCACCGTTCAAAGACCGTTTATACCACACTCAGTGGTTTATTTATCGTGGTCGGCATGTTGATTCATATCGCGATGGTCGGTGGCTTTAGTGATGTACAAATGTTTCTCAGCCATCCTGAAAACTGGTCTCTCAACTGGGAGGTGATCACTGATTATTTCACTAGCTTATTTAACGCCCATACTCAGCAAGCTATACCCTTACCTGAAAAAATCGCCTTTGGCCTGGCGGTGATTTTCGGTGGCCGGCATGTGGTTGTTAAGGCTTTTTATGCCCTGAGACGGTTGCGTGCCGATATGAATTTGTTGATGACGGTTGCCGTCATCGGCGCCATGGTCATCGACGAATGGTTTGAAGCGGCCACCGTGAGTTTTCTCTTTGCCCTATCCCTAGCAATTGAAAGCTGGAGTATTGGCCGTGCCCGTCATGCCGTTGAAGCGTTGCTGGATTTAGCGCCTTCGACGGTGACGGTCAAGGATGAAACCGGCCAGGAACGCCGCGTGCACGCCGCAGAAGTCGGCATCGGCAGCCGTTTCATCGTAGCGCCAGGCGATAAATTCCCTCTGGATGGCGAGGTGATTAGCGGCGTCAGTTCGGTCAATCAGGCGCCGATTACGGGGGAAAGCATTCCTGTTGCCAAGCAAGCCGGAGACGAAGTGTTTGCCGGCAGCATCAATGGCGAAGGAACACTGGAAATCCGGTCAAGCAAACTCGCCGCGGACACCACGCTGGCGCAGATCACGCGTATGGTTGGAGAAGCCCATAACAAGCGGGCGGAAGCCGAGCAATGGGTGGATAAGTTTGCCCGCGTTTATACGCCGGTCGTGATGGTCTTGGCGCTGGCCGTGTTTATCATTCCGCCGCTGTTTTTAGCGGGCATCTGGAACGAGTGGTTTTACCGCGCCTTGGTGTTGCTGGTGATTGCCTGCCCTTGTGCGTTGGTCATTTCAACGCCGGTCAGTATTGTCGCGGCATTGGCCAGCGCCGCCAGGCAAGGCATTCTGATCAAAGGCGGCATTTATATCGAAGCGCCGGCCCATCTGAATGCGATTGCCTTTGATAAAACCGGTACGCTGACCAGTGGCGAGCCGACAGTCACCGGTGTTTACCCATTTAATAGCCATAGCGAAGAAGAACTGTTAAGCCGTGCTGCCGCACTGGAAGCTCGCAGCACTCATCCTTTGGCTAAAGCCATTTTACAATACGCGGAAAACCGGGGCATCCGTATTGCCGGCGCCGACAACGTGACGGTTCTGCCGGGCAAAGGCGTCACCGGACTCTTTAACGGCGCCGATTTCTGGTTGGGATCGCGCCGTTATCTATTGGAACGTAGCCGGGAAGTCCCGGAAATCAGTGAAAAAGCGATCGCACTTGAACAGAACGGCCAAACCGTTATCGCCATCGGCAATGACCGGCACATTTGCGGCCTGATTGCCGTCGCCGACCAGCCCCGCGCTCAAATCAAATCGATTTTGCAATCTCTCAGGCAGAAAGGCATCAAACATTTGGTCATGTTGACCGGCGATAATCGGGTGACGGCTAACAACATCGCGAAACAAATCGGTATTGATGAAGTGCATGCTGAATTGCTGCCGGCCGATAAAGTTGAGATCGTCAGTCAAATGGTCGAGAAATACGGCCAAGTGGCGATGATCGGCGATGGGGTTAATGATGCACCGGCCCTGGGCCGGGCCAATCTGGGCATTGCCATGGGCGTGCTGGGTTCGGATGCGGCGATAGAAATAGCGGATGTCGCCTTAATGGGCGACGACCTCTCCAAGCTTCCTTGGCTGATCGGGCATTCCAAAAGAACGCTGGCGATCATTCGGCAAAATATTACTTTTGCACTCACAATCAAAGCCATTTTTGCCCTCCTCGCTTTTGCAGGGCTTGCAACCTTATGGGAAGCCATTGCCGCCGATATGGGGGCTTCTTTGCTGGTTGTTGGCAATGGGTTGCGGCTGCTACACACAAAATAGGATTTTCTTTGAGCTATCGCAACCAAAAAAGTATCCGGTTTTGGGTGACCGGCAGGATGGCTATGCGGTTTTACCCATCCTATCCGGCCTACCGTGTTCCGCGCAGCCCTTGTCGATAGCTGCCCCTGATTTCGAGTTGGCACAAATGCCTATGCCCGCTCTCTCTAGATTTTTCCCTACAGAAATAACAGGCTAAGAAGTCGGACAAAGCTTCCCCTCATTTTGCTTTACGCCCGCTATTTTTTGGGCTCATGCCCCATCATAGGCATGTCACCAGCGCAGCATCCGTCATCCCTCATCATGTTGTGCATGTTTTGCATGTGCTGCATGTGTTGATCCATCATCTGCCTACGCTCTTGGGGGTTCTTCGTCTGGCGCATTTCGGCTAGTTCCTTTTCCATTTGTTTCAGTTGTTCCTGCATCTCCTTTTCGGTCATTTTTTTCTGTTGTTCTTCAGCGGCAACCGTGAAAGGACTATTCAATGTTATAAAACCATCATGAATAATAGGGAGAGCGTTTTCATGTTAACCTCCTTACGAGCTGATTAGAAAAGTGAGCGCTATAACTCGTGCCCACGTAGGCCACAGCCGAAATATCCGGCTGCATTCTAACCTATTGAAATATTACAACCTTAGTAATAGTTCAATTAGTACAAATACCTAAATTTATTTATATTGATCTCCATCGATAATACGAAAATCAATTTTCATTCTGAAAATACTCAATCAAAGCAGCCATACATTTAGATAAAAAAGGAATTAGCCATCAATCTGCTTGACAGATTGATGGCGTCCCTAAATTCACTATTTCGCTATGGCTTTATGCCTTCTGCCAATTCACGATGCATCTTCGCCATTTCCAGATTTTCCTCGGCGGCTTTTTGATAGACATCAATCAGCCTTTGGCAATGGACTCCGAATCCTGTTGCCTGCTGCTTACCAATTAGCCACGGCTCTCTCTCGTATTCACTCAGGATTTTCTTGTGCTCGTCGACCTTGGCCTGCATTTCTTTCGCCACTTCTTCATAGTGTTGTGCCAACGCCTCGTGATCGGCTTTGGATTTTGCGTTATGAACCGCTTGATCCATGTCCATCGAGTGCGGGTTATATTCAGCGCATGAAGTCAACAAACCAAGTGCTAAAAACAAAATAATCAGTAATGATGTTTTCATGGGTTTTCTCCAAAATATCTCAATAGGTTAATGAAATTATTTTTTATATAGTCAATACATCGTTCAGTTTTGCCCCCTTAAGCGAGTTCCGTTGTTGATAGAATTTTGTTTACACAGAGCATAAAGCGCCGGAATCACGATCAGCGTCAACAATGTCGACGACACCATACCTCCCACCATCGGGGCGGCAATGCGGCGCATCACTTCCGAGCCGGTTCCCGTTCCCCACATGATCGGCAGCAGCCCTGCCATGATCGCGGCCACGGTCATGATTTTCGGCCTGACCCGTTCAACGGCGCCTTCCCGGATCGCGTCGTACAGATCGGATCTGACCAGCGGCCGGTTTTCCGCCGTTCGGATCGCCCTGATCCTTTCTAGCGCCTGATCCAGATAAATCAGCATCACGACACCGGTCTCGGCCGCCACGCCGGCCAAGGCGATGAAGCCGACAATGACCGCCACGCTGAGGTTATAATCGAGCCAGTAGAGCAGCCATATGCCGCCGACCAGTGAAAACGGCAACGACAGCATTACGATCAGCGTTTCGGTGATGCGCTTGAAATTCAGGTACAGCAGCAAGAAAATGATGAACAATGTCATTGGAACGGCAACGGCCAGCTTGGCCTTCGCGCGCTCCATATATTCGAACTGGCCGCTCCAGGTCGCGTAATAGCCGGGCGGAAACTTTACCTTTTCCAGCACGGCCTGTTGCGCGTCGACCACATAACCGCCGATGTCGCGACCCCGGATATCGACGAAGATGTAGGCGGAAAGCAGCGCGTTTTCGGTGCGGATGCCCGGCGCGCCTTTATCGAGGCTGACCCGGGCCAGTTGTCCGAGCGGAACCATAGCTCCTCCCGCAATAGGAACCAGAACTTGTGTTGCAATCATTTCCGGTGAATCGCGCAGTTCGCGCGGATAGCGCACGTTCACATTGAAGCGTTCTCGGCCTTCCACCGTAGTAGTGACCGTCTCGCCGCCCAACGCGGTGGCGATCACATCCTGAAAATTGCCGATGCTCAGCCCATAGCGAGCCAATTGCTTTCGATCCGGCTCGATGTTGAGGTAATAGCCGCCGGTAATCCGTTCCGCATAGGCGCTGGTGGTGCCCGGCACGGTTTTGACGGCGGCTTCGATTTCGGTCGCTAGCCGTTCCATTTGCGTGAGGTCGGTACCGAACACCTTGATCCCGATCGGTGTCCGAATACCGGTCGAAAGCATGTCGATGCGGTTTTTGATTGGCATGGTCCACGCGATCGTGACGCCAGGCATCTGCGTCGCCCGATCCATTTCCGCGATTAGTTTGTCGAGGGTCTGCCCGGAACGCCACTGGGCTTCCGGTTTCAGATTGACCACCGTTTCGAACATTTCCAGCGGCGCCGGATCGGTCGCGGTGGCTGCGCGCCCGGCTTTGCCAAATACCGATTCGACTTCCGGAAAGCCTTTCAGAATCCGGTTATGGGTTTGCATGATTTCCGCAGCCTTAGTGACTGACAAACCGGGCAGGCTCATCGGCATGAACAGCAAAGTGCCTTCGTTCAGCGTCGGCATAAACTCGCTGCCTAATTTCGACGCCGGATAAGCCGAGACGAGCAGAATGGCCATTGCAATACAGATGGTCAGCTTTTTCCAGCGCAATACGCCTTCGATCACCGGCCGATACAGCCAAATCAACAGTCGATTCAGCGGATTGCGATGCTCCGGCACGATGTTGCCCCGGATGAACAGCCACATCAATACCGGCACCAAAGTCACGGACAAAATGGCCGCTCCGGCCATCGCAAAGGTCTTGGTGTAAGCCAGGGGTTTGAATAGCCGGCCTTCCTGTTCTTCGAGAACGAAAACAGGAAGGAATGAGATGGTAATCACTAAAAGACTCAGGAATAACGCAGGACCGACTTCCTTGGCGGCGCTGATTATCAGGCCAAGACGGTCGGCGTCAGGCGGGGCGCGCTCCAGATGTTTGTGCGCGTTTTCTATCATGACGATCGCCGCATCCACCATTACCCCGATCGCGATCGCAATGCCTCCGAGACTCATGATATTCGAATTAATGCCGAGACCATGCATCACGATGAAGGCGATCAGCACGCCGACCGGCAGCATCACAATCGCGACCAGAGCACTACGTATATGATAGAGAAACACGATGCAGACAAAAGCCACGACCAAACTTTCTTCGAGCAGTTTGTCGCGGAGATTCTCAATGGCTTTCAAAATTAACAGGGAGCGATCATAAACAGGAGTGATCGAAACACCCGCCGGTAACCCCGGAGCAATTTCCCGGAGTTTGGCTTTCACATTCTCGATCACTTCCAGCGCATTCTGACCGTAACGGGCAATCGCAATACCGGATACCACCTCACCTTCACCATTCAATTCGGTAACACCGCGGCGCTCGTCAGGTCCGAGTTCCACACGAGCAACATCGCGAATCAGTACCGGCGTGCCCCCCTCGGCTTTCACCACCAAATCCTCAATATCCTGAATGCCTCGCAGATAGCCTTTGCCGCGCACCATGTACTCGGTTTCCGTCATTTCGACCACGCGTCCGCCCACATCGCGGTTGCTTTCGGCGATTACCCGGCCGATGGCGGATAAGGGAATGCCGTAAGCCTGGAGTTTGCGCGGATCGACAATCACCTGGTATTGCTGAACGAAGCCGCCAACACCAGCCACTTCGGCGACTCCATGTGCCTTGGTCAGCTGGTAACGGATGAACCAGTCTTGCAAGGTCCTGAGCTCTGCCAGCGAATGCCGGGCGCTTTGCACCACGTATTGAAAAACCCAGCCGACGCCGGTCGCGTCCGGACCCAGGTTTGGAGAGACGCCCTTCGGCAGGCGGCTGGAAGCGAAATTTAGGTACTCCAGCACGCGCGATCGCGCCCAATAGACGTCGACGCCATCTTCAAATATCACATAAACGAAAGAGGCGCCGAAAAACGAAAAACCGCGTACGACCTTCGAGTGAGGAACACTCAACATCGCCGTAGCCAAAGGATAAGTGACCTGATCCTCGACCACTTGCGGCGCCTGGCCGGGGTATTCGGTATAGACGATCACTTGCACGTCCGACAGGTCAGGTAAGGCGTCGAGTGGGGTTTTCAGTACGGCATAAACGCCGGCGATCACGATAAAGACGGTTGCCAACACCACCAGGAATACGTTACGAGCCGACCATTCGATGATTCGTCCCAACATGTTACATTCCTCCTTGATGGGCCTGTTCTCCGGCCGACGACAACGGTTCGAATGAGACGGCGCTGTTTTGTTTTGCATCAGCCGGCTCGAATGCGCTTACTGCAGCCTTCAAATTGCTCTCGGCATCAATCAGAAAGTTTGCTCCAACAACAACGCTTTCCTGCTCATGAAGTCCGTCCAGAATTTCTGTCATCTCCTCACCGCGAAGACCTAGCTTAACCGCCCGGGGTTCGAAACGTCCTTCGCCGCGATCGACAAGCACCAGCGTGCGACGGCCGCTTTCCAGAACCGCGGATTTCGGCACCGCCAATGCCCGATGCATTTGGGCATCGATCTGAAGCTGGGCATACATCATCGGCTTGAGCAGATGACCGGGATTGGCGAGTTCGACGCGTACCTTGACCGTTCGCGTCGCCGCATTCAGCGTCGGATAAATAAATCCCACTTTGCCGGTAAAGATTTTGCCGGGATAAGCGTCGAGGGTCACCCGCGCCGTCTGGCCGAGCTTGATCGAGCCGATGTCTTGTTCATAGATTTCAGCGATTACCCACACCGTGGAAAGATCGGCGATTTTATACAGCGTATCTCCAGCCATGGCCCGTGCGCCTGCGATAGCCTTTTTTTCGAGGATGACGCCGGAGGCGGGCGAACGCACGACCACCGTTTTGACAGCCTTGCCCTGTCGAAGCCGCTCCAAATCGGCGGCCGAGATGCCCCAATTTTCCAAACGCTCCAGGCTGCCGTCCGCCAGGCTCTTCATGCCGTCTTGCAGCCAGTCCTGACCTTGAGAGAGCATCATTTGGCCTTTTTGTGCAATCAGATATTCGTGCTGGGCGGAAATTAAATCCGGGCTGTACAGTTCAAATAAAGGTTGGCCACGCACTACCGATTGCCCCGTGGCGTTCACATACAGTTTCTCGATAAAGCCGTCGAAACGGAGCGTCACGTTATGCTGCCGGCGTTCATCGGCTTCGACAATGCCAACGCTGCGTACCGTCTGCGCAATGTCGATGTTTTGCACTAACGTTGTTTTGACGCCGAGCCGCTGGATTTTTTCCGTGCTCACACGCAATACAGAAACTTCGCTCTCTGCGTTTTCTTCCGCATAGACGGGTATGTAATCCATGCCCATCGAATCCTTTTTTGGTACCGGCGAAGTATCCGGCAGGCCCATCGGGTGGCGATAGTACAAAATTTTGCCTTCCTGATTGCGAGAACTGCTTTCGGAAGGGGCGGCTGGTTTTGTCTCTTTCTCGGATTGTTCGTAGACTGGAACATAGTCCATACCCATTTCATCCTTGGCCGGTACCGGCGAAGTGATCGACGGGTTCATTGGATGGCGGTAAAAGAGCGGTGTCTTTTCGGCCTGTACGACCGGCAGCGGTGTAGAGGGAGCAAGACTTGAAGTCAGCCAATAACCCCCGAGAACGCCCAGGCCGGAAGCAACGAGCGCTGTCCATAGAATGGTTTTGTTCATAATGCCTCCTTGCCGACGGCAGCGGCTAATTGCGCCAGGGCCTGATGAGCTTCGGCCAAAGCCTGCCAGTGCTGATTCCGGTAGTCAAACCAGGCATTTTCAGCCCGTATTACGCTCTGAAAATCGGTCTTTCCGACCTGATAAGCGGCAACAGCGGCGGTGATCGTCTGTTCGGCGAGCGGCAGAGCGCTATTCTTCAACAGCTCAAACTGTTCTCGACTGGCCTGGTAAAGCGCCAGCGACTCGTTGATTTCGGTCTGGATTTTCCGTTCCGCGTCATTCAGCGCATATCGCTCCTTGAGTAATTCGCTTTGCCTCTGATCGACTGCTTTGGCTTGTTTACGGTCGGTATAAATCGGCAACGTCATAGCGATCTGAAAACTGGCAAAATCGCTGCGGCTTTGACCGTTCGGATGGTTTTGACGGAACGAATAGGCGGTGCCCACCGTGAAATCCGGATAATAATCTTTCTTAGCCAGATCCAGCCGGGTTTGCGCGGCGTAGATTGCTTTCTTGCGCTCGGCCAAGAGAGGCCGCGATTGCTCGCTTTGCGTTTGCAAGTCCCCGGCAGATCGGATATCCGGCAACTCGGTTGCGACGTCGTCAGGTAGCCGAATGCGATGATCCGCAGGCCGGTTGAGCAAGGCGTTCAGGCGCGCCATGGCGGCACGATGCATGCCGATGTGCTGCGCCTTTTCCTTGGCCAGTTTGGTCTGTTCCAGAAGCGCCGACAGCACATCCTGCTGAAGTCCTTTTCCCACCTGGTATTGACTATCGGCAATCTCGGCCAGTTGCTTTAGCAGGTGTTCGGTGTCGTCGATAATTAGCAACGAACGGTGTATGAAAAGTAGTTGCCACCATTGCAGGGTGACCTCGCGAACAAGTTGAAGCCGAGCTTCCTCTGCCGTTTCCGCGATAGCTTCGGCTTCGAAAATCGCGGCTTTTTCTCGTAGTGCCAATTTCCCCGGAAACGGAATAGTCTGGCTGACGCCGACTTCCATCATCGTGAAATCGTCCTTGTTGAGGTCAAGCCCGGACGCGACCGGCAGCCAGAGTGCTCCAAAACTGACTGTCGGATCGGGCAAACTGCCTTCCTGAGAAGGAATCGCCGCCATGGCTTCGGCGCGTGCCTTAATCTCGGCAAGACTGGGATTGTCTTCGAGAGCGATGTCGACCGCCCGCTGAGGCGTAAGAACGGGCTCATCGGCCAAGAGGGAATTTGAAAATAGTACGAACCAGCAGACTGCAGTCATGGTAAAGACTCGCCGCAGTCGCCGAAATATCACGGAAACCATGAGATGTTCCTTTCACAAACGAAAATAAGGCCCCGCCAGTTGCGGAACCGCCATCGCGCTTTAAAAAGCGCGGTTTTATTTCGAGAGAAAGGCTAATTCAGAAGCGTACAGAAACGATAGATCAACAGAACGCGTCTGCCGATCGGCGGCGCTTTCGCGCGCGGAATAAGCGGAGTGGAAAAAAGGCACTGAAAAAGGTAGCCGATCAGCCCTATCAGGCAGAGAACGAAGATCGGTATTTGCGGTTTATCGATCTTAACCTCAAAAACCGGATTAGGATGAGAATCAAGACAGGGTTTGAAAGAGCAATCCTGATGGGGCATGGCTGTGTGGCTGCCATCGTGCATAGCGGATAAGTCCATTTCCCCGCATCCCGCAGGCATAGTAGTGACTGAACTTTTGAAGACCGGTTCCGGCATCATGCAGGTATTCGAGATCAGCATGGAAAGCCAGCTCACCATCAATACGAAGATGAGTGAGATCAAATAAGGGCGGTTTTTGGGAGAGCGCAACCGAATCAGCACAAAGGGTCTTACCGTGGAAAACTATACAGTTTACACTACCACATCGGCTTTTTGACTTCAAATATATTGTTTTAAAGCTATCCTTCGCAACTGGATTGTATTCAGGGGACCTCTATTATTAATGTCTTGCTCGAATCTGTTTTTCAGCAGAATGCTGCTCATCTAGCGGCTGAGATTTTGGGGGCATGTCCTGAGCCAATGAATTGCCCAATGCCTGCAGGCCTCTAATTAGCGCATCAATCATCCGAGTTTCATTGGGTTCTGTTTCGTTATTTGGCAAAAGTACAGCCTTAAATCCGTGTGTCATGAACGCCTGGAATCTTGCTTTAATTACCTTTGGCATCAGTAAAGCAAAGGCATCAAAACTTTCGGCGGCCTGCTCTATTTCTCCTTGAGCATTGTTGCCCGGTGGATCAAATTGATTTCCAGTTTCGTTCAGCTTTTGATTTTGGCTGTCCTGGCCCCAACTATTGCTCGAACTGCTGTCTTGCTTGGTTTCATGAATAATCAATTTCGATGAGCCCGCATAAACAACACAAGCAGGAGCCAATGATAAAACTGTTGAGAATAGAATCACGAAGGACAAGTTTTTGCTCATCAACATCCCCTTAATAATTAACGACAATTGAAACTGGGGTTGACTCTACCTTGGCATCATCAAGAGCAGTGATAGTGACATTCGCAGATTGAGGCGTACTGCTTTTGCCAAAGCTAATTCGGTAGGATGTCGCACCGATTGGCTGGTCATTGACCTGCCAGGCATAGCCAACAATCTTTCCATCCGAATCTGTACACTTGGCCTCGGCATAAACCACATAGGCATTTGGAATGGCGGTTAATAGGCAGGAAGGTGGCTGGTTTGGCACAAGTTGCAACTGCTCCGTTACGGTAGCCGTTTCACCCATCTTGCTATTCAACGTGTAACTGATGGTGTGATCACCTGGCTCGGTAATGGTGGAGACCATATAGCTTCGATTGGTGTATTCGTCGATCGTTGTACCATCGATCTTCCATATCTGATTTACTACCGAATCCAACGGGTGTCCACCGTAAATGGTCGGGCGAACAGTCACAGTCATTGGGGCACGTTCATAGATGTTCGATTTCCCAATCTTAATCGTTGGCGCATAAGGAACTGCGGGCTCTGCAATGACATGCTGGGTCAATATTGTTCGATGTCCACGAGTATCGCGAATCATTACTGACACATCATATTCGCCGGCGAAGATTACCTGTCCAGCGGCTCGATTTGGGAACGCATCGTTTTGGCGTCCATCTACATTTTGCGGGAAAGACCACTCATAAATTAGACCTTCAAAACGACGCCCCATATCAGGACGATCATGTGTAACGATCAGATTGATATCTGATGGGGCCTGTATCGTTTGCTGTTTGAGCGCAATCGAGAAATTTGGCCATAAGTATTCCCAAGGTACGTAGTTGAGAGCGGTTTCCTTGGTCGTCGTGTCCTTAAACCCATCAACCCAAGCTCTGAATAAGAGGGGCTTTGGATCGACCAAATCTGATTGTGAAGGAGACCAACTTAAATTATCCCCTGGCACGGTATTGCCATTGGGTAATTGCCATTCTGACTTAATGGCGTGAACACTTTCCATCGCCCCCCAGGAGGGTTTTACAATGCCTTCGTATTGGTAGGTTTTTCCAACTTCGACATCACGAGGACCTTTTAACAATACTGCGGGTGCATCAGGGGTTTTAACTACCAAGTAATGCCGTGCTACGGACCAAGCATACTTGTCATCCGCACGCGTATCTGAAGGTCTAGACCTCAAGGTTATATTTACCTTGCCTTCCAGCTCTTCGGTAATAGCAACAGATGAACCATCGGCTGTGGTTTTGCCGCTTGGCGCTTCAATGATCCATTCATTGACAGTGTCATTTGTAAGCTGTCCATCTCTAAATAGTTCAGCTGTCAGCAATGCGGTATAGCCTGGCGATACGTGTCGAGGCCCTGTTATCGCTGACTCCAGTCTCGAATAAGCCCAAACCTCGACAGGCGTGGTATAGCTTTCCACCAGCGTGTTCTTGTTGATCATCTTGGCGCGAACCTGACGTTTGCCAGGCGACTGCATGGACACTATTCTACGAGTCGTATTGGACTTTTCGATCGCTGTCCAAGTCAATCCATCGTCTTCACTTTCTTCCCAGGCGATCTCCTTCAAAGCAACGCGATTGTCCTGCGTCATGACAAGGTTCAAGGTAAACGTTTTGGGGGCTGGGCCATCCAGCGACTTGCTCGTAACTTGGCCTTCGATGGGCGAACCCTTAACAACTTCAATGTAGCGAGTTGGTGAGCTTAATGTAGTATTCAGCCCATCTACATTAGTCACTAATTCGGCCACGGCTGTCAGCTTCATGAACAGGTTGCCGGCAGGATTGATTTGAAACTCCGCCACCCCATCTGTTAAGTCCTGCATTTCTGTAACAGGAACCTTTACGCTTTGCGTATTAGTCTGAGCAACAATTTGGGCACGCCACTGACCCATCGTAGCAGCGGAATAACTCATCACGTTATTGATGTATTTACCGACATTGACGCGCACTGTGATGTTCTCGGTATCCGGAGTAACTTTAGGCGCATCCAGGGTTAACTTCATATTGCTCTCGGCGCCACCAACCGCGGTGATCACTTTTTCGGTGTAAACCGACGGATAATCTTGCCAGGCAACCCGAAGCGTAACAGGCCTTTGTTCCAGTAGGCCAAGGTTTGGCGTATAGATCCAATATGAGCTATCGCTAACAATATCGTTACGAACAAAGCCTTGTTGCGCATCAGTGACCGTGAGCTTCATTTTGGCGTTTGTCGGCACACCGGCAGAAATTGTGGTTCTAGTAATCGGCTGATTTAACGGAACGTAATACTTGCCGTCGCTAATCGGATATCCACCCTTTAGTTTGATGATAGGCGGAGGAATGTCATTGACTGTGATTAGCTGTTCGCCGGCCGCAATAGCAGACTTCAGGCCGTCGGCGAAAACACGACTGACAACGTATAAAATTGTCTGAGTACCAGTTGTCCCAATCGTGCCGGTAATTTTGTACTGATTGAATGCCAAAGATTTCATTAATCCGAAGTCATCCTGGAACTCAGCGATACAAGTCCTTTTACTTTTTGCCGCTTCAGCTTGTGCAACTGATACATCAGAATACAAGGTACATGTAGTCCCCGAGTCTTGGATAAAAACGAGGCTTAGCTTTTCAACGCCAACATAAATGTCGGCATCGCCAGTAAATTTGAATGTCGGTTGGATTAAGGGATCAACATGGACGGTTTTAACCAAAGTCTCCGAATCGTAACGAGTCCCTTTTATCCAACGCGATATTATGACCTTGACCTCAAAATCACCTGGAGTACCAGGGTGACCGGATAACGTTGGCAATTCGTTGGTGTCTATCCCCGGCACCATATCCGATAGAGTCGTGGTCATAATCACATAGCATTTTCTCTGGTTTACCTCTGCTTCTGCTTGTATAACAGTAAGTGGACAAGCCGTATCTGCTGATGGTTGTAATGATGCATCGACACGACCTTCAGATTGGAATACAGAAGTTGGGGAAACCATCAAATTAGGCATGGGCGGTTCTTTGACCAAAAATGATTTGGCTTGAATTTTCGTGCCGCTGCTTCCTGTAATGCTGAGTTCAGCAGTGTAATAACCTCCAGGCAAACCATTTGCGGTCAAAGATATCGGCAAATCTAGGCCTGGATCAAGCGAACCGAGATCTTTTGTATCAACAACTGATGTCCCTTTTTTTATGACCAGGGAACCAGTCATTGGCGCATTACAACCATAACCCTTATAGGTTGTGTCAAAGGTTATGTCCTCATATGACAAGACACTTGGGACATTTAGGGAAGCGATAACAGCTGGGACACAGGCAACTTCAATGGTTTGAGTGACCTCGCCCATTTTGAGCATTTGTGCTCCATTCGATTTTTGGATTTCCGCAGTGACAGGAAAACTTCCACCGTCGGTGATAATGCCCGTCAAATAAGGTAAGGAACCGGAATTATTCTCGGTCATTCCAGGAGGAATGCTCGTGAACTTGACATAACACAAACTTGGATCGGCTAGGGCTGCAGCAAGATCGGTCGTGAATGGACAATTAGCCGCTGGAGGATTAGAAAGCGAAGCCTTAACCTGAGTATCCTGGCCTACCGTAATATTTAGGCTAGGCGTAATAGTTAAGATCGGCAAAGCCACTGGATCGACAGAAAAACTTTGCTGCCATGAATCACCATCTGCATAGGTAATCACATCATTAACCATATTCAGGTTAAAGATGTAGGGGCCTCCAACCGAAATAGGCAAAGGATTGATCGTAAACGTCTTGATGAGGTTACTCCCAATTCCAGGCAAGAAAAGATTATCAATCAAGAAAACTTGGGTGCCGTTCCCATCTTTTACATCGAGGTTGGCAGCAACGCCCGTAGCACATTGCGGAACACTGTAGTCGATAGTGACATTTATGGGTGTTTGCTCTAGATAGCTACTGGCAAGACTGACACCGTTGATGTAATTTTTGCAGTAGACATAAATATCACCAGTCCCGTTAAGCATTGCACCGACTTTATCACTGACACTATAAGTAAACGTAAAGTGACCTGATGTTGCACCATCACTTGGCGGGGTATAGGTAAATTTGTCACCATTCAATGACACTACCCCATTACTAGGCTGCGTCAGAACAGCAAAGGTGAAATTATCATCCTGCCCCGCCTCTTTATTGGGATCTGTTACTGCGGGCACTTGAGCCGAACTTGCAGTAGTCGAGGTTGGCGAAGTCAATATCAGTGACGTCGCTGTAGCCGCTCGATTGGCATAGCCTGATGCTTGGTTGCTGTCAGCGCCGACTAGAGAACCAACAGCGGTTCTTACGGTGTAGTAATAAACGGAAACACCGGCTACGCTGTTGTCATCATAGGTGATGGAAGGCGCGGAGACAGTGCCTATTTTAGTAGCAGCACCTGTTGACGTTGTCGAGCGCCAAACTTCATAGGATGTCGCATCGGTCACGGCAGACCAATTCAATCTAACTAAATCGGTAACCGTCCCCTGAGTTGCCACTAAGTCCGAAACGACACCAGGAACTTTACCCCAGCCTTCGGCCTGATCTGAGTCAGGCGAGACACCCAGGAGGTTTTTGCCTACTACCGTATACAAATAATGAGTAATGCCTGAAACTGTAGTGTCATCATAAGTCGGCGACGAGGAAGAACCGATGAGTGTCCCTTTGGTTCCGACAGTTGTAGACCTATAAATGTCATAGGTTGATGCGGCAGAATCAGCATTCCAGGTGATAGTCGATTTGCCGTACTGAGTACCTTGAGTAGCTGTTACTCCGGTAATTTTAGAAACCGGAATTACCGCAAAACCCATGACTTCATTACTGGATAGTGATTTGACAGTCCCAACAACAGTCTTAACCGTGTAGAAATACTGGGTCATGCCAACAGTCGTCGTATCTTCATAATAGCCAGTTGCTAGAGCGCCGGTAGTAGTGATTAGTGTTGCCGTTCCACCGGAAGACGTTGCTCGCCATATTTCATAGCCCGTGGCATCGACGTTTTTAGTCCAAGTCAACCCAACTTTTGATTGAAGCGTACCTTGAGTTGCCGTCAAATCGGTAATTGTTGTTGGAACTTTACCCCATCCTTCGGCTTGGGCGGAATCAGGGGCCGTACTGATCAGGTTTTTAGCAACGGCAGTATAAAAATAATGTGTTGATCCGGATACAGACGTATCGTCGTAGGTATTCGTCCCAACGGTGACAAGAAGTGTGCCTTTGGTACCGACAATTGTAGAACGGTAAATGTCGTAACTTGCCGCAGCGGAATCGGCTTTCCAGCTGACTGTAGATTTTCCGTAGAGAGTCCCTTGTGTCGCTGTCACACCGGTTACTGGTGAGACTGGGACGATCGCATAACCCATCGCTTCATTACTTGGAGCTGAAACCGTGGTTCCAACTACGGCTTTAACAGTGTAGTAATAGCGCGTCATTCCAACAGTCGTCGTGTCTTCGTAATAACCAACAGCCATGGCGCCGACCGTGCCGATTTGAGTGGCAACACCGCCTGATGTTGTTGCTCGCCAAATTTGATAGCCTGTGGCATCTGGGTTTTTAGACCAACTCAAACCGACCTTACTCTGCAAAATCCCTTTTGTGGCTGTTAAGTCGGTAATGTTGGTTGGAACTTTTCCCCAACCCTCGGCCTGAGCGGAGTCAGGAGACGTGAACGAAGCATTCTTTGCAACAACCGTATAAAAATAATGGGTTGATCCAGATACTGTCGTGTCATCATATGCTGTTCCAATAAAGCCGGCGCTAATGATACTGCCCCTAGTTCCTGCCGATGTAAACCGGTAAATGTCATAGCTGGTAGCAGACGCAACGGCTGACCAGCTAACCGTTGATTTTCCATACAAAGTACCCTGTGTCGCTGTTACGTTTTGGGGTTGACCAAGCACATTAACAGTTGCCGAACCAGTAAAAGTTGCGCCAGCCATGTCTGTAACTCGATACATAAAGGAATAACTGCCACCCGTTCCAGTTGCCACAGGGGTGTAACACACCTTATTTGAAACGCTAGCGGCAGTACCAATTGTTGGCTGACTAAGAATCGTGAATGTAAACGTATCCCCCTGTGACATATTGGCATCTGTAACCGAAGGAGTTACACATTGCTGACTGCCACCAACAGCAGCATTGATCGTTGCTGATGAAGACGTAGGCGCAAGATTCGCATGCCCAGGGTCTTGATTACTATTAGGCCCAGGACCGTTTATATTTTTTGGAATTACCTTGTAGTAATAAACGGTGGCAACATACTGTGTATCCGAATAACCCGGTGTTGTTGTATTGGCAATCAGAGAACCCAGTGTCCCTGATGCAGTCGAGCGATAAATATCGTAGCTATCGGTCGACGTTGATGCAGACCAAGTAAGATTAACCGCATTTGTTACCGTTCCATCCGTTGCACTCAAATTCGATATTTGAGATGGAGGTGGGACGGGGTTAGTTACCGTACCCGAAGCCGTACCATCCAGAACACTGCCTGCCTTGTCTGTAACGCGAATCGTAAAACTGTAATTTTGTGTTGGTCCCGAAGCGGGAGGCGTGTAACAAACCTGATTGCCGGATACGTAAGCACTACCCACGGCCGGTTGAGAAACCAAAAAGTAAGTAAGAACTTCAGGTACAGTAGTGTTTGGTTGGTACTGGTTTGGATCAGAGACACTTATCGTAGTACATACTGTGCCACCGCCAATAGTAGAACCCGGCATTGAGGCACTTAATGCAGTTGGGGGATTGTTGGCCCAACCACGGTCTGTATAGCCATTGCACCATAAATAGAGTGATGGACTTGCAACTTCCATGTAGTAGTCGTAACTTTGACCAGGGGTTCCACCGGTATCTTCCGCATACAGGTAGTAATATCCACCGGGAACATATCTAGAGAAATAAAGCGTCCACGTAGAGGCTGAAGGGAGCTTCCTATAATGCAACTCATAATGGTTGTAACTCACATAGCTACAACTACCTCCTGAAACAAACGAATGAATAACCTTGTTAATTTGGGTTCCATCAGTCGCAGTGGAGTTAATAAGGGCCTTTGCATTTCCCGCATACAGTGTTGCAAACAGCAGCAGTAAAGCAGAAAGGACTTTTCTGATTGATGACATGACCGATAAACCTTTGGTGAGAAATTAGTAGTTGATAGTGATGGATACAGGGTCTGATGAGTCTTTAGCATCATCAATGGCGGTGATAGTTGCCTTGGCTGATTGAGGCGTACCGGTTTTGCCAAAGCTAATTCGGTAGGATGTCGCACCGATTGGTTGGTCATTGACCTGCCAGGCATAGCCGACCACCTTTCCATCCGCATCCGTGCACTTGGCCTCTGCATAAACCACATAGGCATTCGGAATGGAGGTTAATAGGCAGGTTGGCTTTTGGTTGGCGACTAAATGTAGCGACTGGCTCACAGTAGCGGTCTCACCCATCTTGCTATTCAGCGTGTAACTGATGATGTGATCGCCTGGCTCGGTAATGGTGGAAACCATAAAGCTTCGGTTGGTGTAATCATCAATCTGCAAGCCATCGACTTTCCATATTTGACCAACTACTGAATCAAGCGGATGTCCGCCGTAAATGGTCGGGCGAACGGTCACAGTCATTGGAACACGATCAAAGTAATTGGATTTTCCAACCTTAATCGTCGGTGCATAAGGAATGGCCGCATCTGCAACGACATGTTGGGTCAAAAGGGTTTGGTTTCCTCGGGAATCGCTAATTTTGACCGTGATGCCATATTCGCCCGCGTATACTGCCTGTCCAGCGGCACGGTTTGGGAATGCTTCGTTTTGACGGGCATTTACATTGGCAGGGAAAGTCCATTCATATTTCAGATCTTCAAATCGCCTATTCATATCAGGACGATCGTGACTTACGATGAAGAACAAATCCGCGGGGGCTTGAACAGTTAATTGCTTGAGCGCAATCGAGAAATTAGGCCAAACATATTTCCAAGGCACATAGGAAACGGTAGTTTCCTTGGTAGTGGATTCCTTGAACTCATTAACCCAGGCTCTAAATTTCAAAGGCTTAGGATCGACCAAATCTGATTGTGAAGGAGACCAATCAATTTCACTTCCGGCAACTATGCGACCATCAGGCAACTCCCATTCAGACCCAATCGTGTGAACACTGGGCACAGTGCCCCAGGAGGGACGCGTTGTACCAACATAGTGATAGGTTTTTCCAACTTCGACATCACGAGAACCCGCGGCCGAAACAGAAGGATATGAAGGAATCTTGGTGGTTATGACATGGCGATCTATAGTCCATGCGTATTTATCATTCGCGCTGGTATCAGACGGCCTGGCCCTTAAAGAAATGAAGATTTTATTTTCTGTGCTGTCATTAATGGTTACGGTTGCACCCGAAGCTGTCTCGGTTCGATCGTGATACTCAACCATCCAGTCATAAGCTGCGTCAGCTGTTGCTTTTCCATCGCGATAGAGCTCTGCGCTGATGGTTACTGGGTAACCAGGTGCAACATGACTTGGGCCAATAATGTTTACGTCGAGCTTTGAGTATGCCCACACCTCTACAGGCGTGGTATAACTTTCGATGCCAGTTTCACTGACCATTTTTACCCGAATCAATTTGCGGCCGGGTGTTCGCATTCCGATACTGACTCTAACAGGGCTCAACGCTTCAATTTCCTGCCATGTTGCCCCGTTATCGAGACTTTCTTCCCAGTGGGTTTCTTTTAATGCGACCTTGTTATCGACGGTCATATCAAGGTCGAGCGTAAACACCTTCGGAGCGGGCGCTTCGAGTTGTTTCGCGATAATGGTTCCGACCAAAGGCGCAGTATTGACTATGCCAACATATTTGGTTGATGACTGAATTGGGTAACGCAATCCATCGATTGACGAGACAATATCGGCTGACGCCGATATTTTCATAAACAGCTTATTAGCTGGATTTATTTTGAACTCGGCCTCGCCATTCACTAAATCGACGACATCGGATACAGGTGATCTAGCTGAATTATTCGTTTCAACGAACAATTGCCCTTTCCAATCACCCAACATTGTTTTGTCATAAATAAATCCGGCAGCGGTGTATTGCCCGATTTTTACCTTAGCTACTAACTCATCAGTGCTATTGGCCGTCTGCGGAACTTCGACGATAAGTTTTGGCGTTCCTTGTGGTCCGCCAACAACTTTTAACAATTTTTCACTGAAGATAGATGGGTAATCCATCCATGCCACACGAACCTTGACATCGCGTTCCTGAAGCAAAGGTAGATTTTCTGTTGCTAGCCAAAAAGAGCTGCCATTAGTTACGTTATTTCTTGTGATGGGTTGAACGCCATCGTCGGAAGTAATTTTTACCTTGGCTGAAAGGATTGGGTTTGTGGATACGGTTAGTCGTGTGAAGGCAGAACCGGACTGAAGGAAATATTTGTCCTCAGCAATTTTGGCGCCTCCGGAAAATGCCATTCCAGGAGCGGGTGGTTCTGTAACCTGAACGGTATAAGAACCACTTCCTAATTGAAGGGACATTCCATCCGCATATATTCTGTTTACTGAATAAGAAATTGATTTATCGCCAACTGTCGCAAAAGCCCCATTCAGTTGAATGGAGTTTAAATTAACGGTTGGCTTTAATTCAGGAGGAAGCGAGAATGTTGCTAAACATGATTTCTTGCCAGCAATAGCATTTTTCAATGCATCGTCATAGTTCAAAAACAAATAACAATTGGTACCGTAAGTCTGTTTAAGCTCTAAATCAGACTTGGAAACACCAGTAAACATTTCTGTGGCGCCAGAAAATGCAAAGACTGGAATGCTATAACCTCTAACTACAAGCGTTTTTGTTACAGGCTTTGAATCGTATCGTTGACCATCAACCCAACGTGACACATTTAGGTCAATACCAAAATTTCCAGATTGCGAAGTGTATCCAGTTATTGAAGGCAGTCCATTGCCATCGATAACCGTCTGAAGTCCTGGGACCGAGTAGTTGAAGTAAACAAAACATTTTCTCGGATCGTTTTCCGCATCGCTTTGTGTCGAGGTAAGCGGGCAACTCTTGTCCTGAGAAGGAACAACCCCAATTGAAATTTTTGTCTCTCCTTGGTCAATAAGAGAAGGTGAAATTGAAATAGAAGGCAATGGTGTCTGTTTGACATTGAAAGCAAATGTCTTCGATGCTGTTCCTTCTGCGCCTTGAATTGATAAGTTGGCGGTATAACCCCCTTCTGACAATCCTTGACCAATCAATGAATATTCGAGATCACTACCAAAATCTGTGAGAGTGATTGGGCGCGATTCAACGGTACTTCCATCCTTATTGGCTGTAATAACAAAATTAGCTGATAAAGCACCATTACAAGCCAGCGCGTCATAATTAAATTTATAGGTAGGTTTAATATATGGCAGTAAGTTCGATGTCGTTGAAAACGAATTAATTGTTGGCTGTGGACAAGAAGCGGTTATAGTTTTTGACACCTTTCCGACGACAAATAAATATTGGCCGTTGAACTTACTAACCGTGGCATCAATAGTATATTGACCTGAATTTTGAATAATGCCGTGAAGCGAAGGTAAAGCGCCTGAATTATCCAGCGTTAATCCAGCAGGTGGCGTAGATAATTCAACCAAGCACTTAGAAGCATCCACCAGAGCAGTTGCCTTATCACTTGTAAATTGACAATTAACAACTGATGGGTTCTGCAAGGTAACGTCAATAGTATCTTGGCCATCAATTACCGAGGTTGACGGCAAGATACCCATGATCGGCAAATTAACGGGTTTCACAACCAGTTGAGCAGATTTTACATCTTCACCGATATCGGTTGATATATGAGCTTTAACGGAAAAAGTACCTGACTTAGATAAGCCCTTGGTATTGAATAAGGCAACATTACCTATGCCGCTGGTTATATTTTGTAAAACTGCTGACGACACGGAAACATTATTGTTATCAAGGATATTGATATCAATCTGCTTTGTTTTCGAACATGCCGGTATTGAGTAGGTTATTGAAGAGGAAAATTCCGTTGCAATCAGAACAGGTGTCGTTGGTGAAAGTGCTGAAATAGAAGGTGCTGTACACGAAACATTTACAGAACCATTTCCAGTAAATGTTTGACCGCCACGATCAGTAACAACGAACTTAAACGACAATGGACCTGAAAATGAGCCATCGGCAGGAGGCGTATATTTAAACTTCCCATTATTAATACTTACCATTCCGGAAGTGGTTTGTTCAGTAATCGCGAACGAAAGATTTTCGCCTTGTCCAGCATCAATATTAGGGTCAACGACGATGGGCGATGTTTCCGCGCTGGGAACATAGGATGTTGTGGATAGAGTGACTGATGCCGATGTCGTAGCGGCATTGGCGAATCCTTTTGCTTCATTCCCTACCGGTCCAACAGATCCTCCCACCCTTGTTTTAACGGTGTAGTAGTAATAAGCAACACCCTGGGTTGTTGAGTCAACAAAATCTGAGGATGTTGGATTTCCTATTAGAGTTGCAGAACCACCGCTTGCGACACTTCTCCAAACTTCGTAGCTCGAAGCTTCTGGATCTGCTGTCCAATTTAATGATATTGCACCAGTGACGGTCCCAAGACTTGCTGTTAATGTTGTAACCGGTGCTGGTTGTTTTGACCATCCAGCAGTTTCATTTCCTACCGGCCCAACAAGCGCACTCACTTTTGCCTTGATGGTGTAGTAATAGGCACTGCCAGGGAGCGCATTATTATCATCGTAGGAAGTAGTCGTACCGACAGTTCCTATTAGCGTGCCGGCGCCTCCGGAAATGGTTGCTCGATAAATCTCATACCCGGTTGCGTCAGGAAGGCTGACCCAAGTTAATTTAACCTTGGCATTCAATGTTCCTTGTGTAGCGGAAAGCGTATTGACTGCCGCCGGCAACTTGCCCCAACCTTCGGCTTGGGCGGAATCAGAAGCGCTGCCGGTGCCGTTCTTGGCAACTATCGTATAGAAGTAATGACCACCGCCAGTTGCAGTTGTATCATCGTAGTTAGGAAGGGCTAAATCAGAAGCAATGATTGTCCCT
Source organism: Methylosarcina fibrata AML-C10 (assembly GCF_000372865.1). Lineage (NCBI taxonomy): Bacteria > Pseudomonadati > Pseudomonadota > Gammaproteobacteria > Methylococcales > Methylococcaceae > Methylosarcina > Methylosarcina fibrata. Next base: position 1,823,631 of record NZ_KB889965.1, on the reverse strand, counting down.
CTGACCCCTGAATTTGATGACCGGTAGAGATCATAAGTGACAGCATTGGCAGACGAAGACCAGGAGACTAAGATTTTGTCGTAATATGCTCCCTGGGAAGCTGAAACGCCTGTTACTTGATCAGGAATTGGCTGCTTTCCCCATCCTGAAACTTCGGCACTTATCGGTCCTTCCTCAGCGCCTACCATCGTACTGATTTTGTAGTACAAAGCACTCCCGAAACCAGTAGTTGAGTCTGTAAAACCGGGGACGGAAGAATTGCCTATTAAAGTAAAGGAACCACCTGAAACACTGGAGCGGTAAATGTTATAACCCGTTACATCCGGAACTGCTGTCCATGACAACGTAACAGCATCAATGATCGTACCTTGAGTCGCCGATAGCCCATCTATCGTAGCTGGTATTTTGCCCCAGCCCTCTGATTGACTGGAATCTGCTGCATTACCAGCGGCATTTTTTGCCACCACTGTATAAAAGAAGTGACTGCCACCAGTCGCCCCAGTATCGTCATAACTGAGAGTCAACTGGGTGGATGCGATCAATGAACCTTTGACACCTGTACTTGTTGAACGAAAAATGTCGTAAGAACTAGCATTAGCAGCAACCGGCCAAACAATACGCACCTTGTCATAATAGAGTCCTTGAGAAGCGGAAACACTAGTAACTTGATCAGGAACTGGTTGCTTTCCCCATCCAGCTGCTTCGTTACTTTGTGATCCTTCAATCATCCCAACGACGGCGGTCACTTTGTAATAGTAAGCGGTGCTAAAACCTGAAGTAGCGTCAGTGAAAGTTGGCGTTGTCGAACTGCCTAAAAGAGATAATGTACCGCCTGAACTGGGGGCGCGGTAAATTTTGTAGAATGTAGCATCAGTAACCGGTAACCAGGTCAGATCAACAGCATTGATTACCGTACCTTTAGTCGCCAAGAGTGTGCTGATAACCCCTGGAACTTTCATCCATCCTTCGGCTTGGGTGGAATCTGGTGAATTCCCCGTTGCATTCTTTGCAACAACTGTATAGAAATAGTTGGTGCCGCCTGTTGCCGATGTGTCATCGTAATTTAGTCCTGGCAAATCAGTTGCAATTGCAGTGCCTTTTACGCCAGAGATTGTCGAACGATACAGGTCGTAAGCAAATGCTCCGCTAGAAGCGGGCCATGAAACGCTTACCTTCTCATAGTAGATACCTTGAGAGGCAGTAACTCCAGACACTTGCGCTGGCGCGGGTTGCTGACCCCAACCTATAGCCTCATTACTCAGCGGCCCTTCAACTCCACCGACAATTGCCGTCGCTTTGTAATAATAAGCGGTCCCAAATCCGGACGATGCATCGTTATAAGAAGGTGTTGTAGATGTGCCAAGACCACTTAATATTCCACCAGAGCTGGTTGCTCGGTAAATGTTATAGCTTATTGCATTTGCGATTGGGTTCCATGTCAAATGAACAGCATTAATAACTGTCCCTTGAGTGGCTGCCAATGTGTCCACGGGAGGTACTATATTTCCCCATCCTTCAACCTGAACAGAATCTGGTGAATTACCAGATGCATTCTTGGCTACAACTGTGTAGAAGTAATGGGTAGCATTTGTAGTAGGATCGTCAAAAGTGAGAACCGTTAAATTTGAAGCGAGGACGAAACCTTTGGTGCCGGCTGTCGCGGATCGATAGACATCATACGCACTAGCCCGTGGCGCTGATGACCATGAAATCGTTACGCGTTGTAATAATGTTCCTTGAGTTGCCGTTACGCCTGTTACCTGAGACGGAGCTGGCTGTGCCCCCCATGCGGTCATGAAAAATGAAAATAACGTTAAAAAAGTAAAGATGCGCATTAGGATGATCCGTCCAGAATTTCTGATCATTAACACAAAATTAAAGCTGCTTGATAACTTCAAAAGGCCATGAAATAGGTGTGTCTTTTAATTTGCTTCCAGAGAGGTAGTGGTTTTGCTGATTGCGAATGTTTGAGCTTGTGAAGTAGTTACGAGGATGGGGGCTTGAATGGTCACCCGGGTCACAAAAGATGACTGGGTGAAAGCGTCTGCGAGACACTGCGAACCCAAAATGATCAGATTAGAACAGCTAACGGTAATCGTCGGCGGAAAGGCGAGATTGCTTAGTTGGCAGAAAAAAACCGAACGCTGAATTGAAAAAGTAGGGTTCGGTTTTTGATTGGAATTGGCGTCAACATTGCAATTAACGCCCCTTTTTTCCGAAAGTTTCTATGATCTCAAGCAGCTCCGTTCTGAAGCAGCCGAAAACATGGAGCTCTTTATTCATGCTACTGGCACGCACAGCAATTCCAAGTCTTTGCCGAAAGTTCGGATTGACACGAAATTCGCGGAGGAGCCAGTCACGATAACGCTCCTTTTCACCATCCCATCCATGGGGAGGTGAAAAAGGAGACAGAGGATTGCCCGGAGATGTATCAATTCGACTGGCGTCGAAAACATACTGACACATAGCAACCTCCTGATTAATCTACAGACCGAAAGACAAATGCATTCGGCCCACATTGATTGAGGACATCAAGCCAATCGATGCTTTTGGCATCGGCAAGCAAAGGTCCTGACGGCTCACGGATTTCAACTTGAATACCTTGCGTTTGAGCACGTTCTGCAAGTTTTTGAGCCGCGAAACTTCCTGCAAGCGATCGATCCAGATCAGACCAAATGATGAGCTTTTCCACTCCTTGCGGAATGACAAAGTGACTCATCAACGTGGCACTGATCAATGGCCATGTCACCATTCCGGTAGCCTCGATAACAGCCAAGGCTGTTTCGATGCCTTCGGTAACAGACAGAACACGACCAGTATTTCCAAGACGAATACCTGATCCCACAATCAATCGATCCGCAGGTACCGGCATCAACTTCTTGGGAGAATCAACCGGTGCTTTGCGACCATCATCCGTCAAAAACGTGCGATGGATCGTAATAGGCTGATTACCATTTTCAACCAAAGCCAGCATGGCAGGAAAATAACCAATCACCTGATTATCCTCGTTTCGATACTGCATCTTCGGATGGAAGCGAAGGCTTGACCAATTTTGAAGCCAACCATCCAAACCGCGCGATTGTAAGTAAAGCCTTACAGGGTCGGCATCGGGATGACGGATCGATTTTGACTCTTGCCAAACAGTTCTCAGCAGCGACTTGATCTTGTCGTCATTGACTGACGATTTCGATTGTTCAATGTGAGTTTTTTTCTGAACGATTCGCTTTGAAGCCTGGAAACCTTTAGACACACCAAGCACCTCTGCAACCGCAGAAAGCGCTTCAGGAAAGGTCCAGCCACGCAACCACATCAGCAACGAAAATCCATCGGGTTTTGGTCCACAAGTATTGCAGCAGCCACCACCTGATAAATTGGCATCACGGAACAGACGGAATCCATCTTTTCCACCATGGACAGGGCAAGCAATATGCCTGTGTCCTGGTTTCTCGATTGCCTTATTGATTTCCGGCGCCAAATCATCCAAGACGGACAACCAGGAGCCGCGAGCCGCATCTCTTACAACGTTCGACTCAATGGCAGAAGCGTTCATACAAATACCTCATCAACAATGGCAACAGTCTTGACGAAAAACAGCGCATTCAAAAAAGATTCGCATCCATTGTCCCAACGAATGGTGACGTATAAATCGCTCCGATAACGACCAACCTTTTTGAGATCGACAACTTGACCCAAAGAGTTTTTGGTGACATCACGGAGCGCGTCTTCACATACAAGACGTACATTGGTTCCAACTTTAACTTTTACAGCAAACATGGTTTTCTCCTAGTGATGTCCCGACCGCCGAGACTTCCTAGATACCCACCAGCCAGGGAGAGAATCGAGGAAGTCCCGGCAGGCGGGATGGAAAAGAAAACCACCCGAGAGAAACCATACGCCATAAGGGAGATCGGTTTCTCCCAGATGGGTTAAAAAAATACCTAACTTAACAGGCTAAAGGTTGGTAGCCTGCTTTTTTCAGGCAACCAGATACACAGTTTTCGAGCGAGGCTAAAGTAGCGGCATACGTCATCAAAATACGGTCTAAATGATTCGTGCCTTGAATCGATACTCCAAATTGCTCTTGAGCAATTCTGCAAGCCTCCTTGCTGTGGCAATAATCCGGAAGTTAATTGGCCGAAATATTCGGCAGCTGCATCCAAATCATCTGAAGTGACTTCATCGACTTCACGCATACCGGCGCCACTTAATTGATAGTGGTGATCGAGAACTGATACCTACCGGTGTCATTACGATCAAAACCAGATGTATACCCCTCGGAAACCTGCTTGAGAGCTTCATTCATAGCCAATTCCAAACCAAAGATCTCGACACCTTCAATCTCAAGCATCATTTTCAGGCGCTTTTGGTTCTTGGCTGAATAATGATTTTCAGCTTGTTCAAAAGCGGCTTCCGGTGTTAATGCTTTTGCAGCAATGCTTCCGACTTCGCCGAACAATCGAATGGCAATCCAGGTGTGGTCAACCGTTTTGCGGATGACATAATCACCCAAAATGCCTTTAGCATCACATAGGATATCGCCGTTAGAGTTTTGATAAGGTTGTCCAATAGACATGGTGTGTTTCCTCTTAGAATGAAGCCAGGAAACACAATCCGCGAACGGGAATGAGTTCCCGGCCGGGTTAGAAAAATGAATCAGGCTGAAGTTACCGAAGCAACACGGCCATTTTCATCAAGCGTAATGACGAATGATTTGCCAAATACTGAAGGACAGGCGCCAAAACTAGGTAACAACTGTTTCAAGGCATGAGTTGGATCTGATGAGATATTTGCGATAACGAATTGCGAAAAATCATATTCATCTTGATCGTAAGCCGACTGTTGAAAGTCGTATTCATCCCTGAACGATGATGCCTGCGTAACAACCGAGCCAGAGGTATCCTTTTCGGGAACAATGGCTTTGGATCCATCAAACATAGAGTCATCGCCAATTTCGACAGAATCGTCGCTAACCCAAATCCGATAGGACTGACAAAAAACAGCATCAAGAGAAATCCACTGGCCATCAAAATAGGCTTCATGGGTTTTATTGATCAGTTCAATACGAACGGGTTCTTTGTTGAGATCGCGGAGATGATTGTGCAGCCAATGGCCTTCATCCAGATTTTTAGAACCTGCAGGATAGACGTAGAATCCATTTCTAAATACATACATCGAAAGAGCAGATCCTTCATCTTGAATATATTCATCGAAAGTAGCTAGCTGGATTTGACCAGTCATTACCTCATCTTGATGAACAGGTTTTACAGGTCGAGTTTCAAATTTTCCAAAGCTCTCTTCAGAGCAATTTGGATAGCTTGAATATTCGGTTAACGCTTGAACGGGAATTACTGGCACATCGTTGAGAATAGGCAATAAACTCCAGTCACTGATCATGTCGTAATAAGCCACAAATGCCTCGGAAGACATACTGGACTTCATGTCGAGCAAGCGTTTCTCGATTTCGCCTTTTAAAGCAGCCTTTACCAAATTTACCACGTCATCTTTATCAACCAATTCGTTGCGGTCAGGTAACCGGCCGAAAAACTTTGATGAGTCGAGATGAATAACGTGGTAACCCGCTGAGCCGTATGAGGCATAGATACAGGATTTATAGATAGGTAAGCCCTGTAAATACATCACATAGGCATAGTTGTTCAAAGTCGGCTTATCAAAGCCGGCAAGAGAAACCAAGCCAACCTTAGTATTCACAAATTCAAGACCTGAATCTATCGCATGAGGACGATCAAGTTCGGTGCCATTGAACAGAACTGGAATTGGAAATGCCGAAACAAGACGTTTTAGTTCATGTTCGATACGGCCCAATTCAAGGTCAACGCCAACCATGGTAATGCTTGTTATGTTGTCCCATTCTGGGACAGGCGTAATATTGACTGGCTTAAATGACAGAACATCATCGGTATTTACCGAAATTCGTCCGCTTTTGCTCACAACGGTCATGTGGTGACAAGCAAATAAAGCAGATAAGAATCCAATACCAAATGGATGTTCTTGCGCGACGACATCGGCATCCCAACCGGATTCAGCAACAGTCAACAAGGTCTCGATAGAATCGATTCCACAACCGTTGTCTGTCACGCGAAGAATCTTGGTTTCGGGTGCAAATTCGAAATTAACCGAAGTTGCGCCGGCACGACGAGCGTTTTGCATCAGCTCTCCCAAAACCGTGGTCTTGTTGGTAAAGCTGAATTTCAAGCTTTTGACCAAGTTGGATTGATTAACTTTCATAGCAACTTGTTTCATGTTTTGTCTCCAAATAGAAAAATCACTAGAAACAAAACAATCCCAGTGGGAAATATTTTGTTCCCAGTTGGGTTAAAAAAAGGATGATTTAGATCAGTTTGAGCGAATAGCTTAATCCTGATGTTTTGCAGTTCTTCAAACTGAAAAGACAATCCCGAAGGAAGTCTTCAACTTTGAAAAATCGACGTGTTTGCGCGTATTCCTTCAATGAAGTTATAAGGATGCGGCAAATGTTATGGTCATTGGTATTGATGTACGTCGTAGAGTCATCCGAAATGGAAAATACCTTGGCCAAGGAGTTGGACTCGTTCTTGTCGAGAACAAGGCCTAAATCAATTTTGTCACCGCTATTGGTGAGCGAAATTTCGAAATAGAATTGGCACATGACAACCTCCTGAAAAATTGCGAGAAATCATCATGGCCCTACCGGGGAATAGAGATTTCCCAAGTGGGTTAAAAATCACGCCAAAGGCGCTTTACAGGTTCTTTATTTTGAGTGCTGAATGGGCACTTGCTTTTGAGTCCTCTTAGAGGGCTGCAAAAATCCGTCTTTCCAGAGCGTTCTTCGAGAGAACGCTCTGGAAAGACGGCAAAGGGCATTATGCCGCTATACCGTCGAATTGGTAAATTTTGAAAGACGCCTGAATTAGCGCGTCTTTCGTCTGGATACTAACAGAGACAAAAATCCGAAACGGAGAATGGTCCCTGGTCGGGTTAGAGGTTACTGAGCAATGACACAATCAATAAGATTGAGCAAATCATCAGAACAACCGCCATGATTTTGCCAAGCAGTCGGCAGTGCTGTCCTAGATTCAACCAACAACTGTTTCAGTTGAGCATAATTGAAATCGGTAGAACCTAAAGCCGCATTGATGCGATGAATCAAATCAGGATCAATCCCTTCTTGCTTAGCAAAAGATGAATCAGGTAAAGCCGCTCGAACTTGTTCCAGTGCTTCACGAAAAGACGAAATCACGCGACACCTCCCAAAACAGCGATTGTTGAGAGTAGTTCATCGTGAGAATCGCAAACAGATTGGATCGCGTCATCTTCGTCATCAAACATAGGTCTCATTTGCTCGATTTGCTCGCGCATTGAAGACATGGTTTGACTGGATTCCTCAAGATATGTCTCCAGTTGATTATTACGATTTTTGACTTGATCCAATTCCGCTTTTAAATCAGCAATAGTGGCGGTAAGAGTAGGCTCAATAACTGAAGAATCGGGCATCGATTGTCGTGTATTATCAAGTAGCTTTTTAGCCATGCCGATAGTTTCTAAACGTTTGTCGTCGCAACGATTAAAGCCATAGTCATTAACCATTTCTTGCAACACAGAAACCAATTGTTGGGTCAGATTATTACTTTTGCTCATTGTGTAATCTCCAAAAGAAAAAAGACAAGGAGCATCCCCAGCGGGAAAGGCTCCCTGACTGGGTGAAAAATGGCGATTCCGGAGCATCGCCAAAGGGTTAATTAAGCAGCCAACAACAATTCCTTACTGATTCTAAAAAGTTCAGAACGCAGATCGGAGACATTGTTGATGCAGATCGAGTAGTCAAACAAATGACTGGTATCGATACCAATCCCAACACCAACCAATTCAATGTTGGTCGCTTTGCAGCGGCGAATGACTGATTCGGCAGCATCGTAATCATCTGGTTCACCGTCAGTGAGAACCATGATGACCTTGCGTTCTTCCTTGGTTGCTATAACGCTCGCAGCAGCATACCAAAGTGCGGTATGAAGCGGCGTTCCTCCATTGGTAATTGCAGAAAACGCCGACGCATTAGGGCGAACCTTTTGGCCGTGTTTTAACAATGGATTGACGTTATCAGTATTTCCATGAGGGAAGCGTGTGACCGCTGGATTGACACCCGAAATACCTTCCAGCGCCAAAGCCAAAGCAACCGCCGAATCCATGGCAACATGAGCCAGGGTAATCGGAGAAGTCTGGTTGATGCGGTTATTCATCGAGCCCGATGCATCGACCAACAAGTGTAAAGCCGTATTTGGCGCCTGCTTGTGAGCTCTACGCTCGAAAACGCGAGAATCACCTTGAGACAAGCGAACCAATTTACGGCCATCAATACGATTACCAGATCGCTTGTTAACAGGACGTTCATAACGGCTGGATTGAATCAGTCCTTGTAAGGAAGCCCGGATTTTGCCGGATTCCGAAAGCGCTCGATTCAATATTGCGTTACCAATCGAAGGATTACGATTCGGTTCCATTGCCAGGGGCAAGTGGATTTCTGAATCGTAACTATTTCTTGGTTGGTTACCCAACAGCGCTTGAGCTGCTTCAAACAGATCATCAGGTAGATCATCTTGGCCGGCAGAGAGTACCGAAGACAAGATTTGCGCCAATTGGTCGGCATCCTGAGATTGATCATTACCACCGACATGGGATGACGTTGCACCCTGTCCAGACTGTTGATCAGCATGATAGTCATCAGTATCAGACGGATTGGCTTGTGATTTGGCATTATCAGGTTGAGTCGATTGATTCGATTGGGAATCATCTGCACCAGACGACGAATCATCACTTTGATCATCTGCGTCGGCATCATCAGACGAATCCGATTGTCCACCAGCGCTACCGTTTGACGATTGTTGTTGCCTAGCTTGCTCTTTTGCTTTTTCCTGTTCCTCTTGGATCATCCGCAATATTTGATCGGCAAGCCGAACGCAATGACGGGTTTCACTCAAATGAGGCACATCAGATAAAAGACCAAATAAGCGGGTAACAGCACCCACAGGAAAAGTATCTTCCAGTAGGGATTCGGCAGAATCTGCAAGCGACGACAAGGCTTTTTGGCCAAGAACATCGTATCTCAAACGGAATAACAGAAATTGCGATAGAACTTTGGCCGGATGGGGATCTTGATCTTTTGTGACAAAACCAAAACTACCGGTTTGGACCAAATATTCAACGACTTTTTCCGTCGTCCCTTTTGTACCTGGATAGGGTTCCTGCATGGACTTCTCAATGCGGACATCTTCCAGGATATTGACAATGCTTTTCCGTAAAGGATTTGTCGCGGCGTTGCGAAATTCACCAAAATCGGTGAAACGAACGTGCGCCGCTTCATGTGCCAAATAGCCCCAAGCGACATCTTTGATATTGGAATCATCAGTATCTAGGGCCGGAAGGTGAATGCGATCGCCGGTTGTATAGGCATCGTCTCCACCTACCGAAACTTTGACGCCAAACTTGTTGCCCAATGCAGCTGCAACTATGGGAAAGGCATTATTCAAGGTTTGATTTTTCATGGTTTATATCTCCAAAAAGGAGGCAAACCATGAGCCCATGAGGCAAATGGTTTACCTCAAGGGTTGAAAAAATAAGTCAGTAAAGTTAAAGCAATCGAACGGCGTAGCTGTTAGCTATAGCCATTTCGACTCTTTGAATGAACAGATCGGTTAAATTGAGTAGCCTTGTAGAACTACAATCTTTAGGAATAAGGACGGATTCCGTTTCCAGAATATTGCGTCCATGACTTTCATAAAGACCGGACAACCTCCAGTTATATTGATCACCAGAGAAATAGGCTTGCGCCTCTTTTTTCCCAACAGCAGTGTCATAAAACTTGTATGACAATGCCGCGGAAGGATGATCAAAATCATTCCAACCGGAAGATGAAAGGCAACTGCGAATGAGCTTCACAATCTGGTTCCGATTCATAAACTACCTCAGATAGCAAACAGGTTGCCTTGAATAAAGTCCATAAATCTAATTGCTTCGACATTTTTCTTAAATCGAGCGTGTAAAATGTTATCGATGAAAACCTCCCATGGATAACCTTTGGTCTCGCCTTTGCTCAGAGTCATATCACCAACACGAAATTTCTTGTGCTGGTAAAGCGTTTCTTCGCGTGAGTCTATACGGATAATGCAATGATCCAGTAAACCAGGACCACCACAATCACCTTTTGGCACTAACAACGGAATTTTAATAATTCCAGTTGAACGTCCAATTCGACCGACTATATCAAACTCATCATGCCAGGATTGACCCGTTTTCGTATCGCCATAGAAAACACGGACGATTTCGCCGGATTTCATACAAGATTCGAGAATACGAATAACTTGATCAGATGTTTCCTGATGGTAACAGGTGCCTGAAGGCAGTCTGGCGTATTTGATGGCATTGCCGTTGGACAATTTTGATTCGAATAATTCTTTTTTCATAGTTTTTCTCCGAAAAAGAGGCAAACCATGGGCCCAAGAGGCAATGGTTTACCTCAAGGGTTAAAAATAAAGATTAAATGTTATTGGATTAAGCTAGACGAGAAAAAACATTCTCCAGGTAATCCGAATAAGACTGGTCAGAGAGACCAGGTAACGACTTATGTGAAGCTTTTCGAGACCATTTATGCAAACGATCCTCGGCAATACAGCGAGGACTAAATTTAACATCACGGTCTACGTTTTCAGGATCGTTAAGCCATCTCTGTTGGGCAGAATCAAGACGTTTTGAGTTGAGACATCTCGATATTTTCCGCCTGTAATGATGAAGAAGTTTGGCAAAGCGAAACATACTAGCATCACGATTGTTCTTAAATAGCCCTTCAATGAACTCAAGTTGTTCGAAAGAAAATGGGCTATCAATTATGATAATCGGCCTCAGCGGAGGAAAAATTTCCAAATCAACCAACTCACGAAATCGAATAACTGGCATCGAAACACCAGAGAATCCGAAGTGAATATAGGTTGACGAAATGATTGTGTTTTCATCGCTTGCTTTTAACGCAAGCTCAGAAAGAACGATCTCACAATAGGAAACAGCTTTTTCCGGACTAAGTGAGATAATATTTTTATTAGTAGCCATAAAGCCTCCAAAAAAGAAATGGAGGCGGAGGCAAAACACCCCATGCGGGATGAAATTGCACCCGCCGGGTAGAAAAATTAGAACCAGAAATCCTCAACTACTTCTTCAGCAACTGGAGTTTCAGTTTCGTCCTTAGATTGAACAGGAATTGACGTTGAAGCAATTTCAGCGGCAACTTGTACGGTTTCTTTGACAGAAGCCATGAAGCTGTTTGATTCTGGAATCAGATTCAAAACATCTTGAGCAACATTATCGAGGCTGATACCTGCATCAACAGAGGGGGCAACATCAAATACATCCTGCACTGGATTGTAGTTTGAAAGGAAGTCGTCAAAACCAGGAAGATGATCGTCTTCGGCATCGACAGCAGACGTATCGGCAACAGTCGCTTCTTCATCTACAGTAGTTACAGCAGATGGTGAGTCGATCATTTCTGAATCGAAATCTTCCTCATCAGTTTCAACTGCAGCTACGGTATCTGAAACCAAGATCGATTCCATTTGCAACAAACCACTGCCGTGACGTTTGATTTTGTCAGGATCTGACAACAACAAACCAAGCGTGAAAAGGCTGTTGAAAGCAACACCGTTATAAGGACCTTGTTTGGGCAAGGCATTCAAAACAACATCGATCTTATCGACAACCGGCATGCACCGATGATCAAGAAAACCAAGGCTGTCCAGCTTGTCCCGCATTCTCCGAAAAGCATTGAGAGAGCGCCCGGTGACAGTATCCTTACCGACGAAAGATCGATCGATAAGCTGACTGGCTTCCTGAGCAATTTCATGGAACAACTGATCGCTCATGGAATTGGTACGACGTTGCAGGGAATCGACAGCAGCTGGTGTTGCATTAGGTAAAACCGCATCGGATTGAGGAACGGTGACGCGAAACACAACGTAATCGAACCGCAACTTAGATGCTACGGATTCAACAGGCTCAATCGCACGTCGAATGGCGTCACCAAATTCAGCATGGCGAGCGACCCATTCTTCTGTGTCCTCGTGATAAGTGGCTAGGAGTTGGTCTCTGGCTTCATAAAAAGTCTTCGACAAATCATCCAGTTCTTGAGTAATACGAGGAATTTCATCCCGCGGATTGGCAAAGCCACCGAGGAAACGAGTACCCGATTGAAGACAGATTCGCTCCGCTTCTTTCTTAATTCGGTTGAATTCTTTAAGTTTGTCGGGATCAATGGTTTTTTTGGTGCCAAGGTAAGCCAAATCTTCTGGTGGAAGTTTGGAACCGTCGGCTAACACGAGATCCTCGGGTCTTAATTTTTTTGAACTGGTCCAAAGGTTGATGTCGAGTTTGACAACATCGATTTGGTCCAAAATCATTTCTGCTTTGTGTGACATAACTACCTCCAAAAAATAAATAAAAAAGAGGCAGCACACGACCCAAGGGGCGTAGGACTGCCCCTTTAGGATTAGAAAAAGTTAAAAGTAAAAATCGTCCTGAGAAGATGTAACGGCCGACAAATCGAGTCGTTTCTCAAGTAGACCTAATGCCTCAGCAACAGGTCTCACCGTTTCCAGATCCGTATCGAAAAACGACAAGGCTTTGGATTCAAGCTTGAGCTGGTTACTGATACCAACACCATCATCATGCGATAAATGAATGCTGACTTGATTCGGAGCAACTTTCATCATGGCCATGAATAGCAACAATGAAGCAACGCTCTGTTCTTTGAACAATTTACCTGCGGAAGACGCCTTTTCATTAATCAACGCACGCAAGAAATTTTCCAAAAAAGCAGATGCACCAAAAACTCCAGTAATCGTCTTGCTCATAGACAAAACGTTTGCATGAAATTGTCCAATAGCTTGAGTATCAGCCAAATTAGTCTGTGTGACTCTGAGGCGCCAAAATAGACAAGGTGGGTCTTCAGTTGGATTAGGGTCCTGACCGAATGGTTTGCTCGATGATGGAAGCGTAATGTTGCCGTCGTCATCAATCAATACCCGGTCAATTATTTTGTATCCCTTATTAATTTTTGACTGAACATGATCATTCATAGCTAACATGTTCCTATCAAAAGTTTTAGATTGCAGCTTAGTACCTGTTTTACCCCATTTAGAGGTATAGGTGCCATCGCCATTATTTCGAACTGCCCAATCTTTTGTTGAACCATCCGGATTAGTAAAACGATAAAGGTCGTAATCTAAAGCAGCCATTAGGCATCATCTCCCCAGGAATCACCGAAAACATCTTCGGCAATCCTGTGAATGGCTTCGCGTTGAGCTGGTTCAGCACGCAAGGTGAGAGCCCGATCCAACGAATAAGCCAGTGCATTGGGAGCACGCTTATAGGCAATCATCAAGTTTGTCCAGCGAACCAGGGTCCGAGTAGACATGGTTACACTGAGCTCGCCGGCACCATCAGTACCGCCGACAAAGAGTCGACGAATTTCATTGGCCACTTGAATCATCTTTTCCGTCAAATTTTCCATGACAGAATCGAAAGGGACACCCATTCCCGTTAAAACAGACTTGAGAATGGATTGCTCGATAGACGCTTCAGGATAACCAACTTCCATCAGGCGAAAACGATCTAAGAAAGCCAAGTTTTGTTGCATGACGCCTTGATAAAGTCCGGATTGATCGCCTTGGCCAGCTGAGTTGCCGGTTGCAATCAAACGGAATTTTGGATGAGGCTTGATGACTTCGCCGCCGTTTTGAGGAATCACCAAAGGTTGACCTTCGATAATATCGTTCAAACCTGCCAGTTCAGAGGGGTCCATCAAATCAATCTCGTTCAAGATCAATAGATGTCCGTCTCGGACAGCCTGAGCCAAAGGCCCGTGGACGAAAGACATGGAACCGTTGAGTAGCATGAATTGACCGATCAAATCGTTCAGCTCAAGTCGACCATGACAGGTCACTTGATGAACTGGCCAATTCAAACGTGCTGCAACTTGGCAGATGAGCGAGGTTTTGCCGGAACCTGTAGGACCGGTCAAATACAAAGCATCGCCAAGTGGGTTGGAAATGAACGCAATCACATCACGAAGATGCTCATTGCGAAACACGTAATCTTTCTTGGTGGGGATCGATGGATGAGTTTCATCCTCAAATCCTTCAACCATCATTGCAGCAGGGGCGGCAATGTTGAAAGTGGTGTTGATTGGGAATTTTTTTACAATCGCAGTCATGATGTTTCTCCTTATTTTCGAAAAGAAAAAGGGGAAACATATACGCCCATACCGGGAGAAGTTGTTTCCCCGGTGGGTTAAAGTAAGAATCACGCCGAAGGCGCTTAACAGGTTCCTTATTTTGAGTGCTGAATGGGCACTTGCTTTTGAGTCCTCTTAGAGGGCTACAAAAATCCGTCTTTCCACAACACTCAACACAAGTGCTCTGGAAAGACGGTACTGGCATTATGCCAAATACCGTCAATGTTTTTGAATTCGAAAGACGACTGTTTTAGCGCATCTTTCGTAAGCGCCCTTTAAACGACGCTATTGAATTTCCGTACAAAGCCGTGCGAGTTTGGTTAGGCCGTTGGATTGGCGAGACGCCAGGGTAGCAAAGCTTCGAAGTCTTCGACGGTTTTTGCTAAGGGCAACTGACGGAACAACTCCACCAGATAGGTGTAAGGCTCGATGCCATTGGCTTTGCAAGTTTCGATGAGCGAGTAGAGATTGGCGCTGGCACGAGCTCCGGCCACCGTGTCGCAGAACAGCCAGTTGCGCCGACCCACGACAAACGGGCGTATGGCGTTCTCGCAGAGGTTGTTGTCGATAGGCCAAGCTCCGTTCTCGATGAAACGCGTCAATTTGGGCCATTGCGACGACAGATAATGCAAGGCCTTGCCCAGCAAACTGCCGGGGGTTACCCCATGCAGATGTTGTAACAGTAGCCCTTCGATTTTGGCCAAAACCGGCCGGCTTTGTTCCTGGCGCCGTTGTCCGCGCAGATCGTGGCTTAGTTCTTTCGCCTGGGCTTCGATGGCATACAACTCGCCAATCGCCGCAATAAACTGCGTCGCCAGTTGTTCCGGTCCACGTGCGGCCTTGGGAATGACGCCCTCTGCTTCAACAAAATAACGGCGTGCATGCGCCCAACAGCCGAGATGAATCACACCGCGCGCCGTGGCAATGCCGTTATATACCTCATAGCCGTCGCTCATCAGCGCCGCACCGAGTTTGATGCCTTCATAGAGTGGTTGTGCATGAGTTCCCCCGCGCCCCGGCGTGTAGCTGAACAGCCGGATCGGCGGCCCGGAACCGGTCATTTGCGCCCACAGGTAGCTTTTGCTTTGCGCCGCTCGCCCGGATTCCTTGAGCACCTGGATGACCGTTTCGTCGCCCAGGATCAGGTCGGCCTCCAGCAGATGGTCGCGCAGCAAGTTGATGATGGGTTGCACCGCATGGCCGACACGCACCATGCTGGCTGCCAGGGTGGTACGCGACAGATCGCCGCCGAAGCGGCCTAACAGGGTGGCTTGCCGATACAGCGGCAGACTATCCTGATATTTGGCGGTGACAACCCAGGCCAATGCCGCTTCGGTGAGTAAGCCCTTGGAGATGATGCGTGCCGGTGCCGGCGTGACCCGAATGCTTTCGTCGCAGCAGGGGCAGGCATATTTGACGCGGTGATGTTGAATGACTCGCACTTGTTGCGGAACGATGTCGAGCTGCTCGCTGATTTCGGTGCCGATTTCCACCAGACGCGCACCATCGTGCGTACACACGCGTTCGGCTTCCGGTAGTTCGTGGCGCACGATCTCGCGCGGCAGATGCGGATCCAGCGGTTTACGGCCGCGCTTCTTGCGGCTATGGCCAGCCACGTCGATCGCTTCGGGTGTGACTTCCTCGGCCACCGGCGCACCTGTTGGTGCTAGTGCTTCGGCTTCGTTCAGAAATAGGTCACGCTGAGCCGGATTGGCCCTGGCCTCGGACTTGGCGGCAAACAGACGATGCAAAAAGGCATCCAGGCGTTCTTTCAACAGATCACGCTCGACCGTCATCAACCGCAGTTGATGGGCCAGCCGTTGCTGTTCGCCTAGCAAGGTCTGATAGTCTTCGGTGGACAGCGTGATGGTCGTCGTCATGCTGTTATTTTACAGGCTTTACGCCATCGCTTCAGCCCACTTTTGTATACGTTCGCGCCGGATGCGGCCGCATCGCCGCCAAGTCAATACCGGCTAACAGCCAGTGGAGTTGCTCGACCGTCAAGATCACCACGGCCGCTTCTTTCGGCCAGCGAAATCGATCGGTTTCCAGTCGCTTGATCATCAACCAGAAGCCGGTGCGATCCCACAACAGCAGTTTGATCCGATCCCGTCGACGATTGCTGAACACGTAGATGGCCGGTTCAAACGGATTCAAGCCTAACGCCTGCTCGACCAGCAGGGCCAAACCATTGATGGCCTTGCGGCCATCGACCGGCTCGCGGTGCAAATAGACCTTTAATCCCGATTCGAAGCGGAACATGGCAAAGCGGCCAGATTATTCAATAAAAAGGAAAGATCGGTCAGCCCAACACCCTGCAACTCCAGTTTAACCCCATTGGGTAACGCCACATTGAGGGTGGCTTCTACCGGCTTCGGCACCGCCATTGACAGAACCGGTGCAAAAGCCGATAGCGTGGCCGGGGTACTGGGCGGCACTGAGCTGGAATTTTCACGGTACTGGTTAATCCACTTGCGCAGCAGATTGGCATTGATGCCGTGTTCCAGGGCCATCCGGGCGACCGAAACGCCTGGTCGTAGACAGGCTTCGACGAGTTCCCGTTTGGCTTCTGGATCATAACGACAACGGCCATTGCTCCGATGCCCCACCACCAGTGATCGTGATAATCGACTCTTGTTCTCCATCATAGGTGTCCACCTTGTTATACGTGGACACTATCTTCTGCTCTTTCAATCAGGAGGGATAGACGCAGTTTAAAGAGCGCTTACCATCTTTCACCCTTCTGGGATACTTTGTCGTGAGCAACACTCAAGAAACGATCCCATTACATCCTCAAACCAATGATGTTCGTCATCACAGGCCCATTGACATCCTCCCCGGCCTAAAGGCCAAGGATTCCTAGGGTGTCTGATGACACGGAGCTGGTTCCTGCTGCTGACGGCATGACTGCACTGTTCACTTCACAGGCGAACCCCGCATGCCCTGCGGTTATTGTGTTCCGGGAAGCAAGGCCTGGCCTCTCGCCAATACATTCAAGGCGACGACCTGATCGGCTTGGTTTTCATAGCCGCACTCGACACAGCGAAATTTCGCCTGGCTCTTTCGGTTAGCTAAGTTTTGAGTGAAATTGACCAACCGATAGCAAACAAAGCATCAAGAAGGGCATCTTCACGATTTACAGCGGTTACCTCGAAAGGATCGCAGCCGTTATCACTTTTAACTTGCCAGATCATTTCTTCCGATTGGGAAGCAACGAACTGAGGCAATGCCTTTTGAGCAAATTCAAGCGCGGAAGTTGTTTCGCCAGACAACAAGGCCTGGGCGCAATAGAACGCGAACTGATTGGCCATGAGTTGTTTGACCGAAGAATCGGGTTCTGGAAAAGCCTGAATTTCTTCAGCCGAAAATTGCAGAGTTTCGCTTTCAACTTCTTCGTAGTCATCGAAAAGAAGCGGCATATCAGGCGTATCGTCCCAAATCACGCCTTCATCAAATGCTTTGGAGGAAATTTCGATGGCGGATTCGGTATTCAATGCTGATACACCGACAACCACTCGATGTTGGTAGTCGATGGTGTAGCTGACAGCGAATTTTTTCATTTCGGACATGGTGTTTCTCCTAATTCAAGAAAAAAGGGGAAACACCACAATGCCCTTAGATAGGGGAAAGCGTGTTTCCCCGGTTTGGGTTAGTGTAAATGGCTGGTTCGACGAATTCGTTTCAAGCGATCCAGGATCGTATCTCGAAGCTCATCGGCATCAAGGCCTGTTAGTTTGCAGCAATTCACGAAACTAAACGGATTGGGATCGTCGATGTCGGTCATCCACTGGTGAATTTCCACAACGGTTTCCATTGAACAGCGACCATCAAATAAATTTCGTAATGAATCCTCTAGAAGACATTCGCTGATGTGCATGATGTCTTGTTCGGACCACGACGGAATTTCATCAACGACAGGTTCCGGACCAAATAGCCAAGCCCAATCGTCAAATAAATCCCAATTGAAAGTACGATCTTTGCCTTTGAAGTATATTTTGCGCACATGGCACCTCCAAAAAAACAAGGGGAACGTGCGCACCCAAACGGGGACGAGGTTCCCCGGTGGGTAAATGAAAAAATGACTAATGGCTAGCTAAAACCAAAAATCATCTTGTTGGGCGGAAGACATGATTTCTTCCATGGAATAAGGCACGGAAGCATTGCCTTCATCTTTGATCGTGAAACGCGAACGCTCAGAAGGCGATTTCCTGAACTGCTCTAAAACAGCTGGATCAAGATCGGGAACTATTGATTTCAGGGCTGCCCTGTAATCAATGTTGCCTTGCTGTAGATAACGACTAACACGCAATCCAGCACTTTCGGCATGAGCAAAATCTCCCATCAATTGCAGCAAATTGTTTTCGATTTGAGTTTGCTCTTCTTCAAGTGCCTTAATTTTGGACTTGTAATCCAAAATCAAACTCTCGGCATTGTGGTATGAGGAAGCCAACGTATTCCACTGATCGAACTGTACACCATAAGGTATGAAAACATCCCGGTTTGGATCTCTCTCTGGAGGTGTATTGGTCTTCAAGCATTCCCAAAATTTTCTTGCTTCAAAAATGATCGCGTTAATGACGTTGTCATCACGAAGAATCGGAATATCCAGATACTCGCATTCATTGAGATAAAGCGAAAGCCAAGCGCTGTCCGAATTTGCAACCAAAATCTGTTGCTGAACTTGAAAGAAATAGCGCTTGTATAACTTGGATTCCTTTCGATTTTGTTGAGCATCGCGAAAATCCTCTTCTGAAATGAAAGAAGATGTTTCAGGATCTTCAACACACTGGGCGTCACGAAAGTTGGCTTCGGTTGGCGCTTTGATTTCAACGGGGACGCCGTTGTCGTCAATACCGTCAAACGAAGCGCGAATGAACGGGTGTTCATCAGATTCGGCACAAACGGGTAACAGCATCGTGTTATGTCGATTTTCAAACGCTCGTCTGGCGACAGGTTCCAATCGAATACCGCGTCTAACATGCGGATTGTGATCGAGATTCTCAGGAAGAATCAGACCTTTCTTCTCAGCATAAAGCCGGTATCTCGTTTTGTAGGAACTAATCCCCAGAACTATGTCCGCTTCAGAAGCGGTGACGCCTTCATTTCGCCATTGGTGCCACTCAGGTGTTCTCTGGGGAATGTCCACAATTTTCATTGGAGATCCCCGGAGTGAGTACGAGTAAAGCGGCTTTTATGCGGCTGGTGAATGGGTTTCCAGAACCTTTCCCGGAATACACTGCCATGTTTGCGCAAGAACGTAGGCTTATCGTACTCACTGTAATCCCGTGAATAAAAAAGCGAATTTAAAACGATAGAACTCATAACGGCCTCCAAATAAGGAAAAAGAAGGGCGTCACAAGACCCCATTGGGCATCAAGGACGCCCATGTGGGTGAAAAATATAGAAAATTACTGCATCAAAACTCGAAACATGTCATTCCAAAGTTCGGTGCAAATTTGTTTTCCAAGCATGCTTGCCATGAACAGGATTGCGATTGAGAAATAACCTAATACTGCCAAAATTAAGTTTCTGATCATGATGACTCTCCCAAAAAAGTTGAGGCATCATGAAATTCCAAAATGGGCCTAAAGGATGCCCATTAGGGTTGAACGAAAGCAGACAAATCATCCTAAAGCGTTGCGATCTTCAGACAAATGCTGTCTGTGTGGTTTGTTATTGACAGTTGCTCCCCGTGCTGCCTGTGTAGTGGCAACAGTAGGAACGGGTTCCCTCTGGTCAGGCGCTGAAGCGTTTTGGTGAGGTGATTTGGTTTCATTGTGAGCAGAAGGTAATGCGGCTTCAGCAGCAACTTTGGCCTTATTGAGTTCCTGCGTAATGAAGTTCAAATCAATGCCAGAGAAGTTTTCACCGGCATAATCAAGTGCGGCTTGCCATGACGCATTTTCAGAGGCTCTTTTGATGAGCTTTGGAAGAATGCGCTTAGCATTGTCACTGGGCTCCATGGCAGCTGGATCAATCATGATTTCTGCTTGACCTTCAATAATGCGTTCAGCTTCATCTTGATCATAGATACCGACGAAACCAAAGGCAATACGCGAGCACTGAATCAATGATTTATGGCGTAGCATCCGTTTGGTATGGGATTGCCAAGGACCTGATGATTTGTATGGAGCGCCAGTTTTTTGATTGGTGCCCTCAAACGGTGGCCGATAAACCTCATCCAGAAATTCCTTGACTCGAACGGGATGTGAGCGACCTTTTCGATAGATCACGCACTCGATCCAGGACGAACAAGGCTTGGCATCTGGCAAATCGACGACATCATCCGAATAGATGAACTCTAAGCCGTCCATGTCGGAATGCTGATTGATGATCCGAGACCAACCATCAACAGACACAACAGGAACGATGCCATTCTGCTTATCGGGATAAGCAAAAATTTCCTTGGTAAAAGGATTGAGGCCGTATTGATCAGCAACAATCAACAGAGCGCTCATTTGCTCATCCGTGACAACACCGTCTTTAATTTTGAAAGCAGTGGCTTTCAAGGTATCAATCAATTTTTTTTCGTCTGGAAAATTGAATTTATCGGCGAATTTTTTGACTAGTGTGTTTGACGAATTTTTAGCATTAGAAGTCATGGTGTTTCTCCAAAAAATGAAATTAAGAAAGGAACACCATGAGACCCAAGGGGCAAATGATGTCCCAAAGGGAAAAGCTAAGAAATTGCTAAGCTCAATGACGGAGCAACGCCGTGGGTACTCTAGAATGCAATGTCATCAAAATCGTCAAAATTATCGTGTGGATAATCATCAGAGTGATGCGCTTGCGAGGGTGAGGAAGTACCAGCAGCAGAAGAGGAGGATGACTTAGAACCAAGCATCTTCATGACTTCTGCATGGATTTCCGTCGTGTACTGATCTTTACCATCTTTATCTTGCCATTTACGTGTACGTGACGGACCCTCAAACAAGACTAAAGCACCTTTTTTGAGATGGTCGCGCGCGGTTTCGGTAAGTTTTCCAAACAGAACGACACGGTGCCATTCCGTTTTCTCCTTGCGTTCGCCGGATTGACGATCTTTCCAGGATTCCGTAGTAGCCACTCTCAAATTGGCAATGGCCTTTTGGTCAGCGCTATAACGAATTTCCGGGTCGGTTCCTAAACGGCCGATGATTGTAGATTTGTTATACATGTTGGTTCTCCTAATGAAAAGAAAGTAATAAAGGAGACCAATGCACCCGCAGGGAGTGAAAGATCTCCCAAAGGGTTTAATTAGAAGCCAAAACGGCTTCAATTTGAGCCTGCCGGTTGGCAATCAATGATTTGCCAGTATCCAAGGTATCCTTGGCTACAGACAATGCGGTTCCGATGCCATAAAGGAATATGGCAATGACAATGAACGTTCTCATGGTGTTTCTCCAAAAAATAAAGGGAAACACCACTCCAACAAGGGAAAGTGTTTCCCTTGTTGGGTTTAAAAATCACGCCGAAGGCGCTTAACAGGTTCTTTATTTTTGAGTGCTGAACTGGCACTTGCTTTTGAGTCCTCTTAGAGGGCTGCAAAAATCCGTCTTTCCGAATCACTCCCCAAGAGCGATCGGGAAAGACGCTATCGACATTATGCCTGACTTGTACCGATTGTGAATTTCAAAAGAAGCTTGAAATAGCTTGCCTTTCAGCGTCCGCAAAACAAAAGAGTCGTTTTTCTCGCGTCATTCACCCCGTTGCAATTTTTCGAATGTGCTTAGGATGAGAAATAGTTTGGGCGACGCGGTTTGCGGTCATGTCATCATCTGAAAAAACCGATAACGAAAATAAATTCAATCCACCATCGAAAGAAGCATTTGTTTGTAAGCAAATCGACTTGTTCCAAACGTTTCTGTGCAACAACGAAGATCAGCGTGAAAAAATGTCCAACGCAATCCCATTGTGGGATTGCTTGCCGCTCTATTCTGTTTCGCGGCAATGGGCTTACAAACTGCGAAAAGAGGGAATTTTCCCTCAACTACTTGTTAGAAACAGCTTATATCAGGGCAGCAAAATTAAGATTGAGATACAGCCGGCGAGACTTATCGAAAACGGGGTTATTACCGAATATTACCCAGGCGGGAATGAAGAACTGATCGAGGCCGCACTTCGAAAAATAGCAACATTGCAAAATCATGGCTATCACGACGAATCCGGGTATGGTGTTTGTTTTTCAATCCATCAGTTGCGCAAAGAACTCAAAAAAAGAGGTCATACAAGATCCTACCAGGAAATAGTCCAGAGCCTTCGCATCATGGCTCGCAGTTCGATCGAAATTACAGCAGAAAACAACAAAACAAAAATTTTTGACACCTGCAACTACTTTAAGTGGTTGTCGTCAGTTTCCCGGTTTGATCTTGCTGAGGACCCAAATGCAAGGTGGTATGTGGAATTTCATCCGTTGATTACCAAAGCGCTTCGAGCTATGGACTACCGGCAGTTCAACTACGAATTGATGATGTCGCACGATACGCAACTTACTCGATGGTTACATAAGTACCTCGTAGCCAAATTCACTTATGCCGCAATCGGCCAAAAATTTGAAATTCGTTTCAGCACGATCAAGCGGGATAGCGGTTTACTTGAAAGCTTCGGTAGCCATCGAAAAGCGATGCAATACGTAAGGAATTCGCTTACAGAACTGGTCAATAAAGGGATATTAGAACCGAAACTTTTGAGCATATACGGAACAGAAAGTCTAATTCCTTTCGAAGAATCGAAAGTTCTTAGTGAAAGGGGGAAAGTTCAAGATGTTATTTACACAACCTACCCGGCAGGAAAATTTTCAAGCGAGTCGAAAAAGGCAAATGCAAACGCGAATCTTGTTAAGGAAAAGTCGGACAAATAGCGGTAGGTATAGAGTACGGGTTATAGACTTTTTCGGTAGGTTTAGAGTACACCATTCGGTAGGTATAGGGTACGGGGGTGTAAATCGAGAGCTAGAAATCAGGTTTTTGAAAGAAACAAACGGTAGGTATAGGGTACACCCCATGAAAAATTCGGTAGGTATGAGGTACGGGTGTCAAAAAAAGCGGTAGGTATAAGGTACGGGATACAGATTTTAGGCTTGAAAACAGTCAAATCTGTGGATAACTTTGGTGCCGTCGGTAGGTATTGGGTACGGGTATAAAATATAAATAAATAATTTTTATAAACAAAAATAGATTTTTTCGCCCCTTATCCCTTTATCCTTATATTTATCCAAAAAATTAACCTTGTAAAGCGAGCTAAATGTCGGATCTCATAATTTATGAAACGACCATTGTGATTGAACGTGGTGCAAGAGCTTATTGGCTGGCATCAATCCAAAAGCCACAATCGCAGTTAATCCTGTCGATTGTCGGCTTTAATGATCATTGCGGGCATTCCTATTTAACTTCACCGGATTTACCCGCGATTGCATAAACCACATTGGTGGTTATCGCTTGGACTTGCAGCAAAACACGACACGCAGACAATTTATCCAAAAAGCCGGCGTCTTAGCATGTGGGACGGCGGTATTCGTGCAGCCTACGATTGCCTTTGTCCGAAGAGGCTCTATGAAACAGACGAAGCAGGACAAGGTTGAAGAAGTCTCTCCAGTGGAAGATCTGATGCGCGAGCATGGCGTGCTCGACCGCATTTTGCTCATCTATGATGAAATCCTGTGGCGGCAGTGCATAACTATTTACTGGGGTTGTCGACCGTTACCGATGCGCATCATTTGCACATTTGGGGGGCTTAGCACCACCGAAACTGCGTTGACCGTGCATCTGGTTTTCGCCGAAGGTGGACTGAGCAACGAATCGCTGCACAACATCAATCATGAAATGTAGGTTAAACAGTTTAGAAAATATGACACTGAAGCTCATTCTTGACAATAAACTGTAAAAATATCTATGTTAGCCCGGTCTGGATAATAATTGGGTCCATGGAACCAGATGCTCGAACTTCTCATCCTCTTTGTCGCAGCATTCTCCGCCGCCGCAATTTCAGGTGCGGCAGGATTTGGGGGCGCGCTACTCCTGCTGCCGCTGCACGTTAAAACCGTGGGGGTAACGCATGCGGTTCCGTTGCTGACCATCGCTCAGCTAATCGGCAATCTCTCCAGGGCCGGCTTCGGCTTTTCACAGATTCATTGGAAACCGGTCGTGCTATTTCTCCTCGGGGCTATCCCTCTCAGCATCTTGGGCGCCTTGTCCTTCATCCAGCTACCGAAGGATTTGGTCATGCGCGCGATTGGTGCCGTCATCCTGATATTCGTTGCGCTGAAGTATTTCGATGTATTGAAGCTCAAAGGCAGCTCCATTCTGTTGGTGATGGGCGGAGGAGTGGTCGGCTTCCTGTCGGGTTTGGTGGGCAGCGCTGGGCCTCTTGGCGCCGCCATCTTCCTGTCGATCGGGTTGCCTCCAGTTGCATACATTGCCAGCGAGGCGACGACCGCGCTTGTGATGCATGGCGTAAAGACCGTGGTCTACCAGAAATATATTGTTCTCGATCGGGAGCTTTGGTTTCTGGCTGCGCTGATGGGGAGCGATGATGCTGGGAACGTGGTCGGTCAAGCGAGTCATTGAGCGCATGCCTCATGAAACATTTCAGCGGTTCGTGGCTGTTCTGTTGGTCACCATTGCTGGTTACATGGTGGTTCATGGGTAAAGAGTCGCACTTCGACCTAACCCAAAAAAGTCGACAACGACGACATGCGTTGGGAAAAACGCTGGATTCTGCAACGAATTGGGTTATCAGGCTGGCCTTTTACGGGTGAAGTATTAGAGGTTAGTCAGAAAGAATTCATTTCCATTGCCAAGGATCGTCATGGCGATTCCGTATTGTTCCTAGCCGATGGCGAAACCAAAAGCAACGATCCACCGGGCGAGGCCTGGATTCGGATTGAATACGATGCCGAAAAGAATGCTTCGCGCTATGTCAGCATGTATGTTTCAGCACGGAGTAAGCTGGAAGACAAAGTTCAAAAAGAATGCGGGAATTATTTGGAATCCTTATTAGATATGGCGTTGAGTCGAGAAGGAGCGATTTTTGTCATGGATCGCTCAGAGTCGAACAAGGAAATTCTGAGATTGTTTAGGACGAAATCTAGGCCGGGTAATAAATATTAGCTTTTCAGCTTGCTATTCCAATATTCGACATAAGCCAAATAAGCTTTTTCAGTAGTCAAAAATTTAATGTGTTGTTCAACAGTTAGTTTGAATGCTGATATGGTATTAGTGCCTAATCTGCGAGCTTTTTCCATTCTATGATTGCCATCAATCAAATTAAATTTTCCAGGAGCTATTTCGGCAAAAATAACAGGACGATAAATATCGACAGAGTTGATATGATGTTCATTTAGATTAGAAAAATTTTGATTATATTTAGTTACTGAAACTTGTTCTAAAACAAATTTATCAGGATTTTTTTCAATAAATGAGAGCATCTTTGTAATGTTGAATTCGAATATTCCATTCGGAAATAGCTCATCTCCATCGTCAATAGGACAAGGGGTAAATTTTTTGATTATTTTTAATTTCATTGAAAAATTTGTTTAAAGTGTGAAGACTAAGTACATTGGCGAAAATAATCCGGTATTTTTCCTGCGGTTTAAACAGAATATTTTCAATGTAAATCAGTCACTTTTGTTGAAAGCACTGCCTGGATAATTTTGCAAAGGTACTTATCATGATGGGTGCCTTCAATGTCAATTCTGATCACATAGGGTCTTATCATTATACAATGCGAAAAATTTAGTTTCGGACCTCGCTGAAAAAATAAAAAACCCGATAATAACGTTTTGTAAGGTATTGCATTCCCGGCAACCTGTTTTACCGTGTATTCAAAACACAAAAAACAGGAATCCGAAATGCCTATCACTACCAAATCAATTCAATCAAATATCCAATCTCGCCTGCTTGAAATGGTGGAATCGCGCCATGAGTTAATCAAGCATGCGCAATTCTTGTCTGGCCTTGGTATTTCCGTCAGTGATTCCAGGCTCTATATTGGCGAATGCTTCGAAGCTGTTTCCAAAAACTACCTCCAAAATCTTTGTGGAAAATTGAGTAATCAGCATGCCAAGGGAACCCCGGCGAGGGTGTCTTTGAATTCTGATTTGTACAGGCTCATATCCAACCGGAGTCGCCGAGAATCCTTTGCGGAACAATTTTGGTCTCATGCCGATGGCGATCTGGAAGCCGACAAGGCACTGATTGAAGCCTATTTGGCCGAAGTGAAATTTGACGCTATCGCCAATTCGATTAATGAACAAGTGGAAAGCCTGGAAGAAAAAGGCCTCAACATGCTGGCAGGTAAAATCATTGATCGTTTGAATTTGAAATGCGAGCGGGGATATTACGAGCCTTACAAAAAAGCTGGACGCGTCATTTGCCAAACCTGGTCTGTGAGTTACCACGATGCCTATTCAAAAGTAAACGAGCTGACCGCCTTAATGGATGCCTTCAGCATCATAGAAAAGGAATCCGGAGTGTCATTCGGTGTTGCAATCAGCGAGTACATTTCGGCTGTCAAGAGTCTTAGTTGGTCCTGGGAAAAAATCGCTTCCAGAACGGTTTTTGGTAAAGGTGGGCATCTTGAAATCCTCTGCTTCAAAGATAAACACGAGTACCGATTCAGTGTTCAAGCGTTCGATGCGTTGATTGCTTTCCTGATGATCAATGGCGAGGCAGAAGCCGCGGATCGAATCATCGAAAAAACCGGTTTGCAGGAGGCTGCCTAATGCTAACGCGATATCTCCCTGCAGAACTTGATCAGTTCCAGTCAAAAGGCAGCACGGCATCAAAAGCCGGCTCCCTTGGCGCTTTGCATGATAAGCGCAAAGAAACCCTATCCCAGTTCTTTACACCCGATTGGTTGGTCCGTTTTATTTGGCAAGCCCTATCGCCGGCCTTCGTTGGCGAAAGCCGTTATCGCTTATTGGATAACAGCATTGGCAGTGCCGGTATGTTCCGCTATGCCGATCCCAAGCGGTTTCATTTGTGCGGGCTGGATGTCGATGGTCAGATAGTCGAAAAGGTATCATCAATTCTTGACGGGAATGGCTATCTGTTCGATCTGGTTCATGCAGACATGGAGTCGGCGGAACTGGATAGGTTTAGCGCGGCCATCATCAATCCACCTTTTTCCATTCCGCTGTCGAGCCCGTTTCTTAAAGCGTTCCCAGGTGTTACCCATTACGGGAAATTCGGCCCGGACACATCGGCCGTGTCTCACGAATATGCCTTATCCCAGGCCTTGAGCCATTGTGACGTTGTTGCCGCGGTTGTGCCGGCGACGACGAAAGACCTAGTGAATCAATCGCCCGATATTGCCGACAGATTGCGGGCTTTATTTGATCTGCCAAGCAATACATTCAAAGAAGAAAATGTTCAGTCAGTGAACACGGTTCTGATGATCTTCGGAAGACGGCTTCAAGGACCTGCCGCCAATGCGCCGGAGCATATTCGCATTAAAACCGGACCAATCAACGAAAACTCGGTACCACCAACGCTTTTTCAATTGAGCTGCCGGGCAGTCGATGACTTGGGGCATAGCCGCAATCCCATTCGTGTTATCGGCTTAGAACCCTCCAAGCCTGTCATCATCACGCCCGTCACGGGGGACAAAACGGTGATGTTAAAAAGAGCGGGTCGCTGGATAAAGCTGGAATTTTTCGATGGCGCCACGGAAGGTCGAGTCAAAAACGCGGTTTATCGAACTCGGCTCTTTTCCGACCACCTGCATAAGTACCCCACGAAAACCCGTTATGCCGGACAGTTTCAATTGAATCTGGATGTCATCAGCATGCAGGATGATCCTTTCTGGGCGTTGAATTCCGTGTGCGATGTCATTCGGTCGGCCGGTGGCGAACCGGTTGTTAGTCGGCAATTGATCGACGGCATTAAATTGATCGTTGTTGAATATGAAAAAATGGGAATTCCATTCGGACGCACAGTTTTTCGAAAAGGCACGCCGGAATTTAAAGCGACGGCAAACAGAATGGCATTGATCAACCGCTCGCAAAAAGGCGCAGTTGTATCGAAAAATGAGGCCGTTGCCGTGAAACGGGTGAACGAGGGATTTATTGTCAAAACTGGACGCGGGGAATTTACCTGTGACCATGACACTTTTTTTACGTTGTTTACCCCAGAAAAAGCGGTTGTTGATGCCGGGTTTTGGGAAGAAATTTATCCGCCTATCGCGAACAAATACCCTCGCGAGATCGGCAGATTAAAAGCAAAGGCGACAAAGCTCGGTATCGATGAGTGGCTTACTTGGGATTATCAACTCGAAGATCTCTGTGAACTGGCATTTAAGCCCAAGGGCGCCATTTGCGGCTGGCAGATGGCTTTGGGCAAATCTCGTTTGGCGATTTCGTTAGCGTTGCTTATCAATGGAAAATCACTGATCGTTTTGAAATCTCGACTGGTACCGGAAATGGTCAACGAGCTCAAAACGTTGGGTATTACGGATTACAAGGTGGTGAAATCCAAAACGGACACTGAGCAGCTGGGCAAGGTCAATATTGTTAGTTATGAGCGTTTGAAAAGAGCGGTCGACCCCAGGTTCCCGAAGCTAACCTTGGCTAAATTTCTGCGGAAGAAAATCAAAAACGTGCTGTGCGATGAAGGTGGTTTGCTGGCCAACCATTTTTCTCAGCAAACACGATCTGTATGGTGCTTAGGAGCCAAACGTAAATACATCCTGGATGGTACGCCCTGTCCCAATTACCCAAGAGAAATGCAGAATTTAGCGGCCTTTGTGGCAGATCAAGAAAGAGCTTATCAACCCTATTCGATGAATGGCGGTTTCATTGAAAAGCGGTTGTTCAATGGCGCCGAATGCCAGCCGACCGGACGGGACGAATTCACCCGCCGTTATGTCACCCTGGAATGGGCGACCAATGAATTTTTGGATAGCCACGAAAGAGGCGCCAAGCGTGAGGTACCGAAGATCAAGCAAGCGTTCTTACAGGATTATCGGGCATGGGTTGCACCCATCATTAAGCGCCGGGTTCAGCAAGAACCGGCCGTCAGTCGATATGTGAAGTTTCCGGTACCAACGCTTTGCGATCCTATCAACGTCGAGTGGGAAATCGATCATTTGCTGCTCTACGTCAAGACCGCGGAAGAATTCGCAACGTGGTACAAGCAATACGCCAAAGAGCGCGGCGAAGAAGGCAAGGCCATAAACCTGACTATGATCTTAGCCAGGCTCGAAGCCTGTTTCAAAGCGGCCAATGTGCCAAGCATGGTGTCCGGATACGGCAAAGGCTTTCAATCCCTGACCAGTAAGGAGATCGCTTGTATCAACCTGATCAAGCATGAAATCGCTAATGGTCGGCGGCCTATCGTGTTCGCGAAAAACCCAGTGGTATTGCGGCGACTGTCGTCAGAACTGAACAAAAGAAACATCAGTAATCTTGTGTTCACCGGGGAAGAAACGATAGCCAAGCGCACGGAAAAACTCAATGAGAGAATCCGTCACGGAAACGATCAGGTGATGCTGGCCAGTCTGGGTGTTACTCAGGACGGGCTGAATCTACCCATGCTCAACAGCGTGATTTTCTATAACCGATCCTACAAATCGCGGGAAGAATTTCAGGCCATTTACCGGCTGATCCGGCCGCAACAAAAAAGCGAAGTGTCCTGTCATTTTCTGCATTTGAAAGGCTCGATCGATGAATACATGGGGCAGCTTATCAAATGGAAAACCCTGGCCAGTGAAGCAGGCATGGATTATGGCGAACAAAACGACGAGGAAGACTTCGTGCATTTTGACGCGTTTGTGTATCGTTTCATCAACTCGATACCCGAATTAAAAGAGCGAATCGACTATTTGAGAAGACTCGCCGCCTGAAAAATTGGTTAAAAACTAAAAGGCGCATTAAAACCCGAGCCTTTCAACCTGACTTATTCTCGATAATCAAATCAAATGCACCCCATGAAAAACAATCGTGTCATCAAACAAATAAACATCAACGAAGCCACCCGTGATCTGGTTATTCAGTTCCGGGGAAGTTCGTCGGCGATTGAAGCCAAAGCGCTGGATTTCAAGAAAGACAACAAGGGGAATATTGTGTATTTACTACTGGATCGCTTGATTCACAAAGCGCATGAAAGTCTATTCGAATGTTTTTTAAATGAAAAATGGGATGAAAGCTTCTCTGTTTCTGGCTGCGTGGTAACCGAGCTAAGCCGTTTGGCGAAAACGGCCTAAAATGAGCTTGCATTATTTCTTCGGTCAATAAAATGGATTTAACGCTGAACTTATAAGGATAACCGATGAAATTCACAGTAAACCGCGAACAGATACTAGGCCCGCTACAACAAATCGCTCGCATTGTCGATAAACGCCAGACATTGCCCATTCTTTCGAATGTATTGATTCAATGCCGGAATAATCGTTTGGTTATGACGGGCACTGATCTGGAAGTTCAAATTATCAGCAATTTGAATATGAACGATGTGCGGGATGAAGGAAATATCACGTTGCCAGCCAAAAAACTGTTGGATATTTGTAAGCTATTACCCGCAGACAGCGCGATCAAGTTTGATTTGGATGGTGACAAGGTAAAAGTATCTTCCGGGCGTGGACGTTATACCTTAAATACATTGCCTGCCGATAATTTTCCGGAATTCAATCGCAACGATACCAAAACTTGCTTCAAGGTCAATCCCGGAAAATTAAAAGAAGGGCTTGATAAAACGGCATTTTGCATGGCGATCAATGACACGCGTTTTTACCTAAATGGTCTGGAATTGAGTATCAAAAATTCAAAGCTGAAACTGGTGGCGTCCGATGGTCACAGGCTGGCATTGTATGAAGACGATATTGGAGAAACCGGTCAAGACACCAAAATCATTTTGCCGCGAAAAGCCGTTCAGGAGTTGAGTCGTTTGCTGGATGATTCGGATACGGATGCGGAAATTCGAATTTCGAGCAATACGATTGAAGTTTTATATAAAAACGTGGCTTTCGCTTCAAAGTTGGTTGATGGGCGATTTCCGGATTTTAGTCGTAATTTGAATCAGCCCTTTTTAAGTTCGATTGGTGTTGATCGTTTATCGCTCAAAGAAGCATTGATGCGCGTCGAAGTGCTTTCCAATGAGAAATACAAGGGCGTGAATTTCGATATAGAAAGCTGCTCGTTGAAGCTCAGCACCAATAACCCAGAGCATGACGAGGCCGAAGAGGATGTAGTGATTGATTACCTGGGCGATTCGGTGTCTGTCGCTTTCAACGCGCAATACATGCTTGATGCCGTAAGCAATATCGATGATGACAACGTCAAGATGACTGTTGCCGCCAATGCCAGTGCCTGTTTTCTTGAGGCGCCCGGCAAGTCACTATTTAGGTACATCATAATGCCGATGCGCATCTAAAATATCAGTTTTTTATCCTAACGGAGTACGACATGTTAGATCTGGTCAACAAAACACCTGCCGAACTGCAAGCCTTGATTACGGAAGCACAGCAGCAACTTGCCGAAAAACAAAAGGCCATGCGCAAAGAAGTCATTGCTCAAATCAAAGACTTGGCTGCTTCTATCGGTGCCACTGTTGAAGTCAATTTCGAACAACCAATGGAAAAGTTTGGCGGGCGTAAACGTGGCGGTCAGACCGGAAAGGTTACGGCGAAGTATCAAAATCCAGCCAATCCGCAAGAAACCTGGACCGGTCGGGGTGTTGCGCCGAAATGGATGCAGGAGTTAATTGCGTCTGGGCGAAACAAGGATGAGTTTTTAATCGACAAGGGCCAGTAAGGAGTTCCGCGCGTGTCATTCAAAAATGTTTCGGTCTATTCATTAACTCAGTCTCTCGATCTGCTTCAGTTTGTCGACAAGCTAAATGAAAAAATGTTTACGCCGTGTTCGCCAACGGATGTTGTTTCTGTCGACTGGACGAGGCCGGCTGAATTCCTTGAAGAAAATAACCTGGTTTACCGAGTTGGGCAGTACGATCTTATCGCGCTTAAAACCGAATCGAAGGTTCTTCCTTCGGCTTCGATCAACAAGATTCTCATTGAGAGAATTACGGAAATCGAGTCCAGGGAACAACGCCGAGTCAAAGGTCGAGAGCGAACGGAGCTGAAAGACCAAATCATTTACGAGTTGTTGCCGCGCGCGCTAAGCAAGGAATCCGTGACGATAGCCTATGTCGATCGCGTAAAACATCAGGTCATCGTCAATGCTTCGTCGGCAAGCAACGCTGAAAAACTGCTTTCGCATTTGCGGAAGACAATTGGTTCGCTGCCTGTTGTGCCCTTGTCAGTTGAAAACAACGTGCCGGGAACGATGACGGGTTGGGTGAGCAACCGATTCCCTGAAGGTTTCACGCCTGGGAACAGCGCTTCTATTTCGACGGATGAAGATGGTGTCATCAAGCTGAAAAACATTGACCTTCTGTCGCCGGATGTCAGGTCGCATGTCGATGCCGGTGGTCGAGTGACAAAGATCGCGCTGACATGGGAAGACAAGTTAGCGTTTGATCTCGATGCAAACCTTGGAATTAAGCGAATCCGTCTGATCGATTTGTTCAATGAGAACCGGGATGAAGAATACGACTCTGCAGCCGCTTTATTCGAAGCCGATCTGACATTATTCGCCGGCGGGATGGCTGATCTGATCGAGAAACTGGTCGCCGTGTTTGGTGGCGAAGCGAAACGGAAGGCTGTGTGATTCCAGAAATCATCCCATCGATCCAATCACGTTCCGGTCGATACATCAACTTTGTAGCGCCTGATCCAAACGTATTTTGTATTCACGACATTGCCCATGCTTTGTCTCATACCTGTCGATTTGGCGGGCACACGAGGGAGTTTTACTCCGTGGCACAGCATTCGGTTTTGGTGAGCTATCTGGTCCCAGAAGACGATCAGTTTGCGGCATTGATGCATGATGCGGCCGAAGCTTACGTTGGAGACGTTCCTTCGCCTTTGAAACAGCTTTTGCCGGAATACAAGGCCATCGAAAAGCGGATAGAAGCTTGCTTGTTTGAGAGATTCGGTCTTTATGGAGGTATGACGCTATCGGTAAAGAAGGCTGATCTCATTATGCTGGCCACGGAACAAAGGGATCTGATGGAAGCAAAAAGTGATGATGCAGAATGGAGTGCTATCGCTGATGTACCGATGGCACCCTTCAGAATAAAGCCACAGTCGCCAGAACAAGCAAGAAAATCCTTTTTGGATCGATTCAACCAGCTTTCAAAGGCAGGTAGGTAATCAAATGCTTAAATTCGTTGAATGGTTTGGATCAATTACCGGTTTGCTTGGGAGCTTGATTCTCGGCCTCAATACCTCATTCTCTGGCTGGGGATTTGTAGCCTTTTTGCTGTCGAATGCCGCCTGGCTTACCTATGGCGTAAAAACCAGAACCTGGTCTATGGTTGCCATGCAAATGGGTTTCACAGTGACCAGTTCTATCGGGGTGTGGCGATGGTTGTTTTAGTGCAATATCGCTTCGAACGGATGCCCTATTACTTTCAAATTTTAGTCAGAGAGGATCATGTTTAGTTGCCCAATACCCAATTACACCTGCGAACCAATCTTGGCAGTCAAACATAGTCGCCCTGTTTTGTTCTGGGAAGCTTTGTTTCGCGGACCAAGATCTGCTCATGAAACATGGGTGGAGGTCGACCGAAAACTATTTGAGTATTTGGCCAACAACCATGCGCCGGACAAATGGAAACGCAAAACGATTGCCGTCAATCTGTCCACGGACTCGGTTCAGGGTATTACAGATGAAGTTGTGAGAGCAGCGGCATTGAATTGGAAATTATGCCTCGAATGGACAGAGGATTTTGCGTCAAATAATGATCTTCACGGGGCTGCTGAACGGCTTGTCGAATGGCGAAAAGAGCATGGCGTACTAATTTCAGTTGATGATGTTGGCGCCGGCATGGACGGTATGCTTCGAACAACGCTTACACAGCCCGATGTACTCAAAATTGATGGCAATTTTTTGAAATTGGCCATGGCCATTATAGAAAACCGTGAAATCCTTCAGCACATGATTAGCCATTTTTCCACAAAGAAAATGACGATAGTCGCTGAGCATATCGAAACCAGTCGGCACCTGAGTTTTGCTCGATCTATCGGTTGAAATGCTTGGCAAGGGTTTTGGTCGAGAGAGTCGAGATTCTGTTATCTCTAAACCAAAATAGGTCGAAAAAACGCGTCTTTCAACGTGACTTATTTTGAAGAAGTCACACAAAATAAAGCTTCAAAAAAACCAATTTTTTAACCGTGAGGAAAAACATGAACAAGAGCGAATTGATAGCCAAAGTTGCACAAGACACCAGTCTGAACAAGAAACAGGTTGAAGACGTTTTAAAAAGCCTGGCTGAAACAATCAAAAGTGAAGTGATTGGCTCAGGCGAGTTTACGCTTCAGGATGTCGGAAAATTCAAAGTAAACGACAAGCCGGAAATGGAGCGCCGCAACCCAAGAACCGGTGAGATGTTTAAATCGCGGCCAAAAAGGTGGTTAAAATCACCCCAGCAAAAGTATTGCGGGATGCGGTAAACGCATAACAAACGATAGGGCAATGAGAAAATTTTTGTCGATAATGGGACATTTTTTCATCGAAACGATTTCATTGCCCAGCTTAATCAAGCAAATTTGGAAATACATCGCTGCAAGTTTGGATTTCGTTGTATCGTTCGGAAGAGCTGTGTTGGTGGCTATATTCACCGATCCCTTAATCTTTATTATGACAACAGGAATTTTGTTGTGGATGTATTTGGACGACTTTCTGGCGCAAATTCAATAGCTAAAATTTATACTATTTTTTCAACTAATTTATAAACCGTGGTCCCTCCGCAAGCCTTTGGCCAGTCAGGGCAAGGCGGATTATCCCGCGATTTGGCACGGCGAATGGCATCAGCAATTCGGGCATTGCTAATTTTTCGGATATTAATCCCTTTGTCGTAGTCGGGGAGATGGCGTTTTAGGCGAGCGGTACAATCTTGCGAAGATGTAATCCCGGCGCCGTCTTCAAAATGCAATAGCAGCCAATATTCGAACTTGGGATTGCTGAGGGCAAAACCGTAATTTTCGCGTGCCTGAGACCAGGCATAAAGTTGCCCGAGTTGATCGTTCGTCCACTGGTCTTTGTCGACCACCAGCCAAGCTTCATCCGAAGATTTCAACGATTCTTTCTTCAGATGATCCTCCATGCGTTGCAAAACTTGTGGCGGCGAGCTGTCTGAGGTGCCTTTTAAACAATTGACGTGGATTATCGATTGCTGGTTATTGAAGATCGCAAAATACTGCGGTTCAGTCTTGATCCCTTCAACAGCAATGACGAACAGCTTCCGATATCTGCGTTCACCAAGCGGCCTTTGAAACTTACGTCTTTTGGCCGACATCAGCGCTCCGCAGTATTTTCTCTGGAAGGGCCAGGGTTCGCCATTGCGCTTCCCAGCAAAATCCGTGGAATGCCTCCCAACCGTCCTTGCAGGTAGCTTTTACGAATATCCTTGTCGTAACGCACGTCTTTGTAGTCACTGAAGGAAAGCAGGGTCGAAGCACCGGTGTTATCCCGTTCAGCCACCCACATTTCGTCACGGCGTAATAGTTGTTGATCCATAAGCAACACATCATGAGTCGTCAACAGTAGCTGAGACCGGCTCTCTGTGGTGCAGTTGGCCAGATAGGCTTCAAGCAACCTTCGAGTCAACAACGTATGCAAACTGCGGTCAACCTCGTCGATCACAAATACTTTCTTCGAAAATTGCGCCGACAATTCCAGAAAAGCCGGCAGCAGATCGATGACGCGTTGAGAACCATCGGACTCTTGGCGGATCTCAAATTTGGCTTCGCTACCGTCCGATTTTGGATGATAACTGACGAGTTTTTTGGCAATCAGTTCGCCTTCTTTGCGTGTGACGACTAAGCGTTCGTTGATTGGCTCAGACATCAATCGAACGGAGGTGCCTTCCTTAACATCTTCCTGGAGCATCATCCGCATTGTTTCGGGCAATGGAATGTTGTCGAAAGGAATCTCTTCGCTACCCAAATGCGCTATCCCGGTATCGAGTTGGGGCAGCATCTGATTCATGGTGGCGTAAAGCGGATGTGCTTCGTCAAGGAATTGCTCAAAGGGCTCGAAACGGGAGTCAGGTGCTACCAGTTCAAGAGTGTCCTTGAACCAGTCATAGACCGGCCGGAAGTTGTCGACTTGCTGGGAGACGGAATTCGTCAGGAAAAGCTGGTTGTCTCGGGTTCCCTTAAAGGCAAACTGCAAGAATTGATCTTTTGCCAATGAGGCGTCGAAGTTGGGTTTCCTTTGAAGCCGATGATAAAGCACCTTCTCGCTGGTGCTGTTGATCAGAACCAGCTTTTCTTCCAGGATTGTTTTGCGCGTGACTGAAAAGCTGAATGCGTAAATGATTTCGTCGATCAGTAGCTCAAGGGAAAAGCTTGAGGGTAGTTCTTGGGTTTTGCTGTCCAGTCGGAACGGTTCTACCGCAATCAGGCTGTCAGGGTGAGTGCCCTTGACGATCAGCGTTCTGGCAAAGCTCAGCGCTTTGAAAAAATTGGTTTTGCCCGCCGCATTGCCGCCGTAGATGGCGGCGATTGGAAGCACACGGGTTTGGAACTTGCCCAGGTTGGGCACCCTCTCCCCGTGCTGGCGTTCCCGGCTTGCCACCATGGAAAGGGTGACTTGATCCCGAAACGACATCCAGTTTTTGACAGAGAAACTAATTAGCATTTAGCTACCATTCAAGCATAAAAATGTAGTGTATTTTGACTCAAATATAAGTAAGACAAGTCATAAAGTCAATTCTTAAAGAGAAAATTTCTCGTTAAGCATGATTTTCTAGATTGATGGTATTTTTGATATTAAACATTTCGATGCTTCGCAACAGATGCGAATAGAAATCAAGGTATACATTTGGCTCTAACCAACTCATTCCAATCCGTCGGTATAGCGCTGTGAAATTCTTTCCGTTTTAGATTTCCAGGTTTTGCTAAACCCGTTGATGCAATAGAAACTCCTTTGGGGAAACGACGATTGATTAGATCGATGGTTTTCTTGACATCCACTCTGCCCTAAAGGAAGAAGATTTCTTCGGCGCTCAGGCGGCAATGGCCTGAGTCACTTCGGTGGGTTCCTGGCCCGACACTCCAACGTGCGAAGTCTCTGCACAGGCTAACCGGGCGTGTCCCGCCCTTAATACATTGATCGCGCCGACGAGATCGGCATTTTCCAGGAAGCTACACGCCACGCACTCGAACCGAGCTTGGCTTGGCCGGTTTTCTTTGGCGATATGACCAAAACACGGACAAGTTCGACTGGTGTTCTTGGGTGGCACAGCAATGAGTTGTCCGCCATTCCAAGCCAGTTTGTAGTCCATCTGGCGTCGAAACTCATACTAGCCTTGATCGAGGATGGCTTTATTCAGGCCGGATTTGGCCTTGACGTTTTTTGCCTGGCGTTTCGACGCTAGCTGCCGCTGACTTGGATAGATTCCGAACCTGCAAGTCCTCGATACACACCATCGCGTGGTTTTGGCTGATCGTGGTCATGGCTTTGTGCAGGTAATCGCGTCTAACATTGCCGATACGGGCATGAATTTTCTGGACTCGGGCTTTGGCCTTTTTCCAGTTGTTGCTGAACTTTTCTTTGCGGCTCATCGCCCGTTGGGCTTTGGCCAATGCCTGTTCGTGGCGCTTGAAGCTGTTGAGTGGCGCCAGAAAACTACCGTCGCTCAGCGTGGCAAACCGGGCAATGCCCATATCGATGCCAACCAATAGCGGTCGATGAATGAACCGGCCTTTCAACCGCGCGCTCGGTCTGGACCGAGATGAACCATTTACCATCCTTGCTGGACACGGTGACGTTTTTCACGGCGCCCAACACGTTCTGGCTATTGCGGTACCGCACCCAGCCAAGCTTGGGCAGGAATATCCGGCTATTGGCCTGATCGAGCTTGATCTGTTTCGGATCCGGATAGCGGAAGCTGTTGCCTTGGCCTTTCTTCTTGAAGCGCGGGAAATCGGCCCGATTGTCTAAGAAATTCTTGTAAGCTCGTTCCATATCTTTGAGCGCGTGCTGCAAGGTGTGAACGGGATCATCTTTCAGCCAAGGTGTTTCGCTTCCATTTCGCCAGGCGGTGAGATTCTTGGCCATTGCCACATAGTTAATGAATCTTTCACCGGCAGCATGGTTTTCGATCTGCAACGCCAATGCCTTGTTGAACACGAAACGGCAAGCGCCTGCAAAACATATATATACCGCTGCTGATCGCCGGTTGGTCGAAGTTCGGATTTGAAGCTTGAAGACGTTTCATATCTTCATGCTCTCACGCGTTTTTGAATATGCAAGAGGCCGCTTCTCGACCGCGCTGTCCTTCCTCGACCTGAAGGAGCGGGGTTTGCCGCGTATTTTGATCAAAGTCGGTCGGGTTCTAGTCGGAGCTGGTAGCGGTTTTCAGTTGGAATGGGTGCCAGAATATACACGCTGGGCTAGAAATTCGAGCACGTCCATAGCTTCTTCGCCCCAAAGGGACGGTTTCATTTGAACCGACTTGTCGAACAAATCATCAGATTCTTTGATAAATATGAATCCTTCATTTTCCAAAGCTCTGGCAGATTCTGAAACGGATTTTCGGGTGATGCTTTGATGCTCGATGCATTCAGCCAACAATTTCTTCGCTCCTCCGCCAAGCTTTTCAAGTGTATGAGCAGCTGCTATGGCTTCGGCTTCGCTTTCGAAAAAAAACAGCTCAATCATTCCTGAACGATTATCGAGAAATATTTTGGATGTTGTATTTCCATGTTGGCGATTCACCATAATCGTTTGGATTTGGATCGCTATCTTGCAGGGCAAAATACAAAAACACCAGAAGCCCGATAATTGGAATGATTGTAATAAGGAACCACCATCCAGAACGCCCCGTGTCATGTAAACGTCTTATCGAAACGCCCAGACCAGGGAGAATCATCGCCAGCGTATAAATAGCGCTCAATGGCCCGTAACCGGCATCAAAATTAAAAATACCCATCAGCTGATCGATTAGGCCAAATCCCAAGACGGCGAAGATATTGAAGAGAGTGAAGAACCAATATTCACTTCGGGTGGCACGGCCTTTGAAGACGGCGTATTTATTAAATGCGGCAAAGTAATAATTCACGAAATACTCCAATCGATTGATTTTTTCCCAAGGGTTGCTAAAGCCACATTTGCACGGCTAAACGGTCTCGAACCGAAAAAACCTTTGTTGCATGATCCACCGATCGGCGACGGATGGCTCGACTCGATGATGGTATGCCCATTATCCGCGATGAACGATCGAATCGATTTGGCATGGTTTCCCCAAAGAATGAACACAATGCCGGAATGCTGTTGAGACAAGGCTGATATCAGTGCTTCAGTTATTGGCTGCCAGCCGAGTTTGCTGTGCGAGCCTGGTTTGTCTTTCTCAACTGAAAGCATTCTATTGAGAAGCAGAACACCTTGCTCAACCCAGTTGGTTAGATCTCCGTGTTCAGGCACCCGGCAACCAATGTCTTGATTCAGCTCCTTGAAAATGTTGCGCAAGGAAGGCGGGATTTTTACGTCTTTGGGTACCGAAAAGCTTAGCCCCATCGCTTCCGGTACCGACTTTGTTTCTCCGGATTCAAGACCGATTTTAGCAATGCCGTGATAAGGATCTTGGCCAACAATCACG
Source organism: Methylosarcina fibrata AML-C10 (assembly GCF_000372865.1). Taxonomy (NCBI): domain Bacteria; kingdom Pseudomonadati; phylum Pseudomonadota; class Gammaproteobacteria; order Methylococcales; family Methylococcaceae; genus Methylosarcina; species Methylosarcina fibrata. The sequence continues at coordinate 1,783,722 of NZ_KB889965.1, read as the reverse complement.
CATTTCACATTTTCCGGATTGATTGAAAGCGCTTTATAACGGTGATCAGCAACTGGCAGAACAATTGATTGCCTGGAAATATTATCAAGCTTCCCTTCAATATCCGCAATCGCATTAAGAACCTGCGGATTCCCTGCGTTCGACAAAAGATTTACCCAAGGTAATGGTATCGCGCCCATTATTGCCGTGCCCCCGTAAACGTCGGACAACCCACCGGCACTTCGCTTCGAGTCCATTTGGGGCTTTTTGTCCCATCACAGCCAACGGGTTTTTCCACGACGGCAGGTATATCCTCTTGGAAAAATAGACATCGGCTATGTGGGTATGGCTTGCTCATACATCCTCCCGGCGCAGAATACCAGTTGTGTTTGCAAGCAACGCAAATTGGAACAGTGGTCATCATGACACCAGCCTCGAATAAAAGCTCGCTTTTTCCATTTGCTCAAGCGATGAAACCCGGCAGCGTTCTAATCCCGGATTGGCAACGATAATAGCCAAGGCCTGGGCACGGGAAACAGCAACATTTAGACGGTTGATGTCGAACAGAAAATCGAGTCCTCGACTGCTTTCCTCGACATCGCTGACGGCCATGGAAATAATCACCACGGGCGCTTCCTGACCCTGGAACTTGTCTATCGTGCCGATGGCGATTTGGTCGCCTAAACGGTCTTTGAGCAAATTCACCTGCATGTTGTAAGGAGCAACAACCAGGATATCCTCATTGGCAATTGAGCGAGCTTCGCCATTTTTAGCGGTACAACGCCCCGTTTTGAGGTCATCGATGAGCCGCTGGATGACATCCACTTCCTCTTCGCTGCTTTGCCGGTTGCCATCGTGATCAACGTTGACCACCATGACCCCATGGGACTGCTTGATCAGCTTCGAGTCCGGTACCGAAACAATTTGTCGGTCATTGTGTTTAGCAGCCTTGAGTTTGCCTTCATAAACCACCTCGGATAGTGGATGACAAACAGCGGGGTGCATGCGGTACGTCCTTTCCAGAAAGATTCCCATCTCGTCAGGGATGACGCCGTGCTCACCAAGAATGTAATCCAAAGCTGACAAACCTGAACTCCTAGGATGACTTCCTTGAATGGGTTGCTCCAACTGCATTTGATCGCCCATCAGGACGATGTTTCTTGCGCATCCGGCCACGGCGATCAGATTGGCCAAGGCCACTTGGCTGGCCTCATCCACGAAAAGATAATCAAGCGGGGATTCAAAAGCAGTACTGGATGCAAAGGCATAGGCGGTTGCCCCGACCACAGCAAACGAATGATAAGGATCGCGTTTGGTGAAGCTCATGGACGTCCGGTACACGTAATTCGGAAAATCTTCTTCAGAATATCTCTCCTTGAATGCGTCCTGTTTAAAACCAAAGCCACCGACTTTAGCAATTCGGGCGTGTTTGGTGGGTTCGTGGAGGGCATCCAGGAGATTCAGGATCGCAGCATGGCTATTACTCATAACGCCGACACGTTTCCCTGCTTTCACCAATGAGGTGATAATGTGCTTGGCGGTAAACGTTTTGCCGGCACCGGGAGGGCCCTGGATGCACATCGTACTGTTATCCATAGCTTCGACCGCGGAAATGATGGCTTGCAGATACGCGTCGTCTTCGGGGAATCTTGAGCGAGTGATCGGCAAGTAATCGCTAGCGGGATCAGTGTCCGTGTTGAAAACCGGCTTTTCCTTATTCAGTATCGATTGAATTGCGCCTGGCAGCCGGCCATCGAACAAGGCTTCCGCTACTTCGCATAACCGGGTTTCCAAAGTCTCGGTATTGATAAAGGGCTCGTCGGCGAACAAGGTCATGCGATCGGTACCAAGCTTTGATATTTGATCAGGATCAGCGATGAATTCAACCAGCGCATCCGTTTCGGATTCCGGAAAACGAATGCTTTTCACTCGAATGTCAGTACCTCTTACCGTCCCGGTAGCAAACTTGTCTTTTCTAACCGGTTGCTTGATGTCGAATTTGCAACGGAAAAGAACGCCATCATCGGATAGCATTTGACCAGTGATGACCACGTCGTGGACGCAGGTATCATCGTCGAACAATTCCTCTTCTGGTTTTTCCAGTCGCTCGAAATAAGCCCAGATTTTGGGTTTGCGTTCCCGGTTATGAAATCCCAGCAGATCCATGACCAATTGCGCGTTGGGATCGTTTTTAAGTGATTCACTCGCCTCGAAGCGTTCGAACAGGCGTTGCTGCCACTCACGGAGTGCTTGTTTATTCTCAGCTGCCTGAATTTGTCGTTCGGTTTTATCCTGGTCAGGAGTTGCGTCATCGGATTTGACGGCATAAGCAATGCCGGCGATGGATTGTTGTTCACGCAGCCAATCGACTAGTTCCAGCGTGCTTTCGCAGTCATCGATGTTGTAATCGCGAATGTCCTTCAACTCAGTCCATTGCGTCCAATCAAAAACCGCTGGATCGGCAAGCCAAGACTGATAGCCGTTGGCATTGTCAGTCCAGCGAGTAACGCCGCCTTGTTCACGCCATAGTTCGTAAGCAATGACTGAATCACCGCCATTGGCAACTTGCGTTGTCCGCTTACTTCTAAACAGGTGCTCGACGTTTTTGATGCTGTAACGAGGCTCGCCAATGAGGACGCCATTCAGGACAATTATATACAGGTCAACGAAGACGCCGTTGGCCAGCATTTCGGCAACTTCTTTGATTCGGGTCTCATACCGGGTGGAGAGTTTGCGCATGGCGGCCACTTCGTAATTGGCATAGTGGTAGACATGTAGGGTGTTATCGCGTTTCCACCGATCATAGACCCAATCAATGAACCCTTCGAATGCGGCTTTTTCTTGTTCAGGAGTGTGCGCCCACCAATCCTTGAAGGCATAGAGTTTTCCTTGCGCCGCATCGGGGCAACGGTAACTGCAGCCCCAAAGATATTCCAAGCCTCCGTCATACAACGGATGACCCTCGATGTCGAAAAACAAGTCCAAAGCTGATGGAGGCGGCAATGAGGATAACCCCTTGCCGTTATCGTTCTGGAGGATTTTGAATAGCGGTTTTTCGAGACCGCGGGAATCGTGTTGAATTTCTGCCTGGGCTTTCAGTTTTGCCAGTGTCGCATTAGGGATTCCTTTGACCGGCTGGATGTCGTTAACGGCGAATTCCTTCATGGTTTCAATGCCAACCGCACGGAGTTTTCGGATATGGCTTTTCCGGATGCCGGCGATTTGGCTCAGGCTGTCTGTTCTTTCGATCCAATCCTTTGCGAACGAAACCCAGGCCCCATGATCACTATAATAGGCCGGGTCAGGCATGCAGGCGAAATCTGCGGTGAATGCGTATTGCGCATTGAGAAAGTCGCGTTTCAAGCGATCGAAAAAGCTGTAATAGCGAGCGATATGAAAACGATCTTCAGTCAGATCGCCGAGGACTATTGCGGCCTCGTTTGGGATGATGCCTTGGATCGATTCCAGCATCCAGCAGTAGCAACAAAGCTGGATCAGAAAATACGGGCGAGTCGTTTGAGAGAGCTTGGTATCCCAGGCTTCGTAATGGTAATCACCTAAATCGGATTTGCCTTCGAGCTTGACCAGGAAATCGGCGCTGCCAGCGAAGCCGTCTCGCGACAAATAGGCTTGGTAGATGAAGGGGTACCCGGTTTGCATGTATTGCAGGGTCTCCATCGCCTTGTCGTGATGGGATGTGCTTTTGACGATCGCAATAGCCTCGGCGCCGTGAGTATCCTGCAGGGACTTGAGAAAGTTGGACTCATGGGTATTACCCTTGGCGGCCAACAAAGCCATCATGGGGTCGTGATCTTTTTCAATGCCGGCGATCATGGCAGGCGATTCAATTGCCAGACGCTCCATCCAGGATGCGAAGGGGGATCGCATGGCAAGGACGAGATCGGACGGGGAGAAAACGAGCTGATTATTGGAATTCTTATACATGGGGTTTTCTTTCTATGATATTGGTTAATGTTGCCAAGCATGAGTCGATTATCGACAACATCTTAAAAACGCAATACCTCCTTGAAAGCCCCGAGAATAATTATTTCACGATGGTCAATTTTGATTTTTTAGGCTCGTTAATAACGGGTGGTTCAGGCTTTATTTCCAGATGAGCCGGCCTGGGTTGGTCAATATCAATGCCGTATTTCAAAAGCGCTTCGCGATGTTTCTTGAGTGTTTTCGCGGAATACAATGTAGAAATATCTTGAGCGTAAAACCAAAAAGATGCAGTCATCTTTATTGAATGCGGCTCATTTTCCGTAATGGATTTTAAAATTGATTTTGGATGATCTGTGGGGTAAACCGGGTCTGGCTCCGTTACCCAAAACTGCACGGGTATCAGTTCGAATTTGAATTTTCGTGCATGCTTCCACTGATAGTAAAAATCCCTCGCTTCCTTTTCAGTGGAAAATTCTGCCGCTCGTTCCCGTCCGCAAATTCTATGCTTTGCAGAAAGATAACGTCCGTATTCGTATTGGCAATGCCACGGCCAGGAGTCGTCGTAGGCGGGGTCGTAAACACCAATAATGTAAATCAGCTTTAGCACTCTCATGTGTGATCAGTCCATTGGCTGTGAGCGGGTCTTTATATTTTCTGCCGCCTTAACTAGGCTTTTAATGTCCTCCTCTGTGAATTGGCTTTCCTTAATGTAACGGAGAAGGTTCATTACCTCGGGCTGATCGTGAAGGTAATCCACCACTTCGGGGTCAGTTGAGGAAGACAGGCGGAACAGCACATCGGGGTCAGCTGCCAGTATGCGGGCTAACTCCTTGATGATGTCAGGACGTGGTGGGCTTTCTTTGCCTCGTTCGATGCGGCTGAGATAGGCAGGTGAAATTCCTACCTTGACAGCAGTCTCTCGTAAACCAAGGTCTTGGGCGACTCTGAGATCGCGAATAGTTTCGCCAAAGTTTTTCATGAGATTACTATATCCCGCTGTTTAGTGTTTTGCAACACAAAATTTATCTGGTAAGAATTGCCAAGCTTTGGTATATTTTGACCGATATTACTGTTAGTTAGATAACACACTGTCTTAACGTTAACGCCTTTGAACAACGCGGTCTCGCAGGAGAGATGGCATGCAGAATGATGAAGTCTTGAAGCTAAAAGATGTTGCCGCCTTACTCAAAGTTAGCGAGAAGACCGTTTATTCCATGGCTCAATCAGGAGAACTCCCGGCATTCAAGGTTCGCGGCCAATGGCGCTTCTCACGGAAAGACATTGATGCTTGGATAGAACAACAAAAACAAACGCCCCAGGATTTGGGGGATGGTCATCCAGAATGACCGAATTTTGAGGCGAACGGGGTTTCAATATGAGCGCAGTTAAAAATCAGGCCGAAAGCACTATTCCAGCCGGTTACACGCTGGATTATGTTTCTGGCAAACAAGTCAAGGAAACGAAAAAAGAACTGGTAAGGCAACGGGTGGTTCGTGCCTTGATTCATGAGTACGGATTTTCACCGGAAGATATGGAGCTTGATTTCTCCATTGGTGGGCGCAAGAAAATCGACGTAGCTATCTTCCATCATGGAAAGGAGCACGTGATCGAAAATCTTGGTCGTGCCGTGCTTTGTCGTGAAGAACCCAATATCGGCAAGAATGTTGTTCGAATTCGTGACTTTGATCAGGCGGCAAAAGATCTGGACGAGCTTGAAACGATTATGCGCGAAGTCGCAGCGGTCCAATACGGGTTATGGACGAATGGTTTGGAGTTCTTTTTCGTCGAGAAAGAACAGAAGCGCTTTGAAACCAAGTGTAATCCAATTGGCGACTGGCCTCTTGCAGAAGAGTCTGTTGGGACCAAAGAAGTGCTGTCTGACGCCCATACGCGCGTTGCTGACAATGAAATGCTGAAGATAACGTTCCGGCGTTGCCATAACTTTATTCACGGTAACGAAGGAATGCCAAAAGACGCAGCTTTTTGGCAGTTTCTTTACCTAATTTTCTGCAAGATGCACGATGAAAATCTGCGATCCAAACAACGTCAGGCTTGGCAGCGCCGATTCTGGGCGGGCCCCAAGGAGCAATTTGAGGCAGAGGGCCGTACGGCAGTCCGTAAGCGTATTGAAGAACTCTTCTCTGAGGTCAAAAAACAATACAGAAATATTTTCCGTGGAAATGAAGAAATCACGCTCTCAGATCGCGCTTTGGCCTTCATCGTTTCGGAATTGGCTAAATATGATTTCACCCGTACCGATGTTGATGCTAAAGGTGTCGCCTATCAAGAACTCGTTGGCGTAAACCTTCGTGGGGACCGTGGACAGTATTTCACGCCGCGGGGTGTGGTGAAACTGGTCATCGAGATGCTCGACCCGAAGGAAAATGAAACGATTCTAGATCCTGCATGTGGTACAGGCGGTTTCTTAGTTGCCACCCTTGGTCACATGCTGAAGAAATTTCGTGCTGAGCAACACACTGAGGCAGGTAATGAAAATACCACCGAATTTCTCAATGTCCACGAGCGGTTGAAAGAATATGCGGCTGCCAATGTTTTCGGAGCTGATTTTGACCCGTTTTTGATTCGTGCCGCACAAATGAACATGGTCCTCGCCGGCGACGGACGTGGTCATATCTACAACATCAATTCACTGGAGTTTCCGCACGGCCATCTTGCTGATTTAGATAACGCCAAAAGAGAAATTCCATTTGGCAGTATCGATATTGTCGCAACCAATCCTCCGTTCGGATCGGACATTCCCATTACAGATCGGCATATTCTGGAACAGTATGAACTGGCGCATGTATGGGAACGTGATGATGAGGGCGGTTATCGGAATACCGGTAGGCTACAGGGTAGCGTTGCCCCTGAAATTCTTTTTGTTGAACGGTGTATCAAATGGTTAAAGCTCGGTACAGGGCGCCTGGGTATTGTTTTGCCTGACGGTATTCTTGGAAACCCTGCAGCGGAATACATCCGTTGGTGGATCATGCGGGAAACTCAAGTCTTGGCTTCCGTTGACCTCCCTGTTGAAGCATTCATTGCTGAAGCCAATGTAAACATTCTCACCAGCTTACTATTCCTACGACGAAAGAGCGTAGAAGAAAAGCGCATCGAGGCGTTAGGCGGTGCAGAGGAATACCCAGTGTTCATGGCTGTTGCGGATAAGGTCGGTTTCGACCGTCGTGGCAACAAGCTCTATAAACGCACGCCTGAAGGAGAAGAAATTGTCGAGCCTAGACAGCACATCGAACGCATCCGTATAGGTGGTCGTTTTGTAGAGCGCACACTAACTCGCAGTGAAAAAATCGAAGACAACGATTTGCCTGTGATCGCTGAGAAGTACCGTGAATTTCTCAAGGAGCATAACTAATGGCTTCACTTTTTTTAAGCCGGCAGAGTGTCGAAGATCGAAAATTACTGATCAAAAAACTGCATGAAGCTCAAGGGGGCAACTGCTTTATTTGTGAGAAAGAAGTGGACATGGCGTTACATAAAGATAGCCTGGACATTGATCACGTAATCCCTTTGAAGACCGGTGGCAAAGACGATCCAAGCAACTTTGCGCTTTCCCATGCGAGCTGTAATCGCTCTAAGCAAGCATCAAACCTCGAAGTAGCGCGTATTCTCCAACGCTTTGCAACCCTTAAAGAAGTTGTGGAGCCTGAAAATCGTAGCCCAAATCTTGGTGATATTTTGAAACAAGCAAACGGCGGCAACGCGGAGCTTAGTTTTAAACAAAATACTGGTTTCATTGAATACACGTTAAGTGATGTAGGCGACGACACTATCTACAAAGTACCACTCTATGAAGACGATTTAAGTGGATTTAATTATTTCTTTGTAAAACTACCCATTCAATATTTAAGGCATGATGATCGCATTAACCCTCGATCCATCGGCAGCAATATCAGCAAGCTAGTTGAAGAGTTTTACTTGAAACGGCCACAACTGCATGTTCCCTTGGCTTGGATTACGTCCTCTGAAGGTAAGAGCGCGGTCTATGTTTTTGATGGACAACACAAGGCGGCAGCCCAAATTATGCTGGGGGCAAAGGCAATGCCTGTTCGCGTGTTTATAGATCCAGATCCCGATACTTTGATCACGACAAACACGAATGCTGGTACAACCCTTAAACAGGTAGCATTTGATAAGTCTGTACAACGGCACTTAGGTAGCACACTGTATCAAGACCGTATTGAGCGCTATCGTAAAGAAACAGGTCGCAATGAAGATTACTATGGATTTAGCGAACGTGATTTGGTTACCTTCTTCAAAGGGCAATCACGCGAGATGAAGCGCTATATCCTCGATGCTGTGCGAGATGGAATTACTTCTTCTCAAGATAACAAACTGCGTGATTTTATCGACTACGGTGGTCGCGGCAAGGAACGGCCTTTGTCATATAGCTCGATCGATAAAACGTTTTATTCTTTTTTTATCTTCCAAGAAGTGCTTGATACCCGTTTAGATTACGGTGCTGAAAGCGGAGAAAACCCGCGAGAACTCGAAACCTCTCAGATTCTCAATCTGATGAACATAATCGCCGAGGAAATCTATATCGGAAAATTTGACAGCGATATCGGCACTGACAAAATTGAAAATCGCTTACAGAAGGGGGAGAACTTCCCTCACGGGCATCTCTGTACATTCCGGATGAGTAAAGAAGAAGTGGTCTACAACTGGTTGCGTTATGTACAGCAAATTGCCAAGTTCTATTTCATAAATTCTGGAAAGCCCATCCAAGAGGAAAAACTTTTCCAATATCCCTTCCCTGATCAACTCTGGGAAAACATAAGGCGCTTTATTCGAAACCTTGCTGACTTGCCGCTTTGGGTAAACAAAGATTTGTCCGAGACCGTATTTGGTGGCAAGCAAAATAATAGTTTTTGGCAGACAGTTTTTGAGACTGGTAAGAGCCCTCAAGGTGTACAGGTTATGCCAAAAGCAATCAATTTGGTTGAGATGATCAAATGATCTTAGGGGTAATTACGAATGTTCAAGTTTTACTTAAAGCTATATGGGTAACTTTATGAGCAGAAAATTTCAGACAAAAGTTATTCCTAGTACTTGGTTAACACATAACGGTCGTCGCTTAGACTGCGGACCTTATATGTCAGGTGCAATCGAGGCTATCGAACTACTGAAAAAACTTCGAACTGAAACTTTAGAAACTATCACCGATGGAATTTTTCACGCAGGAAGGGAAGGAAGACAATATGTTGTCGATGCAGAATACGGCGTTCCATTCATGGGGAGCACAGATATACTTGCATTTGACCTATCCTCACAGCCGCTTTTATCAAAAAGGCAAGTAGAAAAGAACCCTAACTTCACCATCCGTAAGGGGTGGACTCTTATAACTCGATCTGGGACAACCGGGCGAATGGCATACGGGCGCAAAGCGATGGATGGAATGGCTTGCTCAGAACATGTCATGCGGGTTGTGCCAAATACAAATAAGGTACAACCAGGGTACCTCTACGCCTTTTTGTCATCACGGTTCGGCATTCCTATTGTGGTGTCTGGAACTTATGGCTCAATTATTCAAAGTATCGAGCCACATCAAGTTGCCAACCTACCAGTACCGAGATTAGGTCTAGTAGAGGGACATGCTCATCAGCTGGTTGAAGAGTCGGCTCAGCTACTTTCGCTAGGGCAAAACCAACTTAATGAGGCTACAAACCTTTTCTTCAGTTCTGTTGGATTGTCTGACATTACTCAAGCAGACTGGCACTCATGGGGCTCAGATCTTGGATTTAGTTCAAATGTAGATATTCGTTCACTTCGCGCACTCAATTACAATCAGAGATTTTGCCGCCTTGTGGATATGATTAAGTCTACTGATTGGAAGTCGTTAGAGCAGATATGCCTACCCGGGTCTATTAAGCGGGGCGGGCGTTATAACAGAATAGATGCTGATCCCGAACATTCTTACCACATGATTGGGCAAAAGGAGATCTTTTGGTTACGCCCTGAAGGACGGTGGATTGCAAAATCCTGTGTAGATAAAGAAGTTCTTGTTGAACCTGGGACGATTTTGATTGCCGGTGCGGGGACTTTTGGTGAATTTGAATTGTATTGCCGCAGTGAGTTGATTTGGGGCAAGGCTGCAGAAAGAGCTTACTCGGAACTTTTTTATCGCGTTATTGCAGACGAAGGAGAGATGCTTCCTGGATGCTTGTTTGCGTTTATGAGATCAGAAATTGCATTCCGGATGATAAGATCAATTTCATTTGGATCAAAGCTGCAGTATCCATTAATCAGTCTTCTTCATGAATTACCAGTTCCTTATCCTTCACGGCAGGTCCAAGATGAAATTAATCAACTTGTTATTAATGCCTATGAGTCACGCGATCGAGCTATAGAGCTTGAGGATCAAGCTCGCACTCTTGTCGAGCAAGCCATTGAGAAAGGAGGTTGGTAGTGGCCAAGGTCATACCCATCGGGCAACCCGCAAATGAAACCGAGCGTCAGGCTATTGGTTTTCTTCGGGATCATCTACCTGATGGATGGCTGATTTACCACAACTTCGAAATTCGACAGGGCGAAGAAGTATTCGAAATCGACATTGCCATTCTTGCTCCTCACGCGGTTTATTTGGTGGATGTCAAAGGGACACGGGGCAATATTGATGTCTATGGCGCCAAATGGTACCCAGAGGGACGACAAAAATTCCATTCGCCACTCGCCAAGTTGCGTAACCACGCCAAGGTGATGAACACGCTGCTTTCTGACAGTAACAAAGGACTTACCGAACTGCGCAAAGTACATGTCCAGGCTGCAGTTTTATTAACTTCCGATGATGCTCAGCTCTACGATCCTTCTGGTGTCGATAGTCCTGATGTCACGGATTACAAGCGTTGCCTCAAATTTTTTGCCGATAAAAGTAAGATTCCTAGTCACCGACTGAATGATATTCGTCAATACCACGGCCAGATCGACAAGGCCATTCAAGGTACAGCAAAACCTAAATCGGCTCCCCCAACATTCAATAACTGGCTTGTCGAAGAAAAACTCGGGGGAACTGATCGATACACAGAATACCGTGCCCGCCATTCCCTGTTAGGGAAAAGCGGTGGTTACACCCGTTTGCGTGTCTACAAAACCGATCCCTACCAGGAGGAAGCTGAACGCAAAGCTGAATTCCGACGGATTGCTAATGCATACAAAGCGGTCGCCCATATGCCGGCACACCCCAATGTTCTGGCTGTGAGGGATTTGATTGTCTCTGAAGATCACACAGAAGTCGTTCTGGTTACTGATGATGCCTCTGGATATGTACTCCGCCAACACTTGGCAAAGTCGTCATTGGCCTTGACGTTCGATCAAAAGCTTCAGGTCATCCGTGATTTTCTTGCTGCTTTGGATCATGCGCATAAACATGAAGTCATCCATCGCAATTTAACGCCTGATGCCATATTGGTTAGCAAAACTGGGCAAACACGGATCACGGATTTTGATTTTGCCAGAGTGGGCAAAGATAGAACGTCGACCATTGCTGACCAAATTATTGATGACCTTGAACCAGCTTACCAAGCGCCTGAATGTTTTCGTGATCCAACTGAAGCAAGCATTGCATCTGACCTGTACGCGGCTGGGCTGATTATCTATGAATTACTCACTGGCGAGCTGCCATTTGAGAATGTAGATCAGATGATGGAGGCAGATGGAAAGTTTCCAATGAAGCCATCGGACCACAAGCCTGATTTGCCAAAAGGAATGGACGAGTGGTTACAAAAATTCTGTGAGTTTGATCCGGAAGAACGCCATATCAGTGCAGCGCTTGCCCGCAAAACGTTGGACGATTTAATTTTGCCAGAAGCGAAAAAGGAATCTGTCACAGACAACGGTATGCCGGTCGTCCTTACCGAGATAACACCAGAAGACCTTACTGATTTACCTCCCGACTTCATTCTTGCAGATCGTTTTCGAATTCAGAAAAAACTGGGCAGCGGAGGATTTGGTGTTGCCTATAAGGTATTCGATTCTTTCAATGATGTGGTTCGGGTTATCAAATTGGTAACGAAGGATCGACGTAGCGTCTTTGAACGTTTGCGTCGTGAGTACAAGACATTAACTAATCTTCCCGACCATCCTCACGTCGTAAAAGTCGTTTGGGCTGATCGCTTAATGAACGACAAACGAACGCCTTACATCGTTTTCGAGTATCTGGAAGGCCTTGATGTTTCTGACTTGATTGATGCAGAGGCATTGTCCATAGAGGATGCCGTGCGTATCGCCTTGGAATCTGCAGAAGGGTTAAAGCATCTTCATCAACATGGCGTGTACCATCAGGATGTCAAGCCATCGAATTTGCTTTGGACTGACAAGGGTGTGCGCATAATCGATTTTAATGTCGCTGTCAGTGAGAATGATGAAATTCAAGGCGGTGGAGGAACACGCCGTTATTTGCCACCGGATTACGATTACACGGCGGAACCGGCTGCCGCTGATCGCATTGATAGAGATCTTTATGCCTTGGGAATCTCTTTTTACGAATGTTTGACCGGCAAATATCCTTTTGACGACCCGACACCACCAATCAAAGTTTTGCCCAATGATCCCAAACAGTACAAAGGGTGCGCTGATCTTAATTCATCGCTGATCAATGTGCTGATGAAAACGATATCCCCACATCGAAAGGATCGTTATGCATCGGCCGATGAATTTCTGATAGCACTGGCTGAAGTGAAACGCTATCGCTCAGTTTTAACCACAGGTGAAATTGCCGTAGGAACCAAGGTGGTTTCGAAGCTGGAATTCGAATCGGCCAAGCCCAACAGCAATCCTTTCGTTACTCATCTGCTGACGCTATATAGCCAAAGTCAAATTTCCAATGCCGGAACACGGGGGTTGGATGACATTGGCAGAGCCACCTATGTTTCTACCTACTTGGACGATAGGCTTATGCCGGCGTTGTTACAGGGTGAGTTCCGGTTGGTCATCATCAGCGGTAATGCCGGTGATGGTAAAACCGCATTCATTCAGCAGTTCGAGGCATTTGCAGAGAGCAAAGGGGCACAGTTTCAACGCGGTGCAAACGGCGCTGTATTCCCGCTTAAAGGACACACCTATCAAAGTAACTACGATGGTAGCCAGGATGAAGGTGATGAACGCAATGATGCTGTGCTGGAGAAGTTTTTCAGTCCATTTATGGGTACAAATTATGCCAGTTGGCCAAGTAATCAAACACGTTTGATTGCCATCAATGAAGGTCGGTTGGTTGATTTCTTCCTGGAACGTGAAAGCGAGTTTCCATTTCTGGGAGAACTGGTTCAGCGTGGTTTGTCAGGATTCGCACCGGAAAACGGAGTGGCTATTATCAATTTGAACCTGCGTTCAGTCATTGCCGAAACCGAGAATGATCAAAATTCGATCATGGAGCGATTGATCGATCGTATGACGCAAAGGGAATATTGGAATGCCTGCGAGAGCTGCGATCTTAAGGGGAAGTGCTATGTCTACCACAATGCGATTACCTTCCAAGATCCCGTCGCTGGGCCCAAAGTAATAGAGCGTCTGAAGATGCTTTATACCATTACCCATCTGCGCGGTCGTTTACATATCACGATGCGTGATCTGCGATCAGCCATTGCCTTCATGCTCGTTGGAACACGAGATTGCGATGGTATCCATCACTTGTACCAGAACGGTGGAGAAGATAACCAAAACCGCATCCTCAACGGATTTTATTTTAATTCCTGGCTTGGAGGCTCTGAGGGATCGAATGACCGGATGATTTCATTGCTTCGGGAAATTGACGTTGCAGAAATCAGCAACCCTGACCTGGACAGGGAACTCGGTTTCTTAAATCCAAAAACCAAAGCGATGAGTCGTTTCTCGTTTTCAGAGAGAGCCCATTACGACGACGAATTGATCGAGACGCTATTTCAGCATCTACCGCGTGATTATTCGTCCAAAAATAGAGGCCGGCTGATCAGCCAACATAGAAATTATCTGAGTCATATGCGGCGTCGGCATTTCTTCGAAAGACGCGATGGCGGCTGGAAAGAAATGCTGCCTTATGAAAGCATTGATCCCTTTTTATCCGGAATTAAAGATTCCGCAAGCAAAAGCATGATGGATGTCGCGCCTATTTTGCGAGCGATTAATCGGGGTGAAGGACTTAGTGAGCCGTCCAGACTTGGTAATCAGCTCGCGTTACGCGTTCGTCAAGTAGATAAAGGCACTATCCGCAGTTACCGTATCTTCGATGGTAGACGTTTTTCACTTATCGCTGAGCACGAAACATCATCCCATCCATTCCTGGAATATTTACCGCAAGCACTCGTTCTTTCCTATGACTCCGGCGACGGGCACCAAGCGAACCTTCGCATCAATCTTGATATTTATGAAATGCTGACACAGTTGAATAAAGGTTACCTGCCGAGTATCGAGGAACAAGAAGGCTTTTATTTGAGCTTGGCGGTATTCAAGAATGTGCTATCCGCGGCCCCTTATCAGGAAGTGCTTCTGACGGAAACAGGGTTTGAGTTTTTCCAGATACGCCGCGAAGAAAATGGTGTCCTGCACCTGGAAAAAGCAGGCAAGAAGGTTGAAGCATGAGCATAAAAGGTAGAGACAAGGAGTTCCGGACTCCCAAAACCACCTATGTTGATTTCAAGCATATCGAGATGGATCGAGTACTGACCATGCTCTTTCCCCGGTTGAAATATGATGGGTACGCCAGCCGTCGCCCACCGCGGGGAGGCGATTTAACAGTTGAAGAATTTACGGAGGATTTTATCGAGCATCCCGAGTGGTTCGCAGGGTTTGATCGTTATCCGCAGGTGGTACACCGCTGGATTGAAACAGATCTCATGGATGTAGTTAATCGAGGCAAGGCGAACCAAGCAATTGCTGCGCCGCGGCCTCTGCATGGCAATACCTATAAGTTCCGCAACGCCAAACATACGCGCGATTATGGTGCAGCGGAACAAATTTACTGGATGCTTTTTTATGCCCGCAAAGGTAAAGGACAAGCGGCGCGTGACGCCTTGAAGGCCTTCTTCTTTCCAGGAATCGATCTTGTCACCGATCGATACGATCCTAGTTCACCCGTGGACGTGGAAACCCAGGCCATACTCCGATTAGACCACCAGGTCACTCAGGATATGAAGGATTCGAAAGAGCCTTCCCGATTCCAACCGCTTTGTATTGGGCAGGCTGATATCATGGCTGATGACATACTACGTCTACTAGCCTACGAGCCTTATGTTCCACGATCGGTACTCGTCGATTATCTTAAAACGCTGATGGCGTTTCATTTGGCCATTTATCACCTCAAGCTTTTACAAATTCTGCCCAAATTAGTTAAGCAACGATCTGGTAACGATCTTTGCGGCATAAAGGCCTGCCCTATAAACCCTGGAAGCGATAATGCCTTGGAAGGATGTCCTTATCGACTGTCGTTGATCGTGGATATGGGGGACGTGAATAACCCTCACATGTCGGAGCTGGCACGAAAATCAACCGATCGCTTATATCGCCAAATTCCTGCCTTCGTGGAAGCTAATTTCATTGTGAAGAAACTCGATGAGATGGCTGAGTACCTGAGCAAAAAGACAGGGAAGATTGCCTCTCCTGCCAGTGGCGTATTTTCGGTCGGTGACTTGGTTTCTCTGTTGAATGCTGAATACGAAAATGACAGGCAAGCATATTTCAAGTTTCGTCTAGCGAGTTTGATTGAAGAATCCACGGCGGGAAATGATGATGTCGACCCAGAAATCCGGGAAGTAACAACAATGGGTCTTGGAGAATTCGAGTCGTTTATCGAAATTTTAATGGCCTATCGGGGCAAGTATCATCGCCAATACATAACAGAATGCTTAGACTCGCTTCTTCAGAAGAATAAAGAAAATGGGCTACTCGCCCAATCGCGAGCTAAAGGAAGTCCGCGACGGTTTGTGCTCGGCAGTAAATTATTGGAAGTGCTGTTGCAAGTAGCGGTTCTGACGCAGGATGGCGGTCGTTTTGTTACCCGAGAAATCCGCATTGAAGAACTGCTGGCTTTCTTGAGAAATCGCTATGGATTATATATCGATGTGCTTCCAGAGAAATACCAGGTACACAGTAGCATCTTGGACCGCAGAGCATTGAGGCTTAACGTTGAAGCTTTCAAGCGTCGCCTGCGTGAAATCGGTTTCTATGTAGATATGTCCGATGCTTATGTGACGCAGAAAATATCACCACGCTATTCGATTGGCAAAACCAATACCTCTGGTAATGATGGAGGCAAGCAATGAGCAATGCCTTTGTCAAAATATCTCAGGAGAAATTAAACACGGCCGTTGCTCGTTTGATGTGCCCAAGGATTGAAACCATTCTTTCCGAAAGGGGTGTTGGACACTGTATGCGAGTGACAGACCTTGATGACGACATTATAGAGTCAGTCTGCAAGGAACTCCGGCGGAGTCAGCCAAATGGCAATATTTTTATTCTGGGACGTCACGAACAGGAAAATCTTCCTTTCCGAGTAACGTCAACCAAGCTGGTCGAATTACGAAATCCGGACATTAATGGAGAATTACGTCAACCGCTTCTGGTCTTTATTCCCACTTCATTACGAACAAGTGCCGAGGATTCCTTTGGAATCGCCACATTTGAAGAATTGACATTCGCTGATATTTACGAGGAACTGATTAATTCGCTCCTAGCTCTTTTACCAAATGCTTTTATTGGACATGTCCGAGATCTTTTCAGCCTGCTCACCGAAGAGGAATGGCAATTTGCGGACGAAGTTGCCCGCGCAAGATATCTTTTAACGGCGCTTGAAAACGGTATTGATGGGGAGACGCTGGGCGCGAGTCTTTATGAATTGACTCTTATTCCGGATTTCAAACTTTTTGCTGAACCTGGCCTGGTGATTGGCAAGATTCGTCGCAATCTAAACTGTGTTCGGAATTTGATGGCATCGCATAAATCAATGCGTGGCCGAATATCAGATCTTGGGTTGAGCGATAAAACGCTCGAATCGCGCTTGTTCGCATATTTCGATCGGCTTGATGTGCACGAACCAGAAATATGGACTTTGCCAATTGCCACCGACAAGAGTTGGTGGAGTATTTCTTTCGATAAATGGCAATTCAAGGAAGAGCTCTCACTTGACAAGGTAATGATAAGGGTTTTGGAAACGGATCTTCCTGTTATTCAGGCGCCAGACGCCAATGATCAGCTATCTGATCTAATCGGCCAACAAGTTCTGGTGCCCAATGACCGACGTAAGATGAACATCGTCTTTGAGGTAGCCCCCCACCCTGGAAAGGTCAGTGGTCTTGAGCATTTCTCTGTGCAAATCATTTCCCAAAATGATGGTCCCGTTGGCCGATCCAAGAAAGTTAAAGCCTGGACACCCAGTCGCTTGCAATGCACAACCAGCTTGGACAAGCTCAATAAAATTGAATTTGAGGAAGGTTGGCATTTCATTAGGGTTCTGCCTTGGACATCTGACGGCGATCCTATTCCAATGGAGTCAAGCCTTGATTCTGAATCGTCTCAGCGCTCGTATGAGAGCGAGCCGTTTTATGTCTTGCCAGGTGGAAAATTGGATGAGGAGCCACCGCAAAGAGCGGTACCGATCGAACGGAGTCTCGAACACGCGCTTATTCGTTTGCAGTTCACCGCTTTGAGTGATGATCGGAATCCTGATGAGATTACCGTAACTGGTGTCACCTGGGCGGAGGGTGGCCATTCGAAAAAGCAGTCACGGCAAGAAACGCTGCATGCCAAATTTGGTCGCGATGGTACCGTCCAGATCCCGGTTTCTCGCATTCTTAAAACCATTGAGCAGCGCATATTGGCTGAACCCAAGCATCCCTCTGGGTGGCGGATGCAAATCAATATGGATATCGCTGAGCCGCTTTCAGAAGCAGGATTGACCTTTCCAACCACGACAGCTATAGCTTCATTTCTAGCGGCTCGGGAAGAGATGTTTTCTGTTATTCGGAACAAGTCTTCGGAATTGGTAATGCAGGGACTTTCGTTCCAGGATAGTGAAAAGGCTTGCTTAGCCTATGCAGAAGCCTATTTGGACGTTATTCGCAGTCTGATGCGACAAGCAGAAACAACGTCTGGGAGTGAGAGACAGCAGCATCTTCAATCGTTGCGCAACGTCCTGTCGGTGGACTCTGTGCACGTGGTGTTGACCGATTTCCGCGGAAGATTACGCGAAGCGGTTTTGGTTTCACCGACTCATCCAATTCGGGCATTATGGTTAGCCAGCTGGGTAACGCTTGGCAAAAATTGGATTGAAAAAATCAAAACGGGAGGAAAAGATCATATACCGCATGTCAGATCGGCACTTTTGGAAGGGCTTGCCCCGTCCGCGTTTCCGGTTGGGATTCCTGTCGAGGATGGCAGGACTTTTACACCGGTCGATAATCTCAATTCATTTTGGGCGCTTTATGCTCCTACCACAGAGGCAAACTCTCGTGGCTTGATGGCGGAGATTTGTTATGCGCTTGGGTTGTCAGAACCAACAGTGGCTGCGTCTGACATTTCAGGACAGGTGATTGCTGATAAGATTGAACGTTACCTCTCTCAGCACCCATACGTTCGAGAATTATCCGTCAATATCTTCAATCCAGGGGCCGGCGTAGTAATGGCTGATGCTTTGCTCTCATTGCAGCAAAAGAAAGAGCATGCTGATCTTCGCTATGACATTCGCTTATTTAGTTCAGATCCGGATTCGCCAATTCTGGGCGAATCCTTGGAATCTATGATTCGTCCCGGGATCACTGCCAATGAGGCAGCCGATGCGTTCGCGACATCGACTGGTAGCCATCTGTTTTCCAAATTGAATTTAGCCAAACATTCCCTAAAAGAATTCCATGAGAACGCCAAAGCGTTTTCAGCGCATATTAGTGTTTTGTTGGATATATTCCCTGCAGAAGAAATTTCCATCGCCCAAAAGTCTCAAGGAATCCCATCGCTTCATGGCCTGATACAAGATTTCGACACGGAATTTGTCGACGATGAGTCTGGAACCTATTGGAATAAAAGCCCGGTGATTGGGCGCTTTCTCAATAGTGAAGACCAATCGGTATGCTTCGAATTGCTTTCTACGATGAGCCGTCAGCTTTGTCATGCAATTTCCGCGGTTGCGACATCGGGATCAAATTTCAAGGCGGTTCCCGTTGTAACGCTTGGACTCGAAGTGCCTCAGCGAGAACTGATCTATGAGATACACCAAATTAGCGATTGGGTCTTTACGATTGATCGTAATATGGGCATTGAGTTCTTTGACCATGGTGGAAAAAAGAACCGGCCCGATTATTTGATTGATTTTGTGCCTGGAATGAGTTCCCAGGCTACTCATAACCTGATTATCTCTTCTAGATCGAACGAGGAACTTGAAGCCATGCTGAAGCCCGTTCTCTTGAAGCATGGGTTATCGGTAGACAGCGAGCAAGCCGTACAGATTCTGGCGAACCTTCGATCGCTTTCCGGTCAATTGGCGTTAAAACTCATTTCAGCCCCAACTCAGCAAGCAGAAGCACTTGGTTTAGCATTGGCCAGACTTTACTTGGAATATCAGGGTGCTCTGAATAATCAGATCATTGTGCCATTGGATGCGCATACCAATCTTTATCGTTCCAGCGGAGAGGCGCATGAAGTTACTGACGCTGTCAGTCTTCAGCGAACCGATCTCGCATTATTTGATCTCGATTTGGCAAAAAGAACCATCAGCTGTAACTTGGTTGAAGTGAAATGTTATTCACAGGTAGGAGACTTTGCGGCTTTCAACCAACTCAAGGAAAAGATCTCTTCACAGGTCAACCAAAGCGAGCGTATTTTGCAGCGCCATTTCGATCCGGCGCTTAAAAAACCTGATCGGCCTGACAGATTGATCAAGAGCAGAGAGCTTGCAAGGATTTTGAAATTCTATCTGGATCGGTCTTTACGCTATGGAATTTTCGACCAGACAGCCGGACAAGAAGCTCGCAGCTTTTTGGATTCGATTGAACAAGGCTACTCTCTTCAATTTCGCCGTTGTGCTTTGATTTTTGATTTTGAGAAAAATGGCTCCGAAGCACCTGATAATGAAGTCGGCATTGAATTTCATCGCATTGGTAAGAACCTGATTCATGCCTTATTGGAAAACTGCCGGAAGCCTGTTTCGGTCGACCTTGAGAAAGAACCGACTGTGTGTCTTCTCAGCGAACAACTCATTCCAAACGTGCCGAAACTTGAAACGGCAGCGTTTATCGCACCTAAACGGGACCGTTCAACAGCTTGGACTGCTGATGATTTGTTGTCGGACGAGCAAGAAAATTTAGCCGTGTCCGTCGTCGAGGATACAGCTCCAGTATCTGTCGATAAGGAAGAAGAAAAATCGGAACCAACCCATCAACCTGAAGCTACTCCAGCTATTTTCGATGCGGAAATAAATGATGAAGAACCTGTAATGGCGGTTGTTTCGGAGACGCCTTCTGATCTCAATGCGGAAATGTCTCAACACAAGGATTCAGAGCCTGCTCTTTCGGCTGAAGTTGGATACGACATTATGTTAGGCGTGAATGGCAATTCACCTCAGTATGGAGTGATTGGTGAGGTGTCCGGCAGAAAGATTGCCCTGGATTTGAATCATACCCATACGATCAGCCTGTTTGGCGTTCAAGGGGGCGGCAAAAGTTATACCTTGGGCACCGTGATCGAGATGGTTTCCATGCCACTTCCACACATCAATGTACTGCCTAGTCCACTGGCTACTGTTATTTTCCATTACAGCCCAACGCAAGATTATGCCCCCGAGTTCACCTCGATGATTAATCCAAACTCGGTAGACGAAGAAGTTAATATTCTGAGAGAACGCTACCAGGCCAATCCGGAAGCACTAAAGGATGTGCTCATACTGACTCCTGCGAACAAGGTGGATGATCGCAAAGCGGAATATCCGGAAATCGAGGTAAAGCCAATAGCATTTTCTGCCTCTGAGCTTAAAGCAGCCCATTGGAAGTTTTTAATGGGCGCCATTGGCAGTCAAAGCATGTATATGCGTCAGATCAATTTGATCATGCGCGGTCTTCGGGAAAACCTAACATTGGATGCGCTTAGAGCCGGAATTGAAAACTCAGGTCTGTCGGATCATTTGAAGGAACTGGCACAAACACGCCTTATGTTTGCAAGTGAATACATCGACGATAACCAGAGGCTTCAGGATTTAATTCGTCCAGGCCGCCTGATTATCGTGGATTTGCGTGATGAGTACATCGAAAAGGACGAGGCGCTTGGTCTATTCGTGGTGATGCTGCAGATATTCTCGGAAGCAACTTATCAGGGAAGTGCATTTAACAAACTGGTGGTTTTCGATGAAGCACACAAGTACATCGAGAATGATGATTTGGTTTCAGGACTGGTTGAAGTGGTTCGTGAGATGCGCCACAAAGGAACCAGCATCATGGTGGCATCCCAAGACCCACCATCGGTCCCCGTGTCCCTGATTGAGCTGTCTTCACAGATCATCATGCATAAATTTAACTCGCCCGCCTGGTTAAAGCATATCCAGAAAGCTAACGCCGCCCTCGGTGAGTTGACCTCGGACAAAATGAGTAATCTTGGTACCGGTGAAGCTTATGTTTGGTCGAGCAAAGCTTCTGATGATTCTTTCACCAGAGGTGCAGTCAAGATCAAATGTCGGCCACGAATTACAAGGCATGGTGGCAATACAAAGACCGCAGTTGCTAATAATTAATATGTGTTCTTGCTAGTCAGCGAATTTTAAAAGTCATGTTTCATTATTCATACGTATACAGAACATTTCAGAAAATTTAACTTTAAGTAATAGGTTATTCGATGCCAGGGTTTCGTCAGAATTTAATCTCAGAAATTGTACGAACACTTCGTGATCGGTATCACAGTGGTTTTCCTATTCTGAAGGAATTGATCCAAAACGCGGATGACGCGGGAGCATCTCAAATAGTTTTTGGGCATCATCCTGGCTTTGCTGATTCTATAGAACATCCACTGTTATCCGGTCCGGCATTATGGATTTTTAACAATGGTAATTTCAAAAAATCTGATGGGGCAGCCATAGCGTCTTTTGGAATTAATACTAAAGCTGGTGATGACACTGCAATTGGCAAGTTCGGACTTGGAATGAAAAGTGTTTTTCATTTGTGTGAGGCCTTTTTTTACTTGGCGTTTGATGGACAAGAATGCCATAAGCAGATTCTTAATCCATGGTTTTCCGATTCTCAAGAAGAAGCTTTTCACAACAGCTGGGAAAATATTAGTGATTCAGATTGGTCCAAGCTGAATAAATTCGCAGAAACCTATACAGCAAACCAGCATTCCTGGTTCTTAATGTGGATACCATTGCGTAAGGAAATCCACAAGCGTGACGATTTTGGTAACGGCATAGGGGTGATTGTTGAACGCTTTCCGGGCGAACCTGGCTCAAAAGAACTGCAATTCCTTAAAGAAGATAAGCTTGATAAGTCACTGGGAAGCATTCTGCCGCTACTGAAACACCTTACAGTTATCGAGCATGTAGGAGATGATGTATTTCCAGGGTTCAAAATTGAAATTAAAACTCAGGGTGAAGAGCGTCTAGATCATAGAACCGCTGATTTGCGCGTTTCTGGAAACGTATTTGGCAGGAATTCAGCACAGGCTGTGATAAGGTTTTCTGGGGTCCAAATTTGTCCCCATGAAGAGAACCCAATCGCGAGCCATTTTGAAAGTTTCCGTGCATTACACGCTTGGCCTAAGTCTTATCGGTTTAATGAGCAGCACCAATTTCAGCAAGTTTCTGACAAGTCAAAGGCTGAAGCTGCTGTAGTTTTGCAGTCCATAGCAAACGAGGCTGGTCATTTGACAATCGATTGGGCAGTTTTTTTGCCTGTCGAAGAAGGCGAAAATACATATCGAGCAATCATTCCTGGATCATCTAACCGCTATCAATTTATTTTGCATGGTCAATTTTTTGTCGATGCTGGGCGGCGAGGTATCAATGGTTATGCAAAGCTAAACGAAGTATGCCCTCAAGATCTAGCCAATGATATTGATGAAAGTGGATTAGCGATATTTTGGAATCAGGCGCTTGCCCAAAAATTAGTATTGCCGAGCATACTTTTGACCCTGAGCGATTTTGTCAGCTCGGCAAAAATGCCCGATGAAGAAATCTTGTTACTTACGGAGGCTATTCAAAATGCGCGCTCCGCAATCGGGCAAAGTTTTTTTCGAAAATATGGATACTACCTTTGCCAGTCTCACTCTTGGGTATGTGTGATAACAGCAACTGGCCGCAATTGGGAACTGATTCCAGTAAATTGCGATAGGCGACTGCTGCCATTACCGAAAGCCCCGATTGATGACCCACAGCGACCCTGGAAGGTATTGCCTGGGCTGGAAGGGATTGCTAATGCCATCTTTATCGACGATTCCAGGCCGCGTCTAACCATTGAAGATTCAACATGGAATGAAGCAAGCTTGGCTTGTGCGCTGAGCTTTGCCACGGATGGGGACTTGAGTAGAACCTTCGGAACTCAGACAGGACTGGAGTACCTTGCTAGCTTTCTTGAGTTAGAAACACGAAGATACGTTGGAGTTGAGTCAACCCAGGACATCTTATTTGGTTTAATCCGGAGAGCGCTTCGCGTCATACCTCTGGCTGATATTCGCAAAAACCGCGAACGCTTCCGCTCTGTTGTACAACACTTGCGCAAAGATAGACGAGTTTCGATTGGAACTACAGATTCGAATGCAGTCAAGGCGGTATCCAACAAGATATTTTCTGAACTCTTTGCCGCCGATACTAAGACCGTTTTACTTCCCAGAGATATTGATCCAACAGGTGAGTATTCATCATCAGGGGAGCCGGATAATAATGACCTGACAATATGGTTAAAGGTCATCAACCGTCTTGTTACTGATGACACTAGTGGAAATGTCGAAGGTTTTTTGGAAGCAGCGGATTATTTGCTTAAATTTCGCACCAACGATTCCGAACGTGCAGAATTGCTAAGATTGAATAAGGAGCTACACGTCATCCGGACCACATGCCCCATAAAGGAAAGGCGGGTTGCTAGCAATCTGGCGACACTTCTGTCACTCCAACAACGCGGTAACCTTTTTGTATTTTCTGGCGGAACTTCAACAAAAGAGCGGCTTGGTTTCGTTCCATTGCTGGCTAAAGCCTTACCCGATGAAGAACTGCTTGTCATTGATAGTGAGACTGGAAAGATTCTGCGTGAGTCAGGATCGGGAGTTTTATTACAAAGCTCTAACCAGGCAGATGGATTGCGTTGTGTTGGTGGAAAGTTGGGCGCGAAAGTTTTGGGGGGCGAAGCTGAGCGGCTTGCCTTGATCAAGAAGCTCCATGAGGGCGTCATAAATGAGGAGACTCGGCGCGGATTAAGATATCTATTGCATGGTTCTACCGGTCATTTCCAGGATGATAGCTCGTCACTCTGGATTGAGCCTAGAGTTAAAGGTTCACCCTGGATCAAAATTTGGAGCATGATTGATCAGGCACAATGGAATATTCTATCTACTTCTCTAGCTAACTCGATCCCGCCTGATCTATGGGAAGAAATTGGCATAAAAGCAGTCGAACCCAAGGAAGTTATCAGTAAGTTACGAGAAATCAGAGACTTTTCAGTAATTAATGGCTCTGATTTTTCCGAGCAGGAACTAGATCTTATCCTCGCATCTATTGAAGAGAGAGAACTTTGGTGCGCATTGCCTCTGCATAGAGACATCACTGGTGCATTAGGGGCCATCCAATCTAGGGCTTATTATCAGACTGAGCTTCCAATATCCCGGGATATATCATCGTATTGTCGGGTAATTGCATTATCAAGAAATGCTCAGCATGAGAAAAACCAGAAGGAATTCATCCGTCCTTTCGATGCGAACGCTATCATCGAAACCGCGCTTGCTATGGGTAAACCAGAGGCATCTTGGACTTTGATACTGGATCAGTTGGCGTCGAAGTCGCACGAAAAATTAAATACTGAGGTTTTGGACTCCCTCAAAACCGTCAAATGGCTTCCGTTACAGCACCACGGATTGGTAATCGCTCCGGAAGATGTTATTGATCTTGTTGATTTAGAGGATGAAATAGATAGGCTTGCATCACTGGCAGATTATTGTTATTGCGGTGTGAACTCCATTGATGAAAAGGTGCGTAAGCATCCAGGTTTTAACAATGCTCGCTGCCTGTTTTCAAATGCAGAAGGAGCTGCAAAACAACTTGGGCTATTGCTCGGGGAAATCCAGGATTATCACGTAGGTTGTATACGGCAAGTGGATGCAGCGGAGTTGCCAGAAATACTGCCTTTTGTCGATCAATTAGGGCTGTCAGGCTGGAGTTTTATTAAGCATGTTTGCACAATGTTTAACCAGGAAACGGTGTGTGCAGAAATACTTCCAAATATTCAAAGGCCAATTGCAATAGATAAAGTCGTTTCTGTATTGAATCGTCTCTCCAATTCTACTATAGAACATAGCATAAGGATAAACTGGTTTTTAATTTACCTGAAATTGTTGGCAACTTACCCAAGCAATGAAGCTGTTATTCATTTACATTCAATTTGTCTACCTACGCGAAGTAATTTTTGGCGAAAATCGACCGAAATTTGTGACGGCGGGATAGGCATAGACCACTCCTATTTGCTTGATCCTAAAGCCTCAAGTATCTTGGCGCATTTGATTGTTAGCGTTGAAAATAAATCAAGCCACCAACCTGAAGCACAAACCGAGACTGCTACTTTCAAGTTAATGGTTTCTGCTGCCCCCAGAATTATTGAGCATTACTTTGAAAGTTGGGAATCCTTAGTCAGGCATCCCACGGTTGGAGCTTTTATAGCAACTTTAGGTACACAATTTAGCTCTTTAGCTGAGCGATGGTTACACCCATATTCTGTGGATAATCTGTACGATTTACTTGGCTGGAAGACACCTGGAGCTCGTGATGATGGTGCTAGAGGTTGGATGCAAGGACTGACGGCCGCTGAGGCATTTGGATTGTTAACGGTTGGGGTTTGTGAAATAGAGGGCGACTCGATTGTCCTACCCAACCTGTTTGGGGATGATATTCAGGTTCTTCTTGAAAGTAATATTAATAATCTTATCGCTGGCGGTCTTTATTGGAAAGGTGGTTATTCAGTAGAGATTCGGATCCGAAAGATTCCCGACTTGAATACACGATCCTCCTCGGAGTTATCCGAAATTCTCCGCAAAACGACAGAATACTTGCTTCGACAAGCTTATGCGCAGAGCTTGCCGGATTTGCGCGCACTCTGGGAACAGCTGGAAGAAAGCGATCAACTTGAATTGTCGGTCGCAAGGGCCTTGATTCTTGACAATTTGCCGATAGTTCTACGTCAAATTGGGGCTCAAAAAAAACATCCCGCCCTTGATACGGCTCTTAAACGCTACGATAAAGCACGCCGTGCCAAAACGGAATTTGAGCAATCAGCGAAGAATAGCCTTAACAGTGATGGCAGTTTCAACAAAACTCTGCGGGAGTCTTTGGAAAAATTGGCCAGCGAATTGGTAAATAATCAGGGTGTCCAGGCAGGGGTTTTGTCCGCGGTTCGCGACAAATTGCGAGATTATCAGTATGACCCATCTGGCATTTTGTTTGAGCTATTTCAAAATGCAGACGATGCCACGGTCGAGCTGAAATTCCTGTTGGATGGCGAGGCATCAATTGAGATTGATACCGATAACAAATTTGTTGTTGATATTAATGATCGAATTATACGGGTATGCCATTGGGGCAGACCAATCAATTATTGTCCACCGGCAATCGAAGATAATCGCACTGATGAATTTCGGCGAGATTTAGAGAAAATGCTAATTTTGTCCGCCTCTGATAAGAGTTCTTCAACCGGCGTTACTGGAAAATTTGGACTCGGCTTCAAAAGTGTACTACTGGCTTCAAATACGCCGCGAATACTCAGCGGGGACCTTAAATTTGAAATCGTAGGCGGTGTTCTGCCTGAAAATTGGCAAGATTCAAGTAAAGCGGCAGTCATTTTAAAAAATTGGCAGCCTCAGAAGCGCAGGCCCGGGACATTGGCCGAAATACCTCTCAATGAAAACACTGAGCTAGAGCAGGTCACTGAGCGCTTTGCTTCAATGTCTGGACTACTTGCAATCTTTGCAAAGACAATTCGCGACATTCGAATTATTGGTTTAGCGAAGCATATTCCAAAAGGAAGCTGGCTGCCTGATACAAGGATTGGAAATTTCGAAATTGGCAAAGTCGATATTCCTTCATCCACCGGCTGGCGACAAACAAGAGTTCTAGTTTTCAGAGGGGATCAAGGAAGTGTTGTGTTTCGCGTAGGATCACGCGGCGCGGAAAAATTCGATGGAGCAGTTCCGTCCGTATGGGTAATGGCGCCCACCCGAGAGTCTGAAATTCTGGGTTTTGTTGTGAATGCTGGATTCGAGGTTGATGCCGGCCGTTCTCGATTAGCATCCAATAGCTCTTATAACCACAAGTTGGCTGAACGTTTAGGATCTGACTTGGGGCGATCCCTGGCCGAATTGTTTTCCGAATGCGGGCAAGATTGGGTTAACGTCCGTGATTATTTGCATCTGACCGTTGACCTGGCACAAACCGAGTTCTGGAATAGTTTCTGGCGTACCTTGCTGCAAAAACCTGATGCCAGTGAATCTGGGATTTCTAAACTTGCGCAATCCTTAATCTTGTCCACATTAAGATCCTTAGTGAGACAGACAAAGTCAGTCCCCAATGGCATGGAAGGACAATGGGCAAAATTTTTATCTAATGAGGTACCGTGGGTATCTTTTCCTACGAGCTGGTGGCGATCCGAAGCTGTGCTGACTGAATTAGCTAATTGGTCTGCATTTACAAAAATATATCCTTTTGCAAATTGGATTGCCGATGATTTTGCTAATTTGATAGGTGAATTTAGTCAAAATGAAACACGTAAGCTTTCTGTTAAGGCTTTGCTGAACTGTATTGAACGGAAACGGTGCGACCCACCCACGTCAATTTGTCTTCACAAGTTGACCACCGAATTGTTAAAGGATGTTTCTTGGTCAGAACAGTTCGAAGTAAGTGCTAGTTTCGCAGATTTATTATTTCTTTCGAAAGCCGGTACCTGGATGCCTGCATCTTCATTGGTATCTTCTCAGCTAACTGGTCACGATGAAAACATTATTGCTGGATTCGCTCCACTTGATCATCTACTTGATGACGACTATGAGGAAAAAGAAAGTCTAGAGTTTTTTTTAAGATGTAGGAACAGTCGATCACTCCGTTCATACGATATTGCAGAATTTATTCTCGGTGCAGATGATAACCAGACGCGACGTTCAGCTTTGATATATCTAGGACAGGGCCAAAATGCTAAGGACGTGGCTATCTTGATTCGAATGCAACTTAGTGGATCCTGGCTTGAGCATTTGGATATGTATTTGGAACTTGTCAAAGATTTGCCTAATGAAACTAGGCTTGAAATCCGTTTAAGATTGTTTCCCGAGTCTCTTGTATATACTGGTCCCTTAATCCTTCCAAATTTTGCATTGGACTCTTGCGAGAAGCTAGCAAGCATTGCCCGTTGGTGGGAGAAAATAGGCCGTCAAAATTTCTTAGAGCGATATCAGCAACAATTTTGGCCACATAATGTTTCTCGTAACTTTGAAGTTGATCCAATTGACAGACGCGCATGGATGACCCTATTTGGATTGGGTTTGATGCAGCGTTTTGGCCGTGTGAAAGATAGTCAAAATCGTGGATTCATTCAATCCCTGGACGATAAAGGCTGGTGGAGTGTCTTTTGTAACGTTAATCCAGATCATGATGGCGTTGAGAAATGGATCAATGTGCTCAAGGAATACTGTGAAAAACAAATAGATGACGAGGAATATTCTTTATGGATGGACAATTTCGCACGGCTATTTCGAATTGCTCGTTGGCTTGAAATGTATGTTCACGTCTTTCGAACCATTGATCAAAGAACTGAAAACGAGTTTGGTTCGGTATTAAACCCTAGTGCCGATTCAATATTTCAGGGGGACGATGACCTGTCTGCTCCTTCGCTTAATCGTAGTTTGAAAAAGGGGCAAAATCTTGTAATCAGAGAGCTACTAAGAATCAAAGTGCTGGATTCTTATGAAGCAAAACGCCGTGCATTCATACCATCCTTCGGCGTTCGCCAATTGTTTGTCAAACTGGGATATGCAGAACCAGAATCCAGTGAGGATATTTATCAAATTCTTGTCGATTCTGGGCTTGATGATCCAACATTTGGAGGTGATTTTGATATCCCACTCCGCATCATAGCCTATGGAGAGGTTGCTCTTGAAAACATACTTTAGGAGAAATGAAATGGCGCTGTTGTCCCCTGCAGATGAAGTATTACATTTCCGGTATGGACAAGGGCAAGTATTACTGATTTCAGACTTTACTGCTGTTATCCGTTTTAATCATGGCATTGAGGAATTACCGGTTAATGAACTGAAAAAACTCGTAACCGTAATGGGAGCCTTAAGATCAGAGAACTGGTCAGACTCTGATGCAGCATTATTGAGAGCTCAGGCTTCGGCGATTCGTTCAGTTAATGAAGCTTGGGGGGTTTTCTCCAGATCTAGAATCTCATTATTGCCGCATCAATTATGGGTCTGTCACAAGGCGCTCAGAAAATGGCCGATTCGCATGCTTATCGCTGATGATGTTGGCATGGGAAAAACGATTGAAGCAGGATTAATTCTTTGGCCGTTATTATCAAAAGGAATGGTAAAAAGGCTGTTAATTTTAACTCCGGCAAAATTAGTTGAGCAGTGGCAACAAAGACTTCGGACCATGTTTGATATTCGGCTTGCAGTCTATAGACCTGAGGTCGATACCATCCGAACCGATTTTTGGGCTACTCATCAGCAAGTTGTTGCTTCATTGCCAACTATTAGGTTGGATAGAAACCAACGACATGAACGTCTTTTGGATGCAGATCAATGGGATCTAGTTATCGTTGATGAGGCGCATCACTTAAATGTTGAAGAGGGTTCTAGCAAAACCCTCGGATATCAGTTACTAGAAAAACTTGAAGAGTTTGGGAAGATAAAATCCTGCGTTTTGTTTTCAGGTACGCCGCACCGTGGAAAAGATTATGGCTTTTGGTCACTGATGCGATTATTAGATCGTGAATCATTTGGACCTGAGAATTCTATTGGAACTCAATTGGAAAAACTCCCTGATTTCCTGCTTCGTAATGCGAAACAAAAGGTTGTTGATATGTCTGGAAAACGGCTATTTCAACCTATACAACAGTTCCCAGAAACATATCGATACACCGATGCTGAGGATGATTTTTATCAAAAGATGACCGCTTTTATTCTTTCTGGAAAAGCTTACGCATCCAGTTTAAGCAAAGCGCAAAGAGGTCAGGTAATGTTGGTTTTGATTGCGTTACAGAAACTTGCATCGAGTTCGATTGCTGCAGTTCGGATCGCACTTCAAACAAGGTTGGCAAGACTTGCGGGCGTAGTTGCAAAGTATCGCGATGAAATAGAGCAATTTGACGATCAAGATGAAAATAGTGATGAGCTTGAAAAGGCCTTGTTGAAGTGGGAAACCGAAAATAAAAAAGGTTCCCTCCAGTTAATGGAAAATGAGATTGAGCATCTTCGTGAGCTAGTAGATTTAGCTGAGCGAATCGATTCTGAAACGCGCATAGAGAGGGTTGTTCAAGTAATCCAGGAGCGTTTTGCCGGCGAACAGGTGCTACTGTTTACTGAATATAAGGCGACTCAAGCGTTAGTGATCTCTGCGCTGATGCAAGCATTTGGGCAGAATTGTGTCGGCTTTATCAATGGTGACGATTATTTGGCGGCTATTCCATTTCCTGATGGTACAGTTCAACCAGTCCATTCGAAGAGAGAAGATGTTGCCGATGCGTTTAACTCAGGAAGAATCCGTTTTCTTGTCTCGACCGAAGCGGGTGGTGAAGGAATTGACTTGCAGGAGCGTTGCCACTGTTTAATCCATGTCGATTTACCTTGGAATCCGATGAGATTGCACCAAAGAGTTGGCCGTCTAAATCGTTATGGTCAGGTGAAACCCGTACAAGTTGTTTCACTTCGTAATCCTGACACTGTTGAATCACTGGTTTGGAGCAAATTGGAAGCAAAGCTAGAAGCGATAATGCTTGCCCTCGGTAATGCTATGGACGAGCCTGAGGATTTGCTACAGCTCGTTCTTGGTATGACAGGATCAACTATATTCAACGAGATTTTCTCAGAGGCAATAGATGTACAAAAGACACGCTTATCAGAATGGTTCGATGAGAAATCAAAAACATTCGGAGGTGAATCAGCAATAGAAACGATCAAGACCCTTGTAGGACATGCACAGAGTTTTGATCTCACTGGATTGCAGAGCGTACCACCATTAGATCTACCCAACTTGCAAAGCTTTTTTCTTTCAAGTTTGGTTTATAACTCTCGGCGTCCGGAAATTCATGGTAAGGAGATATCGTTCAAAACACCGCAATTATGGATGAATCACCCTTCGATTAAATCTTCATATTCGTGTTTATATTTTGATCGATCATATCGATCAGAATCTGGCAGCGTTTGTGGTGTTGGCCATCCAATATTTGATCAGGCCATTGATCAGGCTCTTTCTTTGGAGTCCCCTCTCGCAAGGATTCAATTTCTGTCTGCACCGCTCGCTCTGTTTCTGATATTTGATAGGGTAACCGATACGGGGGTACTTATGAGGGAAACCTTAGTTGGCGTACTTTTATTCGAAGAAGGCTTTAAACTTTTGAAAGATTGGGAAGTACTTTTGACACTAGCCGAAGCTCGGGGCAAAGAGACAAAAAATGATCAGATCCATAATGATATGGATTTGACAGTACTTACAAATTTGTTCGTGGATGCTAAAAACTTTTTAGAACATCACTTACCAAGTCTTGGTCTTCCATATAAAATCCCTAGCATACGCGACCATGCGTTGTTAATGCCGTTCTAGCCTGGATTTTTTATCATAAAGATTCTGCGAAGATTCCAAGATCATTCACTTAATTAAGCGATTTTCCTCGACTCTGATATTCGTTAGATTCTTCGTCCGTACTCAGCCGGGACTAATATGCGCCAATTATCACAGTGAAGGGCGCACGCTGCATATGCTTAATTCAGCTTTTTGGATGCATAGATATCAAAGTCGGATAACTTCGTGGGTTGCTAACGCGTTCGACACCCAGTTCGCAGCGCGCAAGGCGCGAAGACCATCGGCATATACCGGTTGCCCCTTTTCAAGCCCCCTAAAACTAAGGATAACAGTAGCGCGTTGTGGTTCCCGTCGCGACGGTTCACCAGCACGCCGCAGAAGCTCAAGCTTCAAGCGGAAATTTTTTCCGGCCTTGCCGCGAGGAAATCGACCGTGATAGACCTTTACAGGAGACCACTTAAAACCGTGATCAACCATAGCTTTCTCGTATAAGTCCTCTCGCCGAGGCGCATCAAGTGGTACTAGCCCGTGATGATGCAATTCACCGTCGTCGTCTGGATCGTAATTACCGAATGAAGCATCGACATTAGCTCGAACATATTCAGCGCCATGTTTACCATCTAAAGGTGGGGAATACACCAAGGTCATTAAAATTTCCGCCCTAAGATGAGTGCCGCTTGAATGGAGACAGGCAGGAACAGGGAATGGTGTTTTTTCCCAATAAATTCCGTCGTAAAGTTCAGCGTCGAACATTAAGGTGAAAGTATCGGGTGCGCAAAATAAAACATCAAGCACAGAACTCGGGATACCGAAGCCATAGTAATCTCGCTCATCGGCTTTACGCAAAGGGGATGTCAGCGCTGCCGCATGGATCATCAGCGCCTTGACGATCTCAGGGTTAGCTGAGTGACCACGTCTGTCAAGCGTCTGCCATACATTAGCAGCAAGAGTCGATACTAAAGGTGTAGAGAAGCTTGTGCCGATCGACTCTCCGAGTTTTCCACCAGGAAGGAATGAGCGAATACCGGAGCCAAAGAATTCACCATTGCTAGAGCAATTACCTCCGTGATGTACAACATCGGGTTTCGGCGTTTTTGCAGCGCCTGGTCCTCTCCGGGAAAATGGCGAAGGATCATTTGGTTGTACCAAGGAGGGTTTATGGGCTACTGAACCAACTGTAATTGCACGCAAGGCTTCTGCAGGTTGGCTGATTCTGTCCATACCGCCGAGATCGGCGCTAGGAGGCCAGTTTCGCAGAGGTAATGTCTCATAATTACCGGAGGAAATGACAAATAACACGCTGTGCTTATCGGACAATATATCTAAATCCTGGGCAAACTGACCGAACAATTCAGCATGTCCTGGTACCTTGGAGCCAAAAGAACAATTCCAAACTTTAACATCCGGATTGCCTTTAATTGCGGTCTCTATGTTGAGAAGAAGTTCATCGGCGGTCGTCAGACCGGTAGAGAGGGTAGCTACATCAAGCACTTTTGATCTTGCTACGGGAAACAGAGAATCATCATTATTTAGCACTCTCGCACCGGTCACCAATCCAGCAACGAAGGTGCCGTGAAGATGATCAGTATCCGGTGGCAATACGAAAGTTTCCCTCGCTGCAATCCATGATTTAAGGATAGTATCGTTTTTTTGGATACCACTATCCACAATTGCAACTACTGGAAGATCAGGCTCCGGCGGTGGTAACAAATCTGCTGGGGCATCACCAAGCAGAGCAAACATCTGTGGTCGGACTTCGATCGGAGAAAATTCGTCAACGGGAGTAATCCTTCTCACTGCTGGACATGCGGCAAGTAGCATTGCATCGTCAAGTGAGGATATGCGGATAAAAACCGAAGTTTCACCTAATGTCTTCGGTATCGTTGTGCCAATCTTTGCATTAATTTGTTGCAACTTTAAGTTAACGACTGTTGCAAGAGCACTATCTGTCGTTTTTTCATCACTAATAAAACGTTCAATTAGTATTGGTTTATCTGCTTTGATCCATGCTGCGAGGTTCAACGCGCTTGCGTCTTTTTCGTTAAGCTCATTCCAACCTAGGACATCGTTGATGCTCCACGGGAAAATTTCGGCAATGGCTGATAGATTTGCTCGAATTGCCTTTGAATCATTATTTTCCACGATCTCGGATAAGTGCTTTAGACTGCCGGTCGTCGCAGGAAGTAATAATTCACCGAATTGCCGTGTACCAATAGGTAGCATCCCAACGCGCTCCAACAGTAACATTGGCCGGTGTGATTTTGCCATTGCCTCAACATGCAACCGGAGAGCAACTACCGCTGGGATGGTTGGATAATCTGTAAAGCTACGTTGTAGTTCTTGTGCTGCTCTTACAATGCGTGAAACCAACGCATTCCGGAAGGTAGGCGTGACTTCGACGATTTCCTTGGGTTCGCCAAAACCCTCAATGATGCGCTGCTTTAGATCTTGTTTACGTGGCTGAACGAGCAGAATCGGATTTTCGATACTTGAGGTCATTAATTTCCCCTTTGGCGGCATTAGAGATTTGTCTTACCGAGACGTCATAATAATTTGCGAGTTTTCGCAGGGTTAGCTGACGCGGCGCCCAATCTCTTAGAAACGCAATTTCTCGTTCTTTTGAGTCAAGGCGCAGGCCGCGAGTCATTGCAATGGTGAGTCCAAGGCGTCGCAGCAGATCAACCTCATCTATTCGTGATTCCCCACGAAGAATATTAGAGCGGATAGCGTCATGCGCCACATGCTCGATAGTGGCGCCGGAAAGTCCGTCAGAAAGCTCCGCTAACAAAGCAGCAGACGGTTCCACTGGTGCTCGATCCCCTAGCTTCATCGACCAAATTTGCGCACGCAGTTCTGAATCTGGGTACCCCATAGAAATATGCCATGCAAAGCGTCGCCAAACTGCACGATCCAATAACTCATCATGATTAGTAGCAGCAATCAGGAGCGTTTCGGGTGACAGCGCATCAATGTTCTGCAAAAGGGCAATGACTACTCGTTGTAATTCGCCGATCTCTCTTTCATTGCTTCGCGATTTTGCAAGCGCATCGAATTCATCAAGAAATAATATGCAGGGACGGTTTTCGGCATGCTCAAACACTCGGCGTAGATTTCGACTGGTTTGCCCCAGAAGCGATGAGACTAAAGTGTCGCAACGCACAGTAAGAAGCGGCAAGTTTAATTCAGCGGCGATCAGTCGGGCAGCCTGTGTTTTGCCACATCCTGGGGGGCCGTATAGAAAGAGCCTGGCCGGTTGACGCAGGCCAGCGGCAGCTAGTTGTTCGACAGCGCGAACTGATCCGACAAACTCATTTAGTCTGATCCTAACATTTCCCGGCAAAGCCAGTTCGATATCTGTAATGTTAGGACGCTCTTCGTCTACTGTATGAAGCTGGCTTTCCGAATCTACTGGAAGGCTGTGGCTCATGCTGGCTGGAGAGAATAATTCCTGGGGCACGCGAGCAAGTTTCTGCCGGATCATGGAAGCCTGTTTCACCTCGCCTTTTTCTTCCAGTTTATCAGCGAGCAAAGCGGCGTAATCGGCAGCCTTGCGCACGTTATGCTGCAGGGCACCTTCTAGAATTTTTAGAACTTCGGAGAGATTATCCATAGTTGCGAATTATATAATCTTGTTTCAATAAAATCGACTTTTGTTTCACTAAAACGAAAATTATTTCGCATATTGAGATTTATCTATGGAATAAATATTGACTAATACGATTGGTCGCCATGGGGCTGCATCTAGCTTTGCTGCCATCACCATTGCTTAGATTCTTCATGACCGCGCTATATTGATCTTAGCGTTACCGGCGTCCAGTATTTTGTAATAGATCAACCGAATGCCTTCGGGTGCTATTTTGAATACACCAACCCGGGCCCGCGCGGGAAAGACCCCGACAAATAGCGCCGAAGTCAGTCTAACTATACTACATGTTGTGTTTTTGCAGTTTTACCCCTTTTGACGCAGGAAAAAGAAAATCACACTCGCCACTCTGTACCGAAAATCCGGCAGCTCGTTCATTTCCTCCACCGCCAAACTGCTCAGCTAGTAACCCAACATTGACAGAGCCATTTGAACGAAGCGAACAAAGCCAAGCATTACGCTCGCCATTGAAGTGATACGTTATTCCAAAGCTTCCCCTTTCCATGGATAGCATCAGGCCAAGATCGTTGGCAAATGCCGGCGGCGCGTTGATGGCCATCCCAACGACATCGCCAAAACAAACCGCATGACGCGCTTGCATTAATCGGGCGGCAATTCTTCGAGTCTGCTCATTCAGTGCTTTCCCTTCCGACGCTGCGAGGCGGGAAGCCGAGTAGTCCCCAGAAGCGATAGGGCTGGGCGATTTCACGGAGCGCTGTTTGCGGAGTGAAATTGCAAAGCCATCCGACATCGCGTCGAGTCATTGCGCACTCAGTTTGATACCCCTTGTTGGGTATCAAACGAGGGAGCAGGACGGCTGGGGCGGCGCAGCCATTAGCGGTCGCGTTAAGTTTTTGCCGCTTGCTTGGGCTGGGATGCCCAAAACAAGCTTTCGCAAAAATAGCGACTCCCCGCTCTTAATTCGCCAACAGAAATTCCCCCGAATTCCATGAGATCCATAGGAAGACGATTGTTCAGCGCGGCTACGACATCCCTGGATGTCTCAATAGAAAACCTTCCTTGATTATGATCCTGGATCATCTCCAATAAGAGCGGCGTCTTGGTGTGTTTGAAAAAGTCCCAAGACATGACGCAAGCGCTTCGGGAACTATCAATAATGAAGGTAACGTTGTGTGCTAACAGCTGAGCATTGAGCTGTTCCAAGTACTTTGCTTCATAATGCGACTGGCTCTCAATGACGACGATCCGTTCAGCTTGCATGGCTGCTTCATAGATCATTCCTAAAGGAATACCACAGCCCAGGACAAAAACTTCGGCACCCTTCTCAAACGGAGGCATAGGATCGTTGTAGCGATAAGATATGTAATAGGCTCCATCGCCAAAAAACTCCCACGCGGCCCAGGCTGATCCAAGACTATCCGCACTGTATTCTGGATAGATGATGATTTGTTGCTTATGCATGAACTATTCGGTCTCCTTTGAAATGCATGATCCTAATGAAAAACAACATGTGAGGTCACAACGAAAGGCGTGATTTTTGAGCATCTTTCGTTACAAGAGCGTTGGTTTCGTGAAAATTGTTCCTTAGCGCGGAATTTGCCTTCCTTCCTTTTTTTGACGAGCATTAATCAAACGACTAGAATAATCTATGGCGCCCGCCTTACTTGCACACGAGTAAAAACAGGTCAATCAAATATCGTCATTGATTTAATTTTCTTAAATGGCTTCGTCGTTGGGACGTTAAACGTGTGCATTCATCCCAGAACGATGAAGTGTTGAGGAAATTATTTATGACTATCAAAGCATTTGTCTTCGAGACACATCAATACTGCCAGGCTCATATTGCCGCCACTTTCAAAAGGACTCATATCTACGAACTTTTAGCTACCGCATTTGGCTATAACTCCTTTGCGGCACTGAGTTCTCACTCTATTTTGTTGCCAGGCGAGCAGGAACATTCTTGCATCCAGCAATCACAGGCCTTACATAAACGCTGCTTGGAGCTTGAATACTCAAATGATGTCGCCGATTTCATTGTCGCCGAATTTCCGGTTTTAATAGAACAGAAGCGGATCAATGTCTTGTTGCTTTCCGATTTGATATTGAAGCTAAGGCAGCAATTATCCTATCGAGGTTATTCAGATTGGCAGAAAGAGGATGTTGACGAAAGTGAAGACGAAAATCTGGAGCAATGGGTCGACAAGGATTGGCCTCCATTCCATGACGAACCTCAAGACTTGATTTCACAAGAATTACTGAAAACCCTTGAAGATGCTGCTACAAGAGGGAATGCCAGTGCCCATTATGCTTTAGCTTTGATCCATTCCCCCGTAGATGTAGACGAACGGTCACCAGGGTTTGATTTTTGGTATAACCAAGAAAAAAGTGGCCGTGTATTAGCGGGAGTGGAGAAAGAATGGGCTGAACAGTATGCATTCACCGTTGCGAAGGATCAAAAGTACGAGCACCATCTCCGTGAGGCGGGACGCTTAGGAAATGAACTCGCTTTGATCGATTTGGCAGATTTTTTTGATGATCCCACATTTTTTGAACAAACCAGAAATGGGCTTGATCATGATCCACTAAAAGTAGCAGAAATAGCTGAAAAATTAGATCGTTATCAGGATGTCCATTCCTGGTTAACCGTTGCGGCTGAAAAGGGTGAAACGGAAGCAATGCTAAGACTCATCGAAGAATTTGACCAGGGTAACTTGTTGCGTTGTTGGACCTGGATTTATCTCTCTCAACTTTTAGGTACCGATCTGACTCAAGACGACTATTACGCTATTCATGAGGATGGATCCCATTACGACGATGACATCGGTGGCCCAATGTTCGTTGATGGCAGAGAGGGCATCAGGATTGAACCCCTTGGCCAAGAAGACGATGTCAAAGCTCGTACAAAAGCTCAAGAATTATTCGAAGCGATTCAATAATTGAAACGTTCATTATTAAAGCACGGGTGGCAATGCCACCCGTGTGTAAATGAAATCTTTGATTTGGTAGCTATTCATCCAGAAAAATCTCTGCTGGCCTTGTGGAGCATTTGCCAGAGCTTAAAATGATAATTCCCATTGCCGTAACTGGCTAACAGTTTCGGGCAGCCCTTGTTGCAACAGGGTATCCAAATATTCTTTGCTCGATTTTGGCGGGTTTTTTAGGGATTGTCGGTGTTTGGCAATAGCCGCCAAGACCCTGGCCGCATTCAAGTCGATCAGATCTGAAATGAATTCATCCGGATGTTGCGCCTCAACATCGTATTTTTCGAGTTCCGTTTCAGGAAAATCCTTCAGGTTGAAAGTTAAAATAACACTCGACTGACTGCGTATTGCAGCAGCGAGCACATGCCGATCGTTTTGGTCTGGCAAAGCCAGAGTTGGGATCAGAAATTCGTAGCCGGTTACCAGACAGTCACGGGCACTGGTATCCATCAGTTTTCGTGTTCGTTCAAGTTGCTCGCGTGTCAAATCCTGACGAACGGTCAAGACGTTTCGCATCCATTCTTCGTGGATTTCCGCCGTCCATTTTGCTCGGTATAGATCGGTCAGAGAAAGGTGCATCAGTAAATCGCGCAAGGGTGCTGGATACAATACACATGCGTCGTAGACTACGGAAAAGCTTGTCATTAATTAATAACCCATATTTAGTTCTTGTGCCTGGGCTGATAGTTCTTCCAACGCTGCTAATCGTTCCGAATCGACCTTCGCTTTGTAATCTACCAAATGGAGATAACGCACACGACGATGGGTGCCTACTTTGTGAAAAGGAATCACGCCGCTGTCGAGCAATTTGATCAGATGCGGACGGGAAACATTGAGCATGTCAGCCGCCTCTTGTGTTGTGAGTTCCGCATGCACAGGAATCATACTGACTGCATTGCCTTGAGCCATTTCGGACAGCACATCGATCAATAAGCGAAATGCGGCAGTGGGAATTCTGACCGCTTCATGTTCACCTGCTTGATCAATGACTCTGATCGATTGTGATTCTTCTTTAGTGCTCAAGTACAAGGAGAGCAACCGGCTGCTTTCCTTTGCTAACGAAACTTCGGCTTCCGTTGGAAGACCTGGACTTTCTTTAGTATTCATTGTTTTCTCTAGTATTGTCAGTTTGTGCTTATCAGTCTTTAGATGTCGATTTTTCAGCTATTTTTGAATGCGTATGTCGTTATGTGTGATTTTGAAGATTGGTAATAAGCTTAAATTTCAGTAAGTCGTCAGTAAAAAAGTCACTAGCACATTATACACAATCGAAATAAACGAAACAAATGAAATAAACGAAAAGACACGGTACTAAGTCTTCAGAAGGTTATGTCCTAGCTAGGGTCAGATTGACGCTTAAAATCTTCAACAGATTCTGGATGTCTGAAATGGTGGCAGCGCCATATTGACCGGCTTCGATTTCATTGAGGATCGTGGGATCGCAACCTGACAAGTTTGCAAGCTTAAGGATCGGCATGCTTTTCGCCTCACGGGCAGTCTTGATGGCGGCAGATATTTCGGTGAAGCACAAAACCGCTTGAGAATTGGCTTCCTCAGTTCCTGGATTATCAGAATGAGCATTCATTTTATGCGGTCGCGGTGGCTTCTCGGATTTTCCAAGCCAACTCCATAATTGGCAAAACCCTAACCAATAATCGTAGGCCGATTTCTCCGGCATATCTCGATGCCCTTTCCAGAAATTGATGACATGACGCTTGCCCAAGCGGTGAAGCGAGGTCAATCCTTCTTGGGCGTCGGTGAACTCCAGGAAGTTCACGATCAAGGAAACCTGCTTGCGGCGGTTTTGTTTTCCACCCCGGCGTACGTAGTCATGAGTATAAGATTCCAGCTCCCTAGCCCAGGTACGCATTGCTGATCTCCACGCGAGAATGACCTAATTCCATTGAGATTTTGAGGCGGGCTTTGCAGTCAATGTCCTTGGCTTCTTCTACGGAAGTTGACAGGTATTCGGCCAGTTTTTCGATCCGGCCTTTGTGCTCCCATCCAGCCTCAAGTGGACACGGCGCATTGACTAACTCGCGGTAACGCTTTTGCGCGAAGGCATGACGTTCCGGATGGAAGGCAATTTCATTCACCTTTGCCTGCTGGTAGCATTCCTGGCGGAATTTGATGTAGGTCATTTCCTTAGGGATCATTGATTTTCCGTTTTGAATACTGGATGCCGCTTGAATGACGTTCCGCATGTTATCGTCACAGAACAATCGCCTGGGTCGACCACCTTTGGTACCGGCCTGGATGGTAATGAAGCCAAATTTTTCGAGTTGTTTCAAAGCGGTTTTGGCATCGAAAAGGCAGCTTTCTTTGAAGCGAAGCCCCAAGACTCGTTGCAAATCCATAATTTTGGACAGCCGATCATCGATCGTTTGCTGGACTTCTTGGTGTTTGGCTTCTGGTAGCGCCTTGGATTCCTTGGGAATGTATTTTCTGCGTTCGATGCCGCAATCTTTACTCGGCCTAACAGTTTTCCATAGGCCTCCAGTGGCCAAACGCATGACGCAATTCACAGTCGATAGGTAATTCTTTGGCGCCGACGCGCTGGAATAGATGCCGGCTTCAAGTTGCTGTTGCAGGTGCTGGCCATAGGAAATGACGAACGCAGGGGTGACATCTTCCATTTTCTTCACGCCATTTTCTTCTGCGTACATGCAAAACAGACGCCAGCGGTCGCTGTAATCGGATTTGGTTTTGAACCCATTTGGTGAACGATCTTTCAGTAGCATTTTCCCGGCCGTGAACATATCCCGGCTGCCGATTTCGTAATTTCGACTCATGGTTTTTTATCCAGGTATTCTTTGAGTTGTTCTATGCCGAGCACACCGATCTCTTTGGCAATATTGTGACGGGTTTTTTTGTCGATGCCTTTGGTTTCGGATGGTGTCTTATTGGAATATTGGGAAAGTTTTTGACAGTGTTCAGTTTGACCGAGTCCGGAAATGATCGGCGGTTCGACACCGGCCAATTCTTGATACCGGTCGCGAACATAAATGCCTCTGGCGGTATTGGTTGAGTAGCCCTTTCTCGCTGCCAGTTTGTTATGGGCTGATAGAAAATCGTTAAATTCCCACTTTTTCGGCAATAGTTTTTGCAAGCGCCTGGCCGCTATACCATTGCCAATGGCTTTGATGGCAGATGGGCGGCAAGGGACCTTTCTCCGGATTCCATTTTGAAAGTTGGTAATGGTTACAAATCCTGTCGAGCGTCCTTCAATCAGCGCTTCTCTTAAATCCAGAATTAGGGCTTCTCGAATAACAACGCCAAGCGACATTTGAAGTTCGAGTAAATAACCGGCCAGACTTTCAATATCCGGCAGGCCATTTTTGTCTAATCCAGGTTTCTTGTTTGGAATATGAGAAATAGGTTCCAAGCCGCAATCCTTTATAGGACTGATCTTTTCCCAGTTGCCACCATGGATTAGTTTCATCAGGGTATTTATGCCGGACAAATAACTCGTCGCGCTCAATGTGCTGGCAAATCTTCCGTTGTCGAATTCTGACTTTAGATATTGTCCGTAACGGATAATATGTTCGCTGGTTACCGATCTTATGCTTTCAAGGTGATTACCGTCCTTGGTAATCGACCAAATACAAAAACTCAGCCATTGGTTAATCAGTCGTTTTTGTGTTTTGGAATCCTCATTACAAGCTCGGGTTATTTCAGCCTCGCCGTTTTTGTATAGCTGATGAAGACTGGTTTTGTGGCGCAACATGGCTTTATCCATATTACAAAGCCATGCATTCCGAAATATGTTTGAAAGCGTGCTTTTCTGATTTTGTCAGTGTCTCCATAAATTCCTCATAGAAAAAAGTTGTTGCTCCATGTTGCAACAGCTCCACGCCGGAACAGCTTTTACAAGCCGCTCTGGGGTGGAGCCGGGTTGTCCAAAAAAATCTTTTACGTCGAGAGCAGGCATAACCGGCTCCAGTGGGAATTCCTACAGGAATCCCCAACGCCTCTTTTTCTACGGACACAGTTCTCTCGACGGTGAGCATAAGGTGCTTGGGACTGGCCTCCCAGCAGGGTGTAGAAAAAACAAACGTCAATGCGCTACTTCTTCTCCGCCGCGCGTGGCGAAAACTTGATGAAAAATGCCTAACAGGTGGGTGTCAATCGAGCCAGCCAACGCAATATTCTTGGCCGGGTCATACCTGATTCTGAGCTTTTTCAAAGTGAAAATATGAGAAACCCCAGCTTTTCCTATTGAGAATTTGGAAGCGCGGAGTGGATAGGCTTCTGTTTTACAAGGCGGATTTTTGAGGGGTTGGCATAGACTGTAAGTGTCTATGTTTTTAAAAAAGACCAGGGGCAAAAAAAATTGACCAGTCAGATTTGATTACGCGTTACCGTCCAAGGGCTCAAAGCGCAAATAATTGATAAAGGGTTTATGGGTCAACAGCAGCCAATGCTGCGATCGACAGACGCACTTTGAGTGCGATGATTTTCCAGCGCATATGCCGGGAAAAGATGGAAAGGACTCAGTGTTGGTGAGCCTAGGCCTGGTGACATCCGTGCCGCCACATGGGCTGTCCAGGTGAGGTCGAAGCTTTTTATACTGCGATCGCCGCAGTTCTTGTCGGGTTAGTGCGTCCTGATGCAGGAAACCCATAAACGAATTTTTATTCTCTACTGAGCTAATAGCTATTGTCAACGTCAATCCATCGCCAAAACGAAAGGAGCGGTTTTCCCGCCTCTTTCGATCTGATTTGCATTGTGGTTCTAGGTAAGCTGGCACATGACACTTGCAGGTCATTTAAAGGAAAACCACAGGACATTCATAGGACGCGTGCAGGACAAAAAAATGAATAATTCATGACAGTTCAGTACCGCCGCAGGATAGTCGCAGGGCACTAGTAGGACATTTTATGGGGCGTTCGTTGGGTAACAGAAAAACTGATGCGATTGAAAAGCTAGCGAAGCTGGCAAGCGGGATTGATGGGAAATCAGAGGCAGCCAAATTAAGGGAGGTAATTGACTCAGTGGAGTTAGCCTTGTCATCCGGGGTGCGCCGGGAAAAAGTTCTTGAAGCGATTAGCGAGTCGCTTGGTATCAGTATGAGCCTTAAAACTTTCGAGAAAAACTTATACCGGATTAGAAAAAAGAGAAAGGGCAATAACCAAGAACCAGAAACAAACCAAAAAGGAAACAAAGGAATTATAAGATTGAATATCCATGAAAATAATTCAAGTGTTTTAGTAACAAAAGATTCTCAGCAAGAAAAATCAATTAATGAACAAGCCAATAAAAAATTTTTGACTCCCAAGGAGATACGAGATATGCGGATAAAAACCCTTAGAGAACATGACGAAGAGTACGATGAAATTAAAGATAACGAACAAGAAGATTAAATTACAAGTTAAACAATAAATGGAATAAGGCAATGAAAGTAGCCATCATGAATTTTACGGGTACCGTTGGAAAAACCACTATCGCAACGCATTTATTATCACCACGCATGAATGGAGCGCAAATAATTGCGGTGGAAAGCATTAACGAAACGGCGGAGAGTATTGGTATAGCGGTTGAAAAAATAAAAGGGGAAAAGTTCAGAGAGCTGTTCAAACGGTTAATGGTAGAAGATGATGTGATAATCGATATCGGTGCATCAAATATCCAAGATTTTTTGGAAGGCATGCATAAATTCGACGAATCACATGTTGAGTTCGACTATTTTCTTATACCGGTAACAAACGGTACAAAAGAGCAGAGAGAAACAACATCGATGATTGGTACTTTGGCAGGATTAGGAGTGCCGAAAGAAAAGGTAAGGGTGATATTTAATCGTGTCGAGTCAAGCGTTGATGATGAATTTCAGATTTTGCTTAATTATGTTAGTAAAAATAACAACGCAATA
Organism: Methylosarcina fibrata AML-C10; assembly: GCF_000372865.1. NCBI lineage: Bacteria > Pseudomonadati > Pseudomonadota > Gammaproteobacteria > Methylococcales > Methylococcaceae > Methylosarcina > Methylosarcina fibrata. The sequence goes on along the minus strand of NZ_KB889965.1, from coordinate 1,739,407 downwards.
ATCAATACAAAAGCGGCCATTTTTGAAAACGAGCTCTTTGATGTTTTGGCAATAAAAAAGTTATCCATCGAAAAATTGCTATCTGACCCAAAAAACTATAAGGCTTTGTTACACGATAACAGGGACGCGGATGATAAAAAGCGAAGCCATTGGAGTGAGATGTTTGGGCTTAAAGCTCTGGCAAAAAGCGTTAATCGAAATCTGGACGCTTGTTACGTGGAACTATTTTCCTAAAAGACCATGAGCGAAACCAGGCATCCACGAACGACAAGGGACGCGCTCATTATAGAAGCGATTGGTGACGTCGGCGTGCTCATTGAAAGGATCGGCGATTTGGAGGCCAAAATGGTTCCACTGGTTCTTGAACTGGAAGACAAGTTGGCTTCATCGATTTCAAAAGTGGAAAGTCATGCACACGAAAAGCAGGTCGAATTTGCGGTAGTGGCAGAGAAGGAAAAAAAGGCGTTCGAGGAAAAGTTAAATGCATCAGTGGCCAAAACGGTGAATCGGATGGTCAACGAAGTGAAGCGATCGGATGGGTTGTCGCTGCGGTCGCAAGTATTGATTGCGCTGGCTATCGCCGTCTCAGGATCGGCCGTCAGTGTTGTTGGCGCCTATTGGATGTTTGGTCGAGAAAGGGATGAACAGGCGGCATTAGGAAGAGCAGTAATGTCCGTATGGAGTGAACTTGACGAAAAAACCAGGTCGAGGATTGAGCAAGCGTATTAATAGTGCCGCTTGCGTTTTTTAAAGTCCGTGAGATTTTTTTAGAAAAATCTCAGACGCGAGGAAATCATGCAATTAACGCAAGAACAGAAATGCTTTGTTGAAACCGAAGCTCTGAATATTCTTTCTGTTGCCGCAACACGGGCACAAAAAAAACTTCAGCTGAATTTTGACTTGGCAATGTCCCTGGGGAAGTGAGCGAAATGGAAAAGCGATCAGATACCTATTCCCTTGCCTACGAATGCTGCAATTCAGTGTTTTTGGAAGACGGACGGTTTCCTACGATTGAAGCCATTCGGGATCGCATTCATGTGAATAGCCCCGCCGTAATCAAGCGGGCGATGAATGATTGGACTCTGCATTTTGTCGAAAAGCATCGTAAAAAGTTAGAAAATCCAAATATACCTGCGGTTATCGTGGATGCGTCAGAATCACTCTGGAATCTAGCTCTTATTGAGGCAAAGAAGGGATACGAAGCAAAAGAGAAAGAGCTATCACTCCGAGAGTCTGAATGGAAATCTCACCTCAAATGTCTCGAACAAAAATTAATAGAAAATCAACAGCAACGGGAGTCTGAAAAAGACGAACTGAACCAAGCCTTGGCCGAACAAATCGCTTTGGTTAATGGCTTGGTCGAAAACCTGGAAGTCGCAACGCAAAATTTCAAAGAAACAGAATTCGCATTGGCTATTAATCGAGAAAATCTTTCAAGAGCAGAAGGTGCACTCGAAGAAGCACGAAAATCACACGAGATTCAAGCCAAGGAATGGTCGGAAAAATCTGAGAAAGATCATCTTTGGCATCTGAAGCGGATTGAGGAAGAAAAGGAATCGGCAAAGAACGAGCAAGCCAGAATCATTTCAAACTTGAATCGATCCCTGGAAACAGCAAGGCTTGATCAGGAATCGTTACGCGCAAGACTGACACAAATCATGAATCAAGTTGGAGATCAGTTAGAACGCCAAGGTAAGCTAGAGGCAGAAGTCGACAAATTGCGGGCCGAACTGTCAAGCACGGAAAAAGCGTTGCTTCAAGAGAAAGAACGATCCGTTAAGTTGCAGGCGTTGGTCAAAAAACAGCGCCGCCCTGCAGAAAAACTAACCGGCGAAAGGATTTCACTTTGAATCCTAGTGAATTAGCATTAATACGCAGTTGGATTCAAGGCATCTCATGGGATGTCATAGGGGAAATGTATCTCGACGACGCAGACCGAAATGAGGTTATGCGTGTTGTTAGGCTGCTACGCGAAAAACTTGCAAGAAAAGCACAGCAACTAGGAATAGATGGTGATGCAAAACTATGGGAGCAGGATCGGGAATACAGCCAGGAATGGATGAATCGAGCACTCAAATCTGTTGATACGCTCAAGTCAAAGCCAGATCCCAAGCCTCAATCAGAAGATCATTACAACCGATGGCTCCCGCAGCAAATTTCGGCTCGGTTAGCCTGCGTCAAAAAAATAAAAACACTGGCTGAACTCGCAGCGTTTATCAATCAGCACGGTGGCAGTTGGTGGAAAAAAGTACCCAATCTTGGGAAGCAATCAGCAGAAGCAATCCACGATTTTTTTTCGACATCAGCGGATGATATAGGCATCTCTTTAGACCTGTCGTCTAAAAAGGCGACCAATTTTGATGTGGTTGTCGTTAGTAATCGCATCGCACCATTGGAACGGTTTGCTCCGCCTGCGCATTTAACAGGTGAAGCCGGTACAAACCGGGCACCCATAGAACGATGCAGAATTGATGCGCGTAATGATTACGAGTCAATTATGGCATGGCTATCGCTCTGGGGCGACGACACATCAACACACCGCGCATATCGTAAAGAAGCTGAAAGATTCCTGCTTTGGGCGATCCTTGAGAAAGGAAAGGCCTTGTCTTCAATTACAATGCCTGACTGTGCTGAATACAGGCGGTTTCTTGCTGATCCCCATCCAGCCAATCGATGGGTTGGCAAGCCAGCGCCAAGATGGTCTCCGGAATGGCGCCCATTAAAAGGGCCACTTAAACCATCCAGCATTCGCCAATCCGAAGTCATCCTGAGCGGTCTTTGTGAATGGCTGGTGGGGCAGCGCTATTTGGATAGCAATCCTTTTACAGGGTTAAGCACACAAGGATATGGGCGAAGAACCAACAGTACAGACCGTGTGTTGTCTCCTGCATTATGGGGGCAAATTAACGTATTTGCTGAGAATCAGGCAAAAAATACTGCTTTAACAGAATCGCAACGCAATGGTTACCAGCGCACGGTCTTTATCCTAAAGTTTGCATATCAAACTGGGCTTCGGTTACACGAAATAGTGCATGCACGAGTTGGCGACCTGAAGCAAGTATCAAACTTTGATGGCGATCAATGGTGGCTTGATGTTATTGGAAAAGGTAATAAACATCGAGAGATACCCATCCCACCAAGCCTTATGGATGGAATTAATGCTCATCTTCGGGATAGAAAGCTCGGTCCAGTTGGCTACGTGTCAGAGAACACGCCCATTATCGGAAAGCTGCGCGGGGAAAGTCGAGAAGCGCTTAGCGCGTCAGGACTATATCAAAAACTCAAAGGATTTTTCGAAGAGGCGGCGAGTGAAGTAGCTGATAAAGACCCTTTAGCAGCAGAAAAACTAAAGCGAGCCAGTACGCACTGGCTGCGGCACACCCATGGTAGTCACGCTGTTGCCAGCGGTGTCCCCTTAGCAATCGTTCGAGACAATCTTGGTCACAGCAACATTGCCACGACCTCTATCTATGTTCATACCGACCGGGATGAGCGATACAAGGCCATACTGGGATTGAGTGACAAAGAAAAGGCATCTTAGTCGCAGCGATAAAAATTGTCCCACAATGAGACACCCTCCTGGAAAGGAATCTTTTTGTGGTTGGTTGCATTATTTCAAATATGCGGAAAATGAACCGTGATTCGAAGGAATCGCTGTGTCCCACAATGAGACACAGGCACATAAATCACTCAATTTAAAAAACAGGAAAAACAATGAGCGAGAAAAAAACAGGATTAGCGCCGGTCATTACCGTAGCCATTCAAAAAGGCGGCTCAGCCAAAACAACGCTTGCTGTAAATTTGGCAGCCGAATTAGGCGCTCAAGGATTCAATGTGCTTTTAATCGACGTTGATCCTCAAGCAAATGCAAGCACTCATGTTTGTGTCGCGCACCCATCTACATTAAGTAAAAACTCAAGCGTATTGTTTCGCGGCAGTCTTGAGGAAATCATGGAGTCGATTCAAATCGAAACAAACCCAGGATTTGAAAATGTGCATTTAATACCGGGATCGCTTGAACTTGATCAGTCAGTTGAAGAGTCGCTGAGAAATTATTCACCAAGGCCATACGAAGAGATGCGCCGGCGTATTGAAATGTTACGCGAAGCGTACGATATCATCATCATCGACACTCCGCCGTCACTTAGATTGCTTACTGGCAATGCGTTGGCCGCATCAACCCACTACATAGTTCCGATCGAAACCAGCAGCCAGTACCCTTTATACGGGGTAGCCGACCTTACCGCATATATAAATCGGATCAAAGAAAGCATCAATCCGGAATTGATCAATATCGGTGTATTGATTTCAAGACACGATGAAAGAAGACGGGCCTGCAAAGCTATTTTTGAAACAGTACAGGAGAAGATTGGCAATATATTGCCGATGGTAATCCATGCAGGCGCAAAGGTTGGCGAAGCGTCAATTGCCCGGATGCCGATACGGAAAATGGAAAAAGACGGGAAAGTGGCTAAGGATTTTGAGGAATTGGCGCAGTATCTGATCGAAAAGTTAGGCCTGGAACAAAACAACCAAGAAACCATCGTGAATTAGATAGGACTCGTCTCACAAAGGGTCGAAAAAAAAATTTCTCTGTCCCAGAATGAGACAGTCAAGGAACGCCAAAATGAATGAAACCAAAAAGCAATCCCCTCTTGATAAGTTGAAGTCTTTATCCAAGAACAATCTCGATCAACACTTGGCCTCGGGCCCAATTTTTTCATTGACCAGTAGCGACGGCGAAAGTCAACCCATAGCAATGGAATTGATAGACCCGAATCCATGGCAACCCCGGAGAGACTTTAACCAATTAAAAATTGAACAGCTTGCTGAATCAATCGATGTGCACGGTTTGATTGAACCTATCGTTGTTAGAAAACATGAAAACCGGTTTCAAATTATCGCTGGCGAAAGACGCTGGCGTGCTCATCAGCAACTTAAAAAACCGCATATCAGCGCAATAGTGAAATGCGCCGATGATATGCAAATGCGATTGATTGCGGTGGCTGAAAACCTTGATCGCGAAGGCTTGAGCGATTATGAAGTGGCATTGGCCATTCATGGCGTGGAAGAAAATTTTGGAAGCCGAACTGAATTAGCTCGCTATCTTAAAAAAACGAGAAGCGAACTCTACCGTTATTTGGCGTTTATGGAACTGCCGGAGTGGTTGAGATCGGTTTTGGATAAAAACCCTTTTTTACTGAATCGAACTGCAGCAGAGGAACTGAAGAGACTCTTTGCCAAAGAAACAATTGACCACCAAAGATATCGTGAAGCAACGCTACAAGCGATTGAGCTCGTTGAAGCCGGGGAATTGACCCAGATAAGAGTAGCTTCCGAGATCGAAAGAATAGCGACATTAGCATCATCCATTCAAAAACCAAGTTTATCACCTGGAAGTCAATCAAATTCAGAACCCATGCTTTTCATTAACGAAAAAGGCAAGGCAGTAGGCAAGTTAAAAAACAATGGAAGAAAGATAACTCTGACATTGTCATGCGCCGCGCTGAGCACAGAACAGGAAAAGTCGCTTCATGAATTTGTCAGTGAACTATTGAAGCGCTGAAATCCTCCCCCGATTCTTCGGGGGAGTCCCGAACCTGGCAGGGTGGCTACATGATAACCCTACCCCTATCTCCGTAACCTAAAGGCTCTACAACTTGTTCAGCGAGGGCATGTAAAATTGTCTTTTTGCAATTGAACATCGACGTGGAAGATTGAAGCCATGCGCCATTTTTACGCTCCAGCCAACTAGCAGCAAATGCATCACCTGCATGAAACCCTGCATTGGACGTCCTAACCCATTCCCCATTAGGATTCACCGCAGCGTGTACGGATAATTCACCCCAGCCTGCATCACATACGTAGCCTTTAGCCGGCAAGCCATTTGGCAATAAAAAATTAAATAGACAAGATTCCCTCTTGTCAGCCCCTGGCCAGCGATTGTCATCAGGGCGCAAGGAAAATAGTTTCAATTCTATACCGGCATTGATTGTTAGCACTATTAGATTGCGCCAAGCCATTTCGCGAGCACTCTTATACTCGATATCCCAAGCAGACATATCGGCTGTACGGATCACATGCGTTTTTTCTAGGCATTCAAAACTGAATTCTGGGTCGGGCTGATAACCAAACTCCTGAAGACGTTGATCAAACAGCGCCTCGTCAAGCAGTTCAATCGGAGGATCAACGGCCAAACTGGGCAATTCAGCAAGGAGCGATGCATGTGTGCGACGACGTAAAGAAGCAGCAAGCGCTTCACTCAAATGTGATGATCGAATATCAGGGTATTGCGTCCGTAATGATTTTTTTACGGAACCCAAAGAAATTTTCGAAAGCGGAATTGAAGCCATGAAAAACCTCCAATCAAATTTCGGTCGATGTCCGCCGATTACGCATCAACCATGATTGAGGTCGAGTGTATGGATTGCTTGAATTCGCAATATCTGTTTAACCCGGCGGCAGGTTCGGTCAGATCACCTTATCAATAAGATTATCCAAAACGTAGCAAGAACACAAGCCTGCCTGGTACAGGTGTTGGGAGCCTGCCTGGTACAGGTGCCCTATTCAAGATTCGGCGGCAATTAACCGGTTTCCGGAGGCAAAGTTCTCCGGCCATCCTTGGCCACCGATCACTCCTCCGTCGTCAAGAAGATTGCTTCCGGTAACCCTTTCCGTCTACGCCTAGAAGTTGGCGTTTCTCGCGCTCAGATAACTCAACAAATGCTCGTGACGTTCCGCAGCTTCCTTGATCGGAAAACCGTCCAGCCATCGGGCTTTCCGGGAATTTCTCCGCCGACGTTTGCTTGCGCATCGTTCTCAAAGTCTATCTGTAGAGGCGTAATAATCCTTTTAGATTAGGCTCTTAGCGAGATACGGCGCATCTGATAGCCTGCAAAATACCTCGTTGAAATTGTATTGCCTGGATTTCATGCAAAGTGATGATAATTAAGGTAATCATCACTAATCATGTAAATAAATGAATTTTTTTAGTGAATTACTAAATAAATTTTTCATTATTTCAGGTTAATTCACGGGTTTACCACCGCCCCCCAGGATTAGAAAGATGACATCGATGCACCCTTGCATTGTTTTAAGGGTGTGAGATGCTGGATCAGGGTAAATTCGATAGTTAAACGCCCGTGGGGGGTCGAGAGAAAGGTTATGGTTAGATTGGTTGTTTTAATGATGATGGCGGGCTGGTTGACTGGGTGTACTCAAGCCCAACGATTCGCGCTGGAAAAAAATGCAGAGCTGGATGCATGCGCAATGAAGCGTATGACAGAAACTAAAATCAGTGGAGAGCAGGGATATTTGCAAGCCCATCACGAATGCCATCGGATAGTGATGGTTCAAAAATTTTCTGAATCAAACCTTGATGGGAATTCCGGGCAAGGAAAACATGCCTCGAAAGACCCATTAGAAAAAAATTCACTTTGCTGGGAATTTGTAAAAGGACTTTACATTGATGAGAATTTTCCAGAAATGAGGCTTCCAAAAGATCTGAGCAATAAGTATCAACCGAGACTAGAGGCCGATATTGATGCACAAAAATCCATTAAGGCTCGTAACGACAAACTGAATCTTTTTCCAAACCGATTAAACGAGATTTCCAGCACGAATCTGACAGAGCTATACGAGTTGATGGCTACTAAATCGACGATTGGGCATAAAACACTTTGCAGTCCATGGCGGTACCGAGAGCTAGAATCTGTGTTTGGCCGCGAGCTTAAGCAACGCCAAGGGTAAAATGAAACTGGCTTTGGTACTTATACAGGCAATACTGATTTCGGCATGCACCAACATTAACCGGGATCGTGATCTCCTGGAATATTTGTCTATCGAAGAGTGTGTCGATAAGAGAGGGAACAGCTCGGGTTTCAATAAGGATAAGAGCCATGAGCTATTGCGGAATGAATGCGAGCAATTGCAGGCGTTCGATGAAAACCATCAAAAGATAGTCAACAAAAGATTTAGAAAGAACAGAAAAGTTACCTATCCGGATAAACAAGAGTACTTCGACGAGGGTGCATGGTATTTGGTTACTGAACGCATTCGAGAAACCTACTATCCGAAATACTTGAGTCCTGAGCAAGAAGTAGAGAGAGCAAATCGTTTGAATGAACAACAGGCCCGCCTGGAAGACAAATCGGTTCAAAGGATTTATGAACCCAGATTGTTGCCAGTGAGCCCGTATTTAATGAGTTATAGAGAGCTTGAAATGGGTCTTGAAGCTGTTAGCGGCTTGATGCAAGAAAATTTGGATAATAAAAAATTGCATCGCTCGTTGAGCGCGATCAGCGTTATTTTGATCAAAGAAAGAACCCAAAAAGAAAGGTTTTTACGCGCTCGCCGACCAGATAGATTGTGAAACTCTAGGCTGTCCCAAAATAGGACAGTCGATCAACCAAAAGAGGCGTTTTTAAGCGTCCTTTTACACGGATAAGTTTTTGTGTAGTGGATAGCATGTTTGTACCGGTAATCAGGAGCAAACATGCTATTCAATTCGCCAGAATTCATCTATTTCTTCCTTCCCTTATCAATAGCAACATGGTGGACGCTCCAAAAATTGGAGCGTGAAAATGACGCGCAATTACTGGTCATTATTTGTTCCGTGTATTTCTACGGATGGTGGGATACGCGGTACGTCCCGTTATTGATTGGCAATGCCATTGGCAATTTTTTTCTTGGAATGCAAATTTCCAGAACAAAATCGAAGCCCTTATTGACCATCGGCTTGATCTATAACATTGGTTTGCTGGGATACTTCAAATACGCAGACTTCTTCATTGAAAATTGGAATGACTTGACTGGATCTGGCGCCGAACCGTTGAAGTTGGTCTTGCCGCTAGGGATTTCATTTTTCACATTTCAGGTTATCGCTTACTTAGTCGACTGTTACAAAGGCTATGTAGAAGACTTCAACCTGAGACGATTTGCCTTCTCCATCTCTTTTTACCCTCACCTTATTGCCGGGCCAATCCTTCATTACTCGGATGTCATGCCGCAACTCAAAGAGCGGATTGCATTTGATGCACGGCTGTTTTCCCAAGGCTTGTTTTTGTTTGTAATTGGGCTGTTCAAAAAAAGCGTCATTGCCGACAGGATCGCCGAAAAAGTAGACCCGTTATTTGCAACTGACACGTCATTACAGTTCTTTGAGTCGTGGACGGCATCTTTGGGATATGGATTGCAAATTTACTTCGATTTCTCCGGATACTCCGATATGGCCATAGGGATAGGCTTAATGTTCGGAATCATCCTGCCTCAAAATTTCAATTCTCCTTACCAGGCGAAAAGCATTGCCGACTTCTGGAAGCGGTGGCACATGACATTATCAAGATTTCTACGTGACTACGTGTATATCCCGCTTGGCGGAAATAGGAATGGATTTGTTAAAGGAGTCATGGCAGCGGGGTTGACAATGATCATTGGTGGTTTCTGGCACGGCGCCGCATGGACGTTTGTTTTGTGGGGACTCTTGCATGGTTTGTTCATTGGTATGCACAGAGTTTGGGAACGAACCCGATATGCGCTTCCGGAAACGGCGGCAATCGGATTAACGTTTCTGTCGGTGACAGTGGCCTGGGTTGTGTTTCGAGCCGAATCGGTTGGTCATGCTATTTCAATCTGGAAAGGGATGGTTGGCATCAGCGGTGTTGCTGTCCCAAGCATGCTGTCTGGCCTTTGTAATAGCTGCGCACAAACCAGTCTTATTTCTGGTATGGAATTCATTCAAATCGGAATTCTACTTTCGGTTTGCATTGCGTATGTGAACGCGCAAAAAGAAGTTCAATCACTGCGGCCTTCACTAAGAAATGTTGGCTATCTATCCGCTTTATTTTTAACCAGTATTTGGATGTCAGGATCACATGAAAGCTTTATCTATTGGCAGTTTTGATTCATTTTGGAAAGCCAGCTTGCTTTGTACCGGAGCTGTTGCCTGGGCGTTACCCACCTGGAATGTGGTGGTTAACCCGTACCAGATATTCAGTGACAAGCACTCGATTGGTGCTCGATACACATCGTCGACTACAAACGAACGATACTTGAAGGTCGAACATCTTGTAAGGGATGCAAGAGAAAGATCGCCTCTGGCATCTGGAAATATTGTTTCGGCAATTAACGAATCGCCAGACGAGCACCAAAAATCAAAACATGAATTACCGAACGCATTCATTGTGGGATCGTCAATCATGGGCATGATTGAGCCATCTTTATTAGAAGCGCGTTTGCCTGGGACACGCTTTTACAATCTTGCATTTCTGGCCGCAAAGCCCGATGAAATCTTGGCAACGCTGAAAGGTTTGAAGCACGAAGGCGTGGCAATCAGCAACATCGTATATGGTTTGGAGCCAATTGCTTTTACGGACATCAAGTCATATGGCCCGGCTTACCAGTTACACCCGATAGCCGATGAAAGCAGTAAGCAAAAGGTGTTGTTTAATTATTTATTCGCATCGAGTCTGTCTGACGGATTTAGCCGGCTTGTCACCGTTTTACGCGGAGAACCCTCGGTAAGGTATGACATAGAGGGAACGGGACGATATTACCTCGACCGTTACGACCGCGAAATCAAAAAAGATCACGAAGCTTTCATTCGCAAACAATTTCCGATCAATCCCAAACCTTCAATGGCAACGCCCTGGATCGAAAACCGCTTTAGTGAATTCAAGGATCTAGTTCTATGGCTCAAGCAAGAAAAAGTGGATGCAAGGTTTTATCTAAACCCGCTTCATCCCTATGTTGCAAACGCATACAGAGAAGATCGCCTAAATGAATTCAAGCAAAGGATGACCGAGTTAACTGGTCAGGCAAATCTCAGTGATTGCACTCGATTACTCATTAATGAGGACGTAAATAAACGATTTTACGACTACAAACATTTTAGAGACGTTGAGGCAGGCAAGGTGCTTGATTGCGGGTTAGGCATTATCGGCTCAAGCTAAAGAGACTGAAAAATCGCGCCTTTCACCCCGATGTAAGCACAAACGCGTTTTTAGAATAGCAACATCATTACTTGATGTTGACCAAATGAAGATAGAGCTCGGACAAGATGATTATCTCTTGTCAAAAAATCAAGCCTCCCCGGTGTTTTGCGATTTCGATTGCCTGGTGAATGCCCATATGCTGGTTATGGGAAAAACAGGCATGGGAAAAACCACGTTTTTGCGAAGAGTGATTCAACAAATGCATCACTTTTCACCCGCTCCACGAATTCATATCATGGACGTGCATGGCGATATCGATCTAAGCGGAACATCGTCCGTCAGGTTCTCGGAATCCACAGAATACGGGCTAAATCCATTTGTAGTAAGTCAGGATCGTCATTTCGGTGGCGTGAGAAAGCGTGTACAAGACTTTATTGCAACAATTAATGGATGCCGTCCCATCGGTTCAAGGCAAGAAGCTGTCATGAGGCATTTAATTACCGATCTCTATGCAGCCAACGGGTTCTATGCTGACAATTACAAATCCTGGGTTTTGCATGATGGAATTGATCGTAAATACCCAAAACGTTACCCAACCATGGATGACGCTTGCCGTTACGCATTCGTCAAACTCAAACAGCTCATTATTGGAAGTGACACACAAGCTGGAAGAGCTCTGGAAGAACTAAACAAAATCACAACGAAGCTCTACAAAATAAACAAGCAGCTTTCAGCGCCTGGCGCAAAGCCTGATGGCGATTTGCTAGAGAAAGCGATGGATCTGCGTCAAAAAGCGATCAAGTCTTATAAAGCTTACATAGAGAACCTGGAAACCGGCAAGGAACTGGAAGACTTCATCAAATATGAATCAAAAGAAGTTTTGAAATCGGTTGTTGAGCGATTCGAAAATCTCAAAGCAAGCGGGATATTCAAGAATCAGCAACCACCATTCGATCCATCAAATCCAGTTTGGCACTACGACATCACAGCACTTCGTGAAGATGAAAAGCGAATGTTTGTTGAGTTCAGGCTCCAAGAAATTTTTTCATCTGCACTCGAAAGAGGCCCGGTTCGAAGGGAGGATGAAGGTATGTTGCGGGACATCATGATCATAGATGAGGCCCATTTATTCTTCCGCGAGGATGAAAACAACATCCTGAACACCATTGCTAAAGAAGGTCGGAAGTTTGGCCTTGGCCTTATTTGCGCGAGCCAATCGCCTACACATTTTTCTGAAGACTTTTTTTCAAACGTTGCCACAAAGATCGTCTTGGGTGTCGATCAAATGTATTGGGACAACTTAGTAAGAAAAATGAAGGTGGAATCAAAATACATGCAATACATCAAGCCATTTCAAGTCATCGGTGCACAAATGAGCAACAAGGGCGAGACGCGATCGCGATTTACGATGGTCAGAGTTCCGAATTCACGAGTTCATAACTAAACCAAATTGAATGCAGCTTAATTAAATGAGAACCAAGCACTCAGGAGAACCAGTCATGTCAAAAAACAAACTGATGAATTTAAGGATGAATTCGTTTGCAAGCTTCGACGATGCGATGGACATGTGCGAATTGTTGTTACGGGAAACGGGCGACGAATACACCGTAATGCCCGATAACCATTTGGGCTTTACGGCAAATCGGATTCAATCAAGCATCAAAAAATCAAATAAAAAAGGCGAAACAGAAAACGAGTTCAAATCCTGCGAGTTCCGTCAAGCTTGGCGAGGATTTGTAACAAATTATTTGGAAATAATTCTAGGAGGCTTGCTAATCATGAACCCATACAGGGTTATGGGTTGGGTATTTTATTGCTTTGGCATCGAAACGATTCCCGAATGGCTTAATTTAAAAGGAATTGGCGATCTACTAGGATTGAGCGGTGTATTCCTCTTCCTTTATGGAATGAGGTTTATTTACAGCTACTTTGCCGAAAAACTTTACATTGACGATGATGGCATCATCCTCAAAAAGGGGATTATTGCTCAGTCCCAAGTACAAATACGATTTGGCGATATAAAAACAATTGGTGTTCAACAAGGCGTATTAGACAGATTGATGGGAATTGGCACCATTCATTTGGATTCGGCCGGCACGAATGGAACGGTAGACATAGAGTTCAGAAACACCATCGATCCCATATCGATGCGTCGGAATATTCAGAATCTCATCGACCATTACATCAAGTTTCATGGATAAATAATGATCAGAAAAATTGCTGCGATTTTTAAGAAAAAAAAGCCTGCACGTAGCAAGTTAAATCTTGAGAAATCAGATGTTGTAAATGCCCAGTCAATTAGTCTGGATGTCTTTGAGGAATATTCACAGAGATTGCCAGGCTTCCCGACTGGTATACCCGTTATTCCCACTGATTTGCTGATCGAAAAAAATAAGGAAATGATCAAGCAAATCATTTTGGCAAGAGGATTGGCTGGAGCACATAACAAGGATGAAGTAGAAAAAAAGATCATGTCCCCGATAAGGCATCTTGCTGAAATGACGCACTTGCTGCCTGCTTCCGAGAAAAATCATTTCAAGTTGTTGGGAGGATTATTTTCTTTCTGCCTGGAAGTCTCTCTGTTTTCAATCAGGTACGCAGAACGAAGAATATTGACACGAGCAACGCCTGAAATAAGAAAAGAAGAAGAATCGCTTTGGACTCACGCTGCGTTCCTGGCAGGCTTATTTAGCGAGGCAATTACCGCCATATCCAAAATATCGGTGTATGCCGAGGATAAGGGTATTGAATGGCGACCAGGTGCTGAATCACTTTATGAATGGCTTCAAAGAAATGAATTGAAACGCTATCACATTCGATGGAGCGATAAGGAAGATCGGTCAACGGTTTATATCATGGCAGGATAATCCATTCAGAAGGAACAAACGGATATTTTTGCCACTGGTGAAAAGGCAATTTACAAAACGCTCTACGCAGCATTACAAGATCAAAAAGACCATGGCAACCCACTGGCTAACATCGTTGACACAGTGAGATACAAAATCATGGAGAGAGACGAATGGAGTTATGCGGATCGCTATGGCAAACCATTGGCGGGCATGCATCTGGAACCCTGGTTGATCGATGCCATGCGGCATTTGGTTCAGAAAAAACGTTGGGTACCCAATGATGAGAATGGCCGTATTTGGCACGGTCAGGACGGGGTGTTTCTGGTGTGGCCATTGGCAGCAAACGATATGCAAGTTCAATTAAAGTCTGCTGAATGCCCATTTATTCCGAGTACGCAAGAGATATTGGCCGATATCCTCCTTGATGCCGAAATTATTGAGAAGAATAGACTTGGTGGATATTTGTTTGATATTGGTGTCCCTGTAGCCGAGAGCAAAGAAAAGAAGCATCTAGAAGCGCTTAAATTAGCCCGGTATGAAATTCTGTTTGTAAAAACTCAACATAAACCGATCGATGGAAATCTTCGGATCAAAGTTGATGACAACGAAGATTCGGAAGATCGAATTGAATTACATGACCAATCAAATATTAATAGTGAAGCTCATGAACATACATCGAAGGATCAATTCGACGAAATTCATTCGGAAAAAATCGAGGATACACAAGAGAAAAAAACAGATCACAACCAAGAAGGGACCGATGAAAATGACGAGCCCCAAAATACCGATATTAATGCAGATGGTGGTATGCAGACTGTCTTGCCAACTTATGATGAATTAATCGATACGAGCATTTTTTTTCAAAAACCTGAAATAACTCAAACAAAAAACAAAACCAAGAGGAATTCAAATAATAAAAGAAATAATGAATTTAGTTCTGATAACACAAGCCATACAGATACCTTGGCAATAAACAATTATGACGATGATTATGCGGCCGACTATCTACCCGCAAAAGAATTCGAATATGGTGAACTTACTTTTGAGAGTGACAAGAAGGCAGAAATACCCGAAAAGAATCAAGTAACGATTCAGGACGCCAATGAGAAAATCACTACGGACGATAACGGCACTGAAGATCTCTTAGGTTCTTTAATTGGTTCATCAAAAAATGAGCCTAAAAAAATCAAGTCAAATCATAAAGAACAAGAAGCAGGAAAAACAAATTCACCCGAGTTAGATAGCTTGTTGGGTAAAAAGGCAAAAGAGAAAGAGAACGCAAAAAGCGATGATGGATCAGGAAGAGCATGTTTAATTTTAAATAGACTAAAAAAACTACCCGTTGAATATCTTGAGTCACAACCAGGCGGGATAACAAAAATTAAATCAATCGGATTGAAAGATACAAAAATGGACCTGAAAGACTGCATATCTGTACTGAAAGCAGCTGGTTTACTTGAAATGATCGATGGTTATGAAACGGGCCTTGATAGCTCAGGAAAACCTCAATCGCGTTATTTTCTGGTAAAGGCGGACTTAGTGAATGGCAAATAACTACGATCCTTATATACGCAAACCCTACGAATTGTATATCGCCGCTGCTTGGTTTGTGGCTACCGCAACGTCATTTGCCGGATACATTGTATTGCCTGGTGGAAACTCAATGATGATTCCTTGGTTGTGTTTTGGATTCATGGCTCTCCAGTCTGCTATCAAGGGTCTTGATTTAGTTGGGCGTGGAAAAGTTGGCGAAATGCTGACGTTTATGGATGTCGAAAAACTCCTGGAAATGGGCAAGCCAGAAAAAATGTGGTTTGGCTGGGGATTCGACTGGATGCCTATTCATACTCAACGGGCAGTCGATTATATGTTGTCGGGCGCCAAAATAAACCATGACCAAGAGAGTCCTGGGAGCCCCTGGATTCATGGTTTGAACTTAGGAAAAGAAAAAGACGTTTTGATTCCGCTTAAATCGCTTGAAGGTCACACCATCATGTTTGGCACCACGGGTGCCGGAAAAACGAGGGCTTACGAAGTAATGGTTACCCAAGCCATTCACCGGGGCGATACAGTCATTATGATCGATCCAAAGGGCGACAAAGAATTGCGTGATCGCATGGAACTCGAATGCTCAAGGGCAGGACGAGATGATTCATTCTTGTTTTTTCATCCGGCATTCCCTAAATCTTCAGTCCGTTTGGATCCAATGCGGAACTTCACTCGTACAACTGAAATTGCGTCCAGGATAGCCGCATTACTCCCATCACAGACCGGTGGATCAGATGCGTTTACCGCATTTGCTTTCAGGGCGCTAAATCTGGTCGCACAAGGTCTTCTTGAAACGGGTAAACGTCCCTCAATCAAACAATTGCGGTATTACATAGAAGGCGGGGCGGAATCATTATTGGTACACGCCATCGAGGCACATGCGGACCGCGTTGAGCCTAACTGGAAAGAGGGTAGCGCGGAACCCTTCTTTACCAAGGCCAAGGCTGGCAAAGCGAAAAAAATGGAGACAATTACAAATCCAGATTGGCTGGCAACGATTGAATGGTATCGCGCGACGATGAGCAACGGTCCTAAGGGTTCTGAAGGGATCGATGGATTGTTGTCACTTGTCGAACACAACCGGCTTCATTTTTCGAAGATGATCGCCTCTCTTATCCCAGTGCTAAATATGTTGACATCTGGAGACCTGGGTGAACTTTTATCGCCAAACGAAGATGACACCCGCGATTCCCGACAGATATTTGATACATCAACGATCATTTCCGGTAAGCATGTCTTATACGTAGGGCTAGATTCCTTATCCGATTCCATTGTTTCTTCAGCAATTGGCTCGATAGTGCTGGCTGACTTCGCATCCGTGGCCGGGATGATCTACAACAGCGGGAAAAAGCCAGGCAGAATCTCCATGTTTGTCGATGAGGCGGCCGAAGTCGTCAATTTGCCGTTTATCCAAATACTTAATAAAGGCCGCGGCGCCGGTTTTCAGGTTGTCATGGCGACACAAACGTTACCCGATATTGTGGCCAGACTGGGAGACGAGGCAAGAGCCAGACAGGTCGTCGGCAACTGCAATAATCTTATCACGCTCCGGATCAAGGACGGCGACACCCAACAATTTGTTGTGGAAACATTTGGACAAACCTATATCAAAACCGTGCAACAAAATATGTCAAGCGCGGTAAATTCTTCCGAAAACATCATCAATTATTCTGGGAATAGTGGGCAATCATTGAGCTTCGGTGAGCATGATTTATTCCCGCAACATCTTCTCGGGCACCTGCCCAATTTTCATTACATTGCATCAATCGCCGGCGGCAGGGTCATTAAGGGACGACTGCCCATCATTACCCATTAGGATTAAAAACATGCATGATCAGTCAGCCGAAATAATTTTTTTGAAAAAACCTTTGCCACATCCGCTTGAATCAGCTTCGATTGAAATGAAAAAGGCCTGCAGGGCAACGAAACGCTATCCCAGCTCTCAGGAGTTATTTACGAGATGGCCTAATCTTCGGGAAGCTTCGCTGCGATTAACCTCATTGTTGACACTGTATTGGCCAGACCATAGGAAAGACGGTGAAAGTTTATTGGTTAATTGTCTCAACGCTGGCTTTGCGGAGGCTGAAAAATCTATCTCAAGAGATAACAACGATCTGACTGAACAAAAAGCATTTATCACGCGAGTTTCGGCCGAATTGGTTCAGTGCCTTGGTTTGACGCTCATGATCAAACGTAGTGGCCTGTGGACAATATACGATCCAAGCATTGAGGGTTACTTGGATGAAATCGTGAAATCGACAACCAGCGAAGAATTGACATGGGTCAAGGAGCCACACAGCGCCTTTTCCAGCGCCCAAAGCGAATTACTATGCGCTTCAAGGGTGTTTACCATGAATGAGTTAAAGTTAGCTGGATTACTGGAATAACGTGGATGGGAAAACATTTCCTCATATGGCTGATGATTATGTTTTTTACACCGCTGTTACTCCCAGCGCTATTGAATCCCAAGACAATTTCAAACTATATAAAAGCCGATTACAATTCAGCAATCAGCATTTTGGGAGAAAGAGAAGAAATCAATAAAGAAATAATTGATTTATACAAAAAAAATCTTACCTCGGTTTCAACTTTCGCCAATAACTTCAGGGATCGACATGACGATTCGGATAAATACCGAAATAGTGGCGATCATATCGGAGAGGCGATCGCCGATATTCCTGGGGATTGGGCTGCTTCAGTTAAACTGCAAGCCTACAGCTTTGCCTTAAGAATGGTCATTTTATCAAAGTGGGGAAGCTGGTTAGTGATCCCTATAGTTATGGGTTTCTTTGCTGGAGTTTTTGAAAGACGGCTGAAATCGGAGACTTTTACATCTCCTGTGCCCCCTATTTACAACACATCGGCACACATGCTTTTAGCATTAAGTTGCATGCTGGTTTTATGGTTGATTTGTCCTATCCCAATACCGTTACCCATTATTCCGACTATTGCTGTTCTGATCAGCGTTTTTATTAGTTTGGCAATCGCGCACTATCCGAATTACTGATCAAAAAAGCAATATTCTGAGGTAAACGCTGATTGGGGTTGACGAATTTATACCTGTTCAGGCTGCCATTGCTAGAGGGCTTAGGCCGAAATCCGCGCGCCGATGGCGGCAGGCGGATCTAGATAGTCGGCAGAAATTGCTGAGTTGATGGGCTATTTTTGAAAAACTACTTCCTGGTAGTGATGTAGTGCACGGGGTTTGAATAGTTCATTGACTCCTTAGCTGAAGATGTGAGTTGAAGTATTCATTTTTATGCAATGGCATTGAGGCTCACGAAATCATCTGTAATTGGGCACTCAGCGAAGGTTTTCCGAGTTATAACTAAATCTGGTGTTTGGTAGTTGAAGAGAAGCGGCGTATCTGGTTGATTACTTGTGACCAAACAAAACAATCAAGCCAAAGGATACGCCACGATGAAGAAGAGTAATGTAATCGATCTGTCGAGTCGAGAAGAGAACGCCGATCCGTTGACCGATCTGATCCGGCAAGGGGCTCGCAAGCTGATCGAGCAAGCCATCGAAGCGGAATTAGCCGTTTTCATGGAAGCCCTGAGCGAACGGCGGTTGCCCGAGGGCCGAGCAGCGGTCGTCCGCAATGGATACCAGCCGGAGCGGGAGATTCAGACCGGCATCGGGCCGGTGTCAGTAAAGGTTCCGAAAGTCCGGGCGAAAGACGGCCAAAGCGCCACGTTCCGTTCTGCGTTGGTGCCGCCGTATGTGCGCAAAACCCGTTCCTTATCGGCAGCCTTGCCCTGGCTGTACCTGAAAGGCATTTCTACCGGTGAAATGGAAGTGGCGCTGGAAGTCCTGGTTGGTCCGGAAGCCAAGGGTTTGTCGGCCAGCACCGTGGCGCGGTTAAAACGCGAGTGGGCGGCGGAATATGCGGATTGGCGAAAGATCCGCCTGGACCGCGATCAGTGGGTCTACCTCTGGGCCGACGGCATCTACAGCGGCTTGCGCGCGGAAGATGCCAAGCTGTGTGCCTTGGTGATTATTGGCGTTAATGAGCGTGGCGAGAAACGCTTTCTAGCCATTGAAGACGGGGTACGCGAATCGACGCAGAGTTGGCGGGAGGTGCTGTTGGCCTTGAAAGCGCGCGGTTTGAACAGTCCCAAACTCGCAGTCGGCGACGGGGCGATGGGTTTCTGGGCTGCGCTGGATGAGGTCTACAGCGACACCCGGCAACAACGCTGCTGGGTCCATAAAATGAACAACGTCCTGAACCGCGTCCCGCAATCAGTACAGCCCAAGATGAAACAGTCGCTGTACGACATTTGGCAGGCTGACACCAAGAAGAACGCTGAGTGCGCGTTCGACCAGTTCGCCACGCTGTATGACGCCAAATATCCCAAGGCGGTTGAGTGTTTGTCACGAGATCGCGACGAACTCCTGGCGTTCTACGATTTTCCGGCTCAGCATTGGCAAAGTATTCGCACCACCAATCCGATCGAATCGACCTTCGCCACGATTCGACATCGGACGCAGCGGGCTAAAGGTTGTCTCTCGCGGGACGGGATGTTGCACATGCTGTTTAAGCTAGGGCAATCGGCCGAGAAAACCTGGCGACGCCAACGAGGGTTCGATTATCTCGCCAAAGTGATTACTGGCGTCCCATTCAAGGACGGCATTGAAGTAGTCACTACTGACCGGATCGCCGCTTGATCAACAACTGAACACCAGATTTGACAATAGCTCGAAGGTTTTTGGGTCTGGATTTAACATACCTTATAATGCCATGTGAAATATAAATCCTTCCCCAAAATAATTGCATAACTTATTGTTTTAATTAGATCGCAATTGGCTGTTTACGCGTGTATTTTTGGGGGTGTTAATTGATATATGTTATTGTTTATTATGAATAAAATTAAAGTTCTCTTTGTCTGCATGGGCAATATTTGCCGTTCGCCCACCGCGGAGGGGGTGTTTACTCAACTGGTCCACAAGCGAAATTTAACCCATCTGTTCGAGATCGATTCGGCCGGAACCCACGATTATCATATCGGCAAGGCGCCCGATGCGCGCTCCCAGAAAGCGGCGAAAGAGCGGGGCATCGAGTTGTCTCATCTGCGCGCACGTCAGGTCGAGCCGGAAGACTTCGAAAATTTCGACTACGTGCTGGCGATGGACAAGGACAATTATTCGATACTGATCCATTCCTGCCCCGAACCTTATCAGGATAAAATCAAATTTTTTCTCGAATATGCGCCGCATCTGGGCATACGAGAGGTGCCTGATCCTTACTTCGGCGGCGCCCACGGTTTCGAGCGGGTGCTGGACATGGTGGAAGAGGCTTCCCAGGGCTTTCTGACCGCGCTGCAGAAAGCGGGAAAAATCAAATCAACTGCATAATACGGAGGCTCATCGATGACGATCCTGTCGAACACCGTATCCTACATGGACGGCGACGTCGTGCTGGAAGCGTTTTTTGCCTATGACGATGCCGTTTCCGGGCGGCGTCCTGCCGTGCTGATCAATCACGCCTGGGGTGGGCGAGACGATTTTGTCGCAGACAAGGCCAAAAAACTGGCCGAACTGGGCTATCTGGGTTTTGCGCTCGACATGTACGGGAAGGGCGTCCGCGGTTCCGGGCCCGAAGAGAACGCCAAGCTCATGCAGCCTTTCATGGAGGACCGCCGATTGCTGCTGCGGCGGATGGAGGCGGCCCTGGCCGCGGTCAAGATGATGCCCTGGGTGGACGACGGACGGATCGCCGCCATCGGTTTTTGTTTCGGCGGCTTGTGCGTGCTGGATCTGGCCCGATCGGGCGCGGACGTCAAGGGCGTCGTCAGCTTTCACGGCTTGCTGGGCGCTCCGGAGCATACCCAAAACCATCGAATCAAAGCCAAAGTCCTGGCTTTGCACGGCCATGACGATCCCATGGTGTCGGTCGAACAAGTGATTGCTTTTGAGCAGGAAATGACCCGGGCCGGAGCGGACTGGCAACTGCATGCCTACGGCAATACGATGCATGCTTTCACCAATCCCTTGGCCAACGATCCGGGTTTCGGCACCGTCTATCAAAAGGAGGCCGACCGCCGTTCATGGCAGTCCATGAAGAATTTTCTCGAAGAGATTTTTGGCTAGATTTTGCGGCGGCCGGCTTCTAAGAATTCGGCCAAAAGCTGCTTCCCGAAATCGAATCCTCGTCGGGAGCCGCTTCCATACAGGATCAACCCTATCGAGGAGTTAATTTTTACAAAATCCTGATTTCCCGATGGGCTCATTCTGCGCTTTTTCCTTCAGGAAATGGAGTTTTTTAATCTATCCTTAATCCGTTCGTCTTTATAATGCGGGTCTCCCGTGCTCCCGGCAACTCCAGCTCCTCAAGAGATAGTTCGTAGCGTTATGGTCAACACCGATAAGTCACCGATCCCCCGTCTTTTATTATTCAGTATTATCTCGCTCAGCAGTCTTTTGGCAGGTTGTCAGGCGTTCAACGGTTTGTTCGGCGATGAACCGCAACCGGTCGCCGTGATGCCGGAAGTCAAACCGACGGTAGAAACCATCGCCAGCCATGAATTCCGGTTGGCGGACGGCCAGGACATGGTCGGGCAACTGGCCGTCGTCGATACCCGGGAAAACGATACCCTGTCCGATATTGCCCGGCACTACGGTCTGGGCTTCAACGACGTCAGCATCGCCAACGCCGCGATTCCGCCCTGGACGCCGGCCACCGGCAGCCGCGTGCTGTTGCCGTTGCAGTTTGTTCTGCCCGATGCGCCGCGCAAGGGCATCGTGCTCAATCTGGCCAACATGCGCCTTTTTTATTATCCGAAAAACGAGCCGGGCAAACTCTATACGTATCCGGTCGGCATCGGCCGCCAGGGCTGGAATACGCCGATGGGGCTGACCCGCATTGCCGAAAAGACGGCGAATCCGAATTGGCATGTGCCGCCTTCCATCCACCGGGAACACGCGCTGAAAGGCGACAAGCTGCCGAGCGTGGTGCGTTCGGGGCCCGATAATCCGTTGGGACTGTATGCGATGCGCCTGGCCATTCCCGGTTATCTGATCCACGGCACTAATAAACCCTACGGCATCGGGATGCAGATCAGCCACGGCTGCGTGCAGCTTTATCCAGAAGACATCGAAGTGCTGTTCAAGAAGACCTCGGTCGGCCTGCCGGTGCGGATCGTCCATCAACCCTACCTGGTGGCCTGGGACGGCGGCATGCTTTATCTGGAAGCCCACGAGCCCTTGCCGAAATGGGTCCGCAGCAAAAAACAGTTGCAAAAACAGTTATTGAAACAACTGCGCAAAATCGGCGATAAAAAAGGCGTTGCCATCGACTGGAAAAAAGTCGACGCCATCCTGACGCGCGCAGACGGCGTGCCCACGCCGGTCCTGGAACAGAGCCCCGACATTGCCGAGCTTTCGCAAAACGCCCTGCAACTGGCGCATCCCGGCCGACTGTACCAACAGCCTCTGGTCGAAGAACTCAAGGAGAGCGACTGGGCAATGCGCGTGGCCAGTTTCGATAATGAAGTGGAGGCTCAGCAGTTGGTCGCCATGCTCAATCACCAGGGGCCTCCGATTCCCGCCCGCAAGGTTCAGAAAAACGATACCTATGAAGTGATTGCCGGTCCTTATAAAAACCGGAACGAAGTCAAAAAGGCGGCCAAACGCCTGCGCATCGATTTTGAACTGGACGCCGAGCTGCTGGAGCCGGCCAGCCTGGTTTCGGTTAACAAGACCTGATTATTTTCTCTCCGATCCATCCCGGCCACAGGCTATTCTGTAACCGTCTTCGTCCGATCTTTCCGCCGCTTTTCGGCTCTTGCCGGCGGGCGGCGGAAAAACGTTTAAAAAAATTATTCCTTCCGTGCAAATAGCTTTATGCTATGTCGCCAATCAACGAAGAGGATTTATCATGCCCTATACCCAAGATCTTGTCGACGAGCTGAACGTGCTGGTGCGCTACAATCTCACCACCACTCAGGAAGGCATCAAGGTTCATAAAACAGCCGAGCCGAGCGTTATCGAAGCCACCCGGCGGCTTTATCACAAAGGTTTGCTGACCCAGGAAGACGGCGGCTACCTGACCCATCTCGGACGCGAAGCGGCCGAACAGGCCCAGGCCGTTCTGAGCATACTCAAGCCGGCCTGAGTGATAAGGATCGACAGGGCGTGACCACCCTGTCTTCGAAGTTATCCGTGGCCGCCTTGTTTCTCCATGATGATTTTCAGATCGTTCAGTCCGTTGTCGAAATCCTTGCCGATCATCCGGTCCATGTCGAGAAACACGCTGGCGATCTTGCCGAAAAAATTGTTTTTTCCCGACATCGACCAGGTGACTTGCGTGTCATGACCGTTAGGTTTCAAGGTAAATTCGACCTGGTTTCTGGCCGCAAAGGGTTCGATCATGTCGAGTTGCAGGGCAATTCTTGAGGAAGGGGTGGAATCGGTGATCGTGACCTTGCCTTTGCCGACTTCCTTGTTGCCTTCGAATTCGTAGACCGCGCCGGCTCCGCTTGCGGCTCCGCTGTAGCGGCCTTTCATCGCCGGATATTTTTTCAGATACGGCGACCACGCTTCCCATCGGCGCAGATCGTTGATATGAGGAAATATGGCTTCAGGCGCGGCATTGATCGCTTTCGTGCGCCGAACGACAAATTCATCCGGTTTCCTTAACGCCAAAACCGATACAGCCAAAATCGCGGTGATGATCACCGCAGCGGCCCCAATCAGATAGTTCATAGGCTATTCTCCGTTATTGGATTAAAGTTCGACCAGGGTTTTAAATCCGCCGTAAGCCATTCGGCTACAGTCGAACGGAGGATGGTCGGGATCGCAAAGGCTCTGGAGCCTGGGGTCCGCCATGACCCTGGCATTGACTTCATCCCGATGCTCGCGGGATTGAAAAACAATGTAGGAAAATACCACCGTTTCGCCTTCGCCGGTTTTAATCACGTCCGGAAAAGCGGCCATTCCTTGGGTCGCCACGTCGTCCGCGATACACTCGCGAAAAGCCAGGGCGCCGTGTTCGATCCATAGTTTTCCCGCGGCCTCGGCCAGTTGCCGGTATTGTTCGACGTTGGCGATGGGCAAAGGCAGTAAAAAGCCGTCCACATAAGGCATAATCGGTTCTCCTTCGAGTTAAATGCAGAGTTAAAGAGTGCTTGGTTTGAGGTTTATTCGAGAGGCAGGCAAATCTCGATCCCGCCCGTCCCGGTAGCCGGATTGAAGGTTTCCGTATAACGTACGAAACTGGGCGAATCGGCAATCCTGAGGCCGCAGTCCGGCGCCCATTTCATCCAGATGGTGTCCATCGTCTGCGGCATCAGGCTCACGTGCCCGGCATGGGTAAACACGGCATAGCGGCCCTGCGGAATCCGAACCCGAGAAAATTCGGCCGGCAATGGACCGGTATCATTATCGACCTCTACGCCGGTCAGATAATCGAAACTGCAGTCCTCGCCGGTGCATCGGCACACGCCGTAAGCCAGTCTGTCTTTTTGCCCGGCAATATTGCCCAGAAACGGCAAAAAGCGCCGCCATTGCATCGGGATGTTGCTGCGGGTTTCCAGTGTGTACCGTTCGTTGAGGCCGGCAATGACTTTTTCGTCGTAATGTGCAAAGCGGACGGCGCCGAGCCCCAGCGCTTTCGCCCGGACGCCGGCTTCCTGCTCGCGCAACGCCGGCGTGAATTCCTCTCCGAAATCGTCGGCTTCGAACAAAGGGCGTATTTCGACATCGGAGTCTTCGGGCATCGGATTCGGGCAGCGCTTGACCCAGTCAATGGCTTCCTCCATCGACTTGACCTGCCATAACCAATAACCCGCCATCAATTCCTTGGTTTCGATGAAAGGGCCGTCGCTGACCGTTCGGCCGTTTCCGGAAAAGCGCACCCGGACCCCTTTCGAGCTGGGCTGGAGTCCTTCGCCCGCCAGTAAGATGCCGGCATTGGCCAGCTCTTCGTTGAATTGGCCCATTGCGGTCAGTAATTCTTCGCTCGGCATTTCTCCGGCTTCGGAACTTTTGCTCGCTTTGACCATCACCATGACTTTCATAGATTCTCCTTATAGGATCAGTAACTGTTAATTAAGTATCGCGGCCTTTATCGGGTAGCGCCCGAATCTCCCTTTTCATTGTCCATAAGAGCTTCTTAAATGCTGGGGTTAAAAAATATCGCGGCTTTTTTTCAAGGCCACTGCGTCTATAAATGAGAAATAACGGCGGTTCGGGAAATCTGCCTCCTTGACTGCCTTGGTTTTCTTACTGGTCGTTTGAAAATCATTTTTTTCGACCAAAGCCGGAAAAATAATTAAACAAGAGGCAACCCCGTCGTTTCCAGCAGCGGCCGAATTTCGATGGTGCCTTTTCTGGCGGCCGGAATCCGTCCGGCAACGGCAATGGCTTCGTCGAGATGGTCGGCCTCGACCAGAAAATAGCCGCCGAGTTGTTCGTGCGTTTCGGCAAACGGCCCGTCCGTGATCAGCCATTTGCCTTCGCGGACTTTGACGGTAGTGGCGGTAGCCACCGGCTGCAAGGGGGAAGCTGCGAGAAACCGGCCGTTGCGGTGCAGTTCGTGGCACAGTTGCGTCGATTCGGCCATGCATTCGGCGCGCTCCTGTTCGGTCCAGTCCTGTTCCTTACTGTAGACGAGTAAAAGATATTTCATGGTTTCGCTCCTGACGGGTTTTATCGGCGTTGAAAAAAGGGTTTTCCGCCGTACTTCAATGAAGAGGCGGCCATGACTTTATTTTTATTTGCTGAAATTAAAGTCTTTGCTCTATAGACGTTCGATGAACCGGCAAATCGACAGCGCGGAAAAATTTTTTCGATAAATTTTTCGGTAACAGACGGCCGACACGGAAGAAGGCCTAGGATCGAAAAACAAATCCCATGTCTTCCGGAGAATCAGGAAAACGGCTCATTGCGGACTGTTCCGTCTTACCGGATCGTGTCAATCGTTCAGTTGCTCCAGGCGTTGCCGTAAAAACTTTTGCGCCGGCTCCTGCACGGAAAACTCGAGCGCTTTTTGATAGGACAGGCGCGCCTGCTGCTTCCGGCCCAGGCGACGGCACAGATCGGCGTGGGCGGCGTGCGCGAGAGCATAATGAATGAGATCGCCGCGCCTGAAAATCGCTTCGATCAGGCCGAGTCCTGCTTCCGGCCCGTCGCACATGGCGACGGCCACCGCCCGGTTCAGTTCGACGACCGGCGAAGGCGCCGCGGTCAGCAGCATGTCGTAATAGAAAACAATGCCGTTCCAGTCGGTGTCGACGGTGCCGGCGGCCTCGGCATGCAGACCGGCGATTGCCGCTTCGATCGTATAACTGCCGATCTGGCCGGAAGCAAATGCGCGTCGCAGCAGTGTTCTCGCCTCGTCGATCAGTTGCCGGTTCCACAGGGAACGGTCCTGATGCTCGAGCAGGATGATGTCTCCGTCGTCGGTGGTGCGCGCAGTCCTCCGGGATTCGTGCAGCAGCATCAAGGCCAGCAGGCCGATGACTTCCGAATCCGGGAGCAGATCCAGCAGCAGCCGCCCGAGCCGGATGGCTTCCTGCGACAGGTCCGGACGGGTCAGGGCGTTGCCGCTGGAAGCGTGGTAGCCTTCGTTGAAGATCAGATAAACGACCGCCAGAACGCTGTCCAGCCTTTCCGGCAATTCGTCGAGCGAAGGAATTTCATAAGGAATGCCGGCGGCGCGAATCTTGGCTTTGCCTCGCACGATCCTTTGAGCCAGCGTGGCGGAAGGAATCAGAAAGGCATTCGCGATCGCTTCGGTGGTCAGGCCGCATACTTCCCGGAGAGTCAGGGCGATCCGGCTTTCCGCCGTAAGCGCCGGATGGCAGCAGGTGAAAATCAGGCGCAAACGGTCGTCCTCTATGGCCGCGTCGTCCTCGGCGGAAGAAGGCTCTTCTTCCTCCCATTGTGCCTGGAGCCATTCCTTGGCGGTATTCAAGCGGGTTTCGCGCCGGATCCGGTCGATGGCTTTGAAGCGTCCGGCCGAGATCAGCCAGGCCCTGGGGTTGTCCGGCAGCCCGTCCTCCGGCCAATGCTGCGCCGCGGCTTTGAAGGCTTCCTGCAGAGCTTCTTCGGCGGCGTCGAAATCGCCCAGCAGCCGCAGCAGCGTGGCGAATATGCGTCTCGATTCGTGGCGGTAGACCGTTTCAATCTGATGCCGGATGACATTTTTTTCCATAGCGATGGCTCGGGATCGATGGGAAGCGCGGAAATCGGGAAGAAAATAGCATTAAACCGTTAAGGTTGTATTAACCGGCGGTTTCTATCCGCCATCTTCAGGCGTTTCGGCTTGTTTTAAATGGTTTCTATTCGAACCGATTGACGCTCCAGCCCGGAATCCGTCGGCGCTTGGTTGGACTGATTTTTGAAAACGGCGAGCGCCCCGGCATTTAATACAGAGACGGCTCAATCGCGCAGGATGGGCGTCAATTGCGAGGCCCGAACTTTCCAACCGGCCGTCGTTTTGATCCAGAAATGGCTGTAACGGTAGCGACCTCCGAATTCGAAGCCGCCCAGCCGGCCTTTGAGAGTCATGACGCCGATCTCCAATGCGGTATCGTCGAAGACCGATACGGCTATGTCGGAAATGCCGTGTTCGAATAAACGAAAATCGTCCCGGCGATAGCGCCCGACCGAAATGTCTTTGTTGATCAGCGCACCCGACGGATCGATGCCGACGTAGTCTTCGGTAATATAAGGGGCCAACGCGTCGGCGTCCCTTCTGAGTTCGATTTCGACGATTTTACGGCTGGTGGCTTCGATTTTCTGTGCTTCGCTGTTCATGAGAATGAGAAGGTCGAATTTACCTAGTGTTGCAGTTAAAGCGGATCGGGTTGTATTTAAATGAAGTATTCATGGCAGCATTCCTGAGAGTGATCAAGCGTTGAAGACAAGGTCGGGTAGCCGCCTGCTCATTATGAGGCCCGGTTATCTTCGTCTAATTGAAGTTGAACTGTCAAGAATTACCTTGGGCGGTAGACTTTCGAGGCGGCCTTGCTGCGGATGAGTCCAATCGGACGGGGAGCCGGCTCATTCCACCCGGATCGTACTCATCATGCCGGACTCGGCGTGTTCGAGAATATGGCAGTGATTGGCCCACAAGCCTTTGTCCATCGGCACCAGGCCGATATCGACCGATTGTTCGGGACCGATCAGGACGGTATCGCGCCAGAAGTTTTCTCGTGCGGGCTGGTCGTCGACGGCGAGCAGCCTGAAGAACTGGCCGTGCAAATGCATCGGATGCAGTCGTCCCGAGCGGTTGGTGAAGCGCAGCCGGCTGAATTGCCCGAACGGAAGCACGGCCGCCAGGTTGTCGTGGCCGGCCTTGCCGTCGATCGTCCAGGTAATGCCGTAAGGTCCGCCGCGTTCGGCATCCAGAATGAATTCGTGGTTCAGCGGGGCCTTCATGGCTTCGGACCATGCCGGAAAATGAGACGCCTTCGGAGGCTCGAAGCCGGGCGTTTTGACGGCCGCTTCAGGCGCAACGTCCAGAAAGGCCAGCACGGCAGGGTCTCCGTCAAAGACGTCGGTCACCGCCAGGACTTGGCCTTGCGCGTTTTTGGGAATGACCACGTCCAGATCCAGCCGATTGCCCGGAGCGAGATAAAACGATTGTAACGGGAAGGGGGCTGCGGTCAGCATGCCGTCGACCGCGATGACCTTCGGGGCAAGTCCGGCCAACGCCGGAGCGAATACCCGGCCGTTGGCGGCGTTGACGACCCGGATGCGGATTCTTTCGCCGGCCTTGACCGGGATCGACGGCCGAAACCGGCCGTTGACGGTCGAGAGATTGCCCCAGCGGCCGTCGTGGGCCAGGTCGTGACGGGTGACGAATTCGGGATAGATTTCGGCGCCTTTTTCCAGCAGCCAGTCGTCCAGCACCCAGACCAGATCCTGGGAATACTTGGGTTCCTTGGGATCTTCCACGATCAGGACGCCGTAGAGGCCGCGTTCGATCTGCTCGGGAGAATTCAGGTGCGGGTGGAACCAGAAAGTGCCGGCGTCCTTGGGCGTGAATTCGTAGGTGAAGCTGTCGCCGGGTTGAATCGGAGGCTGGGTAACGCCGGGTACGCCGTCCATTGCATTGGGAACCCGGACGCCATGCCAATGCATCGTCGTGGCCTGTTCCAGTCGATTGGTCAGCCTGACCTTCAGCGTATCGCCCAGCTTGACGCGAAGCACCGGCCCCGGCACCGTGCCGTTATAGGCCCAGACCGCCGTTTGATAAGGCGGCACGATGCCCCACTGAGCCTCGTCCGCGACCAGATCCACAGTTTGTACCTTTCCCGTAGGTTTGCGGGTTTCAGGATAACCTCCCTTGAATTCCTGTTCCAGCCGCTGGGCGAGCGAGGCGGGTGCCTGTGCCGGGTCGGCGGCGGCCGGCCCGGAAAAAAAGCAGGCTAGCAGAAGGCCGGCTGCCGTGATTTTAACAGATTCGATCATTGGGTTTCGAAGGTTCAAATAGTGGCAAAGTGCGTATCGCCTTATTTTAACAAGAATACCGATCGGATGACGGCCTGAAGCCACCTGTTCCATGCACAAGCCGTTCGTAACTGTTGAATTTGAAGAGAAAGGCGCATGGCGAAAAAGATCGTCTCTCCCGCAGTCGATAAATGGTCCGCCCGGGTTAGGCGTAAAAGCCAAGCCTGGAAGAGGGCATTTTCATCTGGAAAGAGCCGAAACGTGTCGCCGAATCGCTCCGGAATTCGGTCGAGGCCGGCACGCGCCGCAAGACCGATCCGTTCCGTTCGGCGACGTCGATACTGGTGTTTTATATCAAGCGATCTTGAAAAAATTTCTCCCCGAATGGAAGCGGGGAGAAAGATTTGCTCTTGACGGGTTGTAAACGCCGCTTTAGCTTGTGGGTAAATCGATATTACTCGGCGATAGGCCCAACAGTGACTTTATAAGCATCGCCATACGATGTGCGATGATCGAAGTCCTGCCAAACGTATTCGGGTTGGACCAGGCTTTTGGTCGGAATAGGGCTGGTAATGACGTCGAATATTCCCGAAGTGGTCCGGCCGAGCGTATCCAGCGTTCCCATAATCAAGCCGCCGGTTCCTCCTACGACGGGATTGGTTTTTTTACTGGCGTCGACTATGTTTTTGGGTACTTCGCCCAAGCCGGTGAATAAATTGGCGAAGCCCCGGGTAAATTTGCCGGATACCTGAGACATATAGCTTTGCTCGCTCTCGCCGGCATGGCCCATTGACGCGTAAGTACTTATCGCAATGGAAGCTATCAACAATACGCGATTAAATTTCAACATTTTCTTTTCTCCTTCTTTGTTTTAAAAAGTGATATCGAATCACTACTAAATCATAAACCAATCGATTCGAATGGTCAAAAAAGAGAATCGTTGAAATTAAAGAAAGAGTTTCCAATCATCCCAGCTTCGTTTCAACGTTCACTATTCGGACGGTTAGATATTCTTGCCGGATTTTTTGCCGGGATCAAAAAACGGCATTTCATACTTCTGATTCTAATACTGATCAAATAGACTTTCTCGGGGATAGATATTTAAATCGCTGCACCGGCAGAGAGTCTTGCCGGTTAGGCGTTCTTCTTGGTTCACGTTCCTAATTTTTTAACGTCTGACTCATATCGAAAAAAAATGAAAGAGCTATAAATCATAAAATTATACTCGGGATATTTGCTAGATGATGGAAAGATCGGGTTGAAATATTCTGGCTATGTGCTCTAACCCTACTTAGTCGTCCCTGATTAATTCATAAGAAATTGATTAATATCATATAAATGGATATTTATGAGGTCAAAAATTGCAAGAAAATGTTAAAATGGGTTTTATTTTCTTGCAAATTTTCACCGAAAAATGAAGCCCAAACGTCCTCAGGAAGTTGTGCAAAATGACCTTTTCAAAACTCGCCTGGACGAGTTTTTGAACCCGAAACATGAACTTTATCGATTGGCCAGCAAAATAGACTGGGCTCGGCTGGACGAAGAATTCGGCCCGTTTTTTGAAGCAGAACAAGGCGCCCCGGCGTTGTCGACCCGTTTGATCGCCGGATTGCATTATCTGAAACATGCGGAAGGTTTATCGGATGAAGCGGTCGTTAAACGCTGGGTTGAAAACGGTTATTGGCAGTACTTTTGTGGCGAAACCTTTTTTCAGCATGAGGTTCCCTGTCATCCGACCTCGCTGACGAAATGGCGGCAACGGATCGGTGAAGCCGGCTGTGAGTGGCTGTTGTTATTGACGATCGAGGCGGGCGTCGCTACCCGGACCGTGAAGAAACGAGATTTTCAATCGGTCACCGTCGATACTACCGTTCAGGAAAAAGCGGTTGGCTTTCCGACGGACGGCAAGTTGTACGAAAAATGCCGTCGGGAGCTGGTCAAGCTGGCTGGACAACACGGGCTGCCCCTGCGACAGAACTACAATAAAAAGGCACCGCTGCTGTTAGTGCAATCGCATCGTTATCATCATGCCAAGCAAATGAAGCGTAAGCAAAAAGCCCTGAAGCAACTGAAAACCCTGGTCGGTCGTGTTTATCGGGATATCCTGCGGCAACTGCCGCAACAGGAGCTGGCCGCGCAAAGGGGGCTTCAGGACGCCCTGGCCAAAACCCAGCGGATACTGAATCAGAAACACACCGACAAAAACAAACTCTACAGCTTTCATGCACCGGAAGTGGAATGCATCAGTAAAGGGAAAGCACACAAAAAATACGAGTTCGGCGTCAAAGTCGGCATCACGGTGACCAATAAAAGTAATTTCGTGCTGGGCGCCAGGAGCTTTCCCGGCAATCCTTATGACGGCGATACCTTGTACTCCTGCCTGGAACAAGCTGAAATCCTGAGCGGTACCCGAGCCAAAGAAGCTTTTGTGGATTTGGGCTATCGGGGGCGAGAAATACCCGGTGTCACCCTGTACAAGTCAAGGCAAAAACGGGGAGTCCATACCCGACGGTTGAAAACCGCGTTAAAACGGCGCAATGCCATCGAGCCGGTGATTGGACACATGAAGAACGATGGCTTGCTGAGCAGAAATTACCTGAAAGGCCAACTCGGTGATGCCATGAATGCCGTTCTCTGCGCCGCTGGACACAACATGCGTTTAATCCTCAGGCGGTTGAGGATTTTTTGGCCGGAAATCGGGGAAGCCATCTGCCGGTTTTTACAAAATAAAACGGTTCAGGAATCTGTTTATGTTTCCTAATGAGCTGTTTTTTTCAAAAAAATGACTTTTTCAGGGACGACTACTTATCGTAAGCGAACCGACTTCCTACGATAAAAATATGAAATTGCTTTATAGAATCAAGCCAAGAAAAATCTGTAATTCGGCAAATATAAAGGAGCAAGAGGGGCATGCCGGAATGAAGACCCATGGACGGCGGACGAATAAACATCTCACTGTGTCCTGGGTTCCAGCAAACCTTGCCCGAATGGCTATTTCACCGGCGCGATGATGGACGATTCCAGGTTTAAAATCGGTTAAGCGTCTTTACTTATTGAAAACTGCATCCGGTTTGGCGACCGGATAAACCGTTCATCATGAATACGAAAATCAATTAACAACATGGATACAATTAATAATGAAAAAGAACGAATTTGATTTTATAGGATCGTTACGTGAGTTTTCCTGGGCAAAAGCCTGGTTAATGGTCTTAACCCTTTTTTTATTTTCTCTTGCCGTCCACGCGGAAGCGCCTCCCGAGTTTGCGACCGCATGGGGCAATGAAGGCGGGGTTTTGCACAATCCCAGAGGGGTTGCTACAGACGCCTTGGGCAATGTTTATGTCGCCGACACTTTCAGTCACCGTATTCAAAAATTTACTTCGGAAGGCGTCCCTCTGAGTCAGTTTCTGATCCAGAAAAGCGGGGAAGGGGAATATATTTATCCTCATGGCGTCGCTGTGGATTTTAACGGCAATGTCTATGTTGCCCAATATAACTATATGCTCTACGCCGATATCTGGGGGGCCATGCCTTGGTACTTTCATAGCATTCAAAAATACGATAGTAGCGGTAATTTCTTGAGTGAGTGGGGGGTGGGAGAAGATTTTTATGCTCATAACTTTGGCATAGCGGTCGATGCGAGCGGCAATGTTTATGTCGTGGACACCTTTAATAACCTTATTCAGAAATTCAATGGTGACGGCACATTATTAACCGAATGGGGAGCCTCTGTTATCGGCCATGGAGAAGGAGAGTTCTTTTATCCTGAAGGCATAGCGGTCGATGCTAACGGCAATGTTTATGTTGCGGATACTTCTAATGACCGTATCCAGAAGTTTGATAGCGCCGGTAATTTTCTTGCTCTGTGGGGTACTGAAGGTACTGGTGAAGGCCAGTTCAAATCTCCAGTGGGTGTTGCTGTCGACGCCGACGGCAACGTCTATGTGAGCGATAATTTAAATTACCGCATTCAAAAATTTACCTCTGACGGCAGTTTTATTGCTCAATGGGGGACTTCAGGCAGCGGAGAAGGAGCCTTTGATTATCTAGAAGGCATTGCAGTAGATACTACCGGCAAGGTCTATGTCGCGGACAGTCGAAATAACCGCGTACAGAAATTCAGCAGTACAGGATCCTTTATTGCGCAATGGGGCAATCGCTCTAACGAGGTAGGTCATTTTTATTCTGAACCTCGATTCACCAACGATGCCAGCGGCAACCTGTACGTTGCGGATACGAATAATCATCGTATCCTGAAATTCGACAGATCCGGAAATCTTTTGACCCAATGGGGAACTGAAGGTAGCGGTAATGGCCAGTTCAGCTTTCCCTGGGGGATTAAAGTGGATGCTGGAGGCAACATCTA
Source organism: Methylosarcina fibrata AML-C10 (assembly GCF_000372865.1). NCBI lineage: Bacteria > Pseudomonadati > Pseudomonadota > Gammaproteobacteria > Methylococcales > Methylococcaceae > Methylosarcina > Methylosarcina fibrata. Next base: position 1,705,316 of record NZ_KB889965.1, on the reverse strand, counting down.
TGTCATAGACAGCGGGAATAGCCGCCTTCAAAAATTCAGTAGCTCCGGTTCATTCTTGAGTCAAGTAAAGCTGGTCGATCCTGCAAGCGGTCAGTTTTGGACGCCTGCCGATATTTCATTCGACGGCAATGGCTACCTCTATGCCTCGGATTCTAGTAATAATCGGATTCTGAAATACGACAATTCAGGAAACTTTTTGATTCAATGGGGAACTTATGGATCCGATGCGGGCCAGTTTTGGGGACCTGTAGACATAGCGACCGATACGGAAGGGAATGTTTATGTAGCCGATCTCCGCAATTTCCGCGTCCAGAAATTTGACAGCGTTGGCACCTATTTAACCCAATGGGGAACCTGGGGACATGAAGCCGGACAGTTTTATCTATATCATCTAGGGCTTGCTACGGATGCAGAAGACAACGTGTATGTTGCCGACAACGGCAATCACCGGATTCAGAAATTTAGCAGTTCCGGTGTTTTCCTCGGTGAATGGGGGAGTATTGGCAGTGGTGAAGGCCAGTTTATTCTCCCTAATACTATCTCCACTGATACCCAGGGTGGCGTCTATGTCTACGACAGTGGAAACTATCGCATTCAGAAATTCACCTATCTGGCCCCCGCTCAGCCGACAGGCTTGACCGCAAGTGCCGTATCGACCACGGGAATCAATTTGAGCTGGACCGATGTCTCCGATAACGAGACCGGCTTTATTGTCGAGCGCTGTAAAGGAGCCGGCTGCAGTGCCTTTGCCGTCATCGCCACGGTTACAGCAAACACAACCTCTTACAGCGATACCGGCTTAACCGCAGGAACATCCTATTCTTATCGGGTACGCGCCACCAATAACGGCAGCAAATCGGCTTATTCCAATACCGCGACCACGACGACGTTAACCGCCACCCCGCCGTCTGCGCCCAAGACGCTGACCGCCGTAATAGGTTCGGGAAACCAGGTCAATTTGAGCTGGAGCGATCAAAGCAATAATGAAACGGGCTTCAAGATCGAACGCTGCATGGGAAGTACTTGCTCCAACTTCAGCCAGATCGGCGCGGTGGGCCAGAACGTAACCGGTTGGACGGATACCACGGCCACTGCGGGCAGCACGTACCGGTATCGGGTTCGAGCCTACAACACGACCGGCAATTCGGCGTATTCCAATATTGCAGGCATTACCGTTACCGCCTCGTTGCCGGCCGCCCCCAGCAATCTGACGGCCACGGCCCAATCCACGACCCAAATCAAACTGGCCTGGACGGACAATGCCTCCAACGAAACGCAGTTCAGGATTGAACGCTGCCAAGGTTCCACTTGTTCGAACTTTGCTCAGATTAAAACGGTCGGGGCCAATAGCACTACCTATACCGACAGCAACTTGAGAAGCAAGACAGCTTATCGTTATCGGGTACGCGCCTCGAATACCGGCGGTAATTCGGCTTACTCGAACAGCGCCGGTGCCACCACCAAGTAATCGAATATTAATCAGATCGGGATGGCAATTTTGCTTTGTCGTCCCGACCTGAGTGTCGATTTCTTAATTTCCGTTCCTGGACAGTTCATTGAAGATTTTTTATTACGGTATTGGAACTTAGGCAGGCCTCCAAAGCCGAACAGCGCCTTCTTTCCGGATAAACTGCTGATTGGGTCAGCCTTCCAGATGATACCGGACGATCCGCTCAACCTCGTTTTTCGATCCCAGGATCACTGGCACTCTCTGATGCAGGCTTTGCGGCTTGACTTCGAGCATGCGTTCCTGGCCGGTTGAGCAGGCGCCGCCGGCTTGTTCGACGATGAAAGCGACGGGATTGGCCTCGTACATCAGGCGCAATTTGCAGGGTTTGTTGGGGTCGCGGGTGTCGTAGGGGTACAGGAACACGCCGCCGCGGGTAAGGATGCGGTAAACTTCCGCTACCAGGGATGCGATCCAGCGCATGTTGAAATTCTTCTGTCGGGGACCGTCCTTGCCCTGGACGCATTCGTCGATATAGCGTTTGACCGGCGCTTCCCAGAAACGCTGATTGGACATATTGATCGCGAATTCGCCGGTATCTTCGGGGATTTTCATGTTGCGGTGGGTCAGGATGAACTCGCCGATGTCCTGGTCCAGGGTAAAGCCGTTGACACCGTGACCGGTGGTCAGCACCATCATCGTCGAGGGTCCGTACAGGACAAAACCGGCCCCGACCTGTTCGACGCCTTTGCGCAGAAAATCCTCCGGTTCCGGATCGACGCCTTCGCGGCAGCGCAGGATCGAGAAAATCGTGCCCACGGTCAGATTGATGTCGATATTGGAAGAGCCGTCCAGAGGATCGAACAGCACCAGGTATTTGCCTTTGGGGTACTGGGCGGGAATCCTGATCGGATCGTGCTCTTCCTCCGAAGCCATTCCGGCCAGATGGCCGGTCCAGTTCAAGGCATTCACCATGATCTCATTGGTAATGATGTCCAGTTCCTTTTGGACCTCTCCTTGCACGTTCTCCGTTCCGGCGCTGCCCAGAACGCCGATCAGATTGCCGCGGTTCACCTTGTGCGATATTTGCTTGCAGGCGGTGACGATGTCGTTGAGCAGCAGGGTGAAGGTTCCCGACGTGCCGGGAAATTCGCGTTGCTGTTCGATCAGAAACTGGGTCATTGTGACATGATTGACCATTGTCCGTATCTATCTCCGTTTTGTAGGGGGGGATGACCAAAAGGTTATTAAAAGTTGGGATCGGCGAGATTAGTTGCCGGTTATGAAGGCTGTTCAGGATTTCGGCAAGTGCCGCGCTTTATTTATTCTATCACTCATAAATTCCGGATTCACTACTATATTAAAAGGATGGGGCCTGCTTGCCCACAATTCGCCCGACCGATAATTTTATTCAGCTTATGTTCATCGTTCCCGTTCTATGTTATATTTAGACTTAATGAGAATGATTATTGATTAGTTCTAAATTCACTGTTACCGCCACTTTACCTTTCAGGATCCGTTTATGTTAATCAACTTGAAAAATCTGGCTGTGGGCGATCTCGGAAAAGTAGTCGGCTTCGACAAAAGCGGCAAGGCCTACCGGAAACGGTTGCTGGCCATGGGCTTGACGCCCGGTACCCAGTTCAGCGTGACTCGTTTTGCGCCGATGGGAGATCCGGTCGAAATCAAATTGCGCGGCTTTTCGCTGACTCTGCGCAAGGACGAAGCCGAAATTCTGCTGATCGAGAAACTTCAATGAAAGCCGACTTTACCGTGGGCGTGGTCGGCAATCCCAATTGCGGCAAGACCACTCTGTTCAATGCGCTCACGGGAGCCAAACAGCATGTCGGCAACTGGCCCGGCGTCACGGTAGAAAAAAAAACGGGCGTCTACGTTTTCGACCATAAAACGATCGAACTGGTCGACCTGCCTGGCACTTATTCGCTGGAAGCGGCGGACGATCAGGTCTCTCTCGACGAAAAGGTTGCCCGCGATTATGTCGCGTCCAGGGCCGCCGATCTGATCGTCAACATCATCGACGCTTCGAGCGTCGAGCGGCATCTTTATCTGACCACTCAGTTGATCGAGATGAGAGTGCCGATGATTCTGGTGCTCAACATGATGGATGCGGTGAGACGGCGCGGCATCAAGATCGACATTCCCTACTTGTCGAAGCAACTGGGCTGTCCCGTGGTGCCGATCGTCGCCTCTGCCCGGCAGGGCATCGACGCGGTCAGGGCCATGATCAACAAGGCGGCGGCCGAGAAGCCGGTGCCGTCCATTCCCATTCCCTACGCGCCGGCGCTGGAAAAGGCCATTGCCGAGCTTTCACCCCGATTAACCGGCGCCGCCGCCCGGCATCGGTGCGATTTGCGCTGGCTGGCCGTGCGTCTTCTGGAGGACGATACGCTGGCGAAACAAATCGCCGGAAGTGCCGTCACGGAAACCGTAGCCGGTCTGCAGCGCCGGGTGGAACAGGAAACGGACGACGAGATCGATATCCTCGCCGCCGATGCCCGCTACGGCCTGGTCAGCGAACTGACCCGGAGCGCCGTCTGCAAAATCAACGAAGTGAGCCGGCATGCGACCGAAAAGATCGACCGCATCGTGCTCAACCGGTTTTTGGGCATTCCGGTGTTTTTATTGGTCATGTACGCCATGTTCATGTTTACGATCAACGTCGGCAGCGCGTTTGTCGATTTTTTCGATCAGAGCATGGCCGCTCTCCTGGTCGACGGCCTCGGCGCCGCGCTGGCCGGGTGGCACTGGCCGGATTGGCTGGTGGTCCTGATTACCCAGGGCATCGGCGGCGGCATCCAGGTGGTCGCCACGTTCATCCCGATCGTCGGGTTTCTGTTTCTGTTTTTATCGGCTTTGGAAGATTCCGGTTATATGGCTCGAGCGGCGTTTGTCATGGACCGCTTCATGCGCATGATCGGCTTGCCGGGGAAGTCCTTTGTTCCGATGATCGTCGGTTTCGGCTGCAATGTGCCGGCGATCATGGCCACCCGGACCTTGGAAAACCCACGCGACCGGATTCTGACCAATCTGATGAATCCGTTCATGTCCTGCGGCGCGAGATTGCCGGTTTACGCGTTGTTTGCCGCGGCGTTTTTCCCGGTGAGCGGCCAGAATCTGGTGTTCGGCCTTTATCTTCTCGGCATCGCGGTCGCGGTGCTGACTGGGCTGATCATGCGCCATACCTTGTTTAAAGGCGAATCGGCGCCGTTCATCATGGAATTGCCCGCCTATCATTTGCCGACCGCGCGCGGCGTCCTGATCCGCACCTGGGACCGGCTGAAGTCCTTTCTGTTCAACGCGGGCAAGGTTATTGTGCCGATGGTGCTGGTGTTGAATTTTCTTAATGCCTTGGGCACGGACGGCAGCTTCGGCGGCGAAAACAGCAAACGCTCGGTATTAAGTGAAATCGGTCGCGGCTTGACTCCCGCCTTCGAGCCGATGGGCATCGCCGAAGACAATTGGCCCGCCACCGTCGGAATTTTTACCGGCGTGCTGGCCAAGGAAGCCGTCGTCGGCACGCTGAATGCGCTTTACAGTCAGATGGGCACATCGAACGGCGATGAGGCTAAAGCGCCTTTCAATCTGAGAGAAAGTCTGGTGGAAGCCGCAAGGACCGTACCTGAAAACCTGCGTAAATTGGCCGACCGGTTATTGGATCCGCTGGGCTTGAATATCGGCCCGGTGGATGACGTCGCCGCCGCTGCCGCCGAGCAGGAGGTCGACACCCGAACCTTTGCCGCCATGCGGCAAAGTTTTGACGGCCAGGCGGGCGCTTTCGCCTATTTGTTGTTTATTCTGCTGTATGCGCCGTGTGTGGCGGCCACCGCGGCCATCTACCGCGAAACCAATTCGGGCTGGACTGTTTTCATCGTCTTGTGGACCACGGGCATGGCCTACATGACGGCAACAATTTTTTACCAGGGTGCGACTTTTAGCCGGCATCCCCAATATTCCCTGGCATGGATAGGCGGGCTGATTTTGATCTTTTTCCTGGTATTGGCCGGTCTCTGGCTTAGTGGAAAAAATGCGTCTGCCAAACACGGCAAGGAGGTGGTCGGTGATTCTGTCTGATGTGCGCGCCTATCTGAAACAGCAGCGGCGAGTGGCTCTGGCCGATCTGTCGAGCCATTTCGGCATCGAAGCCGACGCATTGCGGGGCATGCTCGGCAAATGGATCAGCAAAGGCTATCTTCGCAAACTTCCTCCGGGAACCGCTTGCGGTTCGAGCTGCTGTCAATGTGATCCGGCGTTGATCGAACTGTACGAATGGATTGATAAAGCCGGGTAAAAGTCCATAAAGCCCGGTTTTCTCTGGGGCTGTGGCTTTTGTTTTTTGCCGCACGCTCCTCGTTTTATCTTGCCGCTTCCTTTATCAATAGCCGAAACTGGTCTAGGCTTGGTTGAGATTTTCCTCTAATCCGGGCCGAAGCCATGACCGACGAACAATCCCCCATTCATATCGGCTATTTATCCGAAGTCCGAGGCGACGGGATGAATGCCAGAATCACCGAAGAACATACGAACGAATTGCCCATCATTAAAGTAGGCAATCAGGAAATACTGGCCGGAAGCATCGGCTCCTACGTGGTTATCCGGCAAGGAGAGATTTGTATCCTGGCGCTGGTATTTAAAGTATGGGGCAAAGACCACTTCGATACGACCGACCGGCGCAAAACCGACCGCTTTGTTTCACTGATTCCGGTCGGGGAAATACAGGGTGAGGGCCTGTTCGTGCGTGGCGTGCGGCATTATCCGACGCCCGGAGCGAAGGTCTATGCGGTCGGCATGGAAGAAATCAACGTCATTTTCTCGAAATTCAGGCAATACGAATTTTTCATCGGCCAGTTGGCCTCGCATAAAGATTATCATTTAAGTCTCGATCCGCGCGCGCTGTTCGGCCGCCATTTCGCCATTCTCGGACAATCGGGCTCGGGCAAGTCGTGGACCGTCACCAGCTTGATTCAGAATACGATACGGGCCATGCCCAGGACGCATTTGATCATGCTGGACCTGCACGGCGAATATTGCTGGAAGGACGACAGCGGCGCGATTCAATCGGCCTTTCCTAAAGAGCAGGTCAATTACATCGACGCCATGGAAATGGAAATGCCCTATTGGATGATGACTTACGCCGAACTGGTGGACTTATTCATCGACCGCGACGACAAGGGCGCGTCGATGCAGATGTCGTTCATGCGCGAAGTGCTGCAGCAGCTTAAACGCAAGGAGGCCAAGCGCCTGGGCATGGCCACGGTGTCTATTGATACCCCGATCTATTTTTCCCTGGCCGAAATGTACATGCAGTTTAAGGCCGCCAACGAGGAACGTAAGGATTTCGGCAAAACCCAGGGGGCTTTGTTCGGGCAATTCGACGAGTTTCTGATCCGCATGCAAAGCCGCTTCAACGACGTCCGCTACGATTTCCTGCTGAAGCCGAAGATTCGCAACAATTCCGAAAGCATGGCCGACATATTGAGGGAATTCGTCGGTCTGGGCTCGAAAAAAGCCAACATCACCGTGGTCGATTTGAGTTCGGTGCCTACCGACGTGCGGCCTGCGGTGTCCGCTCAGGTCGGCCGTCTGGCCTACGAATTCAATTACTGGAATCCGCACCGGCGCGAGTTTCCGATTACGTTGATCTGCGAGGAGGCCCATGCCTATATTCCCAGGGAAAAAGGCGGCAATTTCGAGGGTACCAAAAAAATGATGGAGCGCATCGCCAAGGAAGGCCGCAAATACGGGGTATCGATCGGGGTCGTCAGTCAAAGGCCGACCGAACTATCCGAAACTATGCTGTCCCAATGCAGTTCGTTCATCTGTCTGCGCACCACCAATCCCGACGACCAGGCGTACATTCGGGGACTGGTGCCGGAGGCCGAAGGGGATTTGACCGATATTCTGACTTCGCTGGGACGGGGCGAGGCGCTGGTGTTGGGAGAAGCGGCGCCTTTGCCGACGCGCGTGCAGATCTACCGGCCCAATCCGGAACCTAAAAGTAACGATGTCGATTACTATACGGGATGGCGGGAAGGCAAGGGCGATCTCGACGTGGGCAATATCGTCGAATTATGGCGGACGCAGACCCGGCGGTAAAAGTCCTTTGAAAGCCCGCTGAAAGAGCGGAATTTCAGTTTCGTACGGACGCTCGGGGAATCGTTCCGTCAATGCGTCTTCACGGCTTGAAGGCGTGTTAACAATTGAAACAGCAAACATGGACCATCCGGAGAAAGCCCCCGGCGGATGCCGGTTTATATTCCGGAGCGTTTCTCTCTTCCTTGTCAGGACGAATTAATTCCTTTTTAAAGCGCAACTTGGCCGAATGGATGGGCTATTGTGCGCTCGAGCCGAAAATGCCTTAAAAAACAGGCTTCCGAATCGGACAATAAGAGGCTTACAGGCTTCGACTCCAGCAGAGCAATTTGATACAATAACCGATTTAAATCGGCCTAAGTCTCTTAGCAGCAGGATGGGCCTCATTGACGTGAGGCAAAGGCCAACCAGGAAAACCCGGCCGCTTAGCTCATACGTGACAAGCGCGCTTTTATTGTTACGGACTCATGTCAAACTACGCTAAAGAAATTATTCCTGTCAATCTCGAAGACGAGATGAGGCAATCCTATCTCGATTACGCGATGAGCGTCATCGTGGGCCGCGCTTTGCCGGACGTCAGGGACGGCCTGAAGCCGGTGCATCGGCGGGTTTTATACGCCATGAGCGAGCTGGGCAACGACTGGAACAAGCCCTATAAGAAATCGGCTCGTATCGTCGGGGACGTCATCGGTAAATACCACCCGCACGGCGACACTGCGGTCTATGACACGATGGTGCGGATGGCGCAGCCGTTTTCGATGCGCTACATGCTGATAGACGGCCAGGGCAATTTCGGCTCGGTGGACGGCGACTCGCCGGCCGCGATGCGGTATACGGAAGTGCGGATGGCGAAAATCGCCCATGAGCTGCTCGCCGATCTCGATAAGGAGACGGTGGATTTCATCCCCAACTACGACGAATCCGAATCCGAGCCTCAGGTGCTGCCGACCCGAATACCGGCCCTGTTGATCAACGGTTCTTCCGGCATTGCCGTCGGCATGGCCACCAACATACCGCCGCACAATCTGGCGGAAGTCGTCGGCGCCTGTCTGGCGTTGATCGATCATCCGGAAACCACGATTCGCGAGTTGATGACCCATATTCCGGGACCGGATTTTCCTACCGCCGGCATCATCAACGGCGCTTCCGGCATCGCCAGCGCCTATGCCACCGGCCGCGGCAAAATTTATTTGCGAGCCCGCTGCCATTTTGAAGACATCGGCGAGAGCGGCCGCCAAGCGATCATCGCGACCGAGTTGCCCTACCAGGTCAACAAGGCCAAACTGCTGGAAAAAATTGCCGAATTGATCAAAGAAGGCAAACTCGAAGGGATCTCGGGATTGCGCGATGAATCCGACAAGGACGGCATGCGGATGGTGATCGAGTTGCGCCGCGGCGAAGTGGCCGAGGTCGTGCTGAACAATCTGTACAAGCAGACCCAGTTTCAAACGGTTTTCGGCATCAATATGGTGGCGCTGCTGGACGGGCGTCCGCATTGCATGAATTTGAAAGAAATTCTCGGCGCCTTCATCGAACACCGGCGGGAAATCGTCACCCGCAGAACTCTTTTCAATCTGCGCAAAGCCAGAGAAAGAGCGCACATATTGGAAGGCCTGGCGGTGGCTCTGGCCAACATCGACGAGATGATCGAGCTGATCAAGACTTCCGCCAGTCCTGCGGAAGCCAGGGAAGGTTTGTTGGCCAGGACCTGGAATACCGGACTGGTGGCCTCGCTGCTCGACAGAGCCGATTCCCAGCGCTCGCGACCGGAAGATTTGCCGCCCGAATTCGGCATTGTCGGAGGTTATTACCGTCTCTCCGACAACCAGGCCCAGGCGATCCTCGATTTGCGCCTGCATCGGTTGACCGGCCTCGAACAGGACAAGATCGTCAACGAATACAAAGAATTGCTTGAGCTGATCGATGAGTATCTGGCGATTCTGGGCAGCGACGTCCGGCTGATGGAAGTCGTTCGGGAAGAGCTGGTGGAGATCAAGAATAACTACTCGGATCCTCGGCGTACCGAAATCATTCAGAATCATCTGGACCTGTCGGACAGCGATCTGATTACCGAAGAACTCATGGTGGTCACGATGTCGCACGAGGGCTACGTGAAATCGCAGCCTTTAAACGATTATAAGGCGCAAAAACGCGGTGGACGCGGCAAATCGGCCACGGCGACCAAGGAGCTGGATTTTGTCGACAAGCTGATCGTCGCCAACACGCACGACACCATTTTGTGTTTTTCGTCGCTGGGCAAGGTTTACTGGCTTAAAGTATATCAATTGCCGGTGGCCAGCCGGGCGTCCAGGGGCAAGCCGTTCGTGAATCTTTTGCCTCTGGAAGAAGGCGAAAAAATCAACGCGCTGCTGCCCATCCGTGAATTCAGCGATCACAAATACATCTTCATGGCGACTTCGGCCGGCACCGTGAAAAAGACGCCGTTATCGGAATTCGAGCGTCAGCGCACCAGTGGTAAAATCGCCATTGATCTGGCGGAGAATGATTCTCTGGTCGGCGTCGCGGTCACCGATGGTCAGCAAAATGTATTATTATTCAGCAGCGCAGGCAAAGCCGTCTGTTTTAACGAAAGCGAAGTGCGCTCGATGGGACGGACCGCTTCCGGCGTGCGCGGCATGCGCTTGCAGGAAGGACAGAAAGTGATTTCCCTGATCATCGCGACCGAAGGCACCGTATTGAACATCACGGAGAACGGTTACGGCAAAAGAACCCGCCTGGAAGAGTTTACCTGTCACAAGCGCGGCGGCCAGGGGCTGATCGCGATCCAGACTTCGGCGCGCAACGGCGCCGTGGTCGGAGCCGTGCTGGTCAACGATCACGACGAAATCATGCTGATCACCGACGGCGGCACCCTGGTTCGAACGCGGGTCGACGGTATTTCGGTGGTGGGCCGGAATACCCAGGGCGTCACCATCATTCGCCTGGATAAAAAAGAAAAAGTGATCGGGGTCGACCGCATCGAAGGCGAAAGCCTCATGGATGAAGAAGACGATAATGAACAAGAGCCGGCATTGGGTGATGCCGGAAATGAACTGGAATCCGGAGAAGAGTGAGTATGTCACGAGTTTATAATTTTAGCGCGGGCCCGTCGGCATTGCCCGAGGCCGTTTTGGCGCAGGCAAGGGATGAATTGATCGAATGGCGGGACAGCGGCATGTCGGTGATGGAAATGAGCCATCGGGGAAAATTTTTTTCCGTGATCGCCGAAGAGTTGGAAAGCGATCTGAGGTCGCTGATGGCGATCCCCGGCAATTATAAGGTCTTGTTTCTGCAAGGGGGGGCTACGGCCCAGTTCTCGATGATCCCGCAAAATCTGCTACGGGACAAAACCAAAGCCTGCTATGTCAATACCGGCGCCTGGTCGGAAAAGGCCATCAAGGACGCCCGGAATTATTGCGGGGTGACGGTCAGCGCTTCTTCGGAAGAAGCTAAATACACGACGATTCCGGATTATGCGGGCTGGCAAATCGATGCTGAGGCCGCTTACCTTCATTATACTTCCAATGAAACCATTCACGGAGTGGAGTTTTCCGATGTTCCGGACAGCAAGGGTCTGACTCTGGTCTCGGATATGTCGTCGAACATCCTGTCTCGTCCGGTGGATGTGAGCCGGTTTGGTTTGATTTATGCGGGAACCCAGAAAAACATGGGGCCTGCCGGAGTCACCGTGGTGATCGTCAGGGACGATCTGATCGGTTACGCTCCCAAAACCACTCCGGAAGTATTCAATTACGCGGTCCAGGCCAAAAACGGTTCGATGTTGAACACGCCGGCCACCTACAATTGGTACCTGGTCGGACTGGTGCTGAAATGGCTCAAGGCGCAGGGCGGCGTCGCCGCGATCGAACAACGCAATATCGCCAAGAGCAAACGGCTTTATGATGCGATCGACCGCTCCGGCCTGTATCATAATCCGGTGGACCTGCCGTTCCGCTCGCGCATGAACGTTCCTTTCATCCTCAACGACGAAAGCCTGGACAAAGCCTTTCTGGCCGCCGCCGAAGCCAACGGTTTGTACGAACTGAAAGGCCATCGCTCGGTCGGCGGCATGCGGGCCAGCATCTACAACGCCATGCCGGAAGCCGGCGTGGCGGCATTATGTGAATTCATGGCCGAATTTGAAAGAACCCATTAATCCATGATCCATTGAACCAGAGCCTGTCATGCCGTCCGTCACGCCGCTTTCCGAACTGAGAGACAAAATTGATCGAATCGATGCCGAAATTCTGCGCTTGATCAATCAACGTGCGTCTTATGCGAAAGAGGTCGCCCTGACCAAAATTGCCGCGGGCGAAGTGGGTACTTTTTACCGCCCGGATCGGGAGTCGCTGGTTTTAAGACGGATTCACGAATTGAATCAGGGGCCTTTGTCCGACCATACCGCGGTGCGCTTCTTTCGGGAGCTGATGTCGGCTTGCCTGGCTCTGGAGCAGCCTTTGGAGGTCGCTTTTCTGGGGCCGGAAGGCACTTTTACCCAGCAGGCGGCGTTCAAGCATTTCGGACATGCCATTAACACGGTACCCGTGGCTTCGATCAATGAGATATTCAATTCGGTGGAGTTGAATAAATGCCATTTCGGCGTGGTCCCGGTTGAAAACTCGACTGAAGGGGTGATCAACCATACGCTGGACCGGTTTTTGACGTCGCCGTTAAAGATCTGCGGCGAAGTGGAAGTCAAGGTTCATCAGAATCTGATGGGACATACCGAAAGTCTGAGCGAAATTACCGAGGTGTTTTCGCATCAACAGTCGCTTGCTCAGTGCCGCTACTGGCTGGACAAATATTTGCCGCATGCCCGCCTGACCGCGGTCGCCAGTAATGCCGAAGCGGCCAGGCTGGCTTCGGTCAATAAAAGCACCGCCGCGGTCGCGGGCATGGTTGCGGCCGAGGTTTATCAACTGCCGGTCATCGAAAAAAACATCGAGGACGAGCCGAACAATACCACGCGTTTTATCGTCATCGGACAACAGACCTCGTCCTCCACCGGCAAGGACAAGACGTCGCTGGTCATTTCGACCGGAAACCAGCCCGGCGCTTTATACAAGGCCCTGGAACCCTTTGCCCGGTTCAGCATCGGCATGGTCAACATCGAGTCCAGGCCGTCGCGCCAGGGCTTGTGGGAGTATGTCTTTTTTATCGATATCGAAGGCCATAGCGAAGATCCGAATGTCGCTGAAGCTCTGGAAATTTTGAAAGGCACCGTCAGTATGTTGAAACTGCTGGGTTCTTACCCGAAAGCCGTGCTTTAAGCGTTACTTTCCTGCAAACTACGCCGTCGAATGGCATGCCTGCTCACATAAAGTTATGAAAAGAAACGATTCTATATACCAGCTTGCCGTCGCCGGCGTTCAGCAATTAGTCCCCTACAAGCCCGGCAAACCCATTGAAGAACTGGAACGCGAGCTGGGACTCAAACGTGTCGTCAAGCTGGCCTCGAATGAAAATCCGCTGGGGCCCAGTAAAAAAGCCATGGCCGCGATACAGGCGGAGCTGCCCCAATTGTCGCTGTACCCCGACGGCAGCGGCTATCGCTTGAAGAACGCGCTGGCCAGGAAATTCGACGTCGATCCGGCACAGATCACCTTGGGTAACGGTTCCAATGAAATTCTGGAGCTGGTTGCGCGCGCGTTTTTGACGCCCGAACTGGAAGTGTTGTTCTCCCAGCACGCCTTCGCCGTTTATCCGATCGTTACCCAGGCGGTGGGCGCTACGGCGGTAGTGGTCCCGGCCCTCAATTTCGGTCACGATCTGGCGGCGATGCTGCACAAAGTGAACGAGAAAACCCGGCTGGTTTTCATCGCCAATCCGAACAATCCGACCGGCACCCTGCTGGCCCAGGCCGATTTGCAGCGTTTTATCGAAGCCCTACCTGAAACCTGCATTTGCGTTTTGGATGAGGCCTATTTCGAATTTGTCGCCGACCGGGGTCAGGACGATTCCATTGCCTGGCTGAGGAAATATCCCAATTTAATCATTACCCGCACGTTTTCGAAAGCCTACGGACTTGCGGGATTACGGGTCGGTTACAGTTTTTCCAGTCCGGAAATGGCCGATATTTTGAATCGGGTCCGCCAGCCTTTCAACAACAATACGCTGGCTCTGGTGGCGGCGGAAGCGGCGCTGGAAGACACTGAACATTTGCAGAATACCCTTCAGGTCAATACGCTCGGCATGCAGCAGTTAACCGAGGGCTTCAAGAATCTGGGCCTGAAATGGATTCCTTCGGCAGGTAATTTCGTTTCGGTGGATTTGAGCGAGCCGGGCCAGCCCATCTATGAAGCCCTGTTGCGCAAGGGAATCATCGTCAGACCGGTGGCCAATTACGAGATGCCCAACCACCTGCGCGTCAGTATAGGCACTGCGGAAGAAAATCAGTTGTTTCTTCAGGCGTTGACGGACTGTCTGAATAATGTTTAACCGATTGTGCATTATCGGCGTCGGTCTGATCGGCGGCTCCATCGCGCGCGCTGCCCGCCGGCATGGCCTGGCGAGAAGCATTGTCGGCTTCGGCCGGCCGCAGGACGGCAATAATCTGGAGACGGCCAGGCGCCTCCAGGTCGTCGATGATTTTTATTTTGACATTGAAAGCGCGCTGCAAGGGGCGGACGGAATCGTTATCGCCACCCCGGTCGGAGCCATCGAAAATATTTTGACTCTGCTGAAGCCTTACTGGTCGGAAGAGGCGGTTTATACCGACGTTGGCAGCACCAAAGGCAACGTGATCGCCGCGGCCGAGCGTGTATTCGGAAGGGTTCCGGAAAATCTGGTGCCCGCCCATCCCATTGCCGGCGCCGAACACAGCGGCGTGGAAGCTTCGGTGGACGATTTGTTTCGGAACAAACGCCTGATTCTGACGCCGCTGGATCATACCCAGGCCCGCGCCCTGCAAACCGTTACCGTGTTCTGGGAGCGGATGGGGGCGGTGGTGTCGGTCATGGATGCCGGACATCACGACGCCATTCTGGCGGCCACCAGTCATTTGCCCCATATTCTGGCCTTCGCTCTGGTCGACCTGCTGGGCCGAAAGGATGAACAAACCGAAATTTTTAAATACGCGGCAGGCGGTTTCAGGGATTTCACCCGGATCGCCTCCAGCGACCCGAACATGTGGCTGGATATCTGTTCCGCCAACAAAGATCAGCTTATTCCATTAATTCAACAATTGAAAGGTGAACTGGATAAAATAGAACGGCTGCTTGCAAACGATGATTTTCCGCAGCTTTTTGAAACCTTTACGTATGCCAGAAGTGCCAGGCAGCGTTTCCTTGACCAATTTGAAAGCTAATATGACAAAAACAATCACATTCAAAGTAAATCCGGGCGGTAACCTACAAGGCGAGACGCGGGTGCCGGGCGACAAATCCATGTCGCATCGTTCGATCATGCTGGGTTCTCTGGCCGAAGGCGTCACTCACGTTAAAGGTTTTCTTGAAGCAGAGGACGCCTTGGCGACATTGCAGGCGTTTCGCGACATGGGGGTTCGAATCGAAGGCCCCGTGAACGGCGAGCTGACCATACACGGCGTCGGCAAGCACGGCTTGAAAGCGCCGAAAAACGAATTGTATCTCGGTAACTCGGGCACCTCCATGCGTCTGCTGAGCGGTTTGCTCGCCGGTCAGCCGTTTAACACGGTGTTGACCGGAGACAAGTCGTTGTCGGGCCGGCCGATGAAGCGGGTGACCGAGCCCCTGGCCATGATGGGCGCCGAAATTAAAACGACGGAGCGGGGCACCGCGCCGCTGCACATCACCGGCAAGGCGGGGCAATTGAAAGGCATCGATTACGTGATGCCGATGGCCAGCGCTCAGGTCAAATCCTGCCTGATGCTGGCCGGCATGTACGCCCAGGGCGAAACCAGCGTGACCGAACCGGCTCCGACGCGGGATCATACCGAGCGCATGCTGTCCGGCTTCGGCTATCCGGTCAGGAAACAAGGCAACAAAATCACCATTAACGCCGAAGGCAAGCTGACGGCCAGCGACATCGACGTGCCCAGCGACATTTCTTCGGCCGCGTTTTTTCTGGTCGGCGCTTCCATTGCCCCGGGCTCCGATTTAACGCTCAAGCACGTCGGCATCAACCCGACCCGGACCGGCGTGATCGACATACTGAAACTGATGGGTGCCCACATCGAGATCTTGAACGAGCGCCTGGTGGGCGGAGAGCCGGTAGCCGATCTGCACGTCGTGTACAGTCCGTTGAAAGGAATCGACATTCCTGAAGAACTGGTGCCTCTTGCAATCGACGAGTTTCCCGTGCTGTTCGTGGCTGCCGCCTGCGCCGAAGGCCAAACGCGCTTGTCGGGAGCCGAGGAACTCAGAGTCAAGGAATCGGACCGGATTCAGGTAATGGCGGACGGTTTAAAGATTTTAGGCGTCGACGCCCAGCCTACGGCGGACGGCATGATCATTCAGGGAGGCGGCAAGATAGGCGGCGGCGTCGTCGATTCCCACGGCGACCATCGGATAGCCATGTCGTTTTCCATTGCCGGCCTCCGCGCCGGCGCTCCGATTACCATACTGGACTGTGCCAATGTGAACACGTCCTTCCGGGAGTTCAAACAACTGGTTACAAGCTTGGGTCTGGATCTGGTTTCCGAGGAGTCCTGATGTCCGTACCGGTTCTGACCATCGACGGGCCGAGCGGCGCGGGCAAGGGCACCGTCAGTCGCCGGGTGGCCAAACAGCTCGGCTGGCATTATCTGGACAGCGGCTCGATTTATCGTTCGTTGGCCGTTGCGGTGCAAAAACAGGCGATCGACATGAATGATGCGGCGGCCATTGCCCGAGTCGCGGAGTCCATGGTGTTAGAGTTTGATTGCGGCGCTGAGCTGGTTGTCAGACTGAATGGCGTGGACATCACGGCGGAAATTCCGCTGGAAAGTACGGGCAAAATCGCGTCCATCGTCGCTTCCATGCCGGAAGTCAGGAGCCGATTGCTGCAAAAACAACGGGATTTTAAAAAGTCCCCCGGCTTGGTGGCGGACGGTCGCGATATGGGAACCGTCGTCTTTCCGGATGCGGAAACCAAGGTTTATTTGACCGCCAGCGCCCGGGAAAGAGCGTCAAGACGATATAAACAGTTGATCGAAAAAGGAATTGATGCTAATCTATCGCAAATTACCCTGGAAATTGAGGAACGGGATCGCCGGGACATGGAACGAGAGTCGGCTCCGTTGGCGATGGCGAGCGATGCCGTTTATATTGATTCCTCGGCAATGACCATCGAGTCGGTGATCGAGGAAATTCTGAATTTAATCCGATAGGATTATGAACCGTCCACATTTCGATTAAGCTAATCGAAGATGTGTTTTTTAACTTTGATATGAAAGGCCAGGTCGATTTTCGACAGGCTTGGGAAAATAGAAAATGAGCGAAAGCTTTGCTGCGTTACTTGAAGAAAATTTAAACAAGACCAAGATGTCGCCCGGCGACATGTTGATCGGAACCGTTGTTGATATCGATAACGATATGGTTATCGTCAGCACCCATTCCAAATCGGAAGGCGTCATTCCAAAATGGCAGTTTCTGAACAACGATGGGGAACTGGAAGTTGCAATAGGTGACGAAGTCGAAGTTGCCCTGGATCTTTTCGAAGACGGTCTGGGCGCCACGCTGCTTTCCCGAGATAAAGCGAAGAAAAACAAAGCCTGGTTTGAACTGGAAAATGCCTATGAAAAGCAAGCCACTATCGTAGGCCGCATTACCGGTAAAGTTCGCGGCGGTTTTACCGTGGCCGTCGGCGCCCTGAGAGCGTTTTTACCCGGCTCGCTGGTGGACGTACGTCCGGTAAGAGACACCACTTTCCTGGAAAACCGCGATCTGGAATTCAAGGTTATCAAAATCGATCAAAAACGGAATAACGTAGTTCTGTCGCGCCGCGCCGTCGTCGAAAAGGAATACAGCGCAGAGAGGGAAGAATTGCTGAAAACACTGGAAGAAGGCGCAATCGTTACCGGCGTGGTCAAAAACCTCACCGATTACGGCGCCTTTATCGATCTGGGCGGCATCGACGGCTTGCTGCACATCACCGACATGGCTTGGCGTCGCGTCCGCCATCCTTCCGAATGCGTGGAAATCGGCCAGGAAATCAAAGTCAAGGTCTTGAAATACGACAAAGACAAGAATCGCGTTTCGCTGGGCATGAAGCAAATGGGTGAAGATCCATGGCAAAACATTGCCCGCCGTTATCCTGCAGGAACCCGCGTATTCGGCAAGGTGAACAATCTGACCGATTACGGCTGCTTTGTCGAAATCGAAGAAGGCGTGGAAGGCCTGGTGCACGTTTCCGAAATGGACTGGACCAACAAGAACGTCAATCCATCCAAACTCGTCCAACTGGGCGACGAGGTTGAGGTCATGGTCCTGGAAATCGACGAGGAACGCCGCCGTATTTCGTTGGGCATGAAGCAATGCAAAGTCAATCCGTGGGACGAATTTGCCGCGACTCACAACAAAGGCGATAAAATTACCGGAAAGATCAAGTCGATTACCGACTTTGGCATCTTCATCGGCCTGGAAGGCGGCATCGACGGCCTGGTGCACATGTCGGACATTTCGTGGGCCGATGACGGAGAAGCGGCCGTTCGTGAATTCAAAAAAGGCGATGAACTGGAAACCGTCATTCTGGCGGTCGATTCCGAGCGCGAGCGCATATCCCTCGGCATCAAGCAACTCGAACAGGATCCGTTCCAGAACTTCCTGGCTACTCACGAGAAAGGCAGCCTCGTTAAAGGCACCATCAAGGAAGTCGACGCCAAAGGTGCGGTCGTTACTTTGGCCGATCACGTGGAAGGTTACATTCGGGCTTCCGAAATTCAGCGCGACCGCGTTGAAGATGCTCGCACCCTGTTGAAGGAAGGCGAAGAAATCGAAGCCAAATTCATCGGTGTCGACAAGAAGAGCAAGTCGATTTCTTTATCCATAAAAGCCAAAGATCAAGATGAAGAAAGCCACGCCATCAAAGATTATTCTCAACAGTCCGCTGGCACCCCGACACTGGGTGATATCTTTAAACAAATAGAAAAATAAAAACTAAGAGAGGGCATGCCTTTGGGGCATGCCCTTTCGACATTATTTTTTTACGGGATAGACAGTGACAAAATCCGAATTAATTGAAGCGCTTGCCAGGCAACAGCCTCATCTGCCGTTGAAAGACGTCGAATTGGCAGTAAAATGCATCATCGAAAAAATGAATCAGGCCTTGTCCTCGGGAGAAAGAATCGAGATAAGAGGATTCGGCAGTTTTTCATTACACTTGCGGCCGCCCCGAATGGGCCGTAACCCCAAAACAGGCGAATCGGTCGCTTTATCAAAAAAATACGTACCCCATTTTAAACCGGGGAAAGAATTGCGCGATCGGGTCGATGCCGCGAGCAGCACCTGTGAAATAATCGATTGAAACGCAGCGTTATGCCCTGGCCGATAAGGCCGGGATCGAACCGGCCCGAATCCAAAGGTCGGATGGCGGTTTACCGGGGATTGCGTCCTTATTCATCTTCCCCTCGTTATTATCTGCCAAAACAGCTTTAAGAAACGGTCCGGATTCCCGTAACAAAGAGCAGGTGCCCGGACCGGCGCCGTTTTATCTCAGTGATGATGGCCGCCCGGACCATGAATGTGTCCATGCGCTATCTCTTCACGGCTGGCGGGCCGGACGTCGACGATTTCGACATCGAACGTTAAAGCCATTCCGGCCAGCGGATGATTGCCGTCGATGGTGACGTCGTCGCCGTCAATGGCTACGATCGAGACCACGCCGGGACCTGAACTGACGTCGGCATGGAATTTCATCCCGACCTCCAATTCGTCGATGCCTTCGAACATCGAGCGCGGAATCACTTGAACCCTCTCTTCCATAAATTCGCCATAAGCCTCTTCAGCGGGGATGCGGACATTGAATTTGTCCCCGACTTCTTTGCCGTAAAGCGCCTGTTCCAGACCCGAAATAATATTGCCTTGGCCGTGGAGATAAACCAAGGCGTCGTCTCCAACCGAGCTGTCGATAACTTCACCGTCGTCGTTTGTCAGGGTGTAATGGATGGAAACAGCCATATTGTCTGCTACTTGCATGGATAAAACCTATAATGAACAGTAAAGGTGCCATGATAGCTCTTTCCGCTTCTTTTGTCCGAAAAATATAAGCCATTCTCTCGTTCACGACGAGATTTCGGATTTTTCCGGAAAATTCGCGGCATATTTGAAAATTAAAGATTCGATTCCCTGCACAATCTTCACCGGAGATGAAACGGTCTGCAAGGAGAAAAAGGAGCGTTCTTTAGCTTCGCTCGGAAGCGAGAAGACTTTCGTAAACGGCTAGATCCGGCGCCGAAAAACAGCAAAAAACGATTTCTTCAAGCGAATCGGATTTGACTAAGAAAGACAGCACTGCGTCAACCGCAACCTTTGCGGCAAGTTCGACCGGATAGTCGTAAATTCCCGTGCTGATACCGGGAAATGCGATGCTGCGAATGCCGTGTTCCGAGGCCACTTCGAGGGATCGCCGGTAACAGGAGGCCAGCAGTTCGGGCTCGCCATGACGGCCGTCGCGCCATACGGGGCCGACGGTATGAATGACGTATCTTGCAGGAAGCCGGTAGCCCTTGGTGAGTTTGGCCTCTCCGGTCTTACAGCCGCCGAGAAGCCGGCATTCGGCGGTCAGTTCAGGTCCGGCCGCACGATGAATGGCACCGTCGACGCCGCCGCCACCCAACAAGGAAGGATTCGCCGCATTGACGATCGCGTCCAAGGGCAGGCGGGTAATATCGCCCAGAAAGGCGTGAACTAAGGCGGGCATCATGCGAACTGGCCGTGAATGTCGGCTTGAAACCAAAATGTCGAAAGCGACAAGTCAAGTCTTGAATGCGGTCCATGAAACTCGCTATCTTCGCTGATGTATCGTTCTTTCCGGGCTCTGCGCCTTAGTTCGATAATAAAGAAAAAAATGCCGTTCTTACTCTTCGAGCCAGAACATCGAGTCGGAATCATCGACGGCCTCGTCTTCATTCGAATAATGATTCCATTCAATATGATCCAGTAAGGGTAAGTCGTCCATATCTTCATAATCGAGATCATTCAAATCGTGCATATCGTCATCAAACATAGTGGGTCTCCAATGAGTCATATCAATTACGGCCAGAATAACTAAAGACCGTTGACCGGCCTCTGTATTCAAAAAGCAAGCTTTATACCAATGACGAAAATTCTTTTATCTGTACCCCATGAATTTGAAATAAATGATGGTAACTGACACAATTCGTCATTTTTATGACAGGTTTGGTTAATGCCGAGTTTCGTAAATTTGTCTATTAAAATAGTCGACGACTTCGGGAGACAGGGAAGATGCCGATAAATTGGCCGGGCGTATTAGGATTGACTCGATTTTTATATTCGAGAAAAGCCGGAGACAATGGAGCCGGTCGGGACGTTGGCATTGCCGGCTATTGATAAATGCTGATTTAGAGTCGGATAAAACCATTTCAATGACTGCCCGGTCTTGTATGCCGATCGAACATCCGGCTCGGTCCGATGACCGGACCGTCGGCGCCGGTTGTTTTGCGGCGGTGATAAAGCCGCGGAGTGAAACTTGGAGGCGCCGATTTGCTCATAGGCCTCTGACGGATAGGCACGATTGATTTCCGTCAAACGACCGACCAGGAAAAGCCGGTTATGTTTCGTTTACGGTCAGGAAGTTATTTTATCAAAAGGTGGCGTGTAGACGCCTCTGCCGGAGTTCCCGTTTCATGGCAAGTACCGATATTCCAGAAAACGCCTTTGATGCCAAAGGCTTTATCAAAAACCTGACGACTCGTCCCGGCATTTATAAAATGCTGAATGAGGAAGGCGAGATTATTTACATCGGCAAGGCGAAAAATCTCAAGAACCGCGTTTCGAGTTATTTTAAAAGCCACTCGACTTCCATCAAGCAGCAAACGATGGTGGCCAGAATCGCAGCGGTGGAAGTGACGGTGACCCACACCGAAGGCGAGGCCTTGTTGCTGGAATCGCAACTGATCAAGCGCCATAAGCCCCGCTATAACATCTGCTTGCGGGACGACAAATCCTATCCGTACATATTTTTGTCCAGTCCTCACGATTTCCCGCAAATTACCTTCCACCGCGGCGCCAAAAAAAGAGGCGGCAAGTATTTCGGACCTTATCCCAGCGTCGGCGCGGTAAGAGAAAGTCTGAAGCTGCTGCAGAAAATTTTTCCGGTGAGGCAGTGCGAAGATTCGGTTTTTCAAAATCGCACGCGTCCGTGCCTGCAATACCAGATCGAACGCTGCACCGCGCCCTGCGTAGGATTGATCGATAAAGCGGCCTATGCGCAGGACGTCGAAGGCACCATTCTGTTTCTGGAAGGAAAAGGCGGGGTATTGATCGAGCAGTTGATCGTCAAAATGGAAAGGGCGGCGGCCGCTCTGCAATTCGAGCAGGCTGCGGTCTACCGCGACCAGATCGGCAAATTGAGGGCGGTGCTGGAGAAAAACTTTGTCCATGGAGAACGGGGCGACGTGGACATCATTGCCTGCGCCGCCAAGGGAAATCTGGCTTGCATCCAGGTGTTTTTCATCCGCAACGGCCAGCATCTGGGGAACAAGCAGTTTTTTCCCAAGATGTCGGATGCGCATGATCCGGCGGCCGTTTTGGAAGCGTTTATCCCGCAATATTATCTGGACAGGCAAGCCCCGCACGAATTGATCGTCAGCCACGAACTGGCGGAAGCCGAACTGATGGCCGACGTGCTGGCGCAGCAATCGAAACATGGGGTTGCCATTTCTTTCAATGTCCGGGGAGAACGTCTGAAATGGCTGCAGATGGCTTTGGCCAACGCCGAAACGTCGTTGCAGAACAAATTGGCCGACAAACAGGGGCTGTACGCACGCTTTTTGAATTTGCAGGAAGAATTGGGCTGTCCGGAACTGCCGAGGCGTCTGGAGTGTTTCGACATCAGCCATCATCACGGCGATCAGACGGTGGCTTCCTGCGTCGTTTTTGACCGGGAAGGGCCGGTCAAATCCGCTTACCGCCGATTCAACATCGAAGGCGTGGCCGGAGGCGACGATTACGCCGCCATCCATCAGGCGGTCTTACGCCGGTTCAAGCGCTTGAAGCAGGGCGAACACGAAGCTCCGGACGTCCTGTTCATCGACGGCGGTAAAGGGCAAGTGCATGAAGCGCAAAAGGCATTAGCGGAATTAGACATAAACAATGTTATGATAGTCGGCATTTCCAAAGGTCCGGACCGAAAGCCCGGCATGGAAAAGCTGATTCTGGCCGATCAGGACCGGCCGCTGCCGGTGACTCCCGGAGCCAGCGGCTTGCTGCTCATCCAGCACATCCGGGACGAGGCCCATCGCTTTGCGATTACCGGGCACCGTCAGCGTCTGGGCAAAATAAAGAAACGTTCCGCGCTGGAGTCGATTGAAGGCCTGGGGCCCAAGAGGCGTCAGCTATTATTAAAACAATTTGGGGGGCTGCAAGGCGTGACTCAGGCGGGTGTGGATGCGCTTTCCAGCATAGACGGCATCAGTCGTCAATTGGCGCAACGAATTTACGATAGTTTTCATCATCAAGATGACCATTGAATTTAACCTACCGACGAATCTCACATTGCTAAGGATCGCCCTGATTCCTTTATTGATGATCGTGTTCTATCTGCCCTGGGACCATGCCAATATCGCCAGCACCGCCATTTTTATCGGCGCCGGCATTACCGACTGGCTGGACGGTTATTTGGCCAGAAAGATGCAGCAGGAAACCCCGTTCGGGGCCTTCCTGGATCCGGTGGCCGACAAGCTGATGGTCGCCTTCGTTTTGGTTTTGATCGTACAGCAGCAAGCCAACCCTTACCTGGCGGTGCCGGCGGCGATCATTATCGGCCGGGAAATCACCATCGCTTCCCTCCGGGAATGGATGGCGGAAATCGGCCAGCGGGCCAAGGTGAAAGTTTCCACGCTGGGCAAATGGAAAACCACGGCGCAAATGGTTGCCATCGGCATGTTGCTGTACCGTGAAGACCTGTTCGGGCTGCCGATCAACGCGATGGGATATACCTTGCTGTATATCGCCGCCGTGCTGACGCTGTGGTCGATGGTCAATTATCTGTGCGCAGCGATGACTGCGATCAAAACGCAATAAGCATTTCAATCCCGCCGTATGTTTTTTTCAATGCCGGGATTTCGACTAACCATAAAGATACAGTCTATTGAACGGGCTGTGAAAGAATAATAATGGATAAGGAAAAAGAAGACATTCAGACGAAAGCCGAAGCGCAGGATGAGATATTACTGGCGGCCTTGAAATTGTTTGCTGAAAAAGGCTATTTTAATACTTCGTTGAGCGATATTGCCGATGCGGCCGGCCTGAAAACGACCAATGCTCTTTACCAGCATTTCAAAAACAAACAGACGATTGCCGCGGCCCTGTATGCCAATATTTTCGACAGCCTGAGTATTTCGGTCGACGATATCCGGCGAAGAAGCCAGAAACCCTCCGAGCAGTTGCGGGCGATCGTCGATTTGTTATTCAAACTGACCGACGAGGCACCCGATGTAATGCAGTTTTTGCTGGTTTTGAACGTCAGCGAAATTCTTCCGGATGAGAGACCCGTTCTGGAAACGCCGCCTTTCACCAAAATTATCAAAATCATTCAGGCGGGCGCCAAAGCAGGAGAAATCCGCAATATCGCTCCGCAATTGTGTTTCGCCTATTTTTTCGGAATAGTCAACACCACCTTGCGCATGGTGTTATCCGGAGAGCTTGACAGGAAAGCCGACAGCTACCTTTCGCAAACCTGGCTGGCCGCCTGGAATGCCATTGCCAAAAAATAGCGGCGGAATAAGGCGTTGCCGAGCCCTGCGTCCAACAGTCTGCTGATTAAATCAAGGAGATAATAATCCATGGCGCAATTTACCGTAACCGGAGACGTCGATCCGTTTCTGCACGTCAGCCTTCAGCGCGGCGAAAAGATTTATTGTGAATCCAATGCCATGGTGATGATGGAGGCCACCCTGGACCTCAAAGGAAAAATGACTGGCGGCCTGGGCAGCGCTTTGATGCGCCGTCTGGCCAACGGCGAGTCTTTTTTTCAGCAACACATCGAAGCCGTTCGGGGCGGCGGCGATTGTCTTTTGTCGCCGACCCTGCCCGGCGCTATCGAGATTCTGGACGTCGGCGACAACCATTACATGATTTCCGACGGCGCTTTCGTCGCCGCCGAAAGCGGAGTTCAGTTGAACGTGCGTACTCAGGGCCTCGGCTCGGCCGTGTTCGGCCAGACCGGCGGTTTCTTTATCGGCGAGGCTACCGGCGCAGGCAAGCTGGCCGTGTCGGGATTCGGCACCAGTTTTATACTGGACGTGGAGCCCGGACAGGACGTCATTATCGACAATGCTCACGTGGTGGCCTGGGACAGTCGTTTGCATCACGAGATCTCGGTCGCTACGCAAAGCAGCGGCGGGCTGTTGGGGCAGTTGGTCAACAGCGTCACCAGCGGTGAAGGCATGGTGCTCAAGTTTTCCGGCAAAGGCAAAGTCATCATCTGTTCACGCAACCGGGAAAACTTCATTGCATGGCTATTGAAAGGCATGCCGGGCAATCGTTAGTTCTTTTCAAGCCTTGTCTTTCATAAGACGACTTGCCGCCGGGTTCGGATCGTTCCGTCCGGACTCCGGTTGATACACACTGTTTCCTGTTTATTGCCGAGAGTTTGCGTTCCAGTCGAGGGCCGCCGAATATCAAGGCACGGACAGCCCGCCAAGATCTACGGCCACAAGACGGCCGATTAAGTTTTACAAAACAGGTTCAATGCTCTCCGCCATTTGTATATACTATGCAACATTTTAAGTGTATTTTTTTCGGCTTGTCCATTGTTTTACGCCGGAGTTGCCACCAAATCGGATAAATCCGGAAAGCCGTTGAAACTTTATTTAGAACAATATTTTATGAAGTCAAACACAAGCCGCCTCAACAGGAAAAAATGATGACCAAGAGTTTAATTTCTGAAATTACCGGACAAAACGACATTGATCCGGCAGAAACCAGGGAATGGATCGAGGCATTGCAGGCAGTACTGGACAAGGACGGCAGCGAGCGCGCGCATTTCTTGATTGAACAACTGGTTGCAGTCACCCGACATTCGGGATTCGACGTCCCTTTCAGTGCCAACACCGCTTACCTCAATACCATTCCCGTCGCCAGTCAGGCAAAATACCCCGGCAATCATGAGATCGAATTGAAAATTCGTTCCTATGTCCGCTGGAATGCGATGATGATGGTGCTGAGGGCGAACAAGCATACCAATGTCGGAGGCCATATCGCCAGCTTCGCCTCTGCGGCCACTTTATACGATGTCGGATACAACCATTTCTGGCGCGCGCCTTCCGACCAGCACGACGGCGACCTGATCTTTACCCAGGGCCATCTAACCCCGGGCGATTACGCCCGCGCCTTTCTGATGGGCAGATTGACGGAAGAGCAAATGAACAATTTCCGCCAGGAAGTGGGCGGAAACGGTTTGTCGTCTTATCCGCATCCGTGGCTGATGCCGAACTTCTGGCAATTTCCTACGGTTTCCATGGGGCTGGGTCCCATCATGGCGATTTATCAGGCCCGTTTCATGCGTTATTTGCAGGATCGCGGCCTGGCCGATACCTCGGAACGCAAAGTGTGGAGCTTCGTGGGCGACGGCGAAACCGACGAGCCCGAATCCCTGGGCGCCATCGGGTTGGCCGGACGGGAAAAGCTGGATAACCTGATCTTTGTCGTCAACTGCAATTTACAGCGGCTGGACGGACCGGTCCGGGGCAACGGCAAGATCATCCAGGAGCTGGAAAGCGAGTTCCGAGGCGCCGGCTGGAACGTCATCAAAGTGGTCTGGGGTCAGCGCTGGGACGCGCTGCTGGCAAGAGACACCGAAGGTTTGCTCGCGGCACGGATGATGGCCTGCGTCGACGGCGATTATCAGACGTTCAAGGCCAAGGACGGAGCCTACGTCAGAGAGCATTTTTTCAATACGCCCGAATTGAAGGCGATGGTCGCCGACTGGTCCGATCGCGACATCTGGGAATTGAACCGGGGCGGGCACGATCCTTCCAAGGTTTATGCTGCCTTCCATGCCGCGGTCAACCACAAGGGCCAGCCGACCGTCATTCTGGCGAAAACGATCAAAGGCTACGGCATGGGCGAATCCGGCCAGGCGCAAAACATCACCCATCAACAAAAGAAAATGAGCGAGAGCTCGCTCGGCCATTTCCGCGATCGCTACGATTTGCCCGTCACCGACGAGCAGATGCACGACCTGCCTTACATTAAATTTCCCGAAGACTCGAAGGAGTTCGCGTATATGATGCAGCGCCGCACCGAGTTGGGCGGACCGTTGCCGGCCAGACGGGCCAAGTCTTACGCGCTGGACGTGCCGGTGCTGAGCGATTTCAAAGCGTTGCTGGAAGCGAGCGGGGAAGGCCGCGAATTTTCCACGACCATGGCGTTCGTGCGCATGCTGAACATTCTGGTCAAAGACAAAAATATCGGGAAACGCATCGTGCCGATCGTTCCGGACGAGTCGCGGACCTTCGGCATGGAAGGCATGTTCAGACAGCTCGGCATCTGGTCCCAGGTAGGGCAGTTGTATACGCCCCAGGACGCCGATCAGTTGATGTTTTACAAGGAGGACAAGCACGGCCAGGTCCTTCAGGAAGGCATCAACGAAGCGGGCGGCCTGTGCGACTGGATCGCGGCCGGCACGTCCTATTCCACGCACAACGTGCCGATGATTCCATTTTTCATCTACTACTCGATGTTCGGATTTCAGCGCGTCGGCGATTTGATCTGGGCGGCGGCGGACCAGCGCACCCGAGGCTTCCTGATGGGGGGCACGGCCGGCCGGACCACGCTGAACGGCGAAGGACTGCAACATGAGGACGGCCACAGTCATTTAATGGCGGCAACCGTGCCCAATTGCGTTTCTTATGATCCGACTTATGCCTACGAGTTGGCCGTCATAATCCAGGACGGTTTACGCCGCATGTACGTCAATCAGGAAGACATCTTCTACTATATCACGATCATGAACGAAAATTACCCTCATCCGGCCATGCCGAAAGGCATCGAGCTGGATATTCTCAAGGGCATGTATTGTTTCCGTCAGGGCGGCAAAAAGAAAGGGCCGAAGGTACGCTTATTGGGTTCGGGCACGATCTTTCGTGAAGTCGAGTTTGCCGCGGAACTGCTTCGTGACGACTGGGGAGTGGATGCGGATTTATGGAGCTGCACCAGTTTCACCGAACTGGCCCGGGACGGTCAGTCCTGCCACCGCTGGAACCGTCTGCATCCGACCGAAACGGCACGCGTGCCTCACGTGACCCATTGTCTCGGTCAGGATCCGAGTCCGGTGATTGCGGCCACCGATTATTGCCGGGCTTTTGCCGAACAAATCCGCCCGTATATTGCCTCGCCTTACACGGTATTGGGCACCGACGGATTCGGTCGGTCCGATACCCGGAAGAACCTGAGGCGGTTTTTCGAAGTGGACCGCTACCACGTCACGGTTGCTGCCCTGAAGAGTCTGGCGGATTCAGGTCAATTCGATCCGGCCAAAGTGGAAGTGGCTATCGCCAAATACGGCATGAATGCCGATGTCAATGCGCCCTGGTTAGTATAAGCGGAAGGATACCCATGACTGATGTAATCGAAATCAAAGTTCCCGACGTCGGCAACGTGACCGATATCGACGTCGTCGAAGTGCTGATCAAGCCCGGCGATACGGTCGAATTGGAACAAACGGTGGCCACGCTCGAAACCGATAAGGCGAGCATGGATTTGCCGTCCAGCGCGGCGGGCACCGTTCAGCAGGTTTTCATCAAAAAAGGAGACAAGGTTTCGGAAGGAACGCTGATTGCGACGGTGCAGGCCGGCGCGGCGGCGCCTGCCGAAGCTAAAGCCGAAGCGCCCGAGCCCAAAGCGGCCGCCGAAGCCAAGCCGGCGGAACCTGCCAAAGTCGAAAAAGCGCCGGAGCCGGCACCGAAACCCGCTCCGGCGGCTCTTCCCGAACCGTTGCCCGAACCCGGTTCGGTCCGTCCGCCCCATGCTTCTCCTTCGGTCCGTCTTTTCGCGCGCGAGCTGGGCGTGGATGTTACCCGGCTCGGCGCCGGCAGCGGCCGTAAGGGACGTCTTTTAAAGGAAGACGTCAAGAATTTCGTCAAGAAGATCATGACCGAAGGCGTTGCCACCGGCGGTGCCGGAATTCCTCCGATTCCTCCGGTCGATTTTGCTCCGTTCGGCGAGACTGAAACGGTCAAGCTCAGCAAGATCAAGCGCCTGACCGGCCAGAATCTGAGCCGGGTCTGGCTCAACCTGCCGATGGTGACTTATCATGACGAGGCCGACATCACCGAGCTGGAAGCGTTCCGCAATCAGATCAACGCGGAAAAAAAGAACGGCGAAGTCAAGATTACCGGCTTGATGTTCATCATCAAGGCGCTGGTCGGTGCAATGCAGCAGTTTCCGAATTTCAATGCTTCGTTGTCCGGCGACGGCGAAAACCTGATCCTGAAGAAATATTGCAATATCGGCATTGCCGTCGATACGCCGAACGGACTGGTAGTGCCGGTGCTGCGCGACGCCGACAAGAAAACGATCAACCAGTTGGCGGCCGAATTGGCGGAAAAAAGTGAAAAAGCACGGCAAGGCAAGTTGATGCCGGCCGACATGCAGGGCGGCTGCATCAGCATTTCCAGCCTGGGCGGTATCGGCGGCACGGCCTTCACACCGATCGTCAATGCCCCCGAAGTGGCCATTCTCGGCGTCACCCGGGCGAAAATGCAGCCGGTCTGGAACGGCAAGGAATTCGTGCCGCGCCTGATGCTGCCGCTCGATCTGACTTACGATCATCGCGTGATCGACGGCGCCGAAGGCGCTCGTTTCATGGCCGCCATCAAAAATTATCTGGGCGATATTCGCCGCCTGTTACTTTGACTACAGGAAGCTATGGAGGCATCCGAAAATGAGTGATTCTGAATTAAACGCGGAAGTTTTGGTTTTAGGCGGCGGGCCGGGCGGATACAGCGCCGCGTTCCGCGCCGCCGATCTGGGCAAGCAGGTCACCCTGGTCGAGCGTTACCCGGTGCTGGGCGGCGTCTGCCTGAACGTCGGCTGCATTCCCTCGAAAGCGCTGTTGCATACGGCCCTGCTCATTCACGAGGCGGAGGAGTTCGAACAGCACGGGCTCAGTTTCGGCAAGCCCGCGCTCGATCTCGACAAGATCCGCGCCTGGAAGGAGAACATCAGCAAGACGCTGAACGGCGGTCTGGCGGGGCTTGCCAAGCAGCGTAAGGTCAACGTGATCCAGGGAGTCGGCCGGTTCAGTTCGGACCATACGCTGGCTGTGGAAACGGCGGACGGCGTCAAGACGGTCCGCTTCGAGCAGGCCATTATCGCCGCAGGTTCGCATCCGGCCAGGATACCCAATTTTCCGAACGACGATCCCCGCTTGATGGATTCAACGGACGCGCTGGAAATTCGAAGCATCCCGAAAAAAATGCTGATCGTCGGCGGCGGCATCATCGGCCTGGAAATGGCCACCGTCTATCACGCCTACGGTTCGGAAATCAGCGTGGTGGAATGGATGGATCAAATCATTCCCGGCTGCGACAAGGATCTGGTGACGCCGTTGTTCCGGCGCATCAAGAAGCAATACAAGAACGTCTGGCTGGAAACCAAGGTGGCTTCGATCGAGGCCAATGAAGACGGCCTCAAGGTTTTCTTCGAAGGCAAGGAGGCACCGGAATCGGAGCTGTTCGATGCCGTCCTGGTGGCGGTCGGCCGCCGGCCCAACGGCAAGCTGATCGATGCCGAAAAAGCGGGCGTCCAGGTCAACGAACAGGGCTTTATTCCGGTCGACAAGCAGCAGCGGACCAACGTGCCGCATATTTTCGCGATCGGCGACATCGTCGGCAATCCGATGCTGGCGCATAAAGCCGTGCATGAAGGCAAGGTGGCCGCGGAAGTGGCGGCCGGGCACAAAGCCGCTTTCGACGCCCTGACGATTCCGGCGGTGGCTTATACCGATCCGGAAGTGGCCTGGATGGGCCTGACCGAAAACCAGGCGAAAGAGCAGGGCATTGAATACGACAAAGCTACCTTCCCGTGGGCGGCCAGCGGGCGATCGCTGAGCCTGGGCCGCAAGGAAGGATTGACTAAAATCCTGTGCGACAAGGAATCCGGCCGCATTCTGGGTGCCGGCATGGTCGGGCCCAATGCCGGGGAGTTGATTTCCGAAGCGGTGCTGGCGCTGGAAATGGGCGCCGACGCCGAAGACATCGGCCTGACCGTTCATCCCCATCCGGTGCTTTCCGAGACGTTCGCGTTCGCGGCCGAAATGATTACCGGAACGATTACCGATCTTTATGTTAAAAAAACATAAGTTCCAATAACTTCGATGAAAAGAATATTATCCATATTATTTACGATTGCCCTGCTCGTTTTTGTCAATTTCAGCATATGGAGCTACATCAATAACCCTCTGCAATTGAAGTCCTGGACGAAAACGACGATGGGGGTGACTTTCGACCCCAGGCGGAAGGAATACACCCAGGAAAACAATTTGTTTCCGACCGAAGCTCAAATCGACGAAGATCTGGCGCTGCTCGAAAACAAAGTCCATGCGGTTCGAACGTACAGCATGCTCAAAGGCCTGCACAAGGTGCCCGAGCTGGCGGCCAAGCACGGCTTGAATACCACCATCGGCGCCTGGATCGACGGCAACCTGGAAAAAAACCGTCAGGAAATCGAAGCCCTGCTGCAAGCCAGCAATCAAAACAATCCGAAAATCGTCCGGGTCATGGTTGGCAACGAAGTGCTGTTCCGCGACGACATTCCGAAAGAGCAATTGATCGAATACATCCGCGAGGTGAAAAAACGCACCTGGCGGCCGGTCAGTACGTCGGAAACCTTCGACATCTGGTTGAAAAATCCTGATCTGGTCAAGGAAGTCGATTTTATCGGCGCCCATATTCTGCCTTACTGGAACGGCATTGCTGCGGAAGATGCGGTCGATTTCGTCTTCGAGAAATACTACGAATTGCAAAAGGCCTATCCGAACAAGCCGATCGTGATTACCGAAGTCGGCTGGCCTTCGGACGGCCAACCCTATAAACATGCGACTGCGTCCCGCACCAATCAGGCCCGGTTTTTGCGCGAGTTCCTGAACCGGGCGGCCGATGAGCATCTGGCTTATTACATCGTGGAGGCGTTCGACCAGCCGTGGAAAATGGCGATCGAAGGTTCGGCCGGCGCCTACTGGGGGATATTCAATGCCGACCGGCAGCCGAAATACCCGATGGAAGGCGCGGTGCTGGCGCTGCCCGGCTGGAAACACTGGGCGGTAGGCGCGGCGGGTTTCAGCGTGGTGTTGATGGGACTGTTCCTGTTCACCCGTCGGACCCTCAAGTTACCCGGCATGCTGTTTTTCGGGCTGATCGCCAACCTGGCCGCCTCGACGATTTTCTGGACGGTATCGATCGGTGCCCAGCAATATCAGACCAATCTGACGATACTTTTCTGGGTGCTGCTGGTCCTGATGCAGATCATCGCGGTCTTCATCCTGTTGATCGAAGCGCTGGAGATCGCCGAAGTCGTCTGGCATCGACAGACGGCCCGCACCTTCAAGCCGCTGACGCCGGGCCCCGATTTCAAATACCCGAAGGTGTCCCTGCACTTGCCGATTCACAACGAGCCGCCGATGATGGTCCGGAAAACGCTGGAAGCGCTCGCCAAGGTGGATTATCCGAATCTGGAAGTGCTGGTCATGGACAACAATACCAAGGATCCGGCCGTTTGGGAACCGGTCAAGGCCGATTGCGAGCGATTGGGGCCGATGTTCCGGTTCTTCCATCTGGAAAACTGGCCCGGATTCAAGGCCGGCGCCATCAATCACGCGCTCGAGCAAACCGCGCCCGATGCCGAAATCATCGCGATCATCGACAGCGATTATGTCCTGTCGCCGGACTGGCTGAAGAGCATGGTGCCTTATTTCGACAACGAAAACGTCGGTTTTGTGCAGTCGCCCCAGGATTACCGGGATCTGCACGTCAGCACCTTTAAATCGAACTGTTATTGGGAATACGCGGGATTCTTCAATATCGGCATGGTGCAACGCAACGAATACAATGCGATTATTCAGCACGGCACGATGACCATGATCAGAAAGTCGGCCTTGCTGGAGGTCGGCAAGTGGTCCGAATGGTGCATCTGCGAGGACAGCGAGCTGGGCTTGCGCCTCTACGAAGCCGGCTACGATTCGGTTTACTGCAAGGAATCGTTCGGCCGCGGCCTGATGCCGGATACGATGTCCGGTTACATGACTCAGCGCTTCCGCTGGGTTTACGGCGCGATGCAAATCATCAAGGCGCACTGGCGCAGTTTCCTGCCGACCAAGAAATCGCCGCTGACTTCGGCGCAGCGTTATTATTTCATCGCCGGCTGGCTGCCCTGGTTTTCGGACGCGCTGGCCTTGGTGTTCACCTGCGCCAGCCTGATTCTGACCGGTTTGATCTTCCTCGATCCGATCCATAGCGAGATTCCGGTGAACGCCTTCCTGCTGCCGACGATCGGCTTGTTTACTTTTAAAGTCCTGCGCAGCTTGTGGCTTTATCAGGTCCGCGTTCCGTGCTCGGTCTGGCAGTCTCTGGGCGCCTCGCTGTCGGGGCTGGCGCTGACTCATACCGTTGCGCGCGGCGTATGGCAGGGCATGTTCGTTCCCGGCAAGCCTTTCATGCGCACACCGAAATACGAAAAGCTCGGGCTTCTTTTTACCGGCCTGATGACCATCCGGCAGGAAATCTTCTTGCTGACCCTGTTGGCGCTGGGCATCTGGGGCATGGGCTCGCTCGAGCATTTCGACAATCTGAGCGGCAAATTATGGATGGCGGTGTTGTCGGTGCAATCCGTTCCGTATGTCGCCGCGCTGATAACGATGCTGATCAGCATTGCGCCCAGCTATTTCTCCAAATCCTCCGCTTCTTTCGAAGAACTGGATGAAACCGAGTTTCAGTAAACCGGCTCGACATTCTGCATCCACTCGGCGGCGCACCGATGACGGCGCCGCCGGCCGTTCCCAACTTCCCGATACCGCCGCGAGAGCGGACCGATCATGAGCGTAATCAGACAAGACGATTTCATCCAGAGCGTCGCCGACTCTTTGCAGTATATCTCCTATTATCATCCGCCCGATTTCATCAACGCCTTAAACGAAGCCTACCGAAAAGAACAAAGCCCGGCCGCCAGGGATGCGATGGCGCAAATTCTGATCAACTCCAGGATGTGCGCCGAAGGGCGTCGTCCGATATGCCAGGATACCGGCATCGTTACCGTGTTTTTGAAAATCGGCATGGACGTCCGCTGGGAGGCGGAGCTGTCGGTCACCGACATGGTGAACGAAGGCGTCAGGCGTGCCTATCGGCATCCGGACAACGTGCTCAGAGCTTCCGTTCTGAAGGATTCGGCCGGCCTGCGCATTAATACCGGGGACAATACGCCGGCCGTGGTGCACATGGAAACGGTCCTGGGCGACAAGGTGGAAGTGAATGTCGCGGCCAAA
This sequence comes from Methylosarcina fibrata AML-C10, assembly GCF_000372865.1. NCBI lineage: Bacteria > Pseudomonadati > Pseudomonadota > Gammaproteobacteria > Methylococcales > Methylococcaceae > Methylosarcina > Methylosarcina fibrata. Next base: position 1,671,142 of record NZ_KB889965.1, on the reverse strand, counting down.
GGCGGAGGTTCCGAAGCCAAAGCGAAATTTGCCATGCTGAACCCGTCGGACAGCATCGTCGACTGGGTATTAAACACGGTTCCGGCGATGGGAGCCGGCTGGTGTCCGCCCGGCATCCTGGGGCTCGGCATCGGCGGCACCGCCGAAAAAGCGATGCTGCTGGCGAAGCAGGCTTGCATGGAAACCATCGACATCCAGGAGCTGATCGCCCGAGGATCCGCCAGCCGGCTTGAGGAACTGCGCCTGGAACTCTACGAGAAGGTGAATGCGCTGGGCATCGGCGCGCAGGGACTGGGCGGGCTGACCACCGTGCTGGACATTAAAATCAGGGATTATCCGACGCATGCGGCCAACAAACCGGTCGCGATGATTCCGAATTGCGCGGCCACCCGCCATGCGCATTTTGTGTTGGACGGTTCGGGGCCTGCCGAGCTCAAGCCGCCCCGTCTGGAAGATTGGCCCCTGATCACACGGGAAGCCGGCGCAGGTTCCCGCCGGGTCCATCTGGATACGCTGACCCTGAGCGAGGTGGCCGCCTGGAAGCCGGGCGAGACCCTGCTGCTGAGCGGGACCTTGCTGACCGGGCGGGACGCGGCGCACAAACGCATGGTCGAACTGTTCGAACAAGGCCAGCCTTTGCCGGAAGGGGTCGACTTTACCAATAAATTCATCTATTACGTAGGGCCGGTCGATCCGGTTCGGGATGAAGTCGTAGGGCCTGCCGGTCCGACCACGGCAACTCGCATGGACAAGTTTACCGACGCCATGCTGGCCCACACCGGCTTGCTGGGCATGATCGGCAAGGCCGAGCGGGGGCCTTCGGCCATTGCGGCGATCAAGGCCCATCGGGCCGTTTATCTGATCGCGGTAGGCGGCGCCGCTTATCTGGTGTCGAAAGCGATACGTCAATCCCGTGTTGTGGCCTTCGAAGACCTCGGCATGGAAGCGATTCATGAATTTGTCGTCGAAGACATGCCGGTGACGGTGGCGGTTGACAGCCGGGGCGAGTCGATTCATCAGTCGGCGCCCAAAATCTGGCAGCAAAGAATCGGCAAGATTCCCGTTCTTGAAAAATAATCACCGACATTTTGGCGGCAGACCAGGCGGAGGCGGCGTTCAACCTTCGGAAGGCTAGGGTTCAACGAGCTCGGCCGGTGATGGCTCATGAATTGAATCACGTCCGTTCCTGCCGTTTTAAACAATCAATTCAAGTCATGGAGATAATGCAATGAACGCCATCGAATCGGCGATAGCCACGGTATCGGGTTGGGTGTGGGGACCGCCGATGCTGATCCTGCTGGTAGGGACGGGACTGTATCTGACCGTTTTGCTGAAAGGCTTGCAGTTCCGGGCGCTGCCTTTGGCGTTCCGTCTGATTTTTCTTAAAGAACACTGCCGCGACGGCGACATCAGCCATTTTGCCGCCTTAATGACCGCCTTGGCGGCCACCGTCGGCATCGGCAACATCGTCGGCGTTGCGACCGCGATCAGTCTGGGCGGGCCGGGGGCGGTCTTCTGGATGTGGATGACCGGTCTGGTCGGGATGGTGACCAAGTATTCGGAAGCGGTGCTGGCGGTCAAGTACCGGGAAAGGGGAGAGTACGGCATGCGCGGCGGTCCGATGTATTATCTGGCCAAGGGCGTGGGACTGCCCTGGCTGGGTGGCCTGTTCGCGGTATTTACCGCGCTGGCGACGTTCGGCATCGGCAACATGACCCAGGCCAATTCCACCGCGAAAATACTGGAAACTTCCTTTCACGTCGAGCCGTGGGTGACCGGCGTCATTCTGATGCTGTTGACCGCGCTGGTGATTTTGGGCGGCATCCGCTCTATCGGTAAATTCACGTCGTTTCTGGTGCCGTTCATGATCGTCGGCTATGTCGGCTCGTCGCTGACGGTGCTGGCGCTGAACGCGGCCGAGATTCCCGAGGCTTTGGCGCTGATTTTCCAGCATGCGTTTGCGCCGACTGCCGCCACCGGCGGCTTTGCCGGAGCGACCATGGCGTCGGCCATGCGTTACGGAGTGGCGCGCGGGGTTTTTTCCAACGAATCGGGACTGGGTTCTGCGCCGATCGCCGCCGCGGCCGCGCGCACTCAGGATCCGGTCAAACAGGCACTGGTCAGCATGACCCAGACCTTCATCGATACGCTCGTGGTCTGTTCGATGACGGCGCTGGTGATTCTGACCGGCCAATCCTGGACGCAAGGCGTCAGCGCCGGCCAGTTGACCAGCGCCACTTTCGGAGAAACGCTGGGAAGCCCGGGCGAAATGATCGTGGCGCTCGCGACGGCGTTGTTTGCCTATTCGACGCTGATCGGCTGGAATTATTACGGCGAGAAGGCGATTGAATATTTGCTGGGGCCGCGCGCCATACGTCCGTATCGCATTGTGTTTATCGTCATGGTCATGGTCGGCGCGATGATGAATCTGGAATTCGTCTGGAATTTTTCCGATCTGATGAACGGCATGATGGCGATACCCAATCTGATCGGGCTGCTGTGGCTGTCCAGAGTGGTCAAGCAGGAAACGGACCGTTATTTTAAATCCGGAAATCAGTCACAGAGTAAGCAACGTTTGAGCGAAGAGTCGGAGCCCGGTTAATTCGGGAAGCCTGTCAATACGGCTGCGGTGAACACGGAGAAATCGCCGCTATCGATCTTCGGGATTGCCGTTCTTGCCAGGAAGGTTGAGATTTTGAATGAGGAGCGAGGTCGACCAGGCGACGCGTTTCCGTGCCCGGTTTGCAGGACAACCGTCTACAAAGACAGGGTAGGTTGAGGTTGGCGCAGGGGGAATGTTGGGTTGCAAAAAGCATGCAACCCAACCGGCACTGCTATTTTTTAGCTTTGGTTTTTTCGACTTCCGGTTCGGCTTTTTCCGATTTTTTCTCTTCGGGTTTGGCTTCTTCGGCCGGAGTTGCTGCTTCCGGAGCGGCTTTATTTTCCGGGTCCGCCGCTTTTTCAGGCTCCTGAGCCGGTTCGCCGGCGGCTTCCGGTTGGGCCGGCTCTACCGCAGGCGCTGCGGTTTCTTTAGGCTTTTCTTCGGTCAGAGGCACCAGCACTTCGACTTTGGCCTGTTTGCGCAGGTCCTCAATCATTTTTTGAACTTTTTGCCGTTGCAGATAAGGCATCAGTTGGTCTTTGACCGATTCCAGCGGAGGCGGCACTTGCGCGCGGGAGTCTTCCCTCAGAATGACGTGCCAGCCGAATTGAGTCTGTACGGGCGTTTTCGTATATTTGCCGTTTTCAAGCTTGCTGACCGCATCCGAAAAAGGCGGAACCATCTGACTTGCGACAAACCAGCCCAAGTCGCCGCCGTTTTGCGATTCTTTCGCATCCAGAGAGTACTTATTGGCTAAAGTGGCAAAATCGGCCCCTTTGTCGAGGTCTGCAATCAGTTTTTTGGCTTCTTTTTCGGTCTTGACCAGAATGTGTCGGGCTTTATATTCGGTGCCGGTTTCCGCAGCCACTTTGCTGTCGTACTCCGCCTTTATTTCGGCGTCGGTGACGGGATTGGCCTTCAGGAAATTTTGCAGATCGGCCTGGGTCAATAAGGCTTTTTTGGTTTTTTCAAGCTGTTGCAGATATTCGGGGGATTTGTCCAACTGCTTTTTCAGCGCATCCTGCACCAGCAATTCACGTTGGATCAACTCTTCGAGCAGCTTTTCTTTCGGAAAGGTCTGGCCGTGGCTGCGTTCGGAAATTTCTTTTTCCAGGTCGGCGAGCGCGGCTTTACTGATGTATTGTCCGTTGACTTCGGCGGCCGCATCTTCTTTTTTGATGATCGGAGTCGTCGGTGCGGTGCTGACGGAGCTTTCGGTTTCGGGGGCGTTCTGCTGGCAACCGGCAAGCCAGACGGAGCCTGCAACAAGGAACGGGATAACGGTTTTTTTCATGGATGGATTCCTTTAGTTTTTTTCTGACGGTGAAAGGGCGTTAATGCCTAAGGCATGGATTTGTTGTTTCATTAAGTCTCCTAATGCTTGGTAAATTAATTGGTGTCTTTGCACCATCGATTTTCCTTCGAATGCTTCCGATACGATCGTTACGTGATAGTGCCCGCCGCCTTGTTGCGCTCCGGCATGGCCGGCATGCGCCGCGCTGTGGTCGATGATTTCCAGTACTTCCGGCTTTAACGCATCGGTTAATAATTGTTTGATGAGTTGGGATGTCATTGGGGAAAGACCTGTTTGAATGGTTTGACGGTGACTTTGGCATAGACGCCCGCTTCGACGTAGGGGTCGAGATCGGCCCATTGTTGCGCCGCCTCCAGGCTGTCGAATTCGGCCACGACAAGGCTGCCGCTGAATCCGGCCTCTCCCGGATTCTCGCAGTCGATCGCCGGATGAGGGCCGGCCAGGACCAGTCTTCCGGCCTCCTGGAGCATCTGGAGCCGGGCCAGGTGTTTCGGCCGGACGGACAACCGTTTCGGCAGACTTTCTTTTACGTCTTCGCTGATAATGGCATATAACACGGGCAGGGACCTTGCAGTTAACTGTTGGGTTATAAAAAAGGCTTATTCAGCCATGCTTACGAATTGCTTTGTGCTTCGAGCGCCCTCCTGTTTTCTCCACAGAAGAGCGCAGCGCCGCTATTCCTTGGTTTCCGGGATGTGTTTGTAGATCAGCGCCATCTGCACCAGAATGAACATGATCATCAAGCCCGGCACGCCGAAGGTTTTGAAGGTAACCCAGTCGTCGGTGGTATAGTTGTACATGACGTAGACGTTGATGAAGCCGACGCCGATAAAAAAAATCGCCCACATCAGATTCAGGCGTTTCCAAATGACGGCGGGCAGCGTTAAACTGCCCGACAACATTCTTTCAACGACGGGTTTTTTTCCGATGAACTGGCTGCCCAGGAAAACAAGGCCAAACAACCATTCGACAATGGACAGCTTCCATTTGATGAATTGTTCATCATGCAAATAAATGGTGGCGCTGCCCATGACGATCACCAACGCCAGCGTAATCCACTGCATGACCCCAATCGTCTTGTGTCGGAACCAGCTATAGACGACCTGGACTAAAGTCGCTGCAATCACCACGCCGGTGGCAACATAAATGTCATAGAATTTGTAAGTAAGAAAAAATAATAGAATGGGAAAAAATTCAAAAAACTGATTCATGAGTTTGGAAGTGGTGGTCAGGCCATAAAATTCGTTGCCGCAGCAAATAGCGGAGAAACCTTCAGAAAAAACGAAATGGCGATGAAATTCGTTGCGTTTGCGTGCTTTTTAGTCGGCATTGAGTGGAGCAGGAACGCCGGGAAAACAGATGGCATACCTTAACCTATATGATCCGCTGCTGGCTAGTCCGCCGGCTGGAATAATTCATCATTCTATTCTCGAATCCTACTGGAAAGTTGTGAATGGCATAATGGAAGCTGTCGGCGATGAGCCGGCACAGAATGAACTTCGACAATCTCCTTATCATCGGAGGCTTGTGCACGTCGTACGATCAAGCGGAAATCGCGTTCGTCAGATTAAAAGCTGGCAATGATTGTTTGGGAGAAAACGCACGTTCTGAAGCAGTATCCCGAACCGCGCCGGATTTCCTTTGATCCGATTCCGTTTCAGTTTTAACAAGGATGGGGTCGAGATTTAAAAAAAGCATCCGGTCGGAAACAAAAATAAATCCATAGCCGCCATTCCACTCGTTTATATTATACAAGCCAGACTCTTAACGGATACGGCGAATGTCGAATTATAAAATGTTAATGCGGAAATGTACATGTTTCGATGTGCGTTTCTGCCTGGAATGAATTGAATTTACGGAGGATAGCGATGAATAAAGACGATCGGATTGAGTTGGAGGCCGCCGTTTTCAGAAGGTTGGTCGAGCATTTACGGCAGCATACCGAGGTTCAGAATATCGATTTGATGATCCTGGCCGATTTTTGCAGGAATTGTCTGGCGAAATGGTATACGGCGGCTGCGGAGGAGCGGGGCATCGTCATGGATTACGAGCAAGCCAGAGAGATCATTTATGGAATGCCTTATCGTGAATGGCGGGATAAGTTTCAGCGGGAAGCCACGGCTGAGCAACTGGCCGCCTATGAGCGAAAGCAGCAGGCAAAATCCGGATAGTCAGGATGTGGCTTCCGGGCCATGATCCTTTCTGTGCCCGGTTCTGAACGAAAACGGCCGAGGATCGGAGTGATGATTCCTGGAGAGGATGAGCGGGATTATTGTTAATAAAAAAGAAATAATTAGTTGATAATTTTGAATCTTGTCAACAATGGGTGGCATATTTATAATTATTTGCTAATGATAGATTCATTATTGAATGGATGCTGTCACGCTCAGCCATCCGATTTATCAGTTTCATACACCTCCTCGTCGTGTGAAAGTACAGAATGGTTCAACATACTGTATCCCCTGCTTCTCCCGGCGCCTTTGGCTCCGGGAGTATTTTTTTGCCCGCAGTTTTTCAATACCGGCCTTTGGGTTCATTCACCGGCTAAACTGTCGAGCCAGGAGCGAATCTGCTCGACCGACTTGACGCTTAATTTTGCCAAGGCATTGACCGCGCCTTTGGCGTCCGGGGTGGGGCAGACCTGCTCGAACCGGAACTCGCGTGAATGGGTCATGACCTGGCGGTCGGGCGTGTAGGCTTCGACGACAAGACGCATCAACACCTTAGCCTTTTGCGGAGCTTCGAATTGCTGTTCAAAATCGAGCAGTCTGACGGTTAAGGGAGAGCGAGTGTCAAGTCCGCCGGATTTCAGTTGTTGTTCCAGAAGTTCCGAAGGCGGTGCCAGCCATCGATCCAGCGTGTAGAATCTGACCTGGGTCGGCTCCGCGTACAGCAAGCGGTAATGAATGCGATTGTCCTGGAGCCATTTCGGAGCTTCGACGGTAACATCGGAACGAAAGGCCGTCCGGTTGCCGAATTGGCTTGGGCCTGTGCCGAAGTCATGCAGGGCGGGCTGAGCAGGCGTCAGAGTGCACCCTGCAAAAACCAGGATGGTGAAAAAAAGCAACAGTCTGAATGAATAACTCATTGGGGTTCCTCATAACCGGGTTCGCCGGGTCCGGGTTCCTGCCGGCGCGGTCCCAGCAACAGGGACTGCGGATTGTTTTCGAGCATGACCGCCACGTGTTTCACTTCTTCGGTGGCCGACTGCAATTCGCTCAATAATTTGTTGACCTTCGGCAAGGTACTGTGCAGCACTAAATCGCCGGTCGTCCTGCCGGTATCGGCCAGTTGATGGGCTTTATCTCCGAGCGTTTGCACTTGATGGCTCAAAGCTTGCAGGTCTCTGGCCAGCCCATTGATATACGACAGGGTCTTTTTGGCGTCGGAAGTTAAAGCGGGAACCTCGGCGAGCGCCTTGTCCACGCCTTTTTGCAATTGTTCAAGCTTGTCGGACAAGTTTTTCAGATTGCTCAGCATGTCGCTGATGTTTTTTTCGTTTTCCTCGTTCATCAAGGAACTGAGCCGGGTCATGATGAAATCGGCTTTTTTGAGCAATTCCTCTCCGGAGCTCATCAATTTGTCGGTCAACGACGGTTTCAACGGAATGCGGTTCATGGGATCGTTGCCGGGCGGCAATACTTCCTGAATGCCGCCCGAGTCTTCCAGTTGGAGCTGAGTCAGACCGGTGACTCCTTTCAGTTGCAGCGTCGCAAAAACGCCTCTGGTTAAAACGATGTTTTTGTCGATCTCGATAGGAACCAGGATAATGCCGAAGTTTTCCGGATCGAACCGGATCTCGAGCACTTTTCCCACGGCAATGCCGCGGTAAAACACCGTCGATTCCGGATTGAGGCCGGTGACCGATTCCGTGGTGGAGACCACGTAGAGATTGCGCTCACGTTCGAAATGGCCGATCCAGTAAATGATCCATACCGTTACGGTTAGGAGAACGATGACAAACACACCGGTGATCAGCGCGTGTTTATTTTTGCCCATCTGATGCCTCGTAAGACCGAAATACCCTTTCGGCGCGGTTATTGTGAAAAAACTGTTCAACAAAAGGATGACGGCAGTTCAAGACGTCGGACAGCGTGCCGAAAGCTACCAGCCGATTATCCGCCAGCACGGCCACCTGCGTGCATAAATCCCTCAGCACGTCCAGGTCGTGGGTGACCATCATCACGGTAAACTTGAGGTCCCGGTGCAGCCCCGACAACAGTTTGACGAAATCCTCGCTGGAAATGGGATCGAGCCCCGAGGTCGGCTCATCGAGCAGCAAGAGTTCGGGTTCCAGAATCATCGTGCGCGCCAGAGCCACCCGTTTGATCATGCCTCCCGACAAATCCGCCGGTTTCAGCCAGGCATCGTGCGGCGACAGGCCGACCTTTTCCAGTTTCATGAAGACCAGCCGCCGGATCAGTTCCTCGTCGTCGACGCCCAGTTCCCGCAGCGGAAAGGCGATGTTGTCCAGCACGTTCAGCACGCTGAACAAGGCGCCTTTTTGAAATAATACGCCGCAATTGCTTCTCAGCCGTTGGCCGTGGTCGGCGGCAACGTTTTTCAAGGATTTTCCCATAACGAAGATTTCTCCTTCGCTGGGAGAAAGCAGCCCAATGATCTCCCGCAACAAGGTCGTCTTGCCGCTGCCGGAGGCGCCGACCAGACCCAGTATTTCGCCTTGTTCGAGAACCAGGTTGATGTCCTTGTGCACCGTTTTATTGCCGAAACGGGTCCAGACGTGCTCGATTCGAATGACTTCCCCGTCCGTCATGGCATACCCACGTCCATGAACAGTATCGCGAACAAAGCATCGACCATGATCACGACGGTAATCGCGGCGACCACTGAATTGGTGGTCTCGTTGCCCAGGCTCTCCGTATTGGGCTGGATGCGGAAACCGAAATGGCAGGCGATCAGCGCAATCATCATGCCGAAAACGGCGCTTTTGCCGAGGCCGATAAAAATGTTGACCAAAGGCACCGTATCCGGCAGTTTTTGAAAAAATTGCTGATAACTGATATCGAGCGTGTTTTGCGCCGAAAACATGCCTCCGAGCAGCGCGGCGCCGTTGGTCCACACCGTCAGCAAAGGCAGGACGAGAATCAACGCCGCGACTTTTGGAAGAATCAGCCGCAAGGAATGGGAAATGCCCATCGCCGACAGTGCATCCAGTTCCTCGGTCACGCGCATGATGCCGATTTGAGCGGTCATCGCCGAACCCGACCGCCCGGCGACCAGGATCGCCGCCAGCAGGGGGCCCAGTTCGCGGATGATGCTCAGTCCCAGAATGTTGATGATGTAGATCTCGGCTCCGAACATGCGCAACTGCAACGCGGACAAATAGCTCAGGACAATGCCGATCAAAAAACCGACCAGCGCGGTGATGCCGAGCGCCCGGACGCCCGATTCGTATATCGTGTTCGACAGTTCCGGCCAGGGAATTTCCCTGGGATGCAGGATTAAATAGAACAGGTCCAGTATCAGTTGGCCCCACATCGCGACCAAGCCGACGAACTGCTCCCAAAAATCCGTGAGCACCCGGTTAAAGGTTCCGGCGACGGCTTTGACGAAAGGAACCACCGGCTGAGAAGGCGGAACCGCCTGGGACTGCCAGCTTTCCAACATGCGCCGGTGCTCGGGTTTTATCCGCAGCCCGGCGGGAAATCGTTCGCCCCAGGCCAGCCAGATGATTAACGCGGAGCCATTATCCAGTAGATTGACGGAAGTCAGATCCCATACCGCGGTTTTATCGGAGGCATGGCGCCGGATCTTTCGGCGCAAACCGGGGGTCATCGAAAGATTCCGCAGATTCCAGTTTCCCGATAACTTGATGCAATGGGTTTCTCCATTCCTTTGGATGATCTCCAGCAAGGGCGGCAAGTCGTCGTAGGCGGTCCGGTCAGTCATCTTGAAAATTCATCGATTGGAAAATCCTTCCATGGGCATGCCGTCCTCCCTGAAGAGCCTGGACATGCCGGTTTTGCGCTATTTTACCCGAGTATCGGGCCGGCCGGCATCATTCAATCGCTTTGGCCGGTTAAATAGTCGGCCAGAACGTCGTAGACGGGCCGGCCTTCGGTGGGGGCGCCTACCGAAGCCCAGCCCGAGACCTGATACCGTTTCCGGGCGCTCAACGGCTCTCCGTCGGCCAGTCTCAGCCGGCTGATGCGCCGTCCGAATGCCTGATCGGGAGCGCAGTGAAAACCGAGCCCGCCCGTCCTGATCATGTCGCCGCCCTGACGGTAGTAAGGGTCTTTGTTGAACAGATTATCGGCGGTATCTTCCAGAATGGATTTGATTTCATCGCCGGACAGGGTTCTTGTGTAAGTTTCGGGGTAAGTGATCGCCGTTTGATTCATCACCTGTTCGTACGTGACGATCTGGCCCGGCAGCAAGGACGGCCCCCAGCGAAACCCGGGCGAAAAACTGATTTCGGCGCCGTTGACGTGGCGCAAGGCGTCCAGAATCAACCGGTCGAAAGTGCCGAGATAAGTATCCCGGCGGTATAAAAGCCTGTCCGCCGAGGCCACAGGTTGCTGCAAGCGGGCGAGAAAAGGCGCCCGGATCTTGTCAATGAGACCGAGCATTTCGGAATCGGGTTCAACCAGATTGGCGAAAACGGGCTGCAGGCGGTAGCGAAGATTCCGCAGCCGTCCGTTGCCGACGTCAAGGTCCAGGATTCCCAGAAATTTGCCGTGGCTGCCCGCGTTGGTGACCCAGGTTCTGCTCCGGCCGTTTGCCACGACCAGCGGGCGGGGCAGGGCATCGTGCGTGTGTCCTCCCAGAATGATGTCGAGGCCGGTGATTCGGGATGCCAGTTTCAGGTCGACGTCGAGGCCGTTATGCGACAACAGCACGATCACGTCGGCCTCGCGGCCGTTCTTTATGCGGTCGACATGGGCTTGCAGATTTTGCTCCTGAATGCCCCAGCGCCAATCCGGAACGAACCGAGCGGGATGGGCAATGGGCGTATAAGGAAACGCCTGCCCGATGACGGCGATGCGGCTGCGGCCGATTTGTTTTATGACGTAAGGCTTGAACACGGCGTCCGGTTCCGCTTCGGAATCGAAGGCGGCCTCTTCGGTCAGCGCGATGTTCTGGGCGATGAACTCGCCCTTGAACCGTTTGAGGTTGTCGAGAACTTCCCGGCTGCCGTAAGTAAATTCCCAGTGGCCGGTCATCGCATCGACGCCCAGCAAATTGCAGGCGTCGATCATGTCCCGGCCCCGGGTCCACAACGCGGTGGCCGATCCTTGCCAACTGTCGCCCCCGTCCAGCAGCAGCGTGTTTTCCGGCCCGCGAGCGTTTCTGATCCGTTTGACCAACGTGGCCAGATGCGCAAACCCGCCCATTTTTCCGAAGACTCGCGCCGCTTCGACAAAGTCGAGATGGGTGAAGGCGTGCGCCTCGCGGCTCGAAGGCTTGATCCCGAAAAAATCCAGAAACGCCTGGCCGGTCAGATACGCCGGTGCATTCCGGTTGCCGGCAAGAGAGGCTTTGACGGACGGCTCCCGGAAATGCACCGGCAGCAGTTGCGCGTGGCAATCGGTGATATGAAGCAGGGTCGCGTTGCCGAAATCGGCGGCCGGAACATCGTCGATCCCCTTGTCCGAACGGCAGGAAATCAGCGCGGGCGCAAGACCCAGATACGATAAAAATCGGCGGCGGTTCATCGGCGTTCGGCTTGTCGTGGCATCGTCAGGGAAAAAGAAAAGGACAAGCTATAGAATAGGGGAAAAACCGGAACCGAAACAATACGGCATAGGGTAACCCGATTCCGCATCCGGTCGATTCCGATAGAAAAGTTTTTCTTTTGAATGCAAGGGAAGGCAAAAGAAACGCCGGCCGAGAGACCGGCCCTTCCTGCGGCATCCGCCGAAATCAAACTCGGCGACGGTCGAGTTGTACAAAACCGATTGCATGATCTCGAGAAATGTCCGGATAAACTCGTACGGACACGAAAACAAGGCAATAAAGGAGCCATAGGCCGGTTTATACGCTTCTTGGGCGATGCCTGCCCAGAAACCTCCTTGATCGGCTATTTCAAGGCGGAAATCGGCGCGGTAATTAATGTGTAAAGGTTCGGATTTGATATGATAGCTTCAAAAAATTGGTTCTGATGCAATTTGCAGTGTCGGTCCGATTCCGACCCTTAGCGGCCTCTCGCTAATATGATTTCGAAGTCGGCTTATCCATCCGAAGCAGACATTCAGACTTTAAACAAATATTACTTTGGGGAACAGTTTAATTCTCCTCTGCCTTTCCCCCCGCTGCATAAACTAACGCAGTGGCAGACTTTAGCAGTTCGGCGCGGCTATCGATTTCGGTATAGCGGGCGAGGGCCAAATCCTTTTGTGCCGACAACAGCTCGATTACAGTAGAAAAGCCATGGTTGTAAGATTCCTGAGTCGCGGCGTAAGACTCCTCAGCAGCGCGCAACAAGGCCTGGGCGAATTCGCGTTTTTCCAACGCGGTTTTGGTATCGGCGTAGGCCTGCCAAATATCGCGCATGATTTCCAGGCGCAACGCTTCCACCTGGGCCTGGCCGGCCTGCTGCCTGGCTTCGGCTTCTCTGACGGCGCTGCTGCGCTCGAAGCCGTCGAACAACTTCCATTCCAGATTTAACATCGCGGTGCCAACCAGGTCGTCGCTTGAATAATTTTGCCGACTCGGCGGATTAGTATGTACATCGCCCCAGTATTGGTTGCCGACATTTCCTTTCAACGACAGCTTGGGCCAAAATTCCGCCCGTGCCTTTTTCACTTCCGCCTCTCGAGCACGTAATTCTGAAAGCTGGGCCATCAGATCGGGGCGCTGCGCCAAGGCTTCGTCAACAATGTGCTCGACCGACGGTTCCAACGCATTCGGCAGCGGCGTTTGACTGAGGTCCACCAATTGCAAAGTATGGGAAGGCGAAACGCCGACACTGGTTGTCAATTCGGCTCGGGCCTGTGTTACTGAACCTCGCGCATCCTGTAAGTCGTAATTGGCTTTCGCCTTTTCCTGTAGCGCCAACAACAACTCGGGGCGGGTAGCAAAACCTTGTGCGAGCTTGGCCCTGATCGCCTCGGCATTGGTCTGGGCCGATTCGAAGGTCTGCTGCGCCGCCGTCACTTTAGCCAAGGCCGCCTGAAAACTGAAAAAACTGGAGGCGACCCGGTAGGCAATTTGCTGATGCTTGCGCGTCAACGCGAATTGCGCCGCACCCAGGCGTTCCAGACTAGCTCCAACCATGGCTTCCCGCCGACCGAAATCGAACAGCGTCCAAGCCAACTCCAGACCGCCGAACGTTCCGTAACCGTGGCTGACCAGTGCGCTTTCCGGAATGGGAATGCTGGTTTTGAAATACTGTCCAAACGCCAGCGCAGTCAACGTCGGATACCAGGCACTACGCTGTTTATCGACCCGCGCGGCGGCGGCCTTGACTTCTTCCCAGCTTTGCCGGGTTTCAGGGTGGCTTTGCAAGGCCAAATCGACCAGAGCCGGCAAATCATAGGTTTGTCGCTGGCCCGGCAGTACCGATTCTGTCTTGAATTTGGATAGCTGCACCGCCGCGCTGCTTGTCCGGTATTCCGACCAGCGCACGGTATGCGCCACTGGCTGAGCGCTAGGCAGGGGCTCGATGATTAACGGTGGTGGCGAACAAGCCGCCGATAAGGAGATCATGGTCAAAGCCGGAATAATCGGCCATAACCGTATAAAGTAAACCGGCGACAGGTTAATCCACCGAGCGTTCGTGAACCGCTCGCCGCGAGGACAGCGGGGAAATAGTGTCATCAATGGTTGCCTATTCCAGAAGAAAATGCTGAGATACAGTAACGGAACTGCCTAACCCAATTGATGCAATAAATTAACAATAATCATCGACCAATATTGCTGCCGTTAAGCGCCGAATCGCATTAGAATAACCCCGATTTGTTTCCGTGTCTTGGGATAGATGCCGCATCTGCACCAATATCCAGGTACTCCGCACGACCGAAAGTTTGTGGCCGATGACTAAAACCATTAGATTTGTCTTTTTCCTGTTTTGGAGGACCACCATGAAGCCGATTGCAATGCTGAGCCAAATGGCAATGGTCTTGATTTCACCCTTGCTACTGACCGCCTGCGATCCGATGGTGAGCCTGGAAGGTTCGTTCTGGCCGGCCTGGATTATTTGCATCCTCGCCGGGCTGGCAACCAGCATGCTGTTGATGTGGCAATTCATCCGCCTGCGCCTGGCGCCGCATCTTGGACCGCCGCTGTTAATCGCACCGAGTCTGTGGGCCTTATGCACTTTTGTCATCTGGCTGTTGTTTTACTCTCATTAATTACTTGCGCCTCTCACATGGAAACGCAGCAAAATCCTGATCTTCAACGTCGTATCCTGATTGGCCGCACACTCGGCATCCTGATCGTGCTGGGCGCGATCGTCACCGGCACGATTGTCTGGCGCATCAATTACCAACACCCGCGTACCAACGATGCCATGGTCAGGGCCAATATCGTCGGCATTACCGCCGAGGTCAGCGGCCGTCTCGTCGAATTGCATGTCGAGGACAACCGGTTCGTGCGCAAGGGCGAACTCTTGTATGTCATAGATCCCCGCCCCTACCAGGCCAGACTGGACCGGGCAAAAGCGGAATTGATGTTGGCGGAAAAAGAGGTCGAGTCTCGGCGTGCCTCCAGCAGTTCAGCCGAAAGCGCCATCGGGCGCCTGCAACACCAGCGCGCCGCAGCCGCAGCAGAGATCAAACGCATCGAAGCCGAAGACGCGTATTTGCACCATCGTTTGCAAGAACTCGAACCCTTGGCCGAAAAGCAATACGTGACCAGCGATCAGCTCAGAGAGGCCCGCTCGCGCCTGGATGCGTCACGGGCTGAATTGGCGAACGCGCAAGCCAAGGAACGCTCGATGGCCAGCGCGATCGAGGAAGCTCAAAGCGAAAGTAGCCGTGCACAATCCCTGATCGCTCAGGTCGGCGAAGTCAACGCCCGCATCGAAGCGGCCAGAGCGCAAGTCACCGCCGCGGAACTGGATTTGGAATATTGCTTTGTACGGGCGCCGTTCGATGCCTATGTCACGAACCTGAATACCCGTGAAGGCGAATACGCCAAGGTCGGCAGCCAATTGTTCGCACTGGTCGACGATCGCCACTGGTACGCCATTGCCTACTTCAAGGAAACTTACCTGCAATCGATACAAGCCGGCCAGGAAGCCGACGTATTCCTGGTGGGTTATCCCGGCAAACGCTTTCGCGGCGTGGTCACCGGCATCGGCTGGGCCAATTCGCCTGACAATATCAAACAACAAGGCGTGCTGCCCGAAGTCGAGCGCACCTTGAAGTGGGTGATTCTGGCATCCCGCTTTCCGGTCCGGATCGAAATTCTCGACCGTGACCCCGAACGCCCGTTGCGTATGGGTATGACCGCCTTCGTGACTGTGCTCGACCAACCGGCAGCGCCAGCCGCACCGTCGAACCAGAGCGGCATCGGCGCCCTCCCGGAATGAGTGAGCTTGGCGAGCGGCATAGCTCGGCGCACGGCCAGAGCCGGTTCTGGTTCGGCACCGGTCTGACGCAATTCCTGGCGACGGAGTTGAGGGACTTCCCCGGCCGGCGAGTCGCCGCCATCCGCCTGTTCGCCGTCACGCTGATCATCGCCCTGGTCAGCCAAACCTTGCACGTGCCGCCGCTCGGCGCGCTGTCGATTTTGGTTTCCCTGAGTTACAACGCCTACGCCAATGCCGGCCAATCCCTGGCTTTCGGTCTGCGCCAGTTGTTTTACCTGTTCATCACCGTGCTGATTTCGGTATTGGCGTTGATGGTGGCCGGCAACGACGCATGGCTGATGTTGAGCCTGTCCTTCGTCATCATGGCTTTAGCTTTGTTCCACGCCCGGCTGATTGCCTGGCCTACCGGCATTGCGCTCTGGTATGCGATTGCAGTGTTGTATAGCCCCAGCACACCGGATGAAAACATTTACCATGCCTTGTGGAATATCCCGATCATTGGCGGGCTGGGTTTAGGTACCTGGACGCTAGTGCATCTGAGCATCAGGCCACAGGACCCGCGCCAGTTACTGGCTGCCGGCATGGCGGAGCAGCTGGCGGCGGTGGAAGCCATTTTCAGCGGCCGTTTGGCCGACAGCGGTGTCGCAGGACAGCAAAAAGCAACCCACGGGGCGGCGGGGGCAGGCCAGTTCGGTAAACTGCAAGCCTTGCTGGGCCATGCCGAGCTGGTGCATCCGTCCATGCGCCGGCACCACGATACTTACCTGGCCTTGTTGCAGGAAATCGACGGCCTGTGCCAACTGGCCGTCTGGCTGGATCAAAGCCTGGCGGCAGACTATCGTACGCAACCGATGAATCCGGAAAAACTGCGCGTCTATCAGGCTCTGCAAAAGGCCTGCTCGTTACTGCGGCAAGGCGTGAAAGAAAACCTCGACGTTGCCGAGTCCATCGAGATTTTATTGAACAACGAAATACTACATGATTATTCGCGGTTAAGCCATCCTTCCATACTGACCGCTTTCTGGCGAGCCCTACAAGTCATTGCCACCTTGAACAGCCAATTGCACCATCTCGTCGTGAGCGGTGATAAACCTGCCGAACAAGACGACAGCGCTGATGGCATGGCAAGTTGGCGGCCGGCCTGGCTGGACTACGAATTTTGGGCCTCGCATGCCGACAGCCTGCAATTCGGCATCAAATTTTCCTTGGGCGCGATCTTGTGCATGCTGATCGTGCAAGGCCTGAACTGGCCGGATATCAACACCGCGATCCCAACCTGTCTGGTGGCGGCGCAAACCAGCCTCGGCGCAGACTATCGCCTGTCGCTGTTGCGTATATCCGGCGCCGCCATCGGCGGCCTGTGCGCCTACCTTTATGTACTGGTGTTGCAACCGCAATTCGACACCATCATCGGCTTCGCGCTGGCCACTGCGCCGTTCTGGGCCTTGTCGGCCTGGATTACCGCCGGCAGCGATCGCATCGCCTATCTGGGCCGGCAACTCGGTTTCTCCTTCGCCCTCTTCGTGTTGCACGATTTCGGCGCGGTCACGGATTTATACCTGCCCCGCGATCGGATCATCGGCATTTTGCTTGGCTTGATCGTCATGGGTGTGCTCGACTATGCCTTGTGGCCCCGGCGTTCCTCTGTGCTGGCGCGCCACCATTGCATCGCGGCATTACGCACCTTGGCAAAACTCACGGTGCGTCTGCCCGATCCTGGCCATCTGTTGACCTATACCCTGCCTTTACGCCTGGCGGCGGAAAAAGATTTGGCGGCCGCGCATGACCTTCTGGCCCATGCCGTATTGGAACCGGACGCTCGCTTGCCGGCCAAGGCTCACGAAAGAACGGCACTGCGAGAAATTATCCGCGATGCCGATAAACTATCGGCTCTGTTGCAGGTCAGGAAACGCTACCGCCTGCTGAGTGGACAGCAATTTAGCCATTTTCCCGCTGCGCTGCAACAGCATAGCCGCGCCTTCGACGCAGCGCTGTCGCTGGCGCTGGAACAGTCTGCGGAAATTTTGCTAGGCGAACGCCGGGAAAGCGCAGAGCAAGTCTCGGAATTCCAGGCCCAACTCAAGCAAAGCTATATCGAGCACCATCAGATTGCTGGCCTGCCCGCCGATTGGGCGTTGGAATGGGAATTGCGATTTATGCTGGACGAGCAAATCACAACCTTGATCGAAAATATACAAAAAACCGCACTCAATTCGTGGCCAAAGCCCTAGTGATCTACTCGCCTGTCCAGTTGTCGGCGCCGTTTATACCAACATTAAATGTCGGCTTTCAATATCTATTCGGATATTGAGCAAAAAACCTATGAAAGGCTGAATTTGGCCGGTCTGAGACCGTCAATGCCCGTTCAATCCAAACGGATACTTAACATTGTCCGGTCAAAACCAGATTCTTACAAATATGGCGGCTATCTTGTTGAATCGGGTATAATTACCGGAATATTTCCCGTTTTTACCCCATTACAATTATTATCACCGTAGACCCGATCTCCATGGATTTAAAATTTCTCGATTTCGAACAACCGATCGCCGAACTGGAAGCGAAGATTAAAGAACTGCGCAACGTCGAGTTCGACAACGGCATCAATATTTCCGATGCCATCCGGCAATTGGAGGAAAGGAGCCAGTCCTTGACCGAGTCGATTTTTTCGAATCTTACCGACTGGCAGATTTCCCAGTTGTCGCGGCATCCCGGCCGCCCTTATACGCTGGATTACATCGAGCATATGTTCACCGATTTTCATGAACTGCACGGCGACCGCGCTTATGCCGACGATCCGGCCATTGTGTGCGGTCTGGCGCGCCTTGACGATCATCCGGTGATGGTGGTCGGTCATCAGAAGGGGCGCGATACCAAGGAAAAAATCTATCGGAATTTCGGCATGCCCCGTCCGGAAGGTTACCGCAAGGCCTTGCGGGTGATGAAAATGGCGGAACGGTTCAAATTGCCGCTGATTTGCCTGATCGACACTCCGGGCGCCTATCCCGGCATCGGCGCGGAAGAACGCGGCCAGAGCGAGGCGATCGCCCGCAATCTGTTCGAAATGGCCAAACTGAGAACGCCCATCATCTGCACGATTACCGGCGAGGGCGGTTCGGGCGGCGCCCTGGCGATCGGCGTCGGCGACCGGCTGATCATGCTGGAATACAGCACCTATTCGGTGATTTCTCCGGAAGGGTGTGCTTCCATCTTATGGAAAAGCGCGGACAAGTCGCAACTGGCGGCCGAGGCCATGGGCATCACTTCCGACCGCATCCGAGAACAGGGTTTTCTGGACGAGGTCGTTCGCGAGCCCGTGGGCGGCGGGCACCGGAATTTTCATGCGACCTCGGCCAATCTGAAGGAAGCGTTGATCCGCCATCTGGCGGAACTGAAACTGGAAGACATGGATGCCTTGCTGGAAAAACGCTACCAGAGGATCATGAACTTCGGCGTGTATACCGAAGAGCCGGTGAAATAATCCACCAGTGGCAGGCGAGCCGACCAATGCATAAACGATCGTTTTGCCCCCGGCTTGTCTTCGACGTCTAATCCATCCGATTTCAGGGCAGTGTCACTCTCGGCCGGTTTTCTGGAATCCGCTCTGGCCCGGTTCGAGCCGCTGCGGCGCATCTATGTCGCCTACAGCGGCGGCATCGATTCGCACGTTCTGCTTCATTTGGCCGCTTCTTCCCCGCGTCTTCACGACAGGATTACCGCCGTGTACGTGCATCACGGTCTCCAGCCCGATGCGGATGCATGGGCGGCGCATACCGCCAAAACGGCGGAGGAGCTGGCGGTCGGATTTATTTTGCTGCGCGTCGATGCGGTTGCGGGCAATAGGGAAAGTCCCGAAGAAGCCGCCCGGAACGCCCGCTACGCCGCTTTAAAGGATCTGGTCGACGTCGACGATGCTCTGCTGTCCGCCCAGCATCTGGAGGATCAACTGGAAACCGTGCTGCTGCAATTGATGCGGGGCAGCGGTTTGCGGGGGCTTTCGGGGATGCCCGAAAGCATGGCTTTCGGCCGCGGCCGTTTGCTGAGGCCGCTGCTGCAGACGCCGAAACGGGCCATTTTCGATTACGCGGATCGCCACCGCCTGCACTGGGTGGAGGATCCGACCAATCAGCGCAGCGACTACGACCGTAACTTCCTGCGCAACGAAGTCCTGCCTTTGTTGAAACAGCGCTGGCCGGGCTGCGCCGTGACCGTGGCCAGGGCCGCACGCCATTGCGCCGAGGCCGAAACGCTGGTGACGGAACTGGCCGGCGAAATTTTCGAGCAAATCTTCGATCCCGCCGACAACACCCTGAGCATCAGCCGTTTGCGGATGTTCGACGGCGCCCGGCAGCAGTTGGCCGTTCGGCGCTGGTTTCAGGTCAACGGCTTGAGAATGCCGTCCCGGGACTTCGTTTTACGCCTGCTGAATCAAGTCGCTGCGGCCAGGGACTGCGGCCATCCGGCATTGCTCAGCCAGGGGTGCTGGATTCGGCGCTATCGGGACAAGCTCTATTGTCTGGCCGAATCCGAACCGGAAATACCGAAGGTTACCGTTTGGCCGCCGGGCCGGATCCGCCTGCCGATCGGCGAGCGCCGAGTCCTGCATTGGCGGCAGGCATCGGCCGGAATTGCTCTGGAAACCTGGCTTGGGTCCGAAATTGTCGTCAAGCCCCGCAGCGGCGGAGAAAAAATCCGCCTGCCCGGACGCGCCGGCCGTCATTCCCTGAAGAATCTTTATCAGGAAGCGGGGATTCCGCCGTGGGAACGGGAGAAAATGCCTCTGGTTTATTTGAATGGCCGACTGGCCGCGATCGGGGACCGGTGGGTCAGCGCCGAGTTTTACGCTACGAAAAAGGACGGCTGTGTGGAATTGTCGATGGAAGACCCGACTTTGCGTTAGCTGGAAAATTTCCGGCAATGCGGGAGGATCGGTTTTCGATAGCCCGGAAGCTCTTGTTTTAATTCGGTAGTTTTTTCTGTGGCGAAAACCGATAATTCGCTTGAATTCAGTCTCATTGAATGCATAAAAATAATGGAACGCATTGAACCGGGCGTTCTATAAGACGTCGATAAAAAAAGAAACACAGCCGGCCCGGATGCTAATTTATAACAGAAAAGACCATGACGAAACGGACTTTGTCGATTAAAATATGAAAGTTTTACTGATTAAATGCAATCAGATCCTTCCTGAAGCTTGATCCAATCGACATGACAAAATACATTTTCATTACCGGCGGTGTGGTTTCCTCCCTCGGCAAAGGCATTGCCGCTTCGTCGCTGGCCGCCATTCTGGAGGCGCGCGGTCTCAGAGTGACCCTGACCAAGCTGGATCCTTACATCAACGTCGATCCCGGCACGATGAGTCCTTTTCAGCATGGCGAAGTCTTCGTCACCGAAGATGGCGCCGAAACCGATCTGGATTTGGGTCATTACGAACGGTTTTTGAAAACCACGATGACCAAAAAGAATAATTTCACCACCGGCCAGGTTTATGACAGCGTTCTGCGCCGGGAGCGCAAGGGCGAATATCTGGGCGCGACGGTCCAGGTGATACCCCACATCACCGATGAAATTAAAAACCGCATTTATCAAAGCGCCGGCGACTGCATGAATGCGGAAGGCAGAGCAACGCAGGGAGCCGTTGCCGAAGGCAAGGACGTCGCGATCATCGAAGTCGGCGGCACGGTCGGCGACATCGAATCCCTGCCGTTTCTGGAAGCGATCCGGCAAATGCGGGTCGATCTCGGTGCGGAAAGATCGCTCTTCATCCACCTGACTCTGGTGCCGTACATCCGCTCGGCGGGCGAGTTAAAGACAAAGCCGACCCAGCATTCGGTCAAGGAGCTGCGCACCATCGGCATTCAGCCGGACATTCTGATCTGCCGCTCGGAACGGCTGATTCCGGTCGCGGAACGCCGTAAAATCGCCTTGTTTACCAACGTCGAGGAAAAAGCGGTCATTTCGGCGTACGACGCCGATTCGATCTACAGCATTCCTCTGTTGCTGCACAAGCAGGGCCTGGACGACATCGTGGTCAACAAACTGCGCCTGAATGCCCGGCCGGCCGATCTGACGGAATGGGAAAGCGTCGCTGAGGCGCTGGCTCATCCCGCCGATGAAGTCGACATTGCGATCGTCGGCAAATACGTCGATCATTCCGATGCCTACAAATCACTGAACGAAGCGTTGATCCATGCCGGCATCCGCACCCGCACGCGCGTCAACATCCATTATATCGATTCCGAACTGATCGAAGACGAGGGCGTGGCGCGGCTGAAAGAAGTCGATGCCATTCTGGTGCCGGGCGGATTCGGAGAGCGCGGCGTGGAAGGCAAAATCGCCACGGTCCGCTACGCTCGCGAAAACAGGATTCCTTATCTCGGCATCTGCCTCGGCATGCAGGTCGCGGTCATCGAATTCGCCCGCGACGTTGCCAAACTCGAAGGCGCGCACAGCACCGAATTCCTGCCGAGTTCGCCGCATCCGGTGATCGGTCTGATCACCGAATGGATGGACGAAGCCGGACGGATCGAAATCCGCGACGAAAACTCCGATCTGGGTGGATCGATGCGCCTGGGCGCGCAGCAATGCCGCCTGCAGCCCGATTCGCTGGCGTTCAAGCTGTACCAGAAGGACGTGATTACCGAGCGACATCGCCATCGCTACGAGTTCAACAATCAGTATCTGCAAAAAATGGAACAGGCCGGCATGCGTTTTTCCGGCAAGTCGATCGACGGCCGTCTGGTCGAAGTGGTGGAAATTTTGAACCATCCCTGGTTTTTGGCGTGCCAGTTCCATCCCGAATTCACTTCGACACCGCGCAAAGGGCATCCGTTGTTTTCGGGTTTTGTCAAGGCGGCGGTCGAGCATAAAAAAGCGGTGGCTTGACAAATGTAGGGTATGCACCGCGTACCTTATTCAAGGCAATGTTAGCGGATAATCGCGATAATGGTACGCGGTGCGTACCCTACGGATTCCGGAACGAAAAGAACTAATACAATAGAGAAAATTCATGCAATTATGTGGTTTTGAAGTCGGTCTCGACCGGCCGTTGTTTTTGATCGCCGGTCCCTGTGTGATCGAAAGCGAGCAACTGGCGCTCGACACGGCCGGCTACCTGAAGGAAGTGACCCGGGAACTCAATATCCCGTTCATTTACAAGTCGTCGTTCGACAAGGCCAACCGGTCCTCTCACGAAAGCTTCCGCGGACTCGGCATCGAACGCGGGCTCGAAATTCTGGCAAAGGTCAAAAAAGAAATCGGCGTGCCGGTATTGACCGACGTGCACGAGGACACGCCGCTCCAGGAAGTTGCGAAAGTTGTCGACGTGATGCAGACCCCGGCGTTTTTATGCCGGCAGACCAATTTCATTCAGAGCGTCGCGGCCTGCGGCATTCCGGTCAACATCAAAAAAGGCCAGTTCCTGGCTCCCTGGGACATGGCCAATGTCGCGAAAAAAGCGAAAGCCGCCGGCAACGGCCAAATCATGGTCTGCGAGCGCGGCGTCTCGTTCGGCTACAACAATCTGGTGTCCGACATGCGTTCCCTGGCGGTGATGCGCGACACCGGCTGTCCGGTCGTGTTCGATGCGACCCATTCGGTGCAGTTGCCGGGCGGGCAGGGCAATTGTTCGGGCGGCCAGCGCGAATTCGTGCCGGTACTGGCGCGCGCGGCGGTCGCGACCGGCATTTCCGGCTTGTTCATGGAAACGCATCCGAATCCGGCCGAAGCGAAAAGCGACGGCCCGAATTCGTGGCCGATGCATCGAATGAAAGAATTACTCGAAGTTTTATTAACCATCGATCAGGCGGTCAAATCACGGCCTCTGATAGAAACGACAATCTAAGGAAACATTAATGGCTGCAATAGTAGATATACGTGCAAGAGAAATTCTGGATTCGCGCGGCAATCCGACCGTCGAAGCCGAGGTGGTGCTGGCGTCCGGCGTGGTCGGCAGCGCGATGGTGCCGTCCGGTGCCTCGACCGGGGAGCGTGAAGCGATCGAGCTGCGCGACGGCGACAAGTCCCGCTACCTCGGCAAAGGCGTTCTGAACGCGGTCAACAACGTCAAGACCGAAATTCGTTCCGCGATCGTCGGCATGGACGCGGCCGATCAGGAAGGCATCGACAACAAGATGATCGCACTGGACGGCACCGAATCGAAGTCGCGTCTCGGCGCGAACGCGATGCTGGCGGTGTCGATGGCGGCGGCGCATGCGGCGGCGAAAGAAAGCAAGCAGCCTTTGTACCGCTATCTGAACAAATCCGGCGAATTCGTCATGCCGGTGCCGATGATGAACATCATTAACGGCGGTTCGCACGCGGACAACAGCGTCGACTTGCAGGAATTCATGATTTTGCCCGTTGGAGCTCCAACTTTCCGCGAAGCGATCCGTTACGGCGCCGAAGTGTTCCACAACCTGGCCAAAGTGTTGAAATCGAAAGGCCTGGCTACGACCGTCGGCGACGAAGGCGGCTTCGCGCCGAATCTGTCGTCGAACGAAGAAGCGATCGGCGTGATTCTGCAGGCGATCGAACAGGCCGGCTACAAGCCCGGCGTCGACATTTTCCTGGGCCTCGACGCGGCCGCTTCCGAATATTACAGCGACGGCGTTTACGATCTGGCTTCCGAAAACAAGCAGTACAGCTCGGCGCAAATGGCCGATTTCTTCGTCGATTGGGTCAACAAATACCCGATCATCAGCATCGAAGACGGTTTCGACGAGAACGACTGGGACGGCTGGAAAGTGATGACCGAAAAACTCGGCGGGCGCATCCAGTTGGTCGGCGACGATCTGTTCGTCACCAACCCGAAGATCCTGAAGCGAGGCATCGAGCAGAACATTGCGAATTCGATCCTGATCAAGGTGAACCAGATCGGCACGCTGACCGAAACGCTGGCGGCGATCGACATGGCGAAAAAAGCGGGTTATTCCGCGGTCGTGTCGCACCGTTCCGGCGAAACCGAAGACACCACGATCGCTGACTTGGTCGTTGCGACCGGCACCGGCCAGATCAAGACCGGATCCTTGAGCCGTTCCGATCGCGTCGCCAAGTACAACCGCCTGATGAAGATCGAGGAAGAGTTGGCCGGCGCGGCCCGGTACGCAGGCCGCAGCGCGTTCAAGTCGCTTTAAACCGCTCACTCAAGGCGGAGCCGAAAGGTTCCGCCTTCACCGGATTTATGAAATATCTTGCTGCGATCATCGTTTTATTAATTGTTCATCTCCAGTACCGTATCTGGCTGGGGGACGGCAGCATTGCCGAAATTCGCGCTTACCAGCAGCGGCTCGACGATCTGAAAAAACTGGCCGAAGAAAAAAGACAGCGTAATCAGGCGCTTTACGCCGAGGTGCTGGATTTGAGAAAAGGGCAGGAAGCGATCGAGGAAAGAGCCAGAAGCGAATTGGGCATGATCAAGCCGGACGAAACGTTTTTTCAGGTTCTGGAATAAGCGGCAAAGCCGGCCGGGTTTCCTTCCGTGCGCCGGCTCTGGTCGGTCGGGGTTATTTTTCCTTGTCGAGTTCTGCCAACAGTGTTTCCGAAACCGGCTTGTTCGCGCTGTAAAGCGAGTAGGCATTTAACACCATCTGATGGGCGCGGCCCAGATTTTCCTTGGTAAAGTCGACCGCGAATTTTTCCTTCAATTCCTTCCCGTCCCAGACATAGCCTTTCAGATACTGTTCGTTGTCCGCGCCTTTTTTATCCCAGTTGGCCAGCAGCGATGACGTGTAATAGAGCCGTTTGCCGTCCCAGCTCGAGGACACCATGTTCACCTGAGCGCCGATTTTTTGCTCATAGACCTGTTTCGGTTTGAACGGATCCGAAATATCGAACGCCCGAGTCTTGCCGTCCATGAAGGTGTTGACCCAGAGCATTTTGTCGTCGCTCGAAATCGAAATGTCGACCGGCAGCGGCACTTTGGACGGATCGCCGACGTCCGCGACTTCCTTCGCCTGCCACGAGCCTTCCGCGTCTTCGTAGATCAGCCAGATTTTCGAAGTCAGCGCCGTGCTGGTGAAACAGTAGTTGTGGTTCTCGCCCCAGGCGCAGCGGATTTCCAAAGGCGCTCCCGGCACGTCGAAGACTTTTTTCGGCTGCTTGCTGTGCAGGTTCCATTGCACGACGGTATTGCCGAAACGTTTCATCGCTTCCGGATCGTTCAGCATCTTGCCGAAATCCATCATGTAATTGGACCAGCCGGTAAACGACGAAGTCAGCATCAGGTTGCGCCGGGGCAGCACCCGCAAATCGTAGCCGTAGCCGTCCGCGTATTTGCCGGTTTTGACGGCGCCGCCGAGATCGCTGTCGGTCGGAGTCCAGTGCGTGGTAATGTATTCGCCGTCGTTGGTGTATTCGACCAGGCCGGTGCGGCCGCCGTGATCCTTGTTGTTGGACAGACCGGTGATGATCATCCGGCCCGGCAGCGCATAGGTCGTGTGGGGGCCGACGACGCCGCCGCTTTTGGCCACGAAATCGGTAATGGTTTTAACCAGCTTCGGCTTGGCGGGATCGGTGTGCACGTCGAAAATGAACAGCTTGTTGGTATCCAGTCCGCCCGCCCATAAATACTGGCGATCGTCGGTAAAACCCGAGTGATGGGCTTCGTTGCGCCCGCCGACGGACACGGTATGGACGACCTTGCCGTAATTTTGCGATTTGGGATTGACGTCGACGGTGACCAGCTTGTCCTGCTCGTCGCCGACGCCTTCGGCGCCCAGCGTCCAGACGTGAATGAAATCTTCCTGCCCGACAATTTTGGCCATGTAAGGCGATTGGCAAGTCTCATCGGCCTGGGCAAGGGGAATGCCGGCGCTCGGCAGCAGCAGGACGGAGGCGGTGAGCGCGGAAGCCTGCATCAAGGTCCGGACCGGCCGGCGATAAGGTAAAAATGGATGTTTCATCAGGATCTCTCTCTATTATTTTCGGACATTTTCAGGGCGCCGGAAGGGCACTCGGCGACTACGCGTCGCAAATCTTCCACGGAAGCGTTGTCGGGCTCGATGACGAAACGGCCGTCCTTTATCTTGAATACTTCCGGCAACGAGCTGACGCAGACGCCGGCATGGCAGCATTGGGTTTCGTCCCAGGTGACTTGCATGACGATTTCTCCGGTCGGGATTAACGGCTTTCTGCCGTGGTCGGGTCGATGATGTTCTTGACCTCGGAAATCCTGTTCGCGGGAAAACCGCCTCTTTCGGCGTGTTCCCGGACGCTGGCTTCGTCGGGAGCGATATAGACGCAATAGACCTTGTCGCCGGTCACGTAGCTTTGCAGCCACTGGATTTTCGGCCCCATTTCGCGCAGCACGCCGCACGATTTTTGCGAAATGCCTTGTAATTCCTGCTGGGTTAACGTGCCGACGTTGGGAATGTCGCGTTCGATAATGTATTTTGGCATGGTGGTTCTCCTGGTGGGTTGATGCGTCCGGCCGGCTTGTTTTCGAACGTCGCCGCCGTGTTACGCTTTAAAATAATCGTCCAGCAAATCCCGGCAACACTGCTTGAGCGGTCCGGAGGATTTTTCGATTTTCATTCTTAACAAGGCTCCCTGCCAGGCATCGACCAGTTGATCGGCCATCGCCTCGGCCGATTTGTCGGTTCTGACGGTGCCCTGGCTCTGCGCCGCTTCCAGTCCGGTCTTCAGCAAATCGCGGTAGCGATGGACGGCCGTTTGCAGGGAGTTGCGGCACAGTTCGCTGGTGTCGCCCACTTCACCCATCAAATTGCCGAGCAGACAGCCGCCTTTGAAACCGGACTTTTCCAGTTCGGCGATCAATTCGTCGAAATAGCGTTTGATCGCGCTCAACGCATCGAGATCCGGAGTGCTTAAATGGCCTTCCAGTTGCCGGATAAAGGGCTCGATGTAGTGCTGGATGACTTCGGCGGCAAAGCTTTCCTTGCTGTCGAAGTAATTGTAAAAAGACCCTTTCGGGATCCTTACGGCGTCCAGAATCTCTTTCAGCCCGGTACCGTGGTAGCCCTGCTGCATCAATAGGGAAACGCCCTGGCTCAAGATAGTGTCGCGGTTGAATCGTTTTTGTGAAGTAGCGTTCATGAAATTATAATACGACCGGTCGTCTTGAATTGTCAAATCTTTATTATTAAAATAAATCGAGACGCTGAAAAAGTGCCTCAAGATCAACCGCAATCTGCCGAGCTCATTCAATTTCTTCAACAGAATTTTTTACCGAGTTTAAACCACCGGTTTTTCGCTTGTCCGAAGAATTGATGAACTATCGACTGGAAGCCCCGCGTGCAAGGCGGATGAATTCGCTCCGCCTGACACAGTTTTGGTGGTGCTTGTGAACCGAAAATGCTTTGGAAGCAATAAAGATAAAGAAAGAACCGGTTCTTGAAGTTCTTGCGGCATGAAAGCGGAGGAGGACGAGTTGTCGGGAAACGCAAGAAGAAGATTCAAAACCGGCCTGCAATTTCATTCGACCAAACAAAGCCGGTATTTAAAGAGGATGCCGTCCGGTCCGTTTGGGTAAGTTTGGCCGGCAAACAAGGAAGGTAACCGCTAAAAGACGGCCGACGTGTTATCGGATGTTTGAATGGATGAGCGGTATTGGCGAATCGAGGAAGCGAGGAAAAGGAAATATGAAAGCTCCTGAACGGAGTGGCCGCTGGCCCGCCTTTTCCTCTTCAATTCAGAACATCGCGGCAAAAAGCGGGCCGTTCTCGAACAGGGCGTAAATAAGCCCATCGCGCTTCCGGATGAGCTTTCATGACTTTTCGCCGTTATTTGACGAAGCACATTCTCTCGGCATAGGCTTCCGCCTCTTTAAGCAATTTTCTTAAATCCTTGGATTGCTTGGGATCGCGGAAGATGCCGCCGCTTTCACCGGGAGTGCTTTTCAGATAAGTAAAGGTTTTGGCCGCTTCGAATTCGGCAAAGGTCATTTTTTCTGCGATTTTGTCGATCTTGCAGCCGCAGGCGTACTGGGTGATATAGGTCAGGCCGCCGTGTTGCGCCACGCAGTTCAGCACGTATTCGACGCGGTCCCGGGTCGGAAAATCGTTGACCAGAGCGGCCGGCTGGCCGGCGGCTTCGGTCTTTTTCTCCGGAGCGGTCGTGCCGCAGCCACCGACAGCGGCTGCGAAGGCGAAACTGAAAATGAGGGTGAAATAGTTGATTTTCATGGTCAATATGTTTATCTCTTGGGTTAATAAAGAAAAAAAGACAGGATCAACAAAGAATCCGCGGCGATTTTTTTACTGTCCGCTGCCGAAAGCTTCATCCTGAAAACCGGTCCCGGCGCTTGTGTCGAGTGGACGGGATGAAGACCCCTACGGGGCGGCCTTTCCTGGCGTCGATGCAGCGTTCGCTGAATCGTCGGAATTCACTGTATAAATAAGGATATTTTAACATTCCCGATGTCATAATGACCAAGAAGTTCATCTACACTAGGTTATCATGCGGCCGATTTGACCCATAGGTTGCATCGATCATCCGGATTATATTTTTCCGCTCGGCGATCGGTTGACGGCAGCGGCCGAAAACGTCGTCGGAAGGGCTGCGATCCCGTTGCCGGCAGCCGCAAGCGGCGAGGAGAGGGCCCGGCTGCCGTTACCGAAAAACATGCGGCCGGCCAATTAAAGTCTAAAATTACCGGGATAAAAGCGCCGTGGAGATTTTGGCAAATCATTCCGGGCCGGTTTCACGCTTTTTGGATAAGCGTAGAGTATCGGTAAACGCTTTCTTACGGCAGAGAGGCAAGCAGATCGGCACAGTCCTGACCGAAAGTATGCGTCGATAATTGAACGTCTTCGGCAGCCTGCCTTTTTGCTTCAAAGAATCTCGTTACTCATTAAGTTTTTTTATCATTTTTGGCGTCGGAAGCGCAATGATCGATCCTATCCCCGGAAACAGCGTACTTGTCCCGCTCACAGGAAAAAAGAGCCGACGGTTTTATTGCCGTCCGGGTACATTAAGGCAGTTGGCTTTTTTTCTTGGTTGTCTATTGCATGGCGCCGGGGCGGCAGCGGCACAGCAAATGCCCCTGGCGCCTGTACAGCAGTATGCTCTGCAGAGCACCTCCTACGATTCTTCGTCGATCATTTTGATTGTCGTGGCCATCACGGCGGTACTGACCTCGCTGAGCTACTACCTGATCATAACCAAAGAAAAACTGGACAGGATGCTGGACCGGACGCAGCAGATCACCCATCAGCTAAAACGGTCGACCGAGCAGTTGAGCTACATGGTCGCCACCAGTCCGACGGTTCTATTCGCGCTGAAAGTCGAGCAGAAGCGCCTGATACCGCACTGGATCAGCGACAACCTGACGCGCATTACCGGTTACAGCATCGAGGAAGCGCTGGAACCTCTGTGGTGGGAGCAGCATCTTTACGAGAAGGATCGCGGCCGGGTGCTGAAAGAAAGCAGGGCCCTGTTTTCCGGCAAACATCAGGTTTACGAATACCGCTTTATCCATAAGAAAGGCTCCGTGTTATGGATCCGGGACGAACAGCAGTTGATCATTGACGAAAACGGTCTGCCGAAAGAAGTGCTGGCCGCCTGGACCGAAATCACCGACCGCAAACTGGAAGAGATCGATTTGCGCATCGCCGCGACGGCTTTCGAAGTCAACGAAGGCATTCTGATCACCGACAAAACGGGCCGCATCATCCGGGTCAACAGTGCCTTCACCCGTCTGACCGGTTACACGATGGAAGAAGCGATCGGGCAATATCCGGACATTCTGCAATCAGGCATGCAGGACAAGACCTTTTATGCGAAATTATGGGAAGAGCTGAAACAGAACCGGCACTGGGAAGGCGAGGTATGGGACCGGCACAAGAACGGCACGATCTACCCGGTCTGGCTCTCGGTGAGCGCGGTAACCGACCATACCGGTGAAATCAGTCATTATGTTTCCGCCTTTTTCGACATCAGTGCGCTCAAGGAAGCGGAAGAACACATTCGAAACCTGGCCTTTTACGATCCTCTCACGCATCTGCCCAACCGCCGGTTGATGCTGGACCGCCTGGGCATCGCTCTGGTCAGCAGCCAGCGGAGCCAGCATTACGGCGCCCTGATGATGATGGACCTTGACCGTTTCAAAATACTGAACGACACGCAGGGCCACGATCTCGGCGACAAGTTGCTGATCGAAGTGGCGAAACGGTTGCAGTCCTGTGTCCGCGAAGGCGATACGGTGGCGCGCATGGGCGGGGACGAGTTTGTCGTGATGCTGGAAAACCTGTCGAAAAAACCGGAGGAGGCGGCCGTGCAGACGCTGGCGGTAGCGGAAAAAATCCGGGAAGCCCTGGCGGCGACTTATTGGCTGGATCTGGGCAATCCTTCGGAAAACAAAAATCATTTCGAGCACCATTCCAGCGCCAGCATCGGTCTGGTGTTGTTTCTGGGGCATACCGTGCCCATCAACGATCTGCTGAAACGAGCGGACATGGCCATGTATCAGGCCAAGCACGCCGGACGCGACACGATTCGGGTCTTCGATCCGGCGATGCAGTCGGTGTTTAACGAGCGCAATGCCCTGGAAGCCGATTTGCGCCATGCGCTCAGCGGAGGCGAACTGGACTTGCTGTTTCAAGTGCAGGTGAACGCAGAAGGGCAGGCGGTGGGAGCGGAAATCCTGCTGCACTGGCAGCATCCTCAGAGAGGCTTTGTGCCGCCGGCCAAATTTGTGCCCCTGGCCGAGGAAACCGGTCTGATCCTGCCGATCGGTCAATGGGTTCTCAACCGGGCCTGCGCGATTCTTGCGGCCTGGGCCGACCATCCTTTAACCCGGCATTTGACGGTATCGGTCAACATCAGCGCCCGCCAGTTCCGGCAGCCGGATTTTATCGATCAGCTCCGCGCGGTATTGGCGGAGTTCGAAGTGGATCCCGGCCGGCTCAAACTGGAAATCAACGAAAGTCTGGTCATGGAAAACCCGGAGGCAGTGATAGCCAAGATGGTCGAGATTAATAAACTCGGCGTGGAATTCGCCATGGACGACTTCGGCACCGGCTATTCGTCGCTCGCGTATTTATCGCTTTTGCCGGTCAATCAGTTAAAAATCGACAAGGGTTTTATCCGGGATTTTTCAAAAAACAGCCAGGACGCGGCAATCATACGCAGCATTCTGTCGCTGGGGCGCAGCCTCGATCTGGTCGTCATCGCCGAAGGCGTTGAAACCAAGGCGCAATGGCGGTATCTTTCCAAATACCGCTGCCCGTATTTCCAGGGCTATTTTTTCGGCAGACCGATCCCGCTGGCCGAATTCGAAGACTATCTGGCTAAAAAGGAGCTGGAATCGTCTTAAGCAAGCCCGACGGTATTGCCTCGCGTTCGCGCCGGACGTCCGTCGTCCGCCGGTTTCGGCCCGTTTCTCCAGCGTCGCCGTGAAAGAGATTGAACCGTCCCGACCGATTTTTGGATTATTGTTGAAACCATGAATACCGTTCTCTTCGGCGTTATCGTCTATATT
Source organism: Methylosarcina fibrata AML-C10 (assembly GCF_000372865.1). Classification (NCBI taxonomy): domain Bacteria; kingdom Pseudomonadati; phylum Pseudomonadota; class Gammaproteobacteria; order Methylococcales; family Methylococcaceae; genus Methylosarcina; species Methylosarcina fibrata. The sequence goes on along the minus strand of NZ_KB889965.1, from coordinate 1,639,293 downwards.
CTGATGCAGCTTTGGGTCGGGGTGTATTTTTCCCGCCGCATCACCAGCGAAGACGATTATCTTCTGGCTGGCCGAAGCCTCGGCACCGGCATGGCCAGTTTGAGCGTGTTCGCCACCTGGTTCGGCGCCGAAACCTGCATCGGCGCGGCCGGTTCGGTCTATGAAAACGGCTTGTCGGGGGCCACGATCGATCCGTTCGGCTATACGGTGTGTCTGATGGTGATGGGCCTGTTCTTCGCCGCTCAGTTGTGGCGGCGCAACCTGACGACCCTCGCGGATTTGTTCGAGCAACGCTATTCCGCCCGCATTCAAAACCTGGCCGTCGTCTTGATCGCGCCGACGTCGGTCATGTGGGCGGCGGCCCAGATTCGCGCCTTCGGACAGGTGCTGTCGGCGGCGTCGGGGTTTCAGGTGGAGATGGCCATCGCCGTGGCGGCCGGGGTCGTCATCATCTATACGATGTACGGCGGCCTTCTCGCCGACGTCGTGACCGACGCCGTGCAGGGCGTGGCCTTGATCGTCGGGCTGATCCTGCTGTTGGCGTTGCTGTTGCAGGCGGGCGGCGGCGTCGAGGCCTCGATTGCCCATATCGAACCGAAACGGCTCGCTTTTTTCCGAGCCGACCATACTTCTCTGGCCGAAATCGTTGAACACTGGGCGATTCCCATTTGCGGTTCGGTGCTGTCGCAGGAACTGGTGGCCCGGGTGCTGGCCAGCCGTTCGCCCCGGATTGCACGGCGCGCCTGTCTTCAAGGCGGCGTTCTCTATCTGGCGGTCGGGCTGATTCCGGTCTTTATCGGCCTTCTCGGCGGGCAATTGTTGCCGGGGCTTGAGCATCCCGAGCAGATTCTGCCCGCCCTGGCCCGGAACCATCTGAATACCTTTTTATATATCGTTTTCGCCGGAGCCTTGATTTCCGCCATTTTATCCACCGTGGACAGCGCGCTTCTGGCGGCCTCGGCCCTGCTGTCGCACAATTTGATCGTGCCGGCGGTGAAATCGATCAGCGACGAAGGCAAAGTAAAAATGGCCCGATGGATGGTGATGCTGTGCGGCGTTATCGCGTTTGTCATGGCACTGTATGCGGATCGCGTCTACACGCTGGTCGAAGAAGCCTCTGCCTTCGGCAGCGCCGGCATCTTTACCGTCGTCCTCTTCGGATTGTTCACCCGTTTCGGCGGCGTGCTCAGCGCCGGCGTCACCCTTGCCGCGGGCATGCTGACCTGGCTCATCGGCCAGCATGTACTTGAACTGGCGACGCCTTATCTGTTGTCTCTTTCGATCGCTTTCGGTAGTTATATCCTGGCGGCCTCGTGGGAAGAATGGCGGGGACGGCGTATTTTAATTCCGGCCGGTTTAAAGTCCGGAAATGAAGCTTCGATGGAATGAAGGGAATCGGTCTCGCCATGACGAGTTGCTCTGTTCTGAACTTTGATGGCGCTTTAAGGACACGCTTTTCTTCGTGCCTTATGCAGGGTTCCCGAGGCGCGAGCGGATTCGAGCCTGTTCTCAAGCGTCTGCCTGGGAACAGGCATTACGTGTCCGCCCGGTGACGCCGGCACCGCACTTTGCGCGTAAGACCTATTCAGCAGACCGCGGCCGGCGCCGATTGCATCGAGAACGTGACAATGGCCCGGATCGATCGATTCATTCGTTCAAAAGGCTGGCGTTCGTTTCTTTCCGAGTGGAAATCAACTGTTCCTTGAATTCTTTAATCTCCTCGGCGGGACCCATGACGACCAGCACGTCCCCGGCATTCAGAACATGCTCCTTGTCGCCGACGGCAAAATGCAGTTCGTTGCCCAGTTCCTTGTCGACGACGCCGATCAGAATCAGATTGTGCCGTTCGTTTAACCGGAGCGAGCTGAGCCGGCAGCGTTCCAGCCGGGAACCCACAGGAATTTCGATCTCGGCGATATTCAGATCGTGGCGCCGGAATACGGTCTGATCGAGGATCTGGGTGATTTCCGGCTTGACCAGGACTTCATGGGTTCTGCGTCCGCTGATTTCGTAGGGATCAATGATTTTGTCGGCGCCCGCCGCCAATAATTTCTCCGAAGAATCGGAATCATGAACGATCGCAAGAATATTCAGCTTCTTGTCGAGTGCGCGCGCGGAAATCGTCAAAAAGACATTATCGGAATCGGCTTCGAAAAAGCAGAAAAGATAATCGACGCCGGAGCCGATGCCGACGGTTTTCAACGCCTCGTCGTCGCGAAAATCAACGATCGCCGTCGGAAAGCCGTGGTCCGCGATGAAAACGGCTTCGTTTTCGCTTGGCGCCGCGTACACGACGGTGGAAGTTTGTCGGTCGAGCCGCGACATCGTTTCCAGAGCCATGCGGACGTCGCCGAAGACAACAATCCGTTTCATCGTTTGCCTCCCAGTTTCAGCCGGCTCTTTTCGATCTGGTAGCGGAAGTAGTCGATGCCGATTTGTTTGCCCAATACCACGAGCAAGTCGCCTTCGCGCAGTACGAAAAATTTTTCCGGATTAAAATAAAAATGCTGGTTTTTTAACGGATAGCGGTATTTCTCCTTCCGGTATTCCGGATAACTCCCGATGACTCCGATCAACATCAGTTTGCTCCGCTCGAAATCGAGCTCGCCGAGCGTTTTTCCCACGATCGAAGAGCCGGGCTGTACGCCGATCGTTTCCATGATAAACGCCTTTTCTTCGCGCATGATGCCCAAAATCGCCTCGAACGCGACCGGCTGGCCGACGTATTCGGCCGCCACCATGCCTGCCGTCTCGATCGGATCGATGACCAGATTCGCTCCGGCCTGATACAGTTTCTTGATGTTTTCCGCTCCGTATACCCGGGAAATGATTCGAATACCGGGATTTAACTGGCGGCCGGTCAGGGTGATGTAAACGTTGGTGACGTCGTCTCCGGTCGCGCACACTACGGCGGTGGCGTTGCGGGCAATGCCCGCGTTGGTCAGGACTTCATTTTTGCTGGCATCGGCCTGGATGGCCAGGAAACCCAGGTGCTTGGCGGCCTCCGCGCGGGCCGGGTCTTTATCGATAATGACGAAAGGCTTGTGATGTTTTTGCAATTGCCGGGCAATGTGCAGAGCCACCCGGCCGAATCCGCAAATGATGACGATGTCGTCGTGCCGATACAGCTCGGTATAGACGCTGCTCTCGCGCATGTCGTGCACTTTGTCGGCAAATGCCGAGACGATAATGGAAGTAAAGAAAGACAAGACGCCGAGACCGGTAAAGATCAGAAACATCGCGACCAGGCGGCCGCCGGTCGTCTGCGGTGCGATATCGCCGTAACCGACAGTGGAAAGGGTTACCACCGTCAGATAAAAGGCGTCGAACAGGTCGCGGACTCTGCCGCCTTTTTCGGGATTTTCCAATAGATAAATGGCCGTGCTGCCGATGAAGATCAGAAAACCCAGGAACACGGCCAGCGTGTAAAGCTCGAAACGCTTGTTGGACAGGATCTGGGTAAACAGCTTGATGCTGTTGATATAGCGGAACAGCTTGAACAACCGGAAGATAAGAAAGATGCGCAAGATTCTGAGCGGCCGGTAGCTCGGCAAAATGGCCAGCAGGTCGATCATCGCCAGGGGACTGGTGACGTATTCGATTTTTTTCGCAAGAATCAGAGCGGAGACTTTGCGCAGACGGAAAGGGATATTCAGATATTCCGTCTTTTCATAATAATCCAGGATGAGTTGATGATTATCGCTGTACAGCCAGAGGCGCAGCAGATATTCGGCAGCGAACAGAACGACGACGACGTGTTCGAAGACGGTCTGCGCCTCGTTCGGCGTCTGATCGACTTCATAGATCAATAAAAAAACGCTGATCATGACCATGGCGATCATGAACACATCGAAGTAGGCTCGTAGCCGGCTCTTCGGATCGATCAGAAGGGAATGAAAAAAACGCTTGGTGTTTTGGTAACGCGGCCAGGTTTTTAGAAAATACGCCCAATAGACGATCAGTCGCGTCAGCATTTCAGGTTTGCCTGGATAAGAGATAATTGGCATGGGAAAGCGGCATTATCTCCAAAAAACCGGTGGACCTGCAACGGGATGCCGCCGAATTTCTTCTTCAGGACAGGACAACGGCCAGGGCCTCCGAGCGGTAATTCGGGCTGTCCGCCGGCACAAGCCATCGGGGAGTCTGCCGGTTGGCCGGCTATTTATCGGTGCTTCGGCCCAGTTGTGTCAATAACAACCGGGCGGCGGCCTCGGAAGAAGCCGGATTCTGGCCGGTAATGAGACAGCCGTCGCTTTCGGTGTGCGGCTGCCAATCGGCTTCCTTGGTATAAAGGCCTCCGAGCCGAACCAGCTCGTCTTCCACCAGAAACGGAACGACTTCGGTCAACTGCACGGCGGCTTCCTCCGAATTGGCGAAGCCGGTGACCCGTTTGCCTTGAACCAGAGGCTTGCCGTCCGGCGCTTTGGCGTGCAGCAAGACACAAGGTGCATGACAGACCGCGGCGACCGGTTTACCCGCCGCAAACATCGACTCGATCAAGGCGATGGAATCCTTATCGCCGGTCAGATCCCAAAGCGGGCCGTGACCGCCGGAATAGAAGACCGCATCGAATTCCCGCGGCGAAATCTCGGACAATTTTAACGTCGACGCCAGCGCGGACCGGGCCGCCTGGTCCCGCCGGAAGCGCTCCGTGGCCTTCGTCCGAAACTCCGGCTCGTCGCTCTTCGGATCCACCGGCGGCTGACCGCCCCGAGGCGAGGCCAACGTGACGTCGGCGCCGGCATCCTTTAAAACGTAATAGGGAGCGGCAAACTCTTCCAGCCAGAATCCGGTTTTTTTACCGGTATCGCCGAGTTGGTCGTGTGAGGTCAACACCATCAAGATTTTCATACGCATTACCCATTACATTTAATAGTCGGATAAAACCAATAAATAGGATAGGAATCCTCGGTCCTTAATAAGGAACGAAATCGACGTTGGTGGCGTGCGCCTTTCGGATTTTCTCGGCGAGCGCTTCGGTCACCACGACGTAGAGCGTGGTTTTCAGAAAGAATATGGGCTGCCCGCGCCACATGTCCTCCTTCATGATCAGTTCTCTTTTTTCTTCCTCGATGTATTCGCGTTTGCATACCGAGCAAGTCGAAAGCGGCAGTCCGCCTTTCGGATAATCCGATTCCGCTCGCACCAGAATCTGGTAATAAGGGCCGACCGACTCGTCGGAATCAAGCGATTCAAGCCGGCTGCGGCCCATCGTGGAGGATTCTCGAGAAGCCGTGTCGGCAGCGACGTTCGGCTTCGGCTTGCCGACTTTTCGCAATTCGATCGGCACGATGTCGACAGTGCCCGACAATTCCTCGAACACCATCTTTTTCATTCTTTCGGAGACCACAAAACTGCGTATGTTCGGCCATAAAAAATCGGCCGTGGGTTTCGCAGGAATGCTCAGGTAGGCCGGCTGGAAATTATCTCCCGGCCGGAAAGTAACGAAGGAAACGAATTCCTTGTTCAGATAACCGGCAATCTCTTTCTGCATCGCGGCGTGTTCCTCGTCGGACACCGGCCAGCGGCTTTTAAAACGTTTGTCGTTCAGGATTTGCTGCGGAGCCGGGTCCGACAGGATACGGCTTCCTCCGTAAGTGGTTCGGCAGGCCAGACAACTGACTCCCGGAAATCGGTAAACGTGTTCCAGATTGCCGTTGATGAACAGGTCCTGATGAGTGGAACTGTATTCCGGCGATCGCATTCGAAAAAATTGCACGAGGCACTCCTTCTGTTTTTGCATATCAATTTTTAAAACCCGGCTCGGCAGCCTCCTTTACCGTCAATCAATAAAACCCCCTGATTGACTTGCCGGAAATGCGGCCGGTGCCTTGCGCCACGAGCATCCACTCCGGTCGATTACCGTAACTTCAGCTTGTTGCCGTATCATTTCAAAAGACCTTAGAACCAAAGTAAAGTTCTGAAGGCAGTCAGAGCCGATTATTCAGGATAACGGAGCAAATTCCGCATCCTGCGAAAGCCGGCAATGCACTCTTGCTTTCAAGGAACGGTTTTTATGCCGGCGCGAGTGGCGTCGACAAAACGTTCGCTGGCCTCGTCCAGTTGCCGGCCGGTTCGTCCCATCGGCTGATGGATATAGATCGACTTGGCGTCCGCGCGCTGTTGCGCTTGAGGCGGCGGCGCCATGTGATATTTGACCGGCATGCCGTGATCGGCCAACTGCAGCTTGGGATTGAAGACGCTGTCGAATTTCCACAGGCTGCGCAGGAAATTGGTTTGCCCGCGCATCAGTTGCCTGCCGATGATCGATGCGGTATCCCGGACCGCGGCCCAGCCCATGTGCTTGGTGAACAGCACTTTTTGCGTCTCCACCAGTTCCCGGTAAAACTCGTCCAGCGGCATTTTCGTCGGCAGCACCGCGTGCTGGATGTCGAACAACCGGTAATCGCGGCTGGTCAGGTTCCGCGATTCGGTCAGCCAGCTTTCGGTGCCGGGATAAGGCGTATTGATGCTGATGTTGACGATTTCGGGAATTTCCATGCACCATTCGCGGATGGTTTTAAAACGCTGATGGTCCCAATCGGGATCGGCAATGAGGTTGATCGCGACGGTGATATCGAGCGAGCGGGCAAATTCGAGCGCTTCGAAATTTCTGCTGAGAGAAACGCGCTTGCGGTATTTTTGCAGCCCTTCTTCGTCAATGGCTTCGACTCCGAGAAACATGTATTTCATGCCCAGTTCCTTCCAGAGCTTGAAGACGTCCTTGTTGCGCAGCAACACGTCGCCGCGGGTCTCCAGATAATATTCCTTCTTGATGCCCTTGCGGGCGACGGCTTCGCCGATCTCAAGGCCCAGTTTGTCCTGGATGAAGGCGACGTCGTCGACGATGAAGACGCCGGTTTCCCGGACCTGCTGCAATTCTTCGACCACTTTGTCGGGATTCAGCACGCGGTAGCTGCGGCCGTAAAAAGTCCAGGCGCTGCAGAACGAGCAGTCCCAGGGGCAGCCTCGGGAAAATTCGATCGAAGCGCAGGGATCGAGCATGCCGAGAAAATAGTGGCGGCGATGACGGAGCAGATCCCGTGCGGGGCTGAGATTGTTCAAATCCGGCACGAAAGTGGGCTGAGGGCCCCGGCCGTGAGGGGTGACGACGCCGGGCAGCGTATGGACGCTGTTCCGGTCTTCTTTCAGAGCCTGCAACAGCAAAGGCACGCCGGACTCGCCTTCGCCCTTCAGCACCGCATCGATCCGGCCTTCGCCGTGCTCCAGCAGTTCATCGGCGGTAAAAGAGGCGCTGTGGCCGCCGATAAAGACAAAGCAATCCGGCAAACGGTCCTTGGCCATTTTGGCCAGATCGACGACTTCGGGTACGTTGGCCAGATAATTCAACGAAAACGCGATGACGTCGGGACGCCATGACTCGACCGTTCGTAAAAAATCCCGATGCGTTTCGACCTGCAGATCGATCAGATACACTTCGTGGCCCAGACGCCGGACCGTGTCGGCGACCAATTCCAGCCCCAAAGGTTCGAGACGCAAAAATACCCGGGTGTACATGAGCGGGCTTGGGTGAACGGCAAGAAATTTCATGGCTTCCTCGATGTTATTGTTATGGTTCAAAGATCGGAGAAATACATTCATCTTGAGTTGACTGCATTATATTCCTCAATTCGGCCGATAAGGCAAGTCCTTTTTGTAACGCCGGCGGCAGGGCTTGCATGCTAAAAAATTAGATGAAGCAAGGGCGGGACGGTTCATTTCGATACGGACTGCTTGTTTCTTCGCTCCGGCCGGAAGAAGTCGAAAACGCCGCTCAGGCGTCCGGGGATCGGAAAAATGACATGGTAAAAGAGGCTTTTCCGGCGCACGGCTTCGGCATCCTGCGGCAAATTTGCGAAAGCACGAAAAACAGACGATAATCGCTTCGATCGCCGTCAAGCGGCTGTATAATGACTTCCTGAGCACATCTTTATGGAAGATACCTCACATTCCTGTTCGCTAAAGTTTCTCCTTGAGCACCCCGAATTCATGGAAGGCGAATTCTGGTATCGAAAAAATTACGATGCCGATCGGTTCGTTTTTACGGAAGGAACCCGAGGCAAGGAAATTTACGTCATACTGAACGGCAAAGTCTCGGTTTGCACCGACATTAAAATTTCGGAGGCGCAGCATGTGTGCTTCGGATTGTGCGAATTGGTGGAAGGGGAAGAATTCGCACTTTCCTGCTTTTTCGATAATGAACCGCACTGCGCTTCCATAAAAACCATCGTGCCATGCCAATTGGCCGTTATCGATTCGGTCAAGCTGAAGCATTTTCTCGACAATCATCCCGAAATCGGATTTCATCTGCTCTTTCACTGGATGCAGATGCTGCTGCCCCGTTTGCGGCAGGGCAACAAGCGCTTTTCCAATTTGTTCAGTTGGGGCCTCAAGGCGCACCATATGGACTCCTAAAGACAGCCGCGCGGCCGGCATGAAACGCCGGCCCGTTTGCGTTCGCTTTCGAAACGTCCGTTTAGCGTATAATAAGCCATTTTTTAAATGGCTGTTTCGATGTCCCTTCCTGAAACTCTCAAGCAACTTTCCCGCCAATTGCCCCAGTGCCTGAACCCGGATCGGCCCGGCTTCAAGCGCCAGCTCGACCGGCTGCGCGGCGAATGCCAGAAAGGTAAAAATCCGGAAGCCCAACTCGCCGCGCTGCAATCGAAGATCGAGCACTCGATTGCCAAACGCAAGCAACGTCTGGTCAGCGTGCCGGCGTTGAATTTTCCCGATTTGCCGGTCACCGGCAGGAAGGACGAGATCGCCGAACTGATCCGCAACCACCAAGTGGTCATCGTTTGCGGCGAAACGGGCTCCGGCAAGACCACGCAACTGCCGAAGATCTGCCTGTCGATCGGGCTCGGCGCCGGCGGTTTCATCGGCCATACCCAGCCCCGGCGGATCGCCGCGCGCACGGTCGCGGACCGGATCGCGGAAGAACTCGGCGAGCCCGTCGGCAAATCGGTCGGCTTCAAGGTGCGCTTCACCGATAAGACCCACGCCGATTCGCTGGTCAAGCTGATGACCGACGGCATTCTGTTGGCCGAGACGCAGAACGATCCGTACCTGAACCAGTACGATACGATCATCATCGACGAAGCGCACGAGCGCAGCCTGAACATCGACTTCCTGCTCGGTTACATGAAATGGCTGCTGCCGAAGCGTCCCGATCTGAAACTGATCATCACTTCGGCGACGATCGACCCGGAGCGTTTTTCGCGGCATTTTTTCGATGCGCCGATCATCGAGGTGTCGGGCCGCACCTATCCGGTCGAGATCCGCTACCGGCCGGTCGAGGAAACCGAACAGGACGAGGACGGCAAGAAAGCCGCGAACGACGAAACCAGCGACAATTTGCAGCAGGCGATTCTGGACGCGGTCGACGAACTGGTACGCGACCTGCACGGCGACATTCTGATCTTCATGAGCGGCGAGCGCGAAATCAAGGAAACGACCGAATCGCTGAAAAAACATCATCCGAGCCGGTACGAGATTCTGCCGTTGTATGCGAAGCTCAGCGTCAGCGAGCAGGAGCGCGTCTTCAAGCCGAAAGGCGGCAAGATAAGGATCGTGCTGGCGACCAACGTCGCCGAAACCTCATTGACCGTGCCCGGCATCCGCGGCGTGATCGATACGGGGCACGCCCGGATCAGCCGCTACAGCCACCGCAGCAAGATTCAGAGGCTGCCGATCGAGCGCATTTCGCAGTCGAGCGCGAATCAGAGAGCAGGGCGCTGCGGCCGGGTGGCCGAAGGCATCTGCATCCGCTTGTATTCGCCGGAAGACTACCGGGCGCGGCCGGAATTCACCGAGCCGGAAATCCTGCGCACGAACCTCTCGGCGGTCATTCTGCAGATGACCGCGCTGAATCTCGGCGACATCGAGGATTTCCCGTTCATCGAGCCGCCCGAGGAAAAAATGATCCGCGACGGCAAGACCGTGCTGCAGGAAGTCAACGCGCTGGACAAACAGGGCAAGCTGACCGAGATCGGCAAACAGTTGGTCAAGTTTCCGACCGACCCGCGCCTGGCAAGGATGCTGATCGCGGCCGAAAAGCAGCATGCGCTGCACGAAGTCGCGATCATCGTCTCGGCGCTCAGCATTCAGGACCCGCGCGAGAAGCCGGCCGACAAGCTCGCGCAGGCCGAGGCGAAACAGGCGCGCTTTCGCCACGAGGATTCGGATTTTCTGACCCTGCTCAATCTCTGGAACGATTTCGAGGAGCAGAAAAAGCACTTGTCGAACAACAAGCTGCGCAAATACTGCCAGGAACACTTTCTTTCCTACATAAGAATGCGCGAATGGGTCGACATTCATGCGCAGATCATGCAGGTGATCAAGGGCGATCTGAACCTGAAAATGAATACGGTGCCGGCCAGCTATGTTGAAATTCATCGCGCGTTGTTGCCGGGCCTGCTCTCGAACATCGGTTTCCGGCACGAGACTTACGAATATCTCGGCGCCCGGGGACTCAAGTTCTTCATCTTTCCGGGCTCCGGCCAGCACAAGGCGCGGCCGAAATGGATCATGGCGGCCGAACAGGTCGAGACCAGCAAGGTCTACGCGCGGACCGTCGCGAAGGTCGAGCCGGAATGGATCGAAGAGTGCGCGGCGCATCTGGTCAAGCGCAATTATTACGATCCGCATTGGGAGAAAAAGGCGGCACGCTGCGCGGTGTACGAGCGCACACTGCTGTTCGGCCTGACTTTGCAGGCAGGTCGAAAAGTCCCTTACGAACATGTCGATCCGAAAGCCGCGCGTGAAATTTTCATCCGCTCGGCGTTGGTCGACCACGATTATCACAGCAATGCGCCGTTTTACCTGGCCAATCAAAAACTGCTCGAAGAGGTCGGCTACATTCAGCACAAGGGCCGCCGGGTCGATCTGGTCGAGGACGAGGAATGGCTGTACCAGTTTTACGACAAGAAGTTGCCGGCCGAGGTCGTCAACGGCATCACTTTCGATCAATGGCGGAAAAAGGTCGAGCGCGAGAATCCAAAATTCCTGTTTCTGACTAAAGAAGACCTGACCCGGGAACAGGATCATGCGGTCAACGAATGGGATTATCCGGACAGCAGGAAGGTCGGCAATCTGACGATAAGATTGCAATACCGTTTCGAGCCCGGCCACGACGAGGACGGCGTGACCGCAGTCATTCCGGTGCACCAGTTGAATCAGGTTGCGCAAGCTCCGTTCGACTGGCTGGTGCCGGGCATGCTCGAAGAAAAATGCATCGCGCTGGTCAAATCGTTGCCGAAGCCGATCCGGAAGCATTTCGTGCCGGTGCCGGAAACAGTCAAGCGCTGCCTTGAAATCGAGCCCGATTTCAAGGGTTCACTTTACGAATGGCTCGGCAACCGGCTGCGCAAGCTGACCGGGGAGGCGATCCCGTTGAATGCCTGGAATCCGGAGTCTTTGCCCGAGCATCTGAAAATGAATTTCCGGATCGTCGACGACCAGGGCAAGCTGCTCGATCACGGCCGCGATCTGAAAAAACTCCAGGCCAAACACGGGGTCGTCGCCGGCGACAGCTTCGACCAACTGGCCGCGGACGAGCTGAATTACACCGGCTGCATTCAGTGGGCCTTCGACGATCTGCCGGACACTTTGCAATTCACGCAGCGCGGCCAGCCGTTCATCGGCTATCCCGCGATCGTCGATGAAGGCAATGCCGTCGGCGTACGGCTGTTCGATACCGAGCGCAAGGCGGCGCAGCAGCATCGGGCCGGTCTGATCCGGTTGTTTCAATTGCAGTTGCGCAAGGAATGCACTTATCTTTTGAAAAACATGCCACAATCGGCCGCGGCCGAACTGACTTACAGCCGGCTGCCCAAACACGGCATTCTCGACTATAAACCGAGCGCATCCTATAAGGAGGACATGCTGTACCTGATTCTCAATCATGTCTTCGTCGAAGGCCGAATCCTGCGCAGTCAGCAGGCGTTCGAGCAAAGCTTGCTGCAGAACAAGGAAAAACTGATGACGTCCGCCCAGGAAGCAGGGAAGACGGCCCTGGAGGTCCTGACTCTTTACGGCGACGTCAAAGCACGGCTGCAACGCCTGAATGAGAACAATCCTCTGGCCGCCGACGTCAACCAGCAGCTCAATTTTCTGATTTATGCCGGATTTATCCGCAACACGCCGTACGAGCAGCTCAAGGCGATTCCACGTTATCTGAAAGCGGTCGTCTATCGTCTCGACAAATTAAGCAACGATCCGCAAAAAAATCAGGAAATCAGCCGCTATGCGAACCGCTTCTGGCAGGATGTCGAAAAAAAGTCGAAAAAAGAGAGCGTGATACCGGAACTCGACCCGTTCCGCTGGGCTCTGGAAGAATTCAGGGTCTCGCTTTATGCCCAGCAATTGAAGACCGCTTACCCGGTGTCGGCAAAACGGCTGGAAAAAGCCTGGGATGAAAGAGGTTGAAGTAAAACATATGCCGCATGAAGTAGAGGATAGGGCTTCAATAGTCATTGTGCACAGCCGGAATCAATGACTTAGCAAAGCGGAGCCGAAACCGCCCGAAATTTCTGGATAGGAATTAAGCTTTTGATTATATTGTTATTTTGAATTGATTTCTTTTTGTTCAATTTAACAAAATGATAATAAAAACCGTAAGTAAGCCGCTTATGGAACAAGTAATCCACAAAGTTATCCACAGGATTTGTGTATAACTGGGACAAAAGTCCCGTCGGGATCATTGTATCGATTATTTCAAGCGCTTTACCCGCTCTCTAACGTAACGGACGTAGAGAATGGAAAAAATTGATTGAATGCGCAGAATTCGGAAAATGGTATTGATCCAATATTAATTATGCACAGCCGGAATCAATGACTTATCAAGCCGGACCTGAAGTCGTCCTGATTCATTGTCATTACTTAAGTTATTGATTACAAATAGGTTGTGAATATGCTTCCTTTTTAGCCAATTTAATAAAAATGTAATAAAAACCGTACTTAAGCGGCTGACAGAACAATTAATCCACAAAGTTGTCCACAGGATTTGTGTATAACTGGGATAAAAGTCCCGATGAAATAATTGTTTATAATTTTCAAAGATTTGATTATTATTCATTACGGATGCGGGAAAACGCTTCTTTCGATTCTGGATTTGGCCGAACGGCATTGTCAAGCCGACGGCATGCCGGCAAAACAAATCCGATCGTCACTTGTCCCGTCCCGAATGACCTTTTAGAATCACTCTCAGTCCATCGCTCAATTCCATTTCATCTCCTGCTCACATGGAGTCAAACCGATTGGCGGCGGGCTTTCACGCTTCTTATTTCTCCTTGATGTAAATCAATGAGTCAGATTTTTCCGCTTACAGAGAAAAAAATGGCCAGGCAGAATCCAGTAGCCTATCAGCTTGTCAGGTCTTCTTCCGTATGGACGCTGGTCTTGATTTTTTGCTGCCTGATCGCCACGACCCTTATCTCTTACAAAGCAATCAGCGGGCTTATCGAGGATTACAATTGGGTGCTTCATACCCAAGAAGTGATCGAAAAGAATTTGCAGTTTCTTGCCGACGTCAGGGCTGCGGAAAGCAGAAAAAGAGGCTATATCATTACCGGCGACAGTCGGTATCTGGATAAATTCTACGACGCGTTGAACGAGATCGAGAAACATGGCGACCAACTTGCCGCTCTAGTTGCCGACAACCCCTCTCGGAAAAAAGAAGTTAACACCCTGAGAAATCTCGTGGACAAGCGAAAGCAGGAATTTCAGGACACGATAGCGATCTTTAAAAAAAACGGATATAAAGTACCCACGCCAGCTCTGATTCAACAGGCCGAATTCGAAATCAACGACGACATCAACCGGCTTTCCGAAAAAATCAGTCAGAGTGAAAAACAGTTGTTGAAAGATCGGCGGAAGGATTCGATCCATAGCAAGGATTTCGCGTTACGGGGTCTGTTTATTGGCGCAGCCTTGACGACAGCACTGATCATTTTTTCATATTACCTGATCTACGTCGATCTGCGCCGTCGACAAGATCTGATTGAGGAGTTGGCGCAGGCGCGAGACGCTCTTGAAGAAAAAGTCGGAGACCGAACGCAAGAACTGGAAAGAAGCAATCGGGAGCTGCAGGAGTTTGCTTACATTGCTTCGCACGACCTGCAGGAGCCTCTGCGCAAGATCCAGGTCTTCGGCGACCGCCTGAAAACCAGATCGGGCGCGGCTTTGGACGAAACGTCGCGCGATTATCTTGAACGCATGCAGAAGGCTGCGAAACGGATGCATACCCTCATTAACGACCTGCTACAGTTTTCCAGAGTGTCCTCAAGCAGCCTGATGGTTAATAAAGTTTTCATAGACCTCAATGAGCAGGTGGATGAAGTCATCAGCGATCTTGAAGGCAGCATTGAGGTGACCCAGGGGCAAATTTGCATCGGCAACCTGCCGGAAATACAGGCGGATCCTGTTCAGGTGAGACAGTTATTACAAAACATTTTAAGTAATGCACTGAAATTCCATCAACCGAACGTACCGCCTAAAATCACGGTCAACTGGCACAACCAGACCGGTTTTGAAACAGGAAAACCGCCGCCGGAATTTTATGAAATTGCCGTCACCGACAACGGCATAGGCATCGATCCGCAATACGAGGAAAAAATTTTTAAACCCTTTCAGCGCCTGCATACCAAAAATGAGTACGAAGGGACAGGCATCGGACTTGCCGTTTGCCGGAAAATAATCGAAGGGCATCAAGGCTTTATCCGGATTATGCCGGCGCCTTCAGGGCAGGGGACAACCTTTTTGATCGGCTTTCCTGCCCTGCAAGAGTCGGAGGTTGCAAGCTAAAATCCCCATGCACAATACGCGGCACGTAGAAAACTATGAACGTATTCGGTGAAATTAACTCAATCTCTTAATCAAGTTATGGAAATTTTTATGGAATTTTTGCCGAATGCGCCAATGAGCAGTTGACACAGGCTGCACGCAAGAGGAGATTATTGATCGGAATCGTCCGTTTTTGCGGATCCGGATTTCGAACAAAAGCGAAAAAAGCCGTTGAACGGACTATGCCCGGCTATCCGAACGGTAGAGTTCGTGGTCCGGATTATTGCAAAAACGATAAATAAACAAAGATTATGCAATGCCCACTTTCAATGTTGGCTGATTTATTTCTTGATCGGGACATATTAAAGCTTATCGGCTTTTAAATTTAAGCTACAAGATTTTTTACAGCAATAAAAAATCAAGAAATCCTTACATCCATACTCATTTTTAATGATCTCATAGGCTTGAATTTATGAACCATCAAAGCAAAAACAGGCACGTCAACGTCATACTGCTTGCCGATGACGACGCCGACGACCGGCTATTGATTGAAGAAGCGTTGAACGAAGCGAAGTTTTCCAGCCAGAACATCAGTTTTGTCGAGAATGGCGAAGACCTGATGGACTATCTCAATCGGCGCGGAAAATTCGCGGACTTCAAAAACTGGCGGATACCGGATCTTATTCTGCTCGACTTGAACATGCCGAAAAAAGACGGCCGGGAAGCCCTGAAAGAAATCAAATCCGATAGCCTGCTGCGAAAGATTCCGGTGGTCGTTTTTACCACGTCGACGGCGCCGGAGGATATCTCCGCGTGTTACGACATCGGCGCCAATACTTACATAACAAAGGCAGTGACCTTTGAAGACATGGTGTCCGCAATGACGACAATTAAAAAATACTGGGTGGAGTACGCGTTGTTGTCGTAAGGTCATGTTCGGGAAAATCCATTGCGCCCTTTACGTGTTCTTTTAGTTGAAGACGACGAAGACGACTTCGTTATCACTCGGGATTTACTTGCCGAAATCGAGCACACCGATTATGAGCTGGAATGGGTTGACAACGCCGAAGACGCTCTGGCCAGACTGGTTTACCTTAAAAACGATTACGATGTTTGTCTTCTGGATTACCGCCTGGGAAGAACGACGGGTATCGAGATTATCCGCAAAGTTCTGTCCGAAGGTTTGAATGTGCCGATGATTTTATTGACCGAACATTCCGACCGACAGATCGATTTAACCGCCATGCAGGAAGGCGCCAGTGATTTTCTGGTGAAGGCGGAAATCAACAGCCGAATTCTTGACCGAGCCATTCGTTACGTTTGTGCAGTAAAAAAACACGAACAGGAAAGGTTGTCGTTGGCCCTCGCCCTGGAAGCCCGCAAGCAGGCCGAAGCCGCCAACCGAAGTAAAGACGAATTTTTGGGCATGGTATCTCACGAGATGCGCGGCCCGATCAATTCGATGCTCTTGTGGATCGACATCCTCAAATCGCCGGATACCGATCCGGAAACCCTTAAGACCGGCATCGAGGCCCTGGAGCGGTCCATCCGGCAGCAGAGCTATATATTGAACAATCTGGTTGAATTTACCCGCGGTTTAAACCGGACGATCAAGCTGTACAAACAAACCGTGAATCTTGTCGATTTATTGAAGGACATCGTGACGGCTCAGCAACCGGTCGCGGACAAGAAGCACATCGCTTTGTCGTTCTCTCATGACGCCGCCGAACTTATCCTGCAGGCGGACCCGGATCGCTTGCAACAAATTTTTAGCAATCTGATCAGCAACAGCATCAAATTTACCCAGGAACACGGCCGGGTCAAGATTCGAGCCGACCGCCGCGGGGACAAGGATAAGCCTTATGCCGAGATTACCGTATGTGACAACGGCATCGGTATTTCGGCGGAACTATTGCCTTACGTATTTGATCGTTACTTGCAGGCGCCGACTCATAGCTATGGAAATAATACCGGCTTGGGATTGGGTCTGACCATAGCCAGGCAACTGGTTGAATTGCATGATGGAACGATTCGTGCCGAGAGTCCCGGCATCAACCTGGGCACAACTTTCCATGTCGGTCTGCCTTTAAGTTAAACACATGAATGCCTATTGATATCATGCCTTTCATACTGATAGTTGATGACGACGTCGATTCGGCCATGGCGCTGAAACATATCATTGCGAAAGAAGGGTTTGTCGTTGCCGCCGCCGCCAACCTGGCGCAAGCGAGAGCGGAAATTGAAAAACGCATGCCCGACGTTATCCTGACCGATTTGATGTTGCCTGACGGCAAAGGTCTGGAAATCTTCGGCGAGGAGCCGGCGCCGGCCAATGTACAAATGATCTTGATGACCGGATTCGCCAGCCTGGAAACTTCGGTCGAAGCGTTGCGCCTTGGCTTTAAAGATTATCTAACCAAACCGGTCAGTTTGCAGCGCATGAAAAATATTCTTGCCAAGATTCCGAGAACCGGGGATCTGAAAGATGAAATTGATCAACTGCGCAAGGAGTTGAGAAACCTGGGACGCTTCGGCAAGCTGTGGGGCACTTCGAAACCCATGCAGGAAGTGTACGACCAGATAGCCAAAGTCGCTCCTTCGATCGCCTCGGTGATGATCATCGGCGAAAGCGGTACCGGAAAGGAAGCGGTCGCGCAGACCATTCATGACTTAAGTACCCGGCGAAAAAATCCGTTTTTGCCCATCAACTGCAGCGCCATTTCTCCGCAGTTGATTGAAAGCGAACTTTTCGGGCACGAAAGAGGCAGTTTTACCGGCGCGACGAAAGATCGTAAAGGTTATTTCGAACAGGCCTCGGGCGGCACTTTATTTCTGGATGAAGTCACTGAAATGCCGATCGAAATGCAAGCCAAGCTATTGAGGGTATTGGAAACGGGCGCTTTTTTGCCGGTCGGCGGAAACACGCTGGTGCAGACCGACGTCCGCATTATTTCCGCAACGAATCGCGACCCCATGGAGGCCGTTGAAGAAGGCAAACTCAGAGAAGATTTGCTTTACCGGCTTCAGGTGTTTCCACTCTGCCTGCCGCCTTTAAGAGACCGTAAAGGCGACGTCGACATTCTGGCCAGTTTTTTCCTGGAAGACTTGTGCCGATCGGAAAAGAAGAAAAAGACCTTGACTCCGGATGCCTACGAAAAAATGAACAGCTATCACTGGCCGGGCAACGTACGGGAACTGAAAAATGCCCTGCATCGAGCGTATATTATGGCGGATGACGAAATCACGGCCGAATGCATACTGGATGCTTGTCCTCTGCCGGTCGGCGCCAAGTCAAAAAGAGGCAGGGAAATCACCGCCGGGATGACTATTTCAGAGATGGAAAACAGGCTCATCGATGTGACGCTCGAGTATTGCTCGGGGAATAAGGAAGCGGCGGCGGAAATGCTCGGCATCAGTGTCAAGACGCTTTACAACAAATTAAAGGCCAGACCCGATAACCCCTCCGTGCCCGGATAACTGCCGACTCCGATACT
The DNA here is from genome assembly GCF_000372865.1 of Methylosarcina fibrata AML-C10. NCBI lineage: Bacteria > Pseudomonadati > Pseudomonadota > Gammaproteobacteria > Methylococcales > Methylococcaceae > Methylosarcina > Methylosarcina fibrata. Next base: position 1,621,015 of record NZ_KB889965.1, on the reverse strand, counting down.
TTCATGCCGAGGGGCGCCGGGCCTGGGCAAAGACCGTGATCCCGGCGGCGGCCGATTGAATCGGCGCCGTCGTCCAGGCAGCCGGATCCGGTCCGGGCAATTTACGGTAGCCTCTCAAGCGCGCCGTGAACGTACGGACGCTGGGCTGCTGCTCTGTACAATACCCGGCTTGCGACAAGTCGCTGGGCTGCCACGCTTCGACGGACTGACGCCATGTTGCTGTGACGGTCGTGCCCGAACTCCTGATCAAAAAGTCACAGAGCGCCACGGGCGAATGAGTTTTTACCGATGAAACGGAGGCCTGATGATCATTAAAGCCCATCATATGCGCAATGGATTCTGCCGTGTCCGTCATTAGAAAAATACCTGAGAAGATCCAGAAGCTAGCCAAAAATTGCCAGAATTTCATATCAACCCCCCGAACGCTTTAAACAATTGCCGAGACGTTCAAACCGATGTTTTTCAAAACTCAAATATTCAGGTGGGCGCCAACCCACGGTCGTAGCCGCTAGCGGCTTTTGTCTGTGGTCCATGGATCATGGAAGAGAAAGAACCACAAGACTCCCAATTCCTTCATAACGCGCCGGTCCCGGTCTTCGGGATCATGCTCTTGCCAGGGCCAGAGAGGAGCGGGCGGGATTGAGCGGACAACGGCAAGGCAACAATCGGTCGAACTCCTGTTTGACCACGGTGTAACATTCGCACACCCGCTCTTCCAGACCCTCCCGGTGCTCGATCGTAATATGCCCGCGGCTGTAGCGGATCAAGCCGGCTTCCTGCAATTTTCCGGCGGCTTCGGTGATGCCTTCCCGTCGTACGCCGAGCATGTTGGCGATGAGTTCCTGAGTCATGACCACCTCATTGGACGGCAGCCGGTCCAGACTCAACAGCAGGCAGCGGCACAACTGCTGGTCGATCGAATGATGGCGATTGCACACCGCCGTCTGCGAGATTTGCGTCAGCAACGCCTGGATGTAATGCAGCAGCAATTGGTGCAGCACGCCGTCCCGATTGAATTCGTTCTTCAACAAACTGCCTTTCAAGCGGTAGCAGTCGCCCGCGCTGCGCACCACGGCGCGGTGGGGCATGGTGCCGCCGCCGGTCAACAGAGCGACTCCGATCATCCCTTCGTTGCCGACCACCGCGATTTCGGCCGACGAGCCGTTCTCCAGCTCGTACAGCAGGGAGACGATGCTGGTCGTGGGAAAATAGGCGTAACACAAGGCATCGCCGGATTCGTACAGCACTTCGCCCGTCGGCATCGGCGCCGGTTCCAGGTGCGGCCGGATCCGGTCGAACACCTCGTCGGGCAAGGCGTTAATCAATAAGTTGTGTCTAGGCATAAGGTTTGGCCTCTTCTAAAGAAGGAACAGCGTTATGTCCATCAGACATGTCCCATGAACAACTGATGAGAACACTCGCAGGTTTCTGATCGGCCGGACTGAGAGTTGGTTAATAGCGCTTCACGCAATCGGCTCAACCCAAATCATCGCCGAAACCCGTCGAATCTTTATTAAAATAGTAAGTTATTTAAAGTCGATGCCTCAATTTAAAGCAATTTGTAGGCCAAAATGCTATTTGATTTGAAAAGTATTGAAAATCATTAGGTTATTAATTCCTGCCGGTAAATCATTTCTGCTGACTCAGGTTTATCCTGTAAATATTTCTCGTTCGTTGCAAAAATTACCGGACGAATCACGGTAATAAAATCGAATCTCAAAGCTGATAAATTTACCTATTTCATTAAGGCCAGGACGGTCTTGATACCTCAATTCGCCTCCGGCAGTCATTAGCGGCTGAATTGCAAATATCACCGAAGCGATTGAGCTTCAAATTTTCATCAATTACAATGCATTGAAAAATTATGAACTCTTTTTCCGAGTATTTTTGATGCGGCGGCTCCCGTTTTGGATAGGGTCACCAATAACTTCATCGCGGTTCCCATCTTAATGCCCTATGGGTACGCAGAGCGTGGAAGCCATGAGAAAAGTTATTTGCAGCGGTATTCTTAATACGTTACGTGGGTACTAGAACCCGGTTGCTTTATTCAAAGCTGAAGCCGGGAATGACGATATTTTTTGATGATGACTGATTTTTCCGAAGACTGCCTGTGCGGCTCCGGTTTGGCTTACGGTCAATGCTGCGGGCTGTTCCATTCCGGCCAAACTTTGCCCGTTACCGCCGAATCGTTGATGCGTTCGCGTTTTACCGCCTATGCCATGCGGAACGCCGATTATCTTTCGAATACCTGGGATGCCGGCCGATGTCCCGAGACGATCGATTTTTCCAGGGAAAAAGCCGAATGGCATAAACTGGAAATTATCGAGACCAAAAAAGGCGGCGCTAAAGACGGCAAAGGGCTGGTCGAGTTTAAGGCCTATTTCATCCAGGAGGGCGAAGAATACGCGCTGCACGAAATCAGCCGGTTTATAAAAAACGCCAATCGCTGGTATTATCTGGACGGCGTAGTGAAATCGATCGCCAAAGTCGGGCTGAATACCAATCTCGGCAAGAACGCCCCGTGCTCCTGCGGAAGCGGCAAAAAGTACAAGCGTTGCTGCGGCGCGGCCTGAGCGTTTCCAGCAAAGCCGTTTTCAAGAGCCGGCGCGTCTGCCGGGGGCTTTCCCCATTTTGAAACCGAGCGAGACGTGGCTTTTTCAGAGCTCTTATCTGACTTCTCAACGGACGTTTTTAACGCGATGAACATTGAAGAAGCCGGTTTCGACTGAGGTGAGACAAACCGTAGTCTATTTTTTTGAAGGGGGAAATATCATAAATATTGAAACTTTATTAGAAATATTTAAAGTTTATTGGTATGTTATTGTTCGTGACAGTTCTTTCGCAATTCAAACAATAGAATAACTAATTGAGGATAACGACACATGAAAACTACACAGTTGATTGCATCCGGTTTAATTGGGCTGGCGTTGTTGGCGGGCTGTGAAAAGTCGGAAGACAAAACCGCGGCTTCGAATGCGCCTCAGGAAGCCGCGCCCGCGGCGCAAGGTGCGGCTACTGAAGCGGCCGAAGCGGCGAAAAGTGCTGCAAGCACTGCCGGCGAGGCGGCATCCCAAGCCGTAGAGAGCGCCAAAGAGGCCGGAGCCGCGGCGGTCGAGCAAACGAAAGAAGCCGCAGCCGATGCGGCCGACGCTACCAAATCCGCTGCGGCCGATGCGGCAGAGAAAGCCAAGGAGGCCGTAGCCGAAGTCGTCAAGCCCGGTACGGAAGCGGGAGCGGCCGCCGATCAGCCGAAAGAAACGACCCCGCCCGAGAAGTCCAAGGAAGAACCGAAATAAGCGGTCGGCATTTATCAAGACAAATAGA